>PAZY01000034.1 GCA_002715765.1 Rhodobiaceae bacterium | reverse complement strand
GCCACGCGGTCGCTTTCCTTGACGCGCAGCTCTGCCGCACCGCGCATGATGGTTGTGCCTTCCGCATGGGCAGCGGCGACAGCCAGAACGGGGTATTCGTCGATCATTGACGGGGCCCGGTCGAGCGGCACCTCTATGCCTTTGAGCTGGCTGGCGCGAACACGCAGATCTGCCACCGGTTCGCCGCTTTCGTCACGCTGGTTCATCACTTCAATGTCAGCGCCCATTTCCATGAGCGTTGTATAAAGGCCGACCCGGTGCGGGTTCATCATGATACCGGTGACCGTGATGTCTGAGCCTGGCGTGGTAAGTGCCGCAACAACGGGAAAAGCCGCAGAGGACGGGTCCGCAGGGACAATGACCTGGGAGGGGTGAAGTTCCGCCTGTCCCGTAATCCGGACGATTGTGACCCCTTTCGGTCCTTCTTCCACACTGACCTCTGCGCCGAAGGCCCGCAACATCCGTTCGGTATGATCGCGCGTCGCATGCGGTTCGATAACCGTCGTCTGCCCCGGTGCGTTGAGCCCGGCCAGAAGAATGGCTGATTTGACCTGTGCGGAGGCCACAGGGAGCGGATAGGTAATAGGAAGCGGTGTTGTCGCGCCCGTCAGCGTGAGGGGCATCCGCCCGCCTGAACGGGCATGGAAATGGGCCCCCATTTCGGTGAGCGGTGTAATCACCCGCCCCATGGGACGTTTGGAGAGCGAGGCATCGCCGATAAAAGTAGCGGTAATCGGATGGCCGGCCACAAGCCCCATGATCAACCGGGCCCCCGTGCCGGAATTGCCAAAATCAAGAGCTGTTTCAGGCTCTTTAAGGCCACCGACGCCAACCCCTTCGACCGTCCAGTGACCGGGGCCAAGACGCTCTACTTTGGCGCCAAGCGCGCGCATGATCTCCGCCGTGGCGAGCACGTCCTCCCCTTCAAGCAGGCCTGTAATCTCTGTTTTTCCAACGGCCAGTGTGCCGAAAATCAAGGCTCGATGCGAAATCGACTTGTCACCGGGAACGCAGATCGTGCCGGAAAGGGTGCGGGAAGGGAGGGCGGTCAGGCTCATAGCGTCACAATGCGGAGCGGAAATAGCCCCCGAAAGGGCACGCGGCGCCACGCATTTTCCTTAACTTCTGGCCTGTTGGACCGCCAAATGCGGTAAAGGCCCGATTGAAATGCGATTAGGTTTTGACAGGCGCGTTCGTTAGTGGCAATGGGAAATTTAAATCGTCGAATTCTGGGGGTAGCCTTGGTAAGTCAGGACTTGGGAACAAAGCGTGTATGCTCTTCATGCAGCGCAAAGTTCTATGATCTTAATAAAGATCCGATCATTTGCCCGAAATGCGGCTTCGAGGAAGCTGTGAACACCGGCAGAGCAAAACGCAAGACGGCAGAGGCGACCAATGTGGCGCCGGAGCGCAAAAAAGCCGCCGCAGCAGATGAGAGCGCGGATGACGAGAGCGACGAGGAAGACACCTCGCTCGACGCATTGGCCGCGAAGGAAGAGGCGGGCAATAAGGACGATGATGAGGATGATGATTTCCTCGACATCGATGATGACGATGACGACGACACGTTCCTCGATGATGACGAGGAAGATGATGACGACGTCGCTGATCTCATACCAGGCCTGGATGACGACGACGATTGATCGTCACGACAGCTCTTGTGCGATGGAAACTGCAAATAAGCTGCAAGTTTCACTTGATATTGGGGCGGGACCGACATAGTTTCCGCCCCCACAAGGCAGGGTTCATACGCTGCCTTCCCAAAGATCCCACCTTGCGGATCTGATCTGGTTTCGGGGCCATAGCTCAGTTGGGAGAGCGCTTGCATGGCATGCAAGAGGTCGGCGGTTCGATTCCGCCTGGCTCCACCATCCTCTAGCTAACCCATTGTTATCGCTAGTCTTCCTTTTAGATCAATAGCTTACATGTCGCTTGTGGGACACTTTTGTGGTACACATTTGGGATGAAAGCCGTGTCAAAAACCTATCGACTGATCAAGGTCAAGGGGACCTATTACTACCGTCGTCGGGTACCAAATCCTTATGTCGAGTTGTTCGGCAGAAGCATCATTAAAGACTGTTTGAAGACGAACAGTGCAAAAGAAGCTGCATCACGGCGAGCGCAAAAAGACGTCGAGTACGACGCTTTGTTTGCCAACTTTGATGAGAAAATTGAGGCGCAGCTGCACCCTGCTGCCATGACACAGGCCGACGCTATGAAGCTTGTGAGGGGCTTTGTTGAAAAGAAAGATGGGGAGGCTGAAAAACGTTTTGCTGAAGACCCACCAGAGACGGATCGTCAACGAAAAGAGATGTTGGCAGAAAGTACTCAGGACTGGGCGTCTCTCGCTGATCCACGCTTTCTGAAAGAACATGGAATAGACAGCCGCATCCTAGAAGAAGTGATCGCGAACATTCCCTTCAAGTTTGATCCGTCTATCTTCAGCTACGCGCAATTCTACAGTCTGGTCATTAGGGGGCTTAGGGAACTCCACCGTCGGGATATGGCGCGGTTGAAGGCTGAACATGAGCAAAGCGCGTTCGACCAGCTCTTTGCCGATGGGGCCGTCAGCCCCGCTTTTGTTCACGCTCCAATGAGCAATCCAAAAAGCCTCATGACCTTTGGTGATCTGGTTGAGCGCTTTCTTGAGGATTACCGCGATGAGGCGGTTGTTAAAGGAACCAGCCAGAAGACCATCGATAGTACCGGGGCCGAGGCGATGTTTGTTAAAGAGGCCATCGGGGAAGCGACGCTTGTTGCGGAAATTGACTACGAGGCCTGCAAAAAATTCAGGAAGCTTTTGGCGCGAACACCATCCAACCGAAAGAAAATCTATGGCGATCTTTCGATAGAAGAAGCTGCTGAGCAAGCAGCAAAAGATGGAAAGCCCACGCTGTCCCATATTACTCAGAACACTTATCTCCGTACTTTGACGGCTGTGTTGAAGCACGGTGTGCGTATAGGATGTATTTCCCAAGTTCCATCAGAAGGGCTCCAGCCGCTGTCTGAGAAGACAAAAGCATCGGAGGCAAGGCGTCCGTTTGCGACGGGAGAGCTGCAACGCATCTTCAATGCGCCGCTCTTTCGAGGGTGCGTGGACGATGGGCGGAACTACGCGAAACCAGGTCCAAATGTCATTCGTCGTGCGCGCTTTTGGTTTCCATTGATTGCTCTCTATACAGGAATGCGGGCCAATGAGATTGCACAGCTAAAAGTTGCGGACCTGAAGGAGATGAAGGGCGGACATTTCTATTTCGATGTGAACGATGCGGACGGTAAGAAGCTGAAAACGAAGACGAGTAGTCGAGCATTTCCTGTTCACCCGGAACTCTTGAAGTTTGGTCTAGGCGACTATGTGGATAGAGTTCGAAAATCGGGCAAGAAAAACCTGTTCCCAGAACTGAAGCCAGGGAGCTATGGGTACGTGAGCGACCGGATTGCAGATTGGTTCTCTGATGGATTCCTACCCAAAGTGATTAAGAAGGATGGGCGGGTATCGTTTCATAGCTTTCGTCACAACTTTAGAGATGCGCTTCGTGAGGCAGAAGCTCCAGACTTCGTTCTGCGAGACCTCGGCGGCTGGTCGGTGTCCAAAGGTGTGAGCGACAATTACGGGTCTGGGCATAAGCCTGAACAACTCATGGAACATGTCGCAAAGATCGCTTACCCAGACCTTGATCTAAGTCATCTTTATGTCGGTTAGTCATGGAGGCGAACTATGTGGGTAGCGGTAGGTAGTGGTTCTCGAGCCTCTTTTTCTGGTGTGTTTAGGGGGGCACATGCTCTTTAGTCAGGTGAGACACTTCTCGAGGGTCTAACAAGCCCGAGTTATATCGATTGCAGACGTCTGCAAATCCGAAATCGTGGGTTTGGGCGGGCGTGCCCACTGTATCGATTTGAATTTCTGGGTAGTAATAGGTAGCGGTTTTGGGGAGTTTCTTTCTAGAATAGAAGGGGGTTTCCATGGAGGGAATGTGCCTGTCACGATCAGAAAAATCCTAGCGTCCGATACGGGGGCAGGGAAGCCGCAGCACAACCAGCATCATAAATTGCAGATGTCTGCAATTGCCTATTCTTACATCCGACCCAACGCGTTTGAGGTTACCGTTTCCAAGCCAATCATTGATGGTTTGGCTTTCACGGTGCCTGTTCCAACACCTCTTGAATCTCATGTGCTCAAGAAGTTGGAGGCTCTTGCGTCGGAAAGTGGAGGGTTGGCGGACAAGGTTTTTGCCGCCACTAAGGCCAATAAGAATGGCTCCACGAAGTATCTGCGGTCCTATGAGATGGCTTTCAAACAAGCGAACGTGCTGGTACAGGTAAAACCTCAATCGAAGACAAACAACTTCCTGCGGGTGGAATTGAATCCGGGCTTGTTGCAGCCGCTGGAGTTGAAGCTTGTGTGGGAGTTATTGTCGGGAGTTTCTGAGAATCAAATCAGCGAAGGGATGCTTGCAGAAGAAGCTAAGGTCACCCGAATAGATGTCGCGGTGGACATACTCAATATTGATCCTGAGGACATACTGATAGACCACAAGTTCACCGGGAAGACTAATGCCTACTTTGGTAGCGGCGGAAAAATTGAGACCGTCTATCTCAACAAGAAGAGCAAGGGTAGTACCACCTACCTCTACGACAAAAAGGTTCAGGCGCAGGAGACTGGAAAGTCCTTGGATGCCGGGGTGAACCAGTACGGAGAGGCAAAGTACACGCGTTTCGAGTGCCGGGTGCAGACCCAAAAACCGTTCAAGAAATTGGCTTCTCTGAAAAATCCACTCACGAAGGTCGAGTTGGTGGACATGGATGGATGTGTTGCGCCAGGTGAACCCCATGTCTGGGCATTGTTCCAGGATGCGTGTCGGTATAGGGGTCTGGTAGGAGCGCTGAAACTATTACCGACCAAGGAGCGCGGAGAGTTTCATAAGGTCATAAAGAAATCGTCAGACCTTTTGTGGAGGCCCGACGACATCTGGGTGTTCTGGAAAAACAGTTTGGAGACAAATGGGCTTCTATTGGGAAAATGATTGCTGTTTTTTATCTGTGATCACTGAGGGTCATGAATTGAATATATTGTCTTTGACAGTTCTATTTTAGTCAGTCGACAGAATAATTCAAGCTCCTTCTATTCGGGTGTATTGAGTGCTGTTCAGATAAGTCCACAAGAGCGGTACGACAGAAACACGACTAAGTTATTGTCGTCCCGAGACTGGTGGCAGGACAGGAATGCATGGCGCGGCGGTAAACAGCTCTCATTAGCGCTCAGACTCATATGAAGATTCTTGGACGATTGGTAAGAGAGCCAGTTCCTATAAAATAACTGGGACTAAAGGCCGATTTCTCTTTCCTTTGGAAGTCACAGGTCTACGCTCAATCCATGCTCAAGAGATCGTGGGACCGGGCGTGAGCCTGGAGAGATATAAAGGCCTCCTTTCAGACGCGGTAGACGCGCTCCCAAGCCCCTTGAAGAAGCTCCCAGACATCACTGACCCGTACGTCGCCCGCTCGGCGTTGCAAAAGGCGCTGAGGCGTGCGGATGCGGATCGGGCGATGCAGGCAGCAGCATCGCTTCTAGGTGATCCTCAAAGGCTCTGGAAGGGTTTAGCTGTCGCTGTCTTTGAAGACTTTGGGTCCGCACCCATTGGTTTGCGGGGGCAGGTCATTGCCGCATGCGGCTCTAAGAAGGTGCGCTCCGATCTGGGCGGTGACATGGTCGTGGCGCAGGCGCTGATCCGTCAGTTCTGTGAGGTGCCTCGGGATCGACGTGTTGATGAAACCTACATGTTCGCGGGCGTACTCGAGAAGGACCAACCCTCACCGAGGGAACGAAGAAGGTGGTCTCCCGAACTAAGAGAACTGCTGGACCGCTCCGGAGACCTAATCCGGCGGTGTGAGCGGCCTGTTCCCCGAAGGCGCTTCAAGACGGTTGTCGCCGGGGAGTGCGATGCATTCCTAGTTGAGATGTATGAGGCCGAGCTTGTCGACGAAGAGGAACTCGCGATCTGTATCCAGGGCCGAAAGACCACTCAATGTCTTCTTCCTGTGCTCTTCCCCCTCACAAAGCTAGTTAGTCCCCGCCAGAGATCATTCTCACTCACCCTTACCTGTCCCGCGGGTACGTATCGGGACACCAGTCGGGACACATATGATGTCCCGCTTTATGCACTCGACGGATATACACGGACAGGGACGCAGGCTCTGGAGCTTCTGCTCTGGGCCACACCTCGTCTGCAATCTCTCTTGAAACCGTTTGAATCCCGTTCCGCAAAGACGAAAGCCCTGTCAGCACTCTTGTTTGTGGTTGAGGGAGGTATTTGCACGCAGGAAATCTCAGACCCTCTCTATGACGAACTCAAATACATCTCGCGGGCGAGGTGGTCCGGATTGCCCCCGGAGGTGATCCCGGAAGCGTTGGGGGCGATGCGGGAGGCACTTCCTCATCTCAATCGGCTCAGACAAGAGATTTGGGAGTCCTAATGTCCAATAATTCTCACTTATCGGACTCTCTTAAACGCCCCAAAAAGGCACTATGCGCCAGAATATTTGCAGACATCTGCAATTACTCCTTAAACGCAAAACAAAAAAGAAAAGCTGAAACCGGGGAAGAGGGGAGAAACTCGGTCGAAAATGGAAGTCAGAACCACCCCAATCCGGTGGATTTCTATCTCGCTCAATCTCAGGCGCAAAATACGAGGCAAGCCTATCGCTCAGACCTCGAGCAATTTGAGGCTTGGGGTGGGACGATCCCGGCCAGTCCGGAACAAGTGGCCTCATATCTCGCAGAAAGTGCGGGCAGGTTGGCTGTCAGTACTGTGAAACGCCGGATGGCGGCGATCGCTTGGGCGCACAGAGATCAAGGGCATAGCGATCCGACGAAATCAGTTCTCGTTAAGCGGGTCCTTAGAGGAATTGAACGGCACCATGGCGTGAAGCAAAAACAAGCAACCCCGCTCCTCCTAGAGCAAGTGGAACGAATTGCTTTGGGATTGGGGCTAAGCCGGAAAGACATTCGAGACAAAGCACTGTTGTTGGTTGGCTTCTACGGAGCATTTCGCGGCTCTGAACTCTTAAACGTTCGCGCAGAGGACTGCGTCTTCGACGAGGGCGGAGCGCTTCTCCGTCTGGTGAAGTCCAAAACTGATCAGATGGCCAGGGGACGGTGGATTGCAATTCCAAGGCTCCCGAATACGGCATGCCCGACACAAGCCTTGGAGGATTGGATCAACAAGTGTGGGTATGAGGGAGGGGTCTTGTTCAGGCCGTTCAATGGTGCCCCGGGTGACAAGAGTGTGTCCTTGTCCGTCCGATCGCTTAGCCGAATGATCCAAAATAGGGTCAAACAGATTGGTCTCAACTCACAAGGATTTTCCAGTCACAGCCTAAGAGCGGGTTTTGTCACAAGTCAGATGAACCTCGGCGCAGGCGCGAACGCAATCGCGCGGCAGACGGGGCATCGATCTCTCAACAGTCTCAGGCGTTACGACCGACCCCTATTGGCTCGGTTTTCGACCACCTCGGAGCGGCTCGGGGAACTTCTCCCCAGTCCGCGGTTGAACAAAGAAGTCTGCGATTTGAGCAGACAGAGCAGTGGCCATGCGCTCAAGTACGGCAACAGTGGGATTTTCGAGGCCGCGCTCCAATCGGCTGACATAGGTCCGATCAATCCCAGCATCCACTGCCAACGCCTCCTGAGACAGACCCTTGGCAACCCTGAGTTTTCGAAGATTGTGAGCAACGACACGCTGAATCTGCATGTCGTAAAATCACCATCTTGTCGTTAATAAAACCACGGACTACAGTCCCATGATAAATATCAACTACCGCGGACAAATGTAATGGCATTGAAGAGGAGAATAGAGATGTCAGATTTTCGTATTTTTCCCATCCGTCGCAACCAAGTGGTTTCGTTCGTTCTTTTGCTGGGCTTATCAGGTGGACTTGCGGCATGTGCAACCGGTCCGACCTCAGATCAATTGGCGCATGCGGACTACGGGCCACCGCCGCCCGAAAACCACCAGGAGGTAATCAAGGAATGGTTCGAGGAACGGCTTATCGATCCCACAAGTCCACTCTACTCATTCCGAAACCCCGTACAGGGATACACAAATGACAGCCCGCTATATGGGACGCAACTGCAATTCGGATGGATTGTCTGCGGTGCAGTCAACGCAAAGAACAGACTGGGTGCGTATGTTGGGCGGGAGCCATTTTTACGCTTTTTAAGGATGGAAGTATGGTTTTCATCCATGATGGCCCAGCTGCTGGCGAAGCCTGCAAGCGGGCTGGAGGATAACGACATGAGCAAGATCGAAAACCTCCTAGCGCCGGGTGAACAGATTGTCTATCGGGGACGATTTGGTGGAACGAGACTTCTTGTGGAAGTATTTGCGGCATCAATCACACTAATGATATCGGCCGCCATGGGGCCGTTGGGTCTCTTCGTTGGCACGCTAGTTCTCGTCGCATGGATATACGGAGAAAGAACTCTACAAAAGGTCGTCGTGACAAGCCGACGTTTGATCCACAAAAAACCAAGGTTTGGAATGCAGGTCGATGAAATCAATCTGACCCAGATCGAAAGCATCAAAGATAATGGGCAGCGACTTATCGTCCACGGCACTGGGGGAACTCGGGTGAAGCTCCCCTATTTTCTGAAAGACAGGTCAATTCTCCGGAACGCAATGCAAAATCCCGGAACTGTGGCTTCAGACGTGGCTGAAAACACCCAAAGCGTCACAGAGGGGGACATTGAACCCTTCTGGAAAAGGCACAAAATCATCACCGGCCTCGGAATTTATTTGGCGGTTAGCGCTTTGGCAGTTCCTTTCATCGATGACAATGAGGGGAGTGACCAAGCGGTAGAAACCGCCACACTCCGCCCCGCACCACAGGTTGTGCGCTCAGATAGAGCTGTATCTTCCACCCTGGCAACGCCAGCACGACACGACAAGATTATCGGAATTACTGAAGAGATTTCGTTTGGAAGTTCCAAGCGCTCGCTGGTTGTTCGTCTAGCCGAACCAATCGACGAGGCAACGCTCGCATCAATCGCCAGAGGTTTACAATCTGAGAAACCGAACTTTGCACAGACCTATATCGTATATTTGCTACCAGGGATGGTGGATGGAGCCGGTGCGTGGGCAACGACCCATTTCAACCCTGATCTCAAAGTCCAAATCCTAGGGCTTTCGGTTGATGCGCTAGAACAGATCAACAACGCGCCCGTCGACCCAGACCTCATTGGACGTTGGGTTGCACATGCTGGTGGCTACACAATCACGATACGCCGCGAGGGAAACCGTCTTGTCTTCATCCGAACCGTTGGTGAAGCTTCAACTAGAGAGCCATTGCGCGAGCGAACAACTAGCCGGGGCACCAGATACGACTTCGTTGAGAGTAACGATGATGGTGCTCATTTCATCCTGTTGGCCAATGGAATGCTTGAAGCGAGAGACGACCTAGGTCTGGTATCTATAGCGCCGCCCATTTAGTTGCCGTGACCGACACTAAATGTGCCGCTTTGGGTAATTTTCCTTAGCACTTCGTGACCGGACGGAGAACCCGCGTTGGGGTGACCCCTCAAATGGTGAGCCATGACAAAAGTTTCACCGATTTCCGTGTTGCCCGAATTTACTTGGGAAACCCTGCATTTTCTGTTGAAATATCAAATTCAATAGGGGGTAGGTGATGAAAACAAGAGTCAGTTCTATTGTTGCGATAGGTCTATTGCTGGCCGCCTGTTTCCAATCGGAACCGAAGCTAGATGCATCTAGTGAGGAACGCTTTCAAGAATCGGTGCGCGCCGTAAGCGAGTCACTAAGCCCGGAAAGTCGGGAGAGTTTCACCAAATCACTTCTCGGTATTGCGTTAAATCCAACGGGTGATGAAAAACCAGCTCTGGCGCAACTGGTGGAACTCGCAAATGCCACCGACAGTTCGCCAAATGTCATCTTCCAAAGAGTCGGTCCAATAGTGGATGGAAAGACCGGTCTGCAGGTAATCGCTTTAGCAGACCAGCGACAGCTGGAGACATATCAGCGCCAGTTAGTTGCTTTGCAAGAAGAGATAGAAGACCTTCAGCACGACCTTGATGATGCAAGGGCGAGAGAGGCGGAAGCCGAGCGAATTCTAGGCGCAATCGAACTTTCTGGTGCGCGGTACTATTGGAGTAATGATAGATATCGGCGCTCGCCAGCCTTTGATTTCAAAATTGAGAATAATGGCAGTTTCGCTATCAAACGGATGTTTGCGCATGGAGTTGTCGAGACGCCCGGGCGTTCAATTCCTTGGATTGATGAAGACTTCAACTACGAATTCACAGGTGGTCTTGAACCTGGCGAAAGCAAGACCCTAACGCTTGCACCGAACACTTATGGTCCTTGGGGCAAGCCGGACCTGAGAGATCGGACCGATCTTGTGATGAGTATAACGATACTGGATTTGGAGAATGCGGCAGGAGAAAGAGTAGTGACTCCTCGGGGCGCACTGACCATATCGGAAATACAAACAAACCTAGACCGCAAAGTAGAGTTACAGGCGGAAGTCCTGAAGAAAATCAATGAGGTTCAGACAAGGCTGAGTTTGCAATCAACCAACTAAGCAAGCCAGAACGATAGCTGAATTGTACACCTCAACATCAAGGTCCTTATGCTCACGCCTGAACAGATAGCCCGCCAGAAGATTGACGCATCCCTCAGCGCTGCTGGATGGGTCATCCAAAACAATGACGAGTTCAACCGCAATGCCGCATTGGGTGTCGCAGTACGTGAGTTCCAGCTGGCTTCTGGTCCTTGCGACTATCTTCTGTTTGTCGACGGAAAGGCGGCAGGCGTCATCGAGGCCAAGAAGGCAGGGATGACGCTAAGCGGCGTGGCGGAGCAATCTGAAAAATACATGTCGGCTCTGCCGGACCATTTGGCCCGTTGGCAGGATATCCTCATATTCGACTACGAAAGTACGAGCGACGAAACCTTCTTTCGCGATATGCGTGACCCTAAGCCCCGCTCAAGAAAGGTGTTTGCCTTTCACCAGCCGGAGACGCTGCATGAGTGGCTGAAGCAACCTGACACCCTTCGGGGGCGATTGAGAGCGTTGCCGGAACTGATCACCCACGGGTTACGGGACTGTCAGATTGAAGCTATTCACGGTCTTGAAAAATCACTGAGTGAGGACCGCCCTCGCTCGCTAATCCAGCTAGCAACGGGCGCGGGCAAAACGTTCACTGCCTGCTCGTTCTCCTATCGCCTCATCAAGCACGCAGGGGCCAAACGAATCCTCTTTCTGGTAGATCGAAAGAATCTTGGCGACCAAACGTTGAAGGAGTTTCAGGACTTTCAACCACCAGATGCGGTCAACAGGTTTACCGACACCTACATTGTGCAGCATTTGCACAGCCACAAGATCGACCCTGACGCCAAGGTCGTCATTACGACGATCCAGCGCCTCTACTCAATGTTGCGGGGGGAGGAAATGGAGTCAGAGGAGGAAGAAGGGTCCGCATTTGAAACGTCGGGAAACGATGAGGGAGAAATTCAGCCGCTTTCTTACAACCCGCAAATCCCAATTGAGATGTTTGACTTCATCGTCACAGACGAATGCCACAGGTCGATCTATGGCCTCTGGCGGCAGGTCCTTGAATATTTCGATGCATCAATCATCGGTCTCACAGCGACCCCGTCAAAACACACGTTAGGCTTTTTTAACCAGAACCTGGTCGCAGAATATCCTTATGAGCGCTCGGTCGCCGATGGGGTAAATGTGGGATACGAGGTCTATCGTATTCGCACCCGCGTCACAGAAGACGGCGGCACGGTCGAAGTTGAAGAAAGTGATTTCCAGGTGCCGGTAAGGGACAAACGCACCCGGGCCGTGAAGTATCGCGACCTTGACGCCGACCTGGAATACTCAGCCAAAGAGCTGGACCGCTCTGTCGTCGCCCCCAATCAAATTCGGACCGTTCTCCAGACCTTCAAAGACCGCGTTTTCACGGAACTGTTTCCCGACCGCACCGGCGACTGGTTGCCCAAGACCCTCATCTTTGCCAAAGACGACAATCATGCGGAAGAAATCGTCCACGCGGTGAGAGAGGTCTTCGGCGAAGGCAACGATTTCGCCAAAAAGATCACATATCGGAACACAGGCGAAAGCCCTAAGGAACTGATCAAAGCCTTCCGCGTTGATCCATTCCCACGTGTGGCGGTGACAGTAGACATGGTCGCCACCGGCACCGACATAAAACCAGTTGAAGTGCTCCTCTTCATGCGCGATGTGAAGTCCGAAGGCTACTACGAACAAATGAAAGGCCGCGGCGTTCGCACCATTCAGGACGCAGATTTGAAATCCGTCACGCCAGACGCGGAAACTAAGACCCGTTTCGTGCTGATTGATGCGGTCGGCGTCTCCGAAACAAAAAAGAATGCCTCCCAACCATTGGAGCGCAAACGCAATATCTCTTTCGACAAGCTGATCGACCAAATTGCCCAGGGAAGACGAGACGAGGACGCACTCTCAAGCCTCGCAGGCCGTTTGGCTGTGCTAGATGGGAAGTTAGATGATGAAGATCGTCTGCGCGTCGCCGAGCTTGCTGGAGGTAAAACCCCTCGCGATCTCGCAAACACGCTGCTTGATGCTATCGATCCGGATATTCAAGCCGCCGCTATCAATGCTGCGCATGGCACTATGGCCTCCGAGGCGGAAGAAAAAGCGGTTGCGGAGAAATTGATCAACGACGCCTGCGCGCCATTTGATGCAGCACCCCTCCGGAACCTTCTGAAAGAGATCAAACAGAAGTCTGACATCATTATTGATGAGGTGACGACCGACGAGCTGTTGAGTGCTGACTTTGATCAGAAGCATGCAAAAGAGCGCATCTCGTCTTTCAAGACCTTTATTGAGGAGAACAAGGATGAACTCACAGCCCTCCAAATTCTCTACAATCAGTCTTACGCCACGCAACGCCTTACCTATGCGGCCATCAAGGAATTGGTGCAGAAGCTCACGACCCCGCCGCACTACCTCACCACCGCGGATGTTTGGCAGGCCTATAAGCGATTGGATGCGGCCAAAGTGCGGGGTGCCCCGGTGGACAAACAATTAACAGAGATCGTCTCTCTTGTGCGTTTTGCGTTGGGGCAAGACGCCCTGCTAGAGCCTTTTGGGGACAAGGTCGAACAGCGGTTTAATCTTTGGCTCGGGCGAGAGAAGAAAGCAGGCAGAGAATATTCAAATGAGCAGTTGGATTGGCTCAAAACCATTGTGAGCCTCGTTGCTGCCAATGCCGAGATTTCACCCAGCGATTTTATGGAAGTCCCTGGGCTTTCCGACAAAGGCGGGCTACTAAAGGCCCGCGAACTGTTTGGAACGGGGTTGAATGACATGCTCGATGAGTTGCAAGGGGCGTTGGTGGCTTGACCGTTAAACGACAAACTGCCTGGGCAAATTGCAGAGTTGGTGAGATATCCGATTTAGTTCGCGGTGTTTCTTACGCGAAATCTGAAGCCTCCAAAGAGGCTAAGCCGGGATATTCGAAACTTCTACGGGCCAACAACATAAACGTTTCGGTTAATTTTGATGACCTTGTTTACGTGAAGGACGAACGAGTTTCGAGCGAACAAAGGTTAGCAGATGGTGACGTAATCATCGCCATGTCGAGCGGAAGTAAGAGTCTAGTTGGGAAGGCTGCGCAGATATGGAGTTCTAAAGGCAGTACTATAGGTGCCTTTTGTAGTGCCTTACATCCAGTACATGGCATTAATGCCAAATACTTTGGTTACTTCTTTCAAACCAAATCGTATCGGAAGCATGTCTCCTATTTCGCCAAAGGCTCAAACATCAACAATCTAAAGCGCGACCACATAACGGAATTGGAGTTTCCACTTGCCCCACTCAATGAACAACGGCGTATCGTTGAAAAGATTGAGACGCTTTTCGCCCAGTTGGATAAGGGAGAGGAAGCGATCCGGCAGACTCAAAAACTATTGAGGACCTACCGTCAGTCAGTGCTGAAGGCCGCCGTCACCGGCGAACTCACCCGCGACTGGCGCGAGGCGAACAAAGACAAGCTTGAACCCGCCAGCGACATCCTCGCCCGCATCCTCAAAACCCGTCGCGAAAACTGGCAGGGACGTGGCAAATACAAAGAACCGCAAGCACCTGACACATCTGACCTTCCTGAGTTGCCCGAAGGTTGGATTTGGGCATCTGTAGATCAGGTTCTACGAGATGGTCTGTCGAATGGACGGTCTGTGCCGGATGCCGAAAATGGTTTTCCGGTTATGCGGCTCACCGCTCTGAAGGATGGTTTGATTGATATCTCCGAGCGCAAGCTCGGGGATTGGGACGCGGCTTCTGCTGAGGCCTTTCTCGTTAGGAAGGGCGACATTCTCGTGAGCAGAGGAAACGGTTCAAAGAAACTTGTTGGTTCTGGCGGGTTGGTCGTCTCCGATGTTGATGACATAGCTTATCCGGATACCATGATCCGAGTTCCAATCGCTCTAAATGATGTTTTGCCAGAATGGTTTATCCAATTTTGGAACTCCCCTTTCTTGCGCAGCCAGATCGAGTCCGCGGCAAAAACTACTGCAGGAATCTACAAGATCAACCAAGGCGACATCCGGTCATTCTTAGTCCCGCTGCCGCCGATCAAGGAGCAGTACGAAATCTCTATGTTAGTTTCTGAGTGTGTCGACAAGGGCCGGAATCTCGAAAGATGGTGTGATGCAGAAATCAAGCGCTCTGCGTCCCTCCGGCAGTCGGTCCTTAAACAGGCTTTCAGCGGCAAGCTTGTTCCTCAAGACCCAGCTGATGAGCCTGCGAGTGTGCTGCTGGAGCGCATCAGGGCAGAGTGCGAAGCAAACAAGCCCGCACCAAAACGATCTTGTAAGAAGACAGCTAAACGAAAGATAAAAGCATGAGCGACATTAAGCTCTTTCAACTTGGCGGCACGTCGCTAACGGAACTTGCGAGCAGTTCATCACCCCTCGAGAAGACACTTCAAACACTGTTTGAGAAAAATCTAGAAACGCTTCTTGGTGTTCGTTTCCTGGCCTCGGAGTATACGACAACCAATGGTGGTCGCATGGATACGCTAGGGGTTGATGAGAACGGGTACCCGGTCATCATCGAATATAAGCGGGATCGAAATGAGAACATCATCAATCAGGGCCTCTTTTACCTCGACTGGCTGATGGATCATCGCGGCGATTTCGAGTTACTCGTTAGGGACAAATACGGCAAAGAAGAAGCTGACAAGATCGAATGGAGCGCGCCCCGTCTTGTCTGTATCGCCGCTGATTTCACGAAGTATGACACTCACGCGGTCAATCAAATGGGACGAAATATCGAGCTTATTCGGTATAGGCGGTTTGGCGATGGCCTTTTGCTTCTTGATCTCCTCACTTCTGTTTCGGTGCCCTCGGCGGCTATCACTGCGGCGGTGTCAGACGAAAAAATACAACAATACAAGACAGTTTCAATGGGGCTGGCCAGCGCGAAATCGGAAATTGCCGCCCTCTATTCTGACCTTGAGACATTCCTACTTGGTTTGGGGGATGACGTGACGCAAAAGACATTGCGATATTATTTTGCCTTCCGCCGGATCAAAAATTTTGCTTGCGTCGACGTGAAACCGCAACTCAATGTGGTCCGCATCTATTTGAAACTCGACCCCGCGAAGTTCGAGTTGGAGGAAGGGTTCACCCGCGACGTCCGATCAGTTGGACATTTTGGAACGGGTGATCTGGAGGTCACGGTCGCAACGCATGAAGACCTGGAGCGAGCCAAACCTCTCATAGTCCAGTGTTATGAGGCATCTTGATGACCAACGAACAGCTTGTTTCCAAAGTCTGGAACTATGCGCATGTCTTGCGTGATCAAGG
The DNA here is from genome assembly GCA_002715765.1 of Rhodobiaceae bacterium. Classification (GTDB taxonomy): domain Bacteria; phylum Pseudomonadota; class Alphaproteobacteria; order Parvibaculales; family Parvibaculaceae; genus Mf105b01. The sequence continues at coordinate 141,611 of PAZY01000034.1, read as the reverse complement.
GATTTCCTATGGCGACTATGTCGAACAGATAACCTATCTCCTCTTCCTGAAGATGGATCAGGAACGCGTCGAGTTTTTGAATGAGCCTTCCGCAATTCCCAGAAAATGGTCTTGGGTCGAACTCGCCAAAAAAACCGGTGATGAGCTTGAGGCGCAATATCGGCAGACCCTGGAAACCTTGGCGAAAAAGTCCGGACTGATAGGGACCATATTCAAAAAATCACAGAACAAGCTCTCAGACCCCGCCAAGCTAACCCGTGTTGTGAGCCTGATTGACCGGGAAGGCCCGTGGATTGGCATCGGCGTTGACGTTAAAGGCGAGATTTACGAAGGCCTGCTGGAGAAGAATGCGTCTGAAGTAAAGTCCGGTGCAGGCCAATACTTCACGCCGCGCCCCGTTATTGAAGCAATCGTCAAATGTGTGAATCCAAAGATCGGCGAAACCATTTGCGACCCCGCCTGTGGGACGGGCGGCTTTCTCCTCACCGCCTATGATCACATGAAGGATCAGAGCAAGGATCGTGATCGTCTACACATGTTGCGGCACTCGTCGTTCACGGGCATCGACATTGTGGATGAAGTCGTTCGATTGTGCGCGATGAACCTCTATCTCCACGGCATCGGCAATGGAGGAAGTCCCGTTCATCAGGGAGATGCGCTCGCGAACGCCGGAAGTGATCGTTTCAATGTTGTCTTGACCAACCCGCCTTTTGGTAAGAAGTCGAGCTACAGAGTCGTGGGGGAAGACGGCTCAGTCACGACTGAACGGGAAAGCTACGAGCGAGAGGATTTCAAGTTCACGACGTCCAACAAGCAGTTCAATTTCTTGCAGCACATTATGACCGTAATGGAAACGAATGGCCGTGCTGGCGTCGTGCTGCCGGACAATGTGTTGTTTGAAGCGGGGCGTGCAGGAGAAGGTATCCGAAAGCGGCTGCTAGAAGGATTCAATTTCCATACGCTGCTTAGACTGCCGACCGGCATTTGGTACAGCCCGGGTGTGAAGGCCAACGTACTCTTTTTCGACAAAAAGAAGGCGTCAAAGACCATCCAGACCAAAGAGCTTTGGGTGTATGACTACCGGACCAACGTCCACAAGACACTGAAGACCAAAAAGCTAGCCTCAGCTGACCTGGATGATTTTGTCGAATGCTATCGAAAGCGAAAAGAAACCGAGCGGTTTAAACGCTTCACCTATGACGAACTTGTTGCCAGAGACAAATTGAATCTCGATATTTTCTGGCTGAAAGATGACAGCTTGGAAGACGTAGACAACCTTCCTGAGCCCGACGTCATCGCATCCGAGATTGTCGAAAATCTCGAAGCCGCCCTCGAACAGTTCCGCTCGGTCGCTGCTGAACTAGGTGAAGCTGATGAGTGAGGAAGTGCCGGGGAGTTTAGTGATCTTAGCCAGAATTGCTCTGGACAACTACCAGCTGTGAGCTCAAAAATTTTAGAGCATCGTCCGCCATCTCTCGAAGAATTGCTTTCGGCCCTGACAATGTCTTCGCAGTGCGCTGATCTAGTGGGATTTCAGGATCGTAAGAGGCCACGGGTACACGTCTCGCTGCAAGAGCTCGCTGGGTAAACCCGATTGCTTCGTAGGAATCGGCTCGTGCCCCTTCTTCAATTGCTGATCGTAGCTCTCTCCTTCTGATGGGGAGCGCCTTTTCCAGCGGTTGCTTGCTTTTGTCGAGTCTATTCGAGATTTCGGCGATTAGTTCCGCGGCAGCGAGAAATTGCACCGATTTAGGTTCTGAGAAGACATAGGCCTGCGTAGAGTCATAGGCGACATAATGTGGATTGTCGTCCAATGTTCCAATTTGTGACGGAGCCACAAAAATCGACTGACTGGCGATTCCGCCGCGTCGCCAAGCTGCATTGATTTCAGCGTGAGTATGGAAACGCGGAGCAACATATTGGACGATGTTTTCGCCATTATCTAAACTAAGTAGCATTTGATGCTGCGGTGAGCGCCGGGCTTCTGTAATTTTGAAACGGTAAAACGGCGGCGACAGATTTGCGTGGGGGTGGCTACATTCCCGTGCAGTTGATCTAATCATACAATCGGCGCGCTTGAACTGAAGATATATCGGTATGCCTGGAGCGTCTAAGTTGACATCGTAGCCACCTCCATCTCGCCCCTCCTCAATCAGACTTGGGAATATCGGAACCGCGGAGATAGGTATCCAGCTGAGAAGCTCGTTTGTAAGAGCGAACCCATAAGTAAACTCTGAAAATTCTGGTGTCACGTTGAACCTCGTACGCTAAACGGGCCTTGGGAGTGCTTGTGTTTATCGGATTGGGTAGTTTACTTTATGGTAAGTGAATTCCCAGTTTTTAAATCCCACGAGTACCCAATCTCTAACACTGTAAAAAAATACGTTTGTCACAGTCGTAAAGTGTTGGAGCTCGCAGCGCTGTATGGCTGGGAACCTGGCGCGCGATACACCAATTTGAGAGATGTACGCGGTGTGTCACAACTTGGGTTCTTGGACATAAACTGGAAGGACTATGATTTTGAGCGGCATTTGGCGGCGGCAAAGGCGTATCGGCCGGAAGTTACCGTTGCACAAGATGTCGTTGATAGAGCTGAACTGTCCAAAATACTGGATCAAGCAGAAAGATTGTCGGAGTATGCCAATACTGTAATAGTGGTTCCCAAAGACTTGAGATTAGCAGAGTATCTTACCTCCTTAATTCCTAGCCGCTACAGGCTTGGATATAGCGTGCCCACCCGATACGGCGGCACTGAAATACCAATATCTGCGTTTGGTCAGCGCGAAATTCATTTGTTAGGAGGGCGTCCTGACGTTCAAAGGGATTTAGCTAATCGGTTGAATGTAGCGAGCCTCGATACCAACCGGTTTACACTTGATGCTGGTTTCGGGGACTATTTCGACGGTGAGAAATTTCGACCTCATCCAACAGGAGGATACGAGGTTTGTCTCAAAGCTTCTTTGGAGAATATGAACGCGATTTGGCAGAACTATCGCCATGTCGCAGCAACGATGGAGAAAGAAAGTGAGTGAGCCAAGCAGGCGCGACGAGTTTCTCATCGCTATGTACAATCAGCTCATGAACGATATCAATCGGCACATAGTAATTATATGGCAGTCGATTGGTACTTTGGTAGCGGCTGCCGCAGCTTTCGGATTTGTTGAAAAGCAAATTCTCTCCATAGATGTCGCGGCATCAATAGTTTTAGCAACGGTAGTTTGGATGTTGGCCCATATCTACGATGCTAGCCATTGGTACAACCGGAATCTAGTGATCATAGCAAATATTGAACGGCAGTTTTTGTTGAAGGAAGATTTGAAAGAAGTGCACTATTATTTCGGGAAGCACCGTCCTAAGGGGGCAATGATCTCTCATCTGAGAATACAGAAGAATCTTGGGCTTTCCATTGCGCTGATTGTCCTAGTTTCTTTGGCTTATGTTCGGTTGGGTGCGGTGCTATTTGGAACCGAGGAATTCTCCGTTGAGATGTGCCTCCCATGGCTGGTGGCTGCCATAGGCATCTGGATTTGGGTTTTAGTTGCCCGGGACTCGAGGAAGAAGTACGAAGAATTTCTGAGGAACTCTCCGGGCAGGGATGTCAATACTGAAGGCATCGCATATGAGGTGGGGCATGGACATTCAAAGATCAATCAATGAGTTGGTTCGAAAATTTTGATGCTGTTTGTTTAGAATAACTGACGCATTTTTTCGGACTCCTTTTGGCGCCACGTTGTGCAAACTCAGTATCTACTAAGTCATTTATTTGCTGGCTTACCCGGCACGATTCTGAAGTGGGACCTACATTCCGGTGGTCATTGGGATCCGCTGCGTCGACGGAAAAAAGGCAATGCTGGCCCGTCACAAAGGGAGTTGGTTCGCTAGCTCGGAGGAGCAGTTTCTCCAGGTTTTCATGTTCAAACGACATTGTAGCCGTGAAGGGCCAGCCCATGGATCATTGTTGCACCCTTAGTTCTGCCAATTTTGAGCCCCAAACCCTCTAGCTTTCGCTTGAGTGCATGATCCCCAGCGTCAACATTGCCAATACCCTGCTCTTTCCCCCAAGCTCTGTAAGCCCCTCTGAAGAGTTTTCCGGTTGTTCGGGCGTCTCCGTCGAAGGTGCACTCGCTTTCGATGAACGACATTAAGGGGTTTGCTTGAATGATGAACTCGCGAAGAGCGTTTTCGGCGTCTATGGGGAGCTCGAAATTACCGCGTGCTCGGAGCCGAGAAAGCCCCGCCAGTGCTAAGTTGAGAATGCCAGGCAACTCTTTCTCCCAGATATCTTGGAACAATTTTGGCTTCTGTTCTGATTTGGAGAATTCTCTGTCGAACGGAAATATGTGAGCTCGCCGAAGCATGCCATTGGAAACATCGTTTGTTCTGGGGAGAGAGTTTCCTGCCAAGATGGGAAGGACGTTCGAAATGAAGGTTTCTTTGTCTTTTCTGTAAGCTCCACGAGCAGTGACTTGTTTACTTTCGGAGATGCGTTTGATGAGAGCATCATCAAGCAGCAGGCGTTCGGCAATATCGTCGTCGATGAGAAGAAGTTTCCCTTTTAAGGAAGCCTCTGCAAAATTGTCGGACATAAAGCGTTTCACGCTCTGGGAAAGTACTGCTTCTTTGGGCACAAGATGCTCCAGCGTCTTCAGTAATGACGTTTTCCCGTTTGCTCCAGTGCCGGTGAAGACGACAAAACAGGCAATATCCCGGAATGGCTGCAAAGCATAGCCGATCATCTCCAATAGGTGGCGTTTAAGCCCTTGCGGGTCTTCGGCGTTGCAGAAGATGTCGTTCAATGCGGATTCGAATTTTGGACAGGTGGCCTCCGGATCATAGGCGAACTGCAAGCAGTTCAACAGGTTGCTCTCTGGAGAATGAGGCTTTAGCTCAAAGCTCCCATCTTTCTTCAAATGAACCTCGCCGGTCTGCGTATTGATGATGTTGGCCGGTGGGGCCGATGCGTCGGCAGAAGTTATTCCGCTTAGAAGGTCGCGTATGCATTGGACGGACTTGCTGACTGTAGCCGTAATATTTCCACCATCGATAATTCCGCTGGCCTTTATCTCCTGCATTATATGGTGGCGCAGCTGCTGCTCTGGAAGATCAGTCCAATGGGTTTTCTGATAGGCTTCAAAACCTCCACCGCCGGTAACTCGGATATGTTCTCCTTGGGCGAAGTGCTTCTCGATAACCCTGCTTGAGAGGTTTGTAATGGGGTTGTTGAGAACACCGAATGTTTTTAGATAGCTGGCATCATATTGATTTTTGAGGACACTTTTCCGAAGCCCACTTTTTTTGGAAATAAGGGAGATTGCCGTTTCTCTCTGAATCTCACTCAAGTTCGCTTCGACCAACGAGTTTAGAATTCCTTCCACAATTTCTGTGGGAGATGGATTGGTCAATGACGACGCTTGAGCCATGATTGCCCCGTACGAAGCTACCGAATTATCAATGTGTTGATTTTCAGACATACCATTGCTCCTAGCTTTTCAACCACATACGGTTGATGCAGGAGCGAGAGGAGGCGTGGAGCAGCTCATCGCTACTGCACCACCTCCATGTATGTGCGTGTCGGTAATCTGATCAGATTTTTTCGGTATGGCAATAGTCGGTTGAAATCGCGCTGAATTCTGCGGCTAATTGTGTTCTAGCGCGATGCCAACGTTCTGTCGGACAACCATTACTGATTCGCGCTCTGAGTTGCTTCCCTGGAGCTCTCGCCCAGCTCCAATTTTCTTCTTGAACGTTTGAGGAAGGTAGAAGTCCTCTCAATGCTTGTGCACAGAGGCTTGGGCAGATGTTGATTGTGAACGCAAATAGGCCCACTCACCAACAAAAACAATCGTGAGGCCGGATGTGGCGATGACCGCAATAAGTGGGTCAGACGCCAGCTTTAACCAAATGAATGCCCCAAGGATTGATACATCAAGAAAGATGGCGGACAGAAGGACCACTGCGCGTGCACCAATTTCGTGACGGAGGTGACGGAAAACACCCCAGTGAACAGCAACATCCATCACGAGATAGAAGATCGCACCCAGGGCTGCAATCCGGCTCAGGTCGAAGAAGACGGTCAGCAAGATCGCGATGACAACCGTGTACACCAACAAATGGCTTCTGATCGGACCAGGCATACCAAAGTGGCTATGTGGAATGAGTTTCATGTCTGTCAACATGGTCAGCATCCGTGAGACAGCAAAGATACTCGCGATGAGACCTGATGCTGTAGCAACGATTGCCAGTATGACCGTAAACCAAAGCCCATAATTCCCCAGTACAGGCTTCGCAGCCTGCGCGAGCGCGAAATCCTTTGCCTCTATGATCTGACTTAACGGTAAGCTGGAATAGACAGCGATTGCTACCAGCATGTAGATGATGAAACAGATGCCGATCGCATAGATAATTACCCACCCAAGGTTTTTGTGGGGGTCTACGAGCTCAGAGCCACTATTGGTGATGGTTGTGAAACCCTTGTAGGCGAGAATGGCGAGTGCGAGCGCGGCAACAAAGCCCACAAACTTTGTTTCGGAAACGCCCGACGGATCGGGTGGAGGGCAAATCCCACCTGCCGCCCATAAACTTGCGAGCGCGAATACCGCAATGCCGACGACCTTCGCAACAGCCATTATCAGCGAGAAGAGACCTACCGAACGATTGCCTGAGATGTTTACAAAAAAGGCAAATATGATCAGCCCAACGCCGAGTGTCGGGACCAGGAATGAAGTTGCGGGGATGTCAAAAAGCTGAAGCGTATAGGTACCAAAAGTTCGCGCAACAAGGCTTTCATTGATGACCATGGACAGGGCCATAAGGATGGCGCTGGCGCCTGTGATCGTTCCCCGTCCGTATGCCTTTTCCAGATACATGGCAATTCCCCCTGCAGATGGAAATGCATTGGACATCTTTATGTAGGAGTAGGCGCTAAAGCCGGTAACGATTGCGGCGACAAAAAAGGCGAGAGGAAAATACGGTCCAGCCAGCTCCGCTACCTGACCGGTCAGCGCGAAAATCCCGGCACCGATCATGACGCCGGTGCCCATTGAAACAGCATTCGTCACAGACAAGCTGTTAGCCTCATACTCCGCTTTCACGAGAGTGTCCTCCGACTATTGGTGTAGTCTTATGGGCGCCGACAAGGCTTTAAGAATGGGGCAATCGGGACGTTCGTCGCCCCTGCAGCTCTCCACGAGCGTTGTTAGGACCGCACGCATCGCTTGTAATTCTTCAACCTTGCAGTTAATTTCATCCATGTGCTGTAGCGCCACTTTTTTGACTTCTGCGCTAGCGCGATTGGGATCCTGATACAGCGCAAGGAGCGAGCGGCAACTCTCAATCGTAAAGCCTAGACTTCTTGCTCGCCCCAAAAAGTTGAGCATGTGAAGGTCGCGGTCATCATAGACACGGTATCCGTTTTCAGAGCGGTGAGACGAAATGAGTCCGATACCTTCATAATATCGGATCGTTTTCGGTGGTATGCCTACAAGTTCTGACGCTTCAGAGATGTTCACAGCTTGATCCTCCGCAGCCTAAGGGCATTTCCGATGACAGATACGGATGAAAGGCTCATGGCCGCGGCGGCTAGTATCGGCGACAGCAGGATGCCAAAGAAAGGATAAAGCACACCTGCAGCAATTGGCACACCGGCCGCGTTGTAGACAAAAGCAAAAAACAGGTTCTGGCGAATGTTGCGCATTGTGCCTGTCGCCAGAGCTTTCGCTCTGATCGCCCCAGTGAGGTCGCCCTTTACAAGGGTAATACCGGCGCTTTCAACAGCAACATCGGCGCCCGTGCCCATGGCAATACCGACATCCGCTGCTGCAAGTGCTGGCGCATCATTCACCCCGTCTCCGGCCATAGCGACGACGCGGCCTTGCGATCTGAGCTCTGCTACCAGGGCAGCTTTATCCTCAGGCATGACATCGGCGCGGATATCGTCAATATCGAGCCGATCTGCCACGGCTTTTGCGGTTCGAATATTGTCGCCGGTCGCCATGATAACTTTCATGCCCAGTTTATGGAGGGATTGGATGGCCTCAGGCGTTGTTTCCTTGATCGGGTCTTCAACGGCAACATAACCCATCACCGAAGGGCCGTAGCTGAGATACATCACGGTTTGACCTAGCGACTGGAGTGCTTCCGCCTTAGCTGAAAGGCTACCAATATCGATGTTCAGCGAGTGCATCAGTTTTAGATTGCCCAGCGCTACAACATTGCCTTCTATTTCGCCGGTGACCCCCATGCCCGTAATGGCGTTAAAATTTTCAGCTTTCGTGAGGCCCAGCTCACGTGTCTCTGCACCATGTGTAATAGCGGTCGCTAGCGGATGTTCGCTTCCTCTTTCGAGGCTCGCCGCGATCTGCAGAACCCTGTTCGACGTATGTGGCGCGACCGCGCACACATCTGCCAATCTGGGTTTTCCCTCCGTCAGTGTTCCAGTCTTATCAACTATTAAAGTGTCTACAGTGCTGAACCGCTCAAGAGCTTCAGCATCTTTGATAAGGACGCCGTTTATCGCGCCCTTGCCTGTCGCGACCATAATTGACATAGGCGTGGCAAGCCCCAAAGCGCACGGGCAGGCGATAATGAGAACGGAGACGGCTGCGACGAGGCCGTAGATCGACGACGGCTCTGGTCCGAAAAGTGACCAAATGGCATAAGAAATTGCGGCAATGAGCATAACCGCAGGCACGAAATAACTGGAAACCTTATCGGCAAGTCCTTGAATGGGCGCGCGGCTGCGTTGAGCGGAAGCAACCATATTGACGATTTGCGCAAGGAGCGTTTCGGATCCAACGCGCTCCGCAACCATAATCAGAGAACCCGTCCCATTGATGGTTCCACCTGTTAGGGGATCGGTCTCAACTTTTTCGACCGGGATTGGTTCGCCTGTTAGCATGCTTTCGTCGACCGAGGACCGCCCATCAAGCACAGTGCCGTCGACAGGCACGGCTTCTCCAGGGCGTATGCGCAAGTGGTCACCCAATTTGACGTCATCCAGTGGAATCTCGGCCTCGCTGCCGTCAGCGCTCACCTTACGTGCTGTTTTCGGCGCAAGGTTGAGAAGTGCCTTGATGGCGTCACCCGTTCTTTCGCGTGCATGCAGCTCCATGACTTGACCAAGCAGTACAAGGACGATGATGACTGCAGCTGCTTCAAAGTATACCGGCACCGTTCCGTCTGAGTAGTAGAATGCGGGCGGGAAGAGCGAGGGCGAGACAGCGGCCACAATGCTGTAAAGATAGGCAGCGCCCGTTCCGAGGGAGATCAGAGTCCACATATTTGGCGAGCGGTTAACAACTGAACTCCACCCCCTCTTAAAGAAAGGTGCGGCGATCCAAACCATAATAGGTGTCGTCAGAATCATTTGGATCCAGACGAACAGGGTAGGCCCCATAAACCCTGACAGGGGGACGCCGAAATGGTTACCCATTTCAAGAAAGAGGACGGCGAGAGCGAGTGGCGTACCGATCCACATCCGCCGTGTGAAGTCCACTAGTTCCGGGTTGGGCCCGGTCTCTAGGCTTGGCGCCATTGGTTCCAGCGCCATGCCACAAATAGGACAGTCGCCGGGGCCTACTTGGACGATCTCGGGATGCATTGGGCAGGTAAACTCAGTACCTTCTGGCATTGGTTCAGGCGCGGGGCGATCACCAAGAAATTTGTCGGGATCGGTGGTGAATTTTGTCTCACATCCTGTGGAGCAAAAATAGAAGCGCTCGCCTTGATGGTTTACCAGATGAGTGGCTGTTGCCCGATCCACAATCATCCCGCACACTGGATCTCTCACGATAGGGGCTTGGATTGAGGTTTCCTGTGTGTCCATTTGAGTGTTCTCCACCTGCAGAAATTCGGCATTAGGTCGAAAGATATTCCTTCCACCCACTGGAAGGTAAAGTGCTGTTCGTGTGACTCATAGATTTTGTTGATCTTGACCTTCCTCCCACTGGAAGCTGGAGAGTAACTGTCGAGCAATTTGCTCGCAACAAAAGGAGAACGTCATGAATTCGAAGATATATCGTTACAATGCGCTGCTAGGCGCAGCAGTAGCTTCGTTGTTGAGCTTCGAGGCCGCGTTGGCGGGCGCGGGTCATACGGCAGGATCGCACCACACCACGGCGACATCTGATGCTGACGCGATACGGACGATCGAAGTGATCGCCAGAGATAATGAGTTCTCGACAGACGAAATCCAAGTGAGCCCAGGCGAAACAGTCCGGTTTCTGATCCGCAACGAAGGTGAATTAGACCACGACTTTACGATCGGTGACGCAGACACCCAGACAGCCCACAGAGCCGAGATGCAGGCAATGATGTCTGGTGCCTCAGATGGGCATGCCCACAAGCATCAGGCTCAGAATGCCGTGATGGTTGCCCCGGGTGAGACGACTGAGCTTGTTTGGACGTTTGGTGAGGGGGAAAGCCTGGAATTTGGCTGCAATATCCCGGGCCACTTTGAGTCTGGAATGCGCGGCAAATTTGAGCTTCAAAGCTGATGAGTTTGTGATTGATGTGTGTCATTTCCAGCTAAAAGGTCAGCGCTTAGTCTGCGTGTAGATGACTAGCCAAACCTAGACGGTGTTTTGAATGATCCGTATCGCGGTGTTCGCTATCGTTATGAGTTTTCTGCTCCATCCATTCGGGGCGGCAAGCGCGGCTGCGCATATACATTCGGATTCTGCAACACACGCAGAAGTACAGCACTCATTAGGACAGGATCACGACTCGCGGATCCCTGAGCAAAAAGATGAGTTGGTGAAGCATGACCATTCAGGTGGAGTGTGTTGTTCAAACAGCGGTATGTGTAATGCGATACTTATTGTGCAATCGCAAGTGTGCCAGCCTTTAGCCTTAGATTGCGAAAAACACTCTGTTGTTCGCAGTCCATCCGCCCATAGCGTCGATACGCCGCTTCATCCGCCAATTCATCTCTCCTAGGGAGAAGTTACGCAAAACGTGATCGGCCAAAGGCTCAAGGAAATGTGCCGGGGCAGACCGTGAAGCTCTGTCGGCCCTGCCTTTTGGCAAAGGGTACAGAAACTCAAACTGGAGTTGGTAGAATGAAACAGATAAACAGAAAATATGCTGCAGCTGTAGCAATCATTAGTCTTGGCTTCCTTGCAGCGGAGGCGTCAGCAGCCTCGACAAGAAGTCCTCGCCACGGGCAACAGACCGTTGACGTAAGTGGAGGTCCAGCGGCCGACACTGCGCCGCAATCGGAAACCCATCGTCCGATGCATGACATGCCCATGATGAATGGAATGCCTATGATGAACGGTCAAGGAATGGAGAACATGGCTAAGTGTAAGGAGATGATGGGCAGGCGCGCCAATGCAATGTCACGGGGCAATATGGCCATGGGCCATCGATCCGATATGCACGCTCATATGCACGGGAAAATGCGTCAATGTATGGAGAATATGCATTCAGGCGGTATGGGCATGGGGAACTAGGAAGCAACGGCGACCGGAGGTCATTTGCTTAGCTTCCGGGTGCTGTCTTTCGACAGATTGAAAGGAACAGACAAAATGTCTATCAACCGTATTGGTTTCGCTCTAAGTAGTGTGCTGGTTGTCAGCTATGCGCTCTGTCTTGTATTCGATCAGCTTCTGCCACAATTCTCAATGCACGAGCTTTGGGCTCCTCTGTTGCCTGGGTTTAGCCTGTCACCGATAGGCATCGTGATCGGATTCGCCGAGTTGATTGTCTATGGGTGGTACATCGCGGTACTCTACGTTTTGGCGTACCAGTTTTCTCCCATAGGGCGGGCCGCTGCTGACTGAAGCATGGCATCACAACAGAAAAGCCCCGCAACTAGATTGTGAGTTGCGGGGCTCCTTTTTGCCAATGTGCCAGTAGGTTAATTCAACCAGAACCGGACACCAAGACGAACCGTAAAGTCGTTCGCATCTTTGTTGTCTGCCTCGGCGAGAGATTTAGTCTCGCCAAACAGACCGACATAGTTGAAGTCGATATAGGGAGCAAACTCTCTTCTGATTTCATATCTGAGCTGGAGCCCAGTGTCGATGTTGGCGATACCAGCACCAACCTCTTGCTCGGGTACATCGCTCGCAAAGATGTTTACTTCGCCGTAGGGCGACAGAATGAGCTTCTGCGTGAGGAGGAGATCATATTCTGCCTGGCCTCGAAGACTCACGTCTCCTTCGTCGCTTACGAATAGCGATGTGTCTAATTCAAACCAGTAGGGAGCTAGACCAACGAAAGCTACAGCAAGATAGTTTGTCGGGTCCGGCCGGAAGTCATGGCGCAGGCCTGCTTGTACATCCCAGAAAGGAGCGATGTTCCGGCTGTAGAGGGCCTGCAGCTCAGATTCCTCTAAGTCGCCATTACCCCATTCACCCTCAGTCTTGACCCAGATTTTCTCGCTGTCACCGCCATACCAGCCTGAACCTTCCCATGTCACTTCCCGCTTATTGCTTCCCCAATCGGCATAATCAGCCTCCAATTGAAAATATTTGAACATTGGTTCTGCCTCCGCGGCAACAGCCGGTATGACAAACCAGGTGATACTGAGAGCGAAGCCCGCTACCACCAGTGAGTATGTCTTCTTATTGATGTTCATTGGATTGCCTCCGCTGCGAGTTTGGCCACGACGACCTTACGGAACATGCCTGAAGACATGTGGTACATGAGGTGGCAATGGAAAGCCCATTCACCAGCTTCGTCAGCGGTTATATCGACCGAGTAGGTTCTTCCTGGTCCTACGTTTACTACGTGCTTGCGCGGTTGGGTTTCTGTGGGTTGACCATTGTCCAACTCAACAAACATGCCGTGCAGATGCATCGGGTGGTTCATCATGGTCTCGTTGATAAAGGTGAGCTTAACGCGCTCGCCATATCGCAACATGATTGGGCCAGCATCGGCGAATTTTTCACCGTTCAATGTCCAAATGTAACGCTCCATATTGCCACCGAGCCGGACGACAATTTCCCGTTCAGGCTCCCTGAGGTCGGTGTTTGGTTCAAGTGCCGCAAGGTCTGCATAGGTGAGAATTTTAGCGCCCTCAGGTGCTCCAACCGGCGGTGAGAAGACGTCATTGCTGACAGGCCCACCATGTCCCATGGCAGCGTGGTCCATAGTGCCTTGCTGCGGCATGTCGTGGCCCATCGCTGCATGATCCATGGTGCTCTGCGACGGCATCTCGTGGCCCATGGCAGCGTGGTCCATCGTGCCTTGCGGTGGCATGTCGTGGCCCATCGCTGCATGATCCATGGTGCTTTGCGACGGCATCTCGTGTCCCATGGCAGCGTGGTCCATCGTGCCTTGCGACGGCATCTCGTGTCCCATAGCAGCGTGGTCCATCGTGCCTCGCGGTGGCATGTCCTGGCCCATCGCTGCATGGTCCATGGTGCTCTGCGATGGCATCTCGTCTCCCATAGCAGCGTGGTCCATCGTGCCTTGCGATGAAATCTCGTCACCCATACCACCATGGTTCATCCCCATGTCAGCCATGGTTAGCAAAGATCTTGGGCGTGATGGCGGGAGCGTAACTGAGCCAATGCCTTCTTGCGTTGACAGAACGCCGGCGGCAAATCCCGTCCGATCAATCGATTCAGCGAGAATTTGGTAGGGTCCAGCTTCCTGCGGTGTAACGACAACGTCATAGGTCTCCGCGACGGCGATACGGAATTCATCAACCGTGACTGGAACAACATTCTGTCCGTCAGTCTGCACCACTTCCATCTGTAAGCCAGGAATGCGGATATCAAAATAGCTCATGGCAGCGCCGTTAATAAACCGCAGGCGAACCCGTTCACCTGGTACAAACTGACCCGTCCATGGGGCTTCGGTTGTTTGGCCGTTCGTGAGAAAGGTATAGCCAGAAACGTCGGATAGGTCCGTCGGCATCATTCGCATTTCACCCCATGCGAGCCGATCTTCTACAGTAGCGCCCAATCCGCGTTCGGAAACATCGTCGAAAAAATCAAACACCGTTCTTTGAGCATAATTATAGTAGTCGCTGGAAGCCTTCAGGTTGGCGTGCACGTCTGCAGGGTCATCATCTTTCCAATCAGATAGAAGAACAACAAACTCTCTGTCATATGCGACCGGGTCTGGACCTATGGGATCAATAATCATGGGGCCATAGATGCCTTCCTGCTCCTGATAGCCTGAATGCGAGTGATACCAATAGGTGCCGGTCTGCCGGATGGGAAAACGGTAGGTGAATGTTTCGCCAGGCGGAATGCCATCGAAACTGATGCCGGGGACTCCGTCCATCTCCGGTGGCACTAAGAGTCCGTGCCAGTGAATGGACGATGTTTCGTCCAAATTGTTTGTCACGTGAATGGTGACGTCTTCACCATCCGTAAAACGCAATAAGGGTGCAGGGATACTGCCGTTGATCGCCAGGGCGTCTGCCTCGGCGCCGGTAAAGTTCACGCGCGTCTCATCGATCGAAAGCGTGTACTCACCAGCATTTGCTGTGCCTGTCATTGCCAGCAGGGCAACGAACGCGCACGATCTGATGTTCATAGTCATTGTGTATCTCCAAAAGTTACCTAGGCGCGATGCGCCAAACAAGTGCCGTCCTGTTAGCTGCAAGGTCGGCTATCTATCTGGTCAACTTTTGGGCACCGGAGCGTCGCCGGCAAAGTCGACGCTTTGAGCAAAGGTTCTGCGTGTCGCCACATCAACCAGTCGGGACGCCTGGCTCGCAGGCGGGGTATCCAATATCCCAACAACTAGACAGTCGGCACAAAAAGTCGGCGTTTGTGAAGGATGGTCAGTGGGGCAGCATCCTGGGGTATTTTGGTGATTGTTTTCGCCAGCGTCCCTTTGACGAGGCGAGTGGTGCAGCATGTTGTCGTGTAAGCGAGCGTCAATATCTGAAGCTTGAGTCTGGCTTGACGTCTGGATGTTCCCGGCCGCCGGAACATGGGAATAAGCGCGCTGTAGCGGCGCGGTGACGAAAATTGCGCACACCAAAACGAGTGTCAATCGACGCAAGTGCATAGCGAATCTGCTGGGTTCTGAGCACATAGGACGATGAATATGAAGCTTCCACTAGGTGGAAGGTCAACAACTATGAGTCAGGCCCGATAATCTATGCCAGCGCATGCACTCGGCATGTGGCGCAATCGCAGGTTTTTTCACGATCAACCGCCATCAGGAGAGCTGGTAACAGGAAAAAATCCAGAATCAGGGCTGCGAAAATGGTCATCATCGTCAGAACGCCCATCTGCCAATTGAGAAGGAAATCTGAAAATGTGAGCACGAAGAAGCCAGCCGCTAAGACAAAAGTCGTGGTTAACATTGCCCGACCAACATGCTCAAAGGCGAACCGGATGCCATCATGAGTGGACAGTCCGTGTTCTTCCCGCGCGCGATGGTATTTGCTGAGAAAATGAACGGTATCGTCGACGACTAAGCCAAGCGTCGATGCGGCAATGGTTGAGCCGATAATCCCGATCTCGCCGACCAAGAGCCCCCAGATACCAAATGTTATCGTTACGGGCAGGATGTTCGGCAACATGCTTATGAGTCCGATCTTAAGGCTCTTGAGCGCCACAAGGATAGTGATCCCGATCAGTATGATCGCGACTGCCGTCCCAACCAACATGCTGTCGATTGTCCTTTTGGAGACAAAGGCAAACATGACCGAGGTCCCTGTGCCTTCAGACGGCGAGATATAATCTGCATTTGATCTGATCCAGTTTTCAGCCCGGCGGGCCAAGTCACGCGTCTCAGCTGAGGAAATGCCGAGCGTCGTTACTGTTAGCCGCGAAGCGGACTTATTGAGATTGATCTGAGTGTTGAGATCCAATCCATAAGGGAGGGAGAATTCATAAAGTAGCAGGTATTGAGCGGCGAGATCGGCACTGTCCGGGAGCACAAAGAAACGTGGATCACCTGCGTTCATTGCTTGATTCAAACGCTTCATGACATCAGGCAGGCTATAAACATGAGACACGCCTGGCTGTGCGGTGAGCCAGTCACCAAATGCTTCAACATCCTTAAGGTACTTTGGGTCCGTAACTGACTGTGTCTGGGATGATGAAAGTGAAAACTCAATCTGATAAGGCCCAGTGAGGTTCTCCGTCACAAAGTCCGCGTCGGCTCGAGGTTTCATGCTTTTATCAAACCATAGCAGAAATCTATCGTCGAGCTTGTTCAGGGGCACACTCGCAACTGAACCAGCTGTCAGCAGGACAGCTACGACGAGAACCAGTCGCCGCCGATTGACCACGGAATCGGCAAGCCGAAAAAGCCAATCTGCTTCACGCGATCTTCTGTTGGGCTGCCGGATACCCCACAATACGAGCAACGCTGGGAGCAGCGTCATCGAAAGCACCCAAGCAACAATGACGCCGGCAGCTGTGATATTTCCTAGGTCGCGAAAAGGAGGAGACTCGGAAAAATTGAGGCTCAAGAAGCCGACCATCGTAGTTAGACTTGTGAGGAAAATAGGTTCAGAATTGACTCGCATGGATTCAGATATCGCGGACAATAGGTCCTTTCCATCTCGTCGTTCTTCGAGCAGGGAGCTTATCAAATGTATGCTGTCGGCAACTGAAACTGTAAGGATGATTATTGGCGCGACCACGGAGACCGTTGTCAATTTAATGCCGATCACCCCGGCGAACCCCATAGCCGAGGTAGCTGAGAGGGCGACAACAATAAGAGTGGCGGCGACCGCCGTTAGACTTCGGAGAAGAAGCGTAAGAACAAACGTGAGCACGAGCAGCATACCTGGTAGCAGAATCGTGAGCTCGCGCAATGTGATTTCGTCCATGGCGTAGGTGAGCGGCGCCATGCCGGTGACCGCAAACTGAATATCTGGGTGGCGAGTCTCCAATTCTGATACGAGGGACCGGATGGCACGGATGGACTCAGGCACGTGGCGTGAGTGATCGCTCCCGGGAAACTTTAGGGTCAGCAGGATGCCAGCTGTCGTCGCATCTTCTGACAAAAGCCTTTTAACGATAAGAGGCTGCGCGAGGGCGGTTTCCCGCAATAGTAGCAGATCTTCCTCATCTCTCGGTATTGGCTGCGGAACAAGATCGCCGATAATGATGTCGTCGCCTTGCGCCTCAATTCTTTGAAAATTGATAGGTGAATCGACTCGGATGACATGCGGCAGCGTCCAGCTCTTATCAGTCAAATCTACCAACAAGGTGAGGACGTCGTTTTGAAAGATATCACCTGTCTTCGGTTTGACCGCGATGAGGGCGGTGTCGTTGCTGGTATAGGTCCGCTCGAACCGGTCAGAGGCGACCAGTTCAGGATTCTCTGGCGAGAAAAAAACCCGGTAATCAGATGTCATCCCTAGTTGGGTGATCGGAACGGAGAGAGACAACGCAATGAGGACGATTACGAATACGATAAGAAGGGGGCGGGTGACTATAGTGTTTGAAAAACGTTCCAGCATTCGTCTTCGCTCCGATAGGTGTATGCGTCAGATCTCTCGGACAAGGGGACAGAACACTAGACCTTCCATCAGGTGGAAGGTCTAGCCTTGATCGACATGTCTGAAGAAATCCATCAATACCCGCCACGCTTCTGGTTCTTGTACGCTGTCTACATGGGCGTTTCCAACTTCTTATGGGAAGTTGCTCAGCTTCCTTTATACACTCTTTGGACTGAACGGTTTAACGCGATTGTCTTTGCCGTGCTCCACTGTACGGGCGGTGATGTCCTGATAGGCTTATCGTCTTTGGTCGCATCGATTTTCCTAATCCGTCTAACTGGGCGGCCACGTGGCGGGTTGGCGCGGCAAAGAATAACAGCATTCGGTGCGGTTATGATTGGCTTTGGATACACAGTCTTTAGTGAATGGCTGAACGTATATATCCGTAAATCCTGGGATTATTCGGATTTGATGCCACTAATCAGAGTGGGCGAGGTGGCCATTGGACTTTCTCCGATGGCCCAATGGTTGATCTTGCCGCCCGTCTATTTTTTGTGGATGGGTTGTGTTTGGCGCAAGCGATAAGGCGCCAACACGGAACTTGCTTCACACTTTTTTCCGCTTAAGCAGACCGGGGATCTTCATCGCTTGGCTAGCAAGTGGTCGTTTCCAACGAAGCGACGGATGCTCGACCAAATGCCACGACGCCATAGCTAGGGGCAAGGAGCCAGCTATCGTCGCAACAAACATTTGAATTGGAGTCAGATTGGGCTCCAGACTGATGAGCGTTTGCTGCACAGGGTACGCATAGATGTAAATGCCGTAAGAATAATCACCGCTCTTGTTGAAGAGCCTTATCCGACCGCTTGGAACATAGGCCAGCCAAAACGTCGCGTAGGCGGTCGTCGCATACAGCAGGAAGGGATATATGGCATGGCCTAATGCAAGGGTTGTGACTATTACCAATGCAACAACGCCGACCCAATGAATCGGGATGTAGGATCGATATTGGTAAGCGATCACGCCCAGGCCAAAACACAGGCCAAACCGAACGAAATGCCCAAAGACCATCGTATTGTCATGCGCGATGGGCAGCAGAGACAACAAAAATAGTCCCGCGCCCAAAGGAACCGCTAGTGCGGCGAAAAGTCTGGGCCTAGCGAGAATTCCCAGGAAGCCGGCAACAGCGAGGACGACATAACAGATGACTTCGTATCTCAGAGTCCAAAGCGAACCATTGACGGTTTCTGCGTCCGGTGTGCCAGAGAAAAGGCCCGGAAGTGTCGCGCTTGGTTCGGCAAGGCTTGCTGTAAGAAACAGGTATAGATAGGTCTCCGGCGAAGTGAGGTATGCCGTTGCGGGGAGGGCGGTCATCGCTGTTCCCACAATGAAGGTGACAAACAGCGTGCTGATGACAATGCCAGGATAAATACGCAGGCCGCGTGCGGTTGCGAAACTTGTAAAAGAGCTGCTCCGCATCCATGACTGCGTCGCCAAAAACCCGCTGATGACAAAGAAGACGTTTACGGCATGGTAACCAATGGTGAAGCCTGTTTGAGTAAGCAATGGGCGCGTTGAAGGGTCACCGGTAACAGTCAGGTAGCTATGAGACAGTGCAACCGCGACGGCAGCGAGTACACGTATCAAGTTGAAATTGTTGTCATGTCCTTGGTTGAGTTCGACTAAATACGGTACATCTAAACTTCCCCTAAATCCGACCATCCCTTTTCCCGCCTTCATAAAATTGGCGCTAGAGCGCGCCACATTGCGAATCGGTATCTTGAGGGTTCCGCCTGGTGGAAGGTGAAATGGATAGGCTGGTTAATTGGTTGGCTTGTAGAGTGAATACGGGCTGCTTTGACGAGCGGACCTAGGACAAAAGAAACATCGAAAAAGAAGCATGTCAGCATCTTTTAATGTTTGTGATGCCTGCTTATAAAAATCGGTTCCAAACGATCTCTGGGGTGACCTCATTCCCATGAGACTGCAAATTCATGGGTTCGGTCACTCGGATTCATCCATGATAAGGGAGGAAGAATTAGCGACGGCTGGTTACTATTGGCTTCAGCACACAATCATCGTCCACCGCGTCCTTAAGTCATTTTTTGTATTGAATAAATGGTTCGGGTGGAGCGTCCGCCTGACTTCACCAACCTCCCAGAAAGTCCAATTATTCTCTCGTGCACTTCTGCGCCGCGAATGTTGCTCCGCGATATGGAACACATTTGTGGGGCACATTCCGCCTCTTCCGGGCGCTCTCGGCCAGCTCCAACAGGACAAAGTGTCCTCAAGGCCCAGCCAAAATAGATAGACCCGATCACCGGATTTTCTATTTTATGTTAACACAATAACGAAACGGGATGATGGCACGCACGAAGTCAATTCTATGATGGGTGCTGTCAAACTTCGTTGTTCGGTTGGTATGGAGGTCGGACACAGGGGATTGACGTTTTTGGTTTCATCCGTATTGTGCAGTTCATGAGACAGATGTTCATCTTAACCGTATTGCTGGCCTTGTTCATCGCGCCGGTAAGTACGTTTGCCGTCGAAGACCATTTTCAGGTCTTGGATACGGCTGCATCAACTCAACTAATAGATGATGAAAGCGGTAATGGCGTTCTGCCCATTGTGGGACGAAGCGCTGAGCATTGCGGTCATTGTGTTCCAGTACCGTTACACCCTGAATCTTCGGGCACCCTTTGGATTGGCAATTTAACGCCTACACATCAAGGCAAAGACAACCCGTCTCGCTTCGAATTGTTCGCTCGGACTGAAAAACCCCCTCGCTATTAATCCTCTCGCATTGGGCCCTGCAGGGGCCAGACCCTCTTGCGCACGCACAAGAGGCAGGCATCTATATGTTTTGAGGATAACTTATGTTTCGTTTAATCACGACGGGGTGGCTTTTTGTCATCCTGTCTGTCGGATCAGCCAATGCTGCTGCTCCCTCAGAAACCGACGAGCAACAACGAACCGCGCTCTCCGCCATCGTTGCTAACATACTTAACGAAAACCCGTCTGTCGCATCGGCACAAGCGCGGTTGAAAGCAGCGCAAGCCCGGGCCGAAGGCGCAGGTCTCTGGCGCTACAACCCTGAAATAGAATACGAGAGAGAAAATACTGACGTCCGTACTGAGACGGTTGGCGTCTCTCAGACCATTGAGTGGCTTTCCAAGCCAGCTGCACGCGGTCGAGCTGCAGACAGCAGGGCAGAAAGTGCCGCATTGGAGCTTGCAAGTGTTCGGCAGCGGGTAATAGCAAGTATCCTTTCGGGGCTTGTTCTGGTCGATCAGCGTAGAGATGCGCTGCAGCTTACGTCAACGCGCAAGCAAGCCATGTCTCGATTTGTGGAGCTGTCGGAAAAACTCTCAAGGGAGGGTGATATATCGCCGTCTGAAGTTCAGGCGGCCCGTGTGGCCTCCGCTCAAGCTTCCATGGCAGAGCAATTTGCCGTGGCTGAACTGTCTAGGGCAGAACAAGAACTTGCCGAACTGACCGGTACCAAGTCCATGGCCTGGCCGCGTTTTGGGCGAGCGTTGCCAGAACCACTGAGTATCGAAGAAGTGGACGTTGACCGCTTGCCAGCTGTTTTAGCCGCGCGTTTTGTCCGCGATGCGGCTGAGCAGGAAGTCAAAGTCGCACAGTGGGAGCGCGTTCCAGACCCCTCCATCGGGGTGCGTTGGGGGGACGAAGGGGGCTCCGACTTATTTGGCTTTAGTGTATCGATTCCAATTCCTGTTTTGAATACCGGTCGTTCAGAGGTAGCAGCTACGCGTGCGGAGGCTGTTTCTGCAGCAGCAGAACTACAAAGCGCACAGCACTCAGCGACGGCCCTTTTGCGGGAAACCGCTCGTCGGTATGAAGCATTGCGAACCAGTCAGGTCCTTTGGCAGAAGGACGGTGAGGATGCACTTGCTCAGCAGACTGATTTGCTCGAGAGACGCTTACGAGGCGGCGACATTGGAGCGGTCGAATATCTCGTCCAGCTACAGCAGATTTATGACGCGCAAAATTCCTCCATTGAATTACAAGGCCAGGCGTGGACCGCCTGGTTTCAGTTACTGGAAGCAGCCGGTGTCGTCGAAAAATGGATCGGAATGGAACAATGAACCAAAAATTTCTGGCCGCTTTGGTAGGCCTCATCCTGATTGTATCACTCGGGATGTATGCAGTGATCAGTGGAGAACAGGGAACGGCGGATGGAGATGATGCTCACGCCCATGCTGACGAGGCAGATCACGATGAATCTTCCGATCATGCAGACAGTCCGGCTCCACAGGTGGATGGACACGATGAAGAGGGTGAAGGGGGACAGGAACTCATTCTCGCTGCAGAAAGCCTGAGTGCCGCTGGCGTTCGCATTGAAGTTTTGGCGCCAGTTGTTCTGAGCAATAGCATCACTGTTCCGGCGGAGATCAAAGAAAACGCCTACAATTCAAGTATTGTAACGCCACGTGTACCGGCGATTGTTGTTAATCGCCACAAGCGTTTGAGCGAAACTGTTGAGGTTGGAGATCCTCTCGTCACCTTGTTTAGTCGCGATGTTGCGGACGCAGAAGGCGAGCTGCTGGTGGCAGATCGGGAGTGGCGTCGTGTGCGTCGGCTCGGTCGTGAAGTTGTATCGGAAAGGCGCTACCTCGAAGCCCAGGTGGCTCGTCAACAGGCTGAAGCACAGCTTCTCTCCTATGGACTAGGGCAAGATGCCGTTGACGCTATTACCTCCTCAAAAGAACCGAGGGCTCACTCTCTTGGTGAATTCACCCTGTTGGCGGGCCAAGTAGGGGTGATCATTTCGGACAACTTCAGAGATGGTGAGCTTATCGAACCCGGGCAGAAGTTGTTTGAGATCGTTGACCTAGACAGCGTCTGGGTTATTGCGAGACTGGAGATTGATGACGCAAACACGGTCAACGTTGGTGGTCGCGCGTGGGTTCGGTACGAAAACGGCACTCAGAAAGGCGTGGTGGAACAAGTTCGCTCAACGGTCGATGAAGAGACGCGAACAGTTGATGTAAGAATTCTTGCATCAAATCTAGATCGGAACCTGAGACCGGGACAATTCGTTCAAGCTGAAGTCGAAAATGGGGCAAATGGCGAGCCAGTGCTCGCAGTGCCGAGTGACGCGCTCGTACGCAGCCCCGATGGTGATTGGGTCATCTTTGAACAAGATGATGATGGTGGCTTGAAACCTGTGGAAGTAGAGCGCCAGCGCGTCATCGGCGAATGGACTGTAATCGAAGGTATCCGAGAGGGGGCGTCGATCGCTGTCTCCGGCGCGTTTTTCCTTCAATCCGAACTCGCCAAGGGCGGCTTCGATATTCACAACCATTAGGAGCCGACAATGCTCAATAGCATAATTGATCTAAGCATACGTGGCCGACTTCTGGTTGTCTTAAGCCTGGCGGCGGCATGTGTTGGTGGTGTTCTGGTCCTTCCGAACCTCAATCTTGATGCATTCCCAGATGTCACAAACGTGCAAGTATCCATCAACACAGAGGCTCGCGGTTTGGCTTCCGAAGAGGTTGAACAGCTCATCACTTACCCTATCGAGGCGGTGATGTATGCTTTGCCAGATGTACAAGAAGTGCGTTCGATCTCGAAAACGGGGCTCTCCGTAATTACGGTGGTTTTCCAAGAAGGAACCGACATTTACTTTGCTCGCCAGCTTGTGTTCGAACGGTTGCAAGCAGCAATGGATGAGATTCCTGATGGGGTTGGAACTCCGGAAATGGGTCCTAACACTTCAGGGCTAGGTCAGATTTTCCAATATGTGTTGCGCGCTGAAGAGCCCGGACAATTCGATATCAAGACATTGCGTAGCCTTAACGACTGGGTTGTGAAGCTCTTGTTGATGCCGGTGGATGGCATCACGGATGTTCTTTCCTTCGGCGGCGATGTGTTGCAATACCAGGTAAATATTGATCCGCGGAAGCTTCTCTCTTTTGATCTCGAAGTTGACGATGTGCGTGAGGCGATAGAAGAAAGCAACCGGAATTCTGGTGGGTGGTATCTCGATCGGGGCGCTGAACAACTTGTTATTCGTGGTGTTGGCTGGGTTCGCAGTGGCGACGACGGTCTGAGAGATATCGGAAACGTCCCGGTCAAAGAAGAAGATGGCTTCGTCGTACGTATTTCCGATGTAGCGACGGTCGAACTGGGAGGCGAAATTCGCCAAGGTGCAACGACGCTAACAATTCGAGATGCAGATGGTAATCCGCAACAATTGGGCGAAGTTGTTCTTGGTGTCGTTTTGAAAAGGCTAGGAGCAAACACGAAAGTTGCAATTGACAGTGTCAAAGATCGGTTGAAAACCGTAGCGCTCGCGCTGCCGGACGGTGTCATTCTAGAGCCTATATATGACCAAGCTGATCTCGTTGATCAAGCGGTAAGCACGGTTAGCCGAGCGCTTATTGAGGCATTCATTCTGATTATCGTGGTCTTGGCACTTTTCTTGATGAACTTCCGTGCAACAGTTCTTGTGCTCATTTCTGTTCCCATCTCCATCGGTCTCGCGCTCATGGTGATGTCGATTTGGGGCGTCTCCGCCAATCTTATGTCGCTTGGTGGTCTCGCGATCGCCATTGGAATGATGGTCGATGGCTCGGTAGTGATGATGGAGAACATTTTTAGTCATTTAACAAAGCCGGATGATGACGTAGGTGCCGATGAAACAGCGGCATCAGTTGGGGTGCAACCGCACGGATTGCAGCTGAGAGTACAAGAGGCAGCTCGTGAAATGGGGAGTCCTGTTTTTTATGCCGTCCTCATCATCATTGTTGTATTTGCTCCACTGTTCTCGCTTGAAGGCGTGGAGGGAAAACTGTTTCAACCAATGGCAGTCAGCATTGTCCTGGCAATGATCGCCTCATTGCTTGTTGCGCTAATTGTAGTCCCTGCTCTGTCGACATATCTCTTTCGCGGGGGCGTTAAACATCGAGAAAGCCCCGTGCTTCGACCTCTGGAAAAACTATACAAGAAGACTCTTACCGGCGCGCTCCGGAGCCAAAAGAAAGTAGTCTCAAGTGCGGTCGCTTTGCTTGTGCTTTCGCTTTTGGCGGTTCCATTTCTCGGGACTGAATTTGTGCCGGAGCTTGAGGAAGGTACAATCAACATTCGCGTCACACTCGCGCCTTCGTCAAGTCTCGACACATCACTGGCTGTCGCTGAAAAGCTGGAGAAAATTCTGCTTGAATTCCCCGAGGTTATTTATGCGTCCAGCAGAATTGGTCGACCTGAACTAGGCGGAGACCCGGAACCTGTATCCAACGTCGAGATTTATGTCGGATTAAAGCCGGTCTCTGAATGGGTATCAGCAACAAATCGATTTGAACTCCAAAACTTGATGGAGGAAAAATTATCAGTTCATCCAGGACTACTGTTTTCATTTTCGCAGCCAATTGCTACGCGTGTTGACGAGCTTCTTTCGGGCGTAAAGGCACAACTTGCCGTCAAACTCTTCGGAGCGGATCTAGATGTTCTCGCGGAGAAGGGTGGGGAGATCGAAGCACTGGTGCGCGATACTCAAGGAACGCGTGATGTTGCGATGGAGCAGATCGCCGGAGAGGCACAACTCGTTATTCGTCCAGATAGAGATAAACTTGCTCGCTATGGATTGTCGGTTGATGCGGTGATGGACCTCGTTTCTGCCGCAATCGGTGGCGAGGAGGCCGGCCAGGTTATCCGTGGGAACGAACGGTATGACATATATGTTCGTTTAGCTGAACAGTTCAGGTCCAGTCCGGAAGCGATCCGAGGTCTAATTTTGAAATCTCCTCGAGGCGCGTGGGTTAGGCTCAACGAAGTAGCAAGTGTCGAAATCGAGGCCGGGCCTCCACAGGTAAGGCGTGATGACGTGCAACGTCGTATTGTCATTCAGACCAACGTCGAAGGTCGTGACATGGGCGGGTTGGTCACTGAGTTGCGAGATCGGATTTCTCGAGAGATTGACCTTCCGGCCGGTTATACCGTGGTTTTTGGCGGGCAATTTGAAAATCAGGCCCGGGCGCAAGCCCGCCTTATGATCGTTGTACCATTGTCTCTAGCCCTCATATTTCTGTTGCTCTATTTTGCGTTTGGATCGGTTGGCCAAGCGGCTCTCATTATGGTGAACGTACCGTTGGCCCTTATCGGAGGGATATTTTCTCTTCTTTTGACCGGACAATATCTATCTGTTCCAGGTTCGATTGGCTTTATTGCTCTATTTGGTGTTGCCGTCCTAAATGGGGTCGTCATGGTCAGCGCGATAAACCAGAATGTTTTGGGCGGGCAGACTTTGGATATGGCGGTATTTTCCGGTGCCGTATCCCGCTTGCGACCTGTCTTGATGACGGCGTCGATAGCAGCTCTGGGGCTTATTCCGATGCTGCTGTCCAGCGGTGTTGGGTCCGAGGTTCAACGTCCATTGGCGACAGTTGTCGTTGGGGGCCTCGTCTCATCAACGGCATTGACACTCTTCGTCCTGCCGACACTCTATCGAACTTTTTCACGAGCAAAACTGGCAGAATGGCAGCTCACTCACCAGAGCGCTTATGCTTCGGCTAACCAGGAGGCTTCGCTATGATGAGATCTGTGGACCATGGTGGGCGGCTTGGCTCAAATGTATGCATCGTGTTCGGTTGGGCATCGGCTTTTGCTGTCTTAGCGCTGGTAGCCACAGCACAAGCTCGGGAGTCTTCTGATATTGGCGGTGCCACGAGGTCGTGCGGAGTTGAATCCAGCGTCGGGTGTGGTAACCCAGAACAACCTTCAGAACGCGAATTGATTGAACAGTTTGGGCACTGGGAGAAGGGAAAAGCCCACTTGAAGCAAGGAAGGTTCAAAGAGGCTGTAGAGGCATTTACCTCCGCCATCCAAATTGGGCATAACGCAGGTGTGCTCTATCTCGCTCGGGGTAATGCTTATCGGCAACTAGGTCAGCTGGACATGGCCTTGTCCGACTATAGTGACGCTATCCGGATCGAACCTTATCTTTCCAATGGATACATAAGTCGAGGTTCGCTGTATCGCGAAATCAATAAGCCGGAGCTTGCCATCTCGGACTATGATGAGGCTATCCGGTTAGACCCCGGTTCTGTGTTTTCATACAATGGACGAGGAAACGTCAAACGAGAACTCGGTCAGTACGAAGGTGCTATTGCCGACTATTCTGAGGCCATCCGCCTCAACCCAAAATATGCTTTCGCCTTTAATGGCCGAGGCAATGCTTATCAGGAACAAGGTGAGTTTGATCTCGCAATTCTGGATTATACGAAAGCGATTGAGGTGCAACCAAACTACCAGCTTCCCTATTTGAATAGGGGCAACGCTCAGCGAGAGTTGGGTCGACGGGAGAACGCAATATCGGATTACAGTGAAGCCCTTAGAATTAATCCCAACTCGGTGTCCGCACTGAATAATCGCGGGAATCTCTACCGGGAACTTGGAGAATTAGCGTTAGCCGTCTCAGATTTTTCTCGTGCAATCGAGCTCAGTTCGACCTTTGCATTCGCGTTCAACAATAGGGGACGGGCGTATCGAGAGCAGGGAAAGTTGCAGTTGGCAATCGCCGACTATTCTCAGGCGATCAACCTAGACTCCTCTTATATCGTTGCTTACAACAATCGCGGGAATGCATACCTTCAGGATGGCCAAGTTACCCTCGCGATCGCAGACTACGATCAAGCGATTGGCCTTGATCCAGGGTTCGTCGAGGCCTTCATGGCGCGCGGAATGGCTATGCTCCAGTTGGGAAGCCCGGCTTCTGCGAAGGCGGATTTTGAGCAGGTGGTGAAGTTGCAACCCTCAAATGCAACCTACCACCGTAGAATTGCGGAAAGTCTGTTCTCGGGTGGCCACGCTGCAGAAGCGCTTCCATACGCCCGGAAGGCTGTTGAGCTTGATGGTGCTGATCAATCGAGCGCCAGGCTTCTTTCGGAAATCCTGGCTTCGATGGGAGAGGTTGATTAGATGAGGCCGGACTGCGGGATGCTCTCATCCCGCAATCTGCATGGGACGCCTTGGGTCTCTGAATGCAGCTGGATCGACACCATTGAGCACCGTAACTTTACTTGTAAAAGGTGAAATCAAAGTGCTCTGTCGCGGCGGGTGTAGATGATGAAAAGGATGACACCGCAGACTATCGCGGTGTCGGCAAGGTTGAAAGTCGGCCAATGATACGAAGAAATGTGAACGTCGAGAAAGTCCGTCACGGCGCCGTCGGCGAGACGGTCGGCAACATTCGCGCTTGCCCCTCCGATGATCGCTCCGAGGCCGACTGCTTCGAATGTATGGTCGGCTCGCCGTAACCAAACCACTAAAAAACCTATGACGACAAGCGCGAACAATGACAAAAGATAGGGCGTTGCAGGGCTCGCGGAATTCAATAGACCGAAGCTAATTCCTCGGTTAAAGCCTAGAACCAGATTGAAGAATGGAAGTGCTTCAAGCACTCTTGGTGGTTCCGATAACAAGTTGATCGCAAGCCATTTTGTTGCGAGATCGGCAATAAAGACAATCAAGGCAATCTGCAATCCTAGTCTTGTAAACACTGCTTTCGTTCCTCTTGCCGGTAGGGGAGGTCGTGGGTTTCGAGACGCATGAAAGCAACCTTCCATTGTCTGTGCCGCAAACTCTTCTTTAACTTGTTGCGTGGGTGCCGTCAGCCAAAGATTCAACAATTCGGCATTGAGCAACACGGCCGCCGTTGCAACTGCTAATCATACGTTCCAGCTCAACTTTCAACGCTGCTAGATGGCTTATACGTTGATTAACGTGGTCCAATTGTGTCGCCGCGATTTTGGTGACTGTTTCGCAAGATTGATCTGGATGATCGACAAGCCCAAGTAGTTCACGGATGGCTTTTTGTGGGAAGCCGAGTTCTCTGCAATGACAGATGAATGTAAGGCGAGCCATTGCGGCTGCAGTGTAGATCCGCGTGTTACCAGCCGATCGTGCCGGTTCGGGAAGCATACCAATCTTCTCAAAGTAGCGAATTGTCGGCACTTTGCAGCCGGTCTCTTTTGCCAACTGACCAATTGTGAATTCTGACATGCCGACCTCTTTGTGCTTGTATCTATAGTTACTATAGGTAATAGGTTGAGCTTAGACAAAAGAAATTTGGAAGATTGAGGAGCCCCCATGGCTGGCTGCAGTTGTGAAGACAATGTGAAATTTGATGGCATGACGGCTGCTTACAAGCGCATACTCTGGGTGGTCATCGCCATCAATGGCATCATGTTTTTGGTCGAAATGACGGCAGGCATGTTTGCCAGTTCCCAAGCGTTGAAGGCTGATGCACTGGACTTCTTGGGCGATACCGCGACCTACACGATTACGCTGATGGTGCTTGGAATGCCGTTGGTGTGGCGAGCTCGCGCAGCACTCGTTAAAGGGGCGAGTCTCGGTCTGATGGGAATCTGGGTTCTTGGTTCTACGATCTACTATGCACTTGTGCTTGACGTTCCGCAGGCGGAGGTTATGGGGTCTATTGGGCTTTTGGCTCTAACTGCCAATATGGTCAGCGTTTTGCTTTTGCTTCGGCATCGCGACGGGGACGCGAATGTCAGGTCTGTTTGGTTGTGCAGCCGCAATGATGCGATTGGCAACCTAGCAGTCATATTTGCTGCAAGCGGCGTATGGGCGACGAGCAGTGCGTGGCCGGACTTGATCGTTGCGGGTGTAATGGCGAGCCTATTTCTATGGTCGTCGATCCAAATCATAAGCCAAGCACTAGGTGAGTTGCGAATTTCACAAAACGATCAAGAGGTTGTTGATGTTCGTTAGGGAGAGTAGATGGCAAAGAGGTGGTTAGCCAATGGATCGGCGTCGCTTTTTAATACAGCATTAACGAGCGTTGCGGCAGCCTGAGTAATCAACCGGTCGCTTGCCGCCGAAGGAGCGTATTCGGTTGCAGACAATGCCAACGCGGCTGATCCGACGGGAAAACGGCAGGACGGGTTGGCTTGGCCCCGGAAATGGAGACGCCTTCAGCAACGACCTAATCTTGCTGTGGCTAGGTCCTCCAGAGCGGAAGGATCGACGGTCTCCACCGACTGCGAAAACCCTTCCGGCTTCGCGGTCTTAAACGATATATTCTTGATCTCCACAGCCGATGGTAGAGCTATTAGTTCCGGCAGAAGCCGAAACAATATCCCGTGTTTCGCCCGATCTAATTTGGTTTGATCAAGCAAACATACCGAACCAAATAAAGACCGAAATTGCAGCCCATATCGGAACGCGTAAGGTCACGTCGGTCCAAACATTATAGCCCTTCAATAGCGCTGCGAGATCATCTGGAATGGGCATCGGTTTGAGCGCCGAGACGCCCGCGCCGCCGGTGTTCCCTTTGGGCACCCAGCCGAAAAGGTAACCGGGTATGACCGCAATAATCCTCAGAACTTGACCTCTGATTTCACGCCAATCCGTTTTCCGGATACCAATTTTCAACATCCACCAATGCGAGGTGAAATGCGTTGTGATATAGCGCTGACCTAGTATGTGCGCTCGCTCCAATAGATGGAACGCCTCATCCAACTGATCACGACTGTAAGCGTCTTTTGCCAAAGACATCTCTTGGCTGAATGCTGTCTGGACATCGGTTTTCATAGTTCAACCTTCGATTAGAGTTCTCGAAGGTCCTTTTCCGTCATCCGTATCGCTAAGTATTGAACGATACGCTTGTACCGCTTTGAGCGTCCCGACTGCGCAGAGGTGTATCTGTCCTTGCGCGCATGGCTTCCACACGGCGATTGATAGCTGCGACACAGATCCGATAAAGCAGGAGTTTGATCGGGCCGGGTCGATTTTCGTAAAGCGCTGTCTGAAAATAATCGGCGGGCTCGTCGTAAACGCCATGATCATCCGTGACGGCGGCCATCTGCTGAAACGTCCCAAAGGTGGAACATGTCCCGCAATCCTGACCAGGTGAGGCCAACGCGAGAGAGAATCCTGTTGTCCAGCCTCGCTGCTGCAACTCGCGCTCAGACGAAATTTGCAGTTGGGCGTCGTTTATAAAGCCATCCGTTCGTTTCCATTCGCCGTCGATTTTTATTTCAAGCCAAGAATGAGAAATCTCGCGGGGCATCAGTCGATAGGCCAAGCCGGTAAAAAAGCCTCTTTGTATCTCTTTGGAAATGAGCGAAAAGTGTATACGCGCTGGGATGCCGGTGGCCTTGCACAGGGCGAGGAGCAACGTCGCTTTCGTGTTACACTGCCCTAAACCCAATCTGATTGTCTCAGATGCCTTCGTAAGGTCGCCACGTGTTGGGAACCCAAACTTGATGTCGTCTCTGACATAGCTGAGCAGCCGGTCGAATTTTTCTTTTTCGTTGTCAGCATCACCGACAATTCGACTGGCTGTGCTTCGAACCAAGTCACCGTCAAAATCGGCCAAGATTATAGGCTTCGTCATGTCTACATCTCCCAAATTAGGGGGAAGATAGTCGGCACTGCTCTTATGCGTATTGAACGAAACGCTTGTTTCTGAAGTGTTTTTATTGACCCGCGTTCAATGCCTGAAGGGGCGTGACCCCCATAATTTTCCCCATGGTTCGGGTAAGGTGCGCTTGGTCGGCAAATCCGCCCGCATAAGCAGCATCGGCCAGTGATGCGCCTTGCGCCATCGCCTGAGCTGACCGCCGGGTGGCTTGCCATATCAGCCACTTGGACAAAGGCACACCAAGCTGCTCTTGGGCAATTGCTCGTAACCTCGGTTCCGATAGACCGCAGGATTTCGCTGCTCTGGATATCGCACCTTTTAGCCGCGCCGTCCGTAAGAACTTGAGCGCCTCCATCAGACGCGTATCCATCTGGGATTCGACCTCACCGGAATCCAATTCCAAGCAATCAAATAGCGTCTCAAGTTCACCATCCCAGTTGACTTGTGCGATGAGATTGGGATCCACCCTCGAAATGTCAGCGTCCCCTGCAAAGCTTTGAACGTAGTGTGCCAGCTGCGATTGGGGCTCAATCAGCACAAGCACGACATTGTCTGATGGATGAAGTCTATGGTGCTTTCCCGCTTTCACACAAAGCGCCGATCCAGGTATCAAACGATCTTGGTCATCGCTGATTGAAATCTCCGAACCAAGGGAGACGGTCAGCTGAAGCGTTGCATGGGCATGTGGCCGATTGTCTGCGGCGCGACCGCGATACACAAGCCACGTTTCACCGATGCAGAATTGACCTTTCCAGTCCATCGCGCGCTCATACCCACCGACGCGTTGTCCGGTCACATTCCCTACTTTACCAGCAAGACGTCTCAGCTCGTCGAAAGCTTTTTGCTAACCGTTCCGACATCAATGTGCAACACCTTTGTTTAACGTTCAACTGCTTGGCAAATCTGCACCAGGGGCAAACCTCGGCAACCAATCGGAAACCGTCGGGCTTTCTATTGTCGCCTACTTTAGGTGTTCCCGGCATCTGTCCAGCAGTCGTTAGCGCTTAGCTGGCTGACAAATTCAAAGCTTGCTTGAACACGCGGGCAAGCATGAACGGGGCGATTGCTATATCTCCTGGTGTGGATTGGACAAGGCCCGCATTGCCAATGAAGTAGGCGATCAGAGTGCAACTGTAGAGCAGGGGTCAATCCGCTTCTAATTGGGACACAATCGTGGTACACATTCATCGCCCATGATGCCTATAAGTCATTGAATATATTGGAAGAAATGGCTCGGGTGGAGCGTCCGCCTGGCTCCACCAATCCTCTCCGAACGCACTCATGGAATTGGCGGCCCGATAGCCTGGTCTTTGTTTCATAAAGACTTCGTGGCTAATTCTGGATTGCTTGTAGTGCAACTATCGATAAAGAGAGGCCAGACGACCGCGCCTTTCGTCGGCTGCCTCTGTAGCGCGCCACTTGATTTTGCAGTGTTTGACACTTGAACTTGCAGCAAACACGATTCCCTAAATAGGTCTTCAACCCCCCGTTGAGGCCACATGTCATCCTTTCCAAAACTGCACCCTTCAACAGTGAAGATCGACACGCTTGGCGATTTGAAAGCTGATGGACTTGGTCCGTGGTTCGAGTGCTTTGGGCCGCGACCGCGCTGCCCGTCTGACACACTCGACCTCGACAGGCTCATCAATCACTTCGGACCTAGCAGGCAGATCGAGGGGCTGTCCCGCACGTGTCCTGGCCGTTGCACCAAAGAAACCAGAATTCAAGCTGACTGGAATTCCGGCGAGGCGTCACAAAAACCGCCCGAGATATCCAACGCTCTGATTGACCTATCCTAGCTGGATCGTGCGATGATCGTGCCGGAGACTCAAGGAGAAACCCGCGCGAATGCTAAGCTGGCTAACCGAAAGACGGAAGGAATATGCAATGGCTTGGAAACGGTCACCATGGATCATGGGCGCGGCGTTGGTGATGCCAACTGCTTTGGTGGGAGCCTACTGCGCTTATCTATTTCTCACTACCGAAATATTTGCCCAAGTGCTTGCAACACTTCTTGCGGCCTTGATTGCCGGTCTCGCTGCCGTCGCAGCAAGCCATCTCACCGGAAGTCAGATTCAAATGATTGAGGAGGGGAAATTCAACCGTGAAAGGCAAGCTCTAATGACGAGCTTAGTCACCGAGCTCCTTTGGGTCGTTGAGATGCTGTTCGCAAACAAGAGCGAGAACTCAGGAGTAATATCTACCAGACGCTCGATCAGTTCAGCCGATCTGGACACCATCCTAAATGGGCTCCCTGTCTATCCCCGCTCAGCCGGTTTGATTGCCATGGGCGGTGATGAATTCGCAAGTTGGATAGTTCAAGCTTACGGTGTTTTGCGCGCTGGTAGCCGCCACGGTTCCCTAGACGTTCCAAATTCAGTAATGGTCTATGATGGCCCACATATCGCACGATTTCTTACGTGTGTCTGGAAAGCTACTGCCTTGCTGGAGGCTGGATCCGATACTCGGCAGCGCGCCGAGCAGAATATAGAGGGTCTGACGAAATGGTTGGTGCGCACATACCTTGCCGACAATAACAATTGGGAAATGTCGCTAGTGGAGGGGTACTGGGTCAACAATTTCATTCAGACCGTAGTTGCGAAGTTCGACAGTGCAAAAATGATGTTCCCCATAGCGTTTTTGGTACCCGAAACACATATCAGCGGGACTTTGTCTCGGTGGGTATTGGCGACAGATCCTCCGGTTGAGAAGGTGGGCTAACCTCATCAACAACATCCACCTCCGGGCACTTCAAACGGCTCAACATTTCCCAATACCTTTCTCGCTTCACGCGGATCACCTTTCACGAAAACGAGCACGTTCTGATGCGTCATGCGGCTTTTTTCAGAAGCTGCCCTCGCGCGCACAGCAGCTTAGAAATCGGGGGTCAACCGCAACAATCCGCCCGAGTTTCAGACAGACCTAGGTGACGGGAGAAACATATCGCGGAGCACTGATCTCTCAGGTTTCGGTAGTGTGTTGAAAGCTATTATCCCGGATCCCGGATCCCGGCATCCGCTGCCGGCGGACTATGAAACCTGTTTTGTCGGCTTCTTTGGTGAGCGGGAATAATCATAAAAGGTATCCAATATACTTTTTTGTTGACTCATATAACGCGGCCCAATAAAAGGTATTTTAAATACCATTTATAAGGGATTGTGATATGGCAAGGATGTCTCTGTTTCGTGGGTTGGTCGCTGGCTGCGTATTTGCGGTTTGGGGTGTGGCTGCGCTTGCGGAAACCCACTCGTTTGAAATGACGATTGAGGATGCCGAAATTACATTGGTCGGCTCGCAGACCTTTCATACGTTTGCTTTCGACGGACAGGTTCCCGGCCCTCTCCTTCATGTGAAAGAAGGGGATGACCTTGAAGTACATGTGACGAACTTCACCACATTGCCTCACACGGTGCACTGGCACGGCATGTTTCAGAAAGACACATGGCTTAATCAGTACCAAAACGACACAACCCAAAAAGCGATCGCGCCCGGTGAAACATACACATACCGGTTCAAGGCCTCTCCTGCAGGGACAATGTGGTACCACTGCCACGTCAACGTGAACGAGCATGTTTCCATGCGAGGGATGTGGGGACCGTTTGTCGTCGATCCGGAAGTTGAATCGGACCTTGAGAAGTCAGTCACAAAAGATTTCATTTTGATGTTCTCAAGCTGGGCGAGTGCTTGGGCGCACAAGCCTGGGGAAGGCGGTGTGCCGGGCGATACGTTTGACTATTTTACGATCAACGGAAAGTCATTCCCTGAAACGCAGCCCATGCGCGTGCGGGAGGGAGATGTGGTGCGAATGCGGCTCCTGGGTGTGGGTGATAGTCTGCATTCAATCCATCTGCATGGGCACACGTTTGATGTGGTGCGCAAAGATGGTCATCTGCTTCCTCAACCTTACAAAGCAGACACGCTCCTGCTTGGGCCGGGAGAACGCTACGACATCATCTTTGAAGCGAACAACCCCGGTCGCCGGATGGTTCATGACCACATCGATATGCATACGGTGAATGGCAACAAGCCTCATGGCGGCATCATGTCCGTTGTCGAATATGAGGAAGTGGGCATCGACGATGATTTCTATGTCTGGAAGGACAAGGAGTTCCAGGAGGACTTCTATTATGAAAACGCGTTGACCAAACCCCATGGCCTTCATCATGCCGAAACCTTTCGCGGCGAACCGGTGGAGTAAAACATGATCAGAATGCACCTGTCTCTAATGGCGATACTCGCGGTTGTTCTGGCCCTGCCAACACAGGCCAGATCCGAACCTCTGGCAGTCTGTGCGCAGTGTCACACACTGTCAGAAAGCGATGTGCCCGACGATCTGATCAGCCATAGACTGACCAGAGAAGCACCGGACCTTCACTATGCGGGCGCGAAGTTCAATGAAGAATGGCTGGTTCATTGGTTGCAGAAGCCAACGCGCATTCGCCCCGCAGGCGTGTTCTTCGGCCGGCATGTTGAAGCATCGGAAAATGGTCAGGATGTTGTCGCGACAGAAGGGCTTCCAGAACATCCAGCTTTCGGTGAGGAGGACGCGCGGGCAATTGCTGCCGCCCTGATGCAGAAGCGCGAAGGGGTCGCATCGCTGATCCCGGAAGGGGCCTATTCGGGCAAGGGAAATGTGCGGTTCGGGAAAATGGCATTCAACAAACTGCGCGGATGTGTTGCCTGTCACGAGAATGCCCCTGGCGAAGGCGGTGTGTCAGGCCCGGAACTCCATTCAGCATCCATCCGTCTGCAGCCGGACTTCATCGCGACCATGATCGCCAAGCCACAGGAAATTGAGCCCAGAAGCTGGATGCCTCATCTCCAGATGTCGGATCGCGATGTCCAAAATCTCACGGCCTACTTGATGTCCCTAGATGTGGGAGAAGAACAATGATGCGACCCGTTTTGACGGCACTAACCCTGGCGGTTCTGTTTATCCCCTGTGCGGCTGTGGCTGAGCCCGTGCCAATGGAGCGGGCAGCGGAGCTTTATGACACCTACTGCGCCCAGTGTCATGGCATGAGCCGAAACGGAAAAGGCGTCAACACGACAGGACTTTCCGTACAGCCCAGAGATCATACCGATACCAAGGCCATGGCCGACCTGCCAGACGATCAGATCCGTCTTGTGATTGAAGAGGGCGGCCTCGCCGTGAACAAGTCAATCCTCATGCCTGCATGGGGTGAGGCGATGAACCCGGACGAGATTGCGGCGATGGTGCGTTACCTGCGCCAGGTCTGCAAATGTGGAAACTGAACCAAAGGAAAAACGATGTTAGGACGAAAACTCTCTTTCACGTTCGCCGCGGCATGTCTTGCAGCCGTAACATTTTCCAGCCCCGCAGCGTGGGCGGAAACGGTGGAAGTAAAGCTTGTCGCTAAGGAAGTGGATTTGCCAATCGACAATAAGGGAACGATGGCCCGCATGTGGACATTTGATGGCCAGGTGCCTGGACCGCTCGTTCGCGTGCGTCAGGGGGATACGATAGAATTCACCTTGTCGAATCCCGATGACAACAAGAATTCGCACTCAATGGACTTTCACGCAGCGCGCGTGGATGTGTTGAACGAGTTTGGTTCGATCAAACCTGGTGAAACCAAAACCTTCACCTTTACCGCGGATTATCCGGGTGTCTTCTTCTATCATTGTGGCAGTGACCCTATGATCCAGCATATCGCGCGTGGCATGTTTGGCGCGATAATCGTTGATCCGGCTGACGAAGATGCGTTACCGCCGGCAGATCGCGAGTACCTGCTCGTTCAGTCCGAGATATATGAGAACCCGGAAGATCTGGGTGCGATGATGGCCAATGAGTGGAAGCATGTCGTCTTTAATGGGCAGGCGTTCAAGTATGATCCTGTCCACGATCCAAATGCCTCCCGATATCTGGAAGCCGCACCTGGCGAGCGAGTACGCGTCTATTTCGTAAATGCGGGGCCGAATGAGTTTGCATCCTTCCATCCGATCGCGGGCATATGGGACAAGGTCTATCTGTCCGGCAACCCGGAGAACGAAATGACAGGGTTGCAAAGCTTTACGGTTGGCCCGGGAGATGCGGCAACATTTGACCTCATCTCACCCGTGGAAGGGGCCAATGCTCTGGTAACGCACTCCATGCGCAGTGCGCTGTCTGGCGCCATCGCCGTCATGATGTTTTCCAACGACGTCGCTGACGATGCCGGCAAGGGCGACAATATCGTCGTTCGGTAAAACCCGCATGAAAGTGGAATAGAGAAAAAGAGAGGAAATCACCATTTGCAGAGTGGTTTCCTCGCCTACCTTGCAACCGTCCTGATGACGAAGTCTGGTGAGAAGTAAAATCGATGAAACAGATAACTCCCTTCCTTTACGCGGTTTTTGCCATTTCAATCACATCCGAGGCAATGGCGCATGACGGGTCTCACCCCGATACCGTCGCACCACCGGTGCGTGCGGCATCGCACGCGCCTATCGGCGTAATGGGTGATCACATGCACAAGACGGGCGAATGGATGGTCTCATATCGATACATGCAAGGCGGAATGGAAGGCTTGCGTGAGGGAAATGACGGGCGTGACCCAGTGCAGGCATTGCAGACCGGCGGGAACAATTACCAGATACTGCCGACCTCTATGACAATGAAGATGCATATGTGGGGCGCAATGTACGCGCCAACCGATACTGTGACACTCACCCTTATGGGAGCGTACCTTGATAAGGAGATGAGCCACACAACCTATGCCGGGATGGCGGGAAGCGCCATCGGGGGAGAGTTCACGACGCACTCCCGTGGATGGGGAGATTTGAAAGTTGGTGCTTTGACCCATCTATGGAAAGAGGGCGAGCATGCCTTGCACGCTAATATGACACTGAGTATTCCAACCGGGTCGATCACAGAACAAGACACAGTCCTGATGCCCAACGGTCAACAGGCATCGCGGCGGATGCCCTATGGCATGCAATTGGGCTCTGGAACCTGGGACCCGACGATCGGCGCGACTTATAACGGTCGATCAGACGCCTGGAGCTGGGGTGCTCAATATCTTGCGACGCTGCGACCAGGCCGGAATGATGAAGGGTACAATCTGGGCAACAGGCACGCTGTGACTGCATGGTCCGCCTATAGCTTCGAGCCGGGGTTGAGCCTTTCGGCACGGTTGGCGGCGCACACCCAACAACAGATATCCGGTGCTGACCGGCAGATCGCCGGGCCTGTCCCCACAGCAGATCCCAGGAATTATGGGGGAGAGCAGGCGGATGTGTTTCTGGGCGCGAACATTGCCGGGCAAAGTGGCCTTCTGCGAAACCATCGCCTGGGTGTCGAAGTGGGGCTGCCGGTGTATCGTAATCTGAACGGCCTTCAGCTTGAACGGGATTGGTCGGTCACAATCGGCTACCAATACAGTTTCTGACTGAAAGGAGGACCTCTCTTTTAAGTTTGCCCTAAGGCTCGTCAGATGATGAAATATAAATCAGTTCATATTTTATCGTCTGCGGCACATGCATCTGACACTTCATAGTGATTTTTCTCTCCGGCTTCTCATGCTTCTGGCAGTGGAGGCAGACCGAAAACATACCGTGGAGGAAGTGGCGTCGCGCTATGATATTTCCCGCAATCATTTGAATAAAGTCGTCCAGACCCTGGTTCAGGCGAATTTTATTCGAAGTGTGCGTGGCAGGGGAGGGGGGGTATCGCTCGCCCGCCCACCGGAGGAAATCAATCTGGGTGCCGTCATCCGGGCAAGCGAAGACAATTTCAATCTTGTCGAGTGTTTCGATAAGAAAACGAACACATGTATTCTCGCACCTGTATGTGGGCTGAAGGGGCCCTTGGAGGAGGCAATGGCAGCTTTCCTGAAGGTGCTGGATGGCTACACCTTACACGATCTGGTGATGCAACCTGGCGCATATCGGAAAATCAGAAGAGTACTGGCTGCACACAAGTAACGCTGCGCGCGGTATAGGTCGCAGCTGGATGGGCTCGACGGCTTGTTCTGTTCTGCAATAGCAGCTATCTCTTCGGAATTGACAATCCAAGGGGCCACCCATGCAGTTTGATGACGTAATTCTGGGCCGCCGGAGCATCCGGGGCTACAAATCCGATCCCGTGCCGAAGGCATTGATTGAAGAAATTCTCGCGCTGGCGATGCGTGCGCCCTCGTCGATGAACACACAACCGTGGAATTTCTACATCATCTCTGGTGAACCGCTGGATCGGATTCGCGCTGGCAACACAGAGCGTAACCTGGCGGGCATTCCGCACTCGCGTGAATTTCGCGTGGGGCAGCCTTTTGATGGTAAGCACCGCGAAAGACAGATCGGCGTTGCCAAGCAATTATTCTCGGCGATGGGCATTGCGCGCGAAGATAAGGACGCCCGTCAGGATTGGGTGTTGCGCGGCTTCCGCCAGTTTGATGCCCCTGTGTGTGTCATCGTCACCTATGACCGGGCTTTGGCAGATAGCGACGACACTTCGTTTGACTGCGGGGCGGTGACAACAGCTCTGGTCAATGCGGCCTGGTCACGCGGGCTTGGTGCCGTCATAAACAGTCAAGGGATCATGCAATCGCCTGTTGTAAGGGAGCATGCGGGTATCGCCGAAGACCAGGTGATTATGAAAGCCATTGCGCTCGGCTGGCCAGACGAAACGTTTCCGGCAAATGAAGTTGTTTCAGAACGCAAGACCGTTGAGGAAGCGACTGTATTCGTTGGCTTTGACGAATAGATGGTTCGTGGCACCGTCCTCGCCGCCATTCTTAGCGGGGGAAGTTTACGAGCGGCGCCCAATCTTCAGCCCAGGTGCGACTGGGGTTTTCGCCCATGGCCGCGAGAGAGCTTGTCATGAAATCAATGAACACCCTGACCTTCCGAGGTAAATAGTCGCGCTTGGGATAGATGGCAAACACACCATTATCATGTTCAGGGGGGCGGAAGTACGGGTAGAGAGAAACCAGGTCGCCATTGTCTAGTTTGTTCTTAGCCAGAAAATGGGGGAGTTGTGCAAAGCCAAGTCCATCGGCGCACAGGTCTGCCATGGCCTCGCCGTCATCGGTTACATGGCTGCGTTCCAGTTCATAAGAGACATATTCACCGCTGTGATTGGGTAGAAATATAGGCTGTAACAGCTGTGTCTCCTTTATGCGAAAGCCTATCCACTTATGTTGGTGGAAGTCTTCAGCACTGTGCGGCGTACCGTGTGCCGCCAAGTACTGCGGTGATGCGCAGATAAGAAAATCCATCGGGCTGAGACGTCGGGCTATCAGGCGGCTGTCTTTGAGGTACCCCGTGCGCAAGGCGACATCGATGTCGTTCTCAATAATGTCGACATGAAAATCGTTGATCTCAAGTTCCAGTCTGATCGCCGGATATTTTTGTATAAATGCGTGCAGAAGCGGGCGCAGGTAAAGGTGCCCGTAGCAGACGGCTGAACTGATGCGCAAAACCCCACTGGGGGAGTCGTTCAGGTGCTTCAGTTCGTCCTCACACGAAGATATGTCTTGAAGCACTTTGCGCACCGTATGGGCATACCGTTCGCCAGCGGTTGTGATGCGCAATTGCCGGGTTGAACGCTGAAAGAGCGTTAGACCCAGTTCAGCTTCCAGGCGACTGACAGCTTTGCTGACCGTGGACGGATCGCTACCGCAACTTCTTGCTGCGGCAACGAAGCTACCTCCATCGCAGGTCGCCAGAAAAATCTCTAATGTCCGCAGTTTGTCCATGGGCTGAGTATGACAAAAATGTCGTGAATAGTATTCACGACTCTTTGGGTTGCCGGGCTATTTTTCTTTCCTGTTCCCTACAATACACGTCAACAAAATGAAACTGATCGAAGAACAACGGATCCAGCTCTTTTGTTGAGAAAAATCGGCGCAGAAAGCTCTCTTGCATATGTTTTCCTGGCTTTTATCGCCATGGCGGGGCTGTCCTATATTAACTTTTTGCCGGGTGTTGTGAATGCTCTCGCGGGCGGGCTGGGCTTCAGTGACGCAGAGGCGGGAAGGGTCGTTGCTCTTAACGGCTATGGTGGTATCGCCGGTACGATGGGAGCCGTCTTCCTGGTACGC
This sequence comes from Rhodobiaceae bacterium, assembly GCA_002715765.1. GTDB lineage: Bacteria > Pseudomonadota > Alphaproteobacteria > Parvibaculales > Parvibaculaceae > Mf105b01. The sequence goes on along the minus strand of PAZY01000034.1, from coordinate 100,786 downwards.
AGGGTGGATTGGCGGCAGGTCTTGCTCCCGGCTTTGGTCGTTCTGGCGATCATTGACGTGGCAACGGTAAATATTGACGACTATCGCGGAATGCTCGGTTGGCGCTTTCTGGCCGGGATGGTGGGCGGCCTGTGTGTCGGCATCGCTCTTTCTGTTCTTGCCAGGTTGAATAATCCGGATCGGGCCTTCGGTCTCTTGTTGTTCCTACAATTCAGCGTCGGTTCTCTTGTCATCTACACCTTGCCGAGCTTTGAATTGGCCTTTGGTGCACATGCGGTGTTTTGCCTGATGGCAGCGCTGGTATTCCTNAGNTTGGTTTTTCTTTCTTTCCTGCCGCCCCGTGCTGACAATTCNAGATNGATCAATCAGCCCGTAAACTGGACGGTAAACACATTACTGCTCATGTTGGCNGTCCTGGCCTACCAGATTGCCGCCAGCGCGATATGGGCTTACGTAGGGCTGGTGGGNCNCGATGCTGGCATAGCTGCCGACGATGTCAGTATGTATATCGCTATAACCGGCATGCTGGGATTGGCCAGCGCGATGGTGCCGGTGGTTTGCGGCAAGCGTTGGCGGCTCTATTGGGTACTGTCTGGCACCGGCCTGTCCGCGATCGCGGCACTCCTGCTNNATGACCCGGTGAGTGCACCGCTCTACGTGGTTGCGATGGCNTTGCTGTTTTCATCCTGGCCGGCGGTGCAATCTTTTCTGTTGGCAGTCACCGCTGACATGGACAGTACCGGGCAGCTTTCAACGGTTGCGGGTGTCGTTTCCTCCGTTGGGCTGGCGTCGGGGCCGTTGCTGGCTTCCAGCTTGCTGGACAGCGGTAACTTCTCCCCAATGCTCTATACCTGCGCTCTGATCTTTACATCGTGCCTTGTNCTTCTCTTCAAGCCCGTGCAGGCGCAGGAAGAAAGCAGGGNAANCCCGATCCCCTTCACAACAGAAATGCAGCGCGTNGNAGAGCAGGCAATCGCTCNTTGCAAAAAGATTGGNCTTTTTACCTCGGACTTGGTCCGAACGGCAAAGGAGAGAAAGATGATCCGCTATATATTCAACAGTATGCTGCTCGCGATGCAACGGCGTTACGACTACGACGTGCANTATATGCAGGATATTCTGAAGACCGACCTCAAGGCTTTCCTGAAGTTCCAGGGCTTTCAGCTNATGTCTGCGCATGCGGGAAGTTTGCCTGCAGGCCCGTTATTCGCCGCAAGAATACGGGCAATCATCTGGGATGATTGCGGCCCGTGCACACAATTGGTCGTCAACATGGCGCTGGAAGCGAAGCTNAGCCCGGACATGGTTCGCGCAATCATTGATGGAAANCTGAACAGTCTACCCGATGATATTGCCCTGGTGGTGCGATTNACCGAACTTGTGNTGGCNCATCATCCGGAGGCAGATGATCTGCGTGAGAAAATACTCANCCGGTGGGGGGCNGAAGGGCTCATCGCAATTGCCTACGGTATCAGCNCCAGTCGNGTATATCCGACTTTGAAATACACTTTGGGATATGGAAAAGCCTGCAGTCGAATTAGCGTCGATGGTACCTCCCTCGCACCCAACCGGCAGCCGGTCTTGGTCATGGGGGCGGACAATGCCTAACGTGTTTACCGCAGGAGTAGCGATCTTTCTTGGCGTCATAAGTTTGGCGAACGGCGTNTTCATGACTGTTTCTCCGGAACCCTGGTACTGGATGGTANCGGGTGTGCCGGACCGGGGGCCTTTCAATCAGCACTTCCTCAGAGANATCGGCATTATTTATGCATTGATCGGGGTTGCTTTTATTTNGGGGGCGTCGTTCATCAANCAACGGTTTGCATTATGGCTCATGCCGACAGCCTGGCTTGCCGGCCATGCCATTTTTCATATTTGGGAAGTTCTCGTTGGCATCTGTGGGCCTGAGGCCCTGATTGTAGATTTTGGCGGTGTAACGTTCCCGGCACTGNTCGGCCTAGCGTTGGTGTATAGCAGCTACAAAGCGCAGATAAATGAATAGGCCNGCGACTGTCCTTTCGTTTCTGAGTCTGGGTGTCGCGCTGGGNTTANTGATCCGGCTCATANTACCAGNGCCCGACACACAGCAAACNATCGAGTGGATGGATAACCCGCGTGGCCTTGAGGCTTTCAGCCTTGAGACAGAGGTTGGAAATTTCAACAACCAATCATTGNCGGGCCGTTGGACAATAGTGGTGTTTGGGTTNTTGCATTGCCCTGACATTTGCCCGTCTAGTCTGCTGGAGTTGGCGTCACTGGCGGACGGACTGGCTGAGAAAGGCCTCAATCAACAAGTGTCGTTTGTTTTTGTTTCCGTTGATCCCATGCGGGACTCGGTTGCCGAGATCGCGCAGTATGTTCAGCATTTTCATCCTTCAATTCTAGGTGCGACGGGTGATGAAGAGCAATTGATCAGGCTCGCAGACAATCTCGGCATTCGGTTTGAAGTTTCACCGGATGAAGAGAATTACACGGTCGCNCACTCCGTCACATTTTCAATTATNGGGCCGGGCGGAGGTTTTTACGGGCGTTTCCGTCCGGGCTTTGATGTGCCCAATCTGGTGAGAAGCTTCATGTCTAAATTTGGTGAGCGTGGTGTCATCTGACAACCATCTGCACNTTCCATTTCAATCAGTGGTTCNCAAACTANGACATGAGAGGAANCCGCCTTCATGCGCTNCTCCGAACCACTGCGTCGTGTGCTTCAAATCTCCGAAGCACTTCAATTTCTAGTTGGAGTTCGTGTTGTGTGTGAACAAGCGGAATTGGCTCTTAGAAATACAANATTTACACCCTTTTGGCTGGATAACCCGGCCCGTCCACCGGTGGAAGATCGGCTTACATCAAACATAGTGACTGACTTGCTGATTGTGGGCAGCGGCTTCACAGGTCTGTGGGGCGCNGTGCAGGCAAAAGAACAGAACCCCAATCGAGATATTGTTGTGATCGAGGCCAATACGGTGGCAATCGGTGCGTCCGGCAGGCCGGGTGCCATCCTTTCAAATTCACTNATGCATGGGATGGAGCACTCCAATCGTTTGTTTGCAAATGAACTGAAAGAGCTGGATCGNTTGGGGCAGGAAAATATGGATCAGCTGCGAGAAANGATCGAGAAGTACAATATTGACTGCGATGTGGAATGGACGGGTGAGCTCATTGTCGCCATGGGTGCGCGTGGTCTTNCAGATGTTGAGGGNGAATTCGAGCTATACACCAGCCTTGGTCACGATGCTCATCTGTTGAGTAAAAGTGATGTTCAAAATGANATCNGCTCCCCCCTTTTTGAAGGNGGATTGTGGTCAAAGCAGCGCNCNGGCACGGTCCACCCTGCGAAACTGGCCTGGGGGTTGAAACGTGTTGCAAAGGAGCTTGGGGTGATTTTCTACGAAAACACCCCAATGACCACGAGTNGAACACAAGGCAACCTTGTGCGCGTCGAGACGCCGGAGGGCAGTGTCGTTGCCAGTCGGGTGCTTCTGGCGACCAATGCATTTACAAAGCANAAAAAGAAAGTCAGCAGCCGAGTTGCCGCTGTGCGCGACCGCATCGTGACGACCGAGCCNCTGACTGCGGAGCAAATGGACCGCCTCGGCTGGAAAAATCGCCAGGGTGTTAGCGATACGCGTACTCAGCTCAANTACATGCGTCTGACGAAAGATAACCGTGTTCTGTTTGGTGGTCGGCTCGGCTATTTCTTTAACAACAACACCGATCCTGCCTATGACAAAACACCGGCCCCGTTTGTTCAGCTTGTGTCTAATTTGTATAAAACCTTTCCGGCCATAGACGGCATAAAAATTTCTCACGCCTGGAGTGGGCCGATAGCGCTGACAACCCGGATGACGATGCACTATCAGCACTTTCACGGTGGCAGGATGATCTATGTCGGTGGCTACTCCGGCTTNGGNGTTGCAGCGAGCAGGTTTGCAGCCCGTATAGCCCTGGCGATTGTAGATGATGTTGATATTCCAGAGCGCAAGCTGGAGTTTGTACGTGCGGTGCCTGCCTGGATACCCCCTGAGCCTTTCAGGTGGATTGGGGCGAGGATAACGATGTACGCCTTGAACACACACGAGGCAAAAGGCGGGTGGAGAACGCTCTGGCTGAAACTCGTCGATCGGATGGGCTTTCCGGTGAAAGCATAGTCTCGCATCGGGTGCCGGTGAGACGCGTTGAACCGTCCCCGATCCATGCATTCAGGTAAGCTACCCGTTCGCCTGATGCGCCCGGTAAGAGCCTGGTGTCATGCCAGATCGGCGTTTGAACGCTCTGGAGAAGGCGCTTTGCTCTGAGAATCCGGTAAGGAACGCAATTTCAGACAGTGAATATTGCGTATCCGCAAGGAGGCGGGTTGAAAGCTCGTGGCGCGCTTTTTCCACCAGGTCCTGAAAAGTGCATCCCACTTCCGCCAAGCGCCGTTGCAATGTGCGAGGGCTCATGGCGAGATCCGCCGCAATTTCCGTGATGGCGGGGGGGCCGTCACTGAGTACCGCCGCAACACGTTCCATCACATGTCGATCCAGTCGCGGGGTTTCATCACCACCGGAGAGCGTTTGCTCGATTTGTGATGACAGAAATTGCCAGATGCTCTCATCACCGACACGGTTGGGCCGGTCGATAACCGCTGACGGAATGATAAGTGCGTCTGTTTCACGGCCAAAATGTACCGGGCAGCGGAAATGATCCTCCGCTGCTTTCCTTGTCCCAACGGGTTGGTGNTGGAACCAAACAGCCTCCGGCGCAAAATCGGANGAGGTAGCCTCACGACAGAGGGCAACATAAGTGGCGAGTGTCCCTTCGTTGGAAAGATACAACCCCGGTCGGCTCGGTTCGCGTCGATGGTGGGTCCACCATACATTGGAGCCGTGATCCTCCAGGCAGAACGCAGACGTGTTGTTGAAGTGGCGCACATAGTGATCCATGCGCGAAAATGAACGTCGCAAAGTCGGTGCGGCTTTCCAGGCGAGCCCGACCGCGCCAAAGTCTTCGCACTGGAATTCACCTGATGTACTCAGATGAAAACTGATGTCAGGTTCCTCGAGCTTCGCGATGGCTTCAAGCAGAGCGTAATAGTCCATCTGCGGAACCATCAAAGCTTCGTCGACTGGTTTGTCGGCGGGCAGGTTGGTTATTGCGTAAAGTTCAGAGCGGACTGCGGTGGTAAACCGGCCTTTCAGGGTTGACTTGCCCACCTGTTCTATCATGCGCGTGATGAACAATGCCGAAATATTTGACACGATAGTTCAGCCCCTCGTTCCGCTTGCTTGCCCCAGCCTTCGAAAAATATAGCTTGCACCCCCGATATGCAACGAACGGGCCTATGCAAAATGGCATCAGCGGTCAAAACGGTGGCATCCGGCGTCAATACTTCGGGTGCTGTTGTGCGGAAGATGCAGACAAGTCACAGGGCGGTCTCACAAGCCTCTTCTTCCCGCCCGGGTCGCTGGGCCGGCTGTGACGGAACTGACACTCTTTATTACAGGAGCATCCTCCCATGCGTCGCACGTCTTTATCTACGAAGCTTACTCTGAGTCTCATGCTTGGCACTGCCGCAATCGTTGCCGTTTTCGCCGTACCGGGACCGGCGAAAGGCGAAGGTGAGGCGCGTGCCGCGTCCGCCACACAACCACCGGTGAATGATGGCCTGCCCATGCCGGGGTTTACAATCACTGAAGGTGATACTGCTATTGTAATTACAGACCCCCAGAACGACTTCCTGTCACCTGCGGGGGTTACCTGGGGTGTGGTTGGGCAAAGTATCAGCAACAATGGAACAGTTGAAAACCTCGAAGCCCTGTTCGCGGTAGCCGAAGAGACAGGCATGCCGCTCTTCGTTTCGCCCCACTACTATTTCGAACATGACCACCAATGGAAGTTCGAGGGGACCCTTGAAACGCTCATGCACAAGATCGGCATGTTTGATCGTCCCCATGCTCTGACCCTGGAGGGTTTTGAAGGGTCAGGGGCAGACTGGCTGGACCGGTACAAGCGCTATATCGACAATGGGCGGACTGTTGTGACCAGCCCCCACAAAGTGTACGGACCTGATAGCAACGACCTAGCGTTACAGCTGCGCAAAGCCGGTATTGACAAAGTCATTCTCGCGGGCATGTCGTCAAATCTGTGTACGGAATCCCATATGCGAAGTCTCATCGAGTTGGGTTTTGAGGTGATGGTGGTAACTGATGCGACGGCTGGTGCCATTACCGAACATTACAATGGATACGACGCGTCGCTAACCAACTTCCGCATGATCGCAAGCGCCGTCGACAATACTGCAAATACAGTGGCGAATATCCGGACTGCTTTGCGGGACTGAACGCGACAATTGACCTCTCTGTCCCGTCTGCCGTGCCCCTGAAGGTTCTGTTGCGCCCCTCAAATGCAGAACCTTCAAGGCAGATGGGATCTGGCACCCGGCCTGACGGCCCCTCCCCAACCCCGCAAAACGGGCTGGCCGGGTGCAACTCTGCTTAAGAGGAGCGTGGCTCCGGAGAAGTTTCCGTTCCTGGCCCGGCCTCCATTTAAACATCCAGTTGAAGGACATAACGCATGAATACCAAACTTCTTTTCACAATGGCTGTTGCAGCGACTGCATTCGTCGTCCCCGTCGCAGGATATGCCGCAGACGAGTACAATGTATCATCCGGGATCACCACACGTGGTGTACCGCTGGGTGTGCACGGGTTTGACACCGTCGCCCTTTCAACCGGAGGCTCTGTCATTCACGGTGATGCGACACATACAATTGTGAATGACGGGGTGGCGTATTATTTCGCTACAGCTGAGGCAGCCTCGTTATTCGCGAACGATCCGGAAAAATACGCCCCACAATATGGCGGCTTCTGTGCATATGCCGTCGCGCTGGGAAAGAAATTTGATGGTGACCCACGGTTTGCCGATATTGTGGCCGGCAAGCTCTATCTCTTTGTCAACGCGAGCATCTTCGCGGAATACAAAAAGGATAAAGAAAATATCCTGAAGGAGGCAGATAAAATGTGGGCAGGTATTCGCAGCACGGCGGTTGAAGATATTCGGTAACATAGCCGCCTGAACGATCTGCCTCATCTCAACAGCCGGGCGGTTGACCCGGTTGTTTTCCTGTTGCGTAAGGTCATCACGCGTGAGGTAGCCGTTGCGCGGCCTTTTTGCTACAAACGTTCATGAGTATTCAGTCTTCAGAAAATGGCTTCACAAGGATCTCCACTCAAGGGCAGCGGACAGATCATCGATTTGAGTTCTGGCGGAGCCTCTTTCCGCGCATTGACATAGATGTTTTGCACAAGGAAGGGCAGCAAAATTTCAAGGCGGATTTGCTGCGCTACAGCGCACCGGGCCTGTGTGATTTCGGGTATGGCGTAAATGACGACACGATCGCGCGGTTCGCAAAACCGGAAAGCGAATTTGTGATGCTGAGCCTTCCCTTGTCGGGGGCCGTTCATATGCGTATGGGGACCGGGGCAACATGTTCGGTCAAAGCAGGTGAAGGGTTGATCGTGGTCGACAGCATGCAGCCAATGACGTCTGCGTCAGAAAGCCATTCACATCTTTGCCTGACCATTCCGCGAGCCAGGGCAACCGCTGTTATGGGAGATGATCTTGCCGCATTGGGTAGGGGTGTACGTGTTTTACCTCTGACAGGGCTCCCGGCTCTTTTGGCCTCCCATCTTCAAATGATGGCAAGTTGTAGCGAAGCGCTGGATGCACCCGCAGCCGTCATCGCAATGCAGAGCGGGGTTGATATGGCGCTCGGCGCACTAACCCAGATGGGAGGCACAGAAACTGCCATCCAAGATGGCCTCCATCTTGATGCTGTGCATGCAGCGGCCAGTCGTTACATACAGTTGAATTTCAGGGCGCAGGGCCTTACGGCGCTAACTGTGGCTCAGGCGGTGGGGTGCTCGCGCGCGCATCTCTACCGTGCATTTGATGTGCGCAATCACAGCGTTGGGGATATGATCCGCGATACCCGGCTGGATTATGCAGCCGGGCTCCTCACATCGCGCCCGTATCTGACTGTTGACCAAATAGCACATCAGTGCGGGTATGGTGGCGGGTCAGCACTCGCGCGGGTGTTTCGCAAGTACCGGGGCATCACCGCGAGTGAATACCGGTCACGTTATCGTCGTTAGTCTGATCATTCATTGGATCCTATCTCGGCCAGACGTCCGCTCATGAGACGAATGGCATCGACGTGAGACGATGCGGCAAGCCTGTTTCATCTATAAGCGGAGAAAGTAAAGCGTCGGCCTCCCGCACGGGGGTTGGCGACATTTCTGCTTGTATTTAAGGGGGTCGTGATGGCAGCAAGAAAATATAGAGACAATACGAGAGCGGGAGGTAGAGCTGCGCTGACGCATGTCGGTGCGGCGTTGCTGGCTGCATCTTTCTGGGCGGGGGCAGCAAATGCGGCTGATGTGGAACCTGTTCTGCCTGATGGGATAGGCAAAGTAGCCCCCGGTTACATTACGCTTGCCGGGGTCTTCGCCGAAGGCACTTACGTAGGGGTCGAGCAAAAAGACAGAATTCCCAACCCGGATTCGTCTGACACTTATGGCGTGCGTTTAGGGGTAGTGTTCGCTTTGCCCAAGGCAGGTATGTTTGTCATCCCATCGGTGGAATTCAGCCGCACAGATGCGACGGGCTCCAATGCTTTTGCGACGATCGATTCTGACTCAACGGTCAGGGGAGGAGAGCTGAAGCTCGTATTTATCGCGGCCTCGAACCTTTTCGTGCATGCAGGTGCAAGTGGCGGCAGTGGACGGCAGGATCTTCGGTTTAACAAGCTTGTTCCCAGTACCACCAATCTTCACAATTATTCCGCATATGCGGGTGCCGATATGGTGGTTTACGATGCATCGGACATTACGGTCTCGGTAGTAAATGAGTTGTCCTACAACTATCTCGTCGCGAATTTCGATCCAAACAACACAGTGGACAGAGGTTCCTCACGTATCTGGTCCAACGAACTGGGTATAAACGGGGCTTGGGAAGTGCACCCTGGTACGAAACTGCGCGCGGGTGTGTCTTGGGCAAGCTTCCTCGGCGTGCGCGAGATGATTGGTGAAGTCTCGCCAGATCGCAATTTTGGAATTCTGTCATTGGGAGCTTCCCAGTCGATCACTGACAGCGTCTCCCTCTACGGGAGTGTTGGTCGTGTTGTGTTTGACAGCAAGCGCGATGTCTCCTCCGCAAAAATCGGCGTCATGGCCGTCTTTTGAAATCAGACCAGAACATGGGAACGAAATTATGAAAAACATCAAACTGAAGAACCCTGCCATATTGTTTCTCACCTGCATGACGATTGCAGCCTGCATGCCGCTGACGCCGGCGATGAAGGCCAAGATGACGCCGGAGGAAATTGAGAACTACCAGATGCGTCGTGAAGTCTTCCTCAAGAGTGGCGGTTGGACCTACGGCGCGGGCTCGTAAAAAGACAACATGACCAACGGGCAAAAGCCAGTACGAGATGTCGTGCTGGCTTTTGTTTTGTGTGGCGGAAAACACGAGGACATGCCCTGCAGGGCGCGCACTGCCTGTTAATGTCAGGTGTGTTGTGTTTGACTGTTCGTGCGTGGCCAATGCTGGTGCAGGTCATCAATGATGATCGGGTGATGGTGTTCCCCGGATCCGTCAAGAGTGAGATGCGGATGATCAGCCGGCAGGTCAGGGTGACGATGAGGAAGGTCATCCTGCAAGCGGGCAGGCCAGAGCCTCAATGCCGTAATCAGCGCCAACGCCGCGAGGATGCCAAGCAGCAGGAAAGTTGTTTCTAGCCCAAAAGCGGCCCCAAGCTGGCCCGCAAGTGGATAGGTTACGAGCCAGCACGCATGGGAAAGTGAAAACTGTGCGGCAAAAATTGCGGGCCTGTCTTCAGGCTGGGCGGAACGGCTTAGCAGGCGCCCGGTTGGTGTCAGAGTCAGGCTGTACCCGAACCCCACAAAAAACCACAGGGCAATTAGGGCGTTGAGCGTTCCGGCGAGGGGACCCAGAACCATGCCGACCACCAGGATCAGCGCCCCGACGATCATGGGAGTGCGGTCTGACATGCGATTTAATAGACGTGGCAGGATCAGTGCCGCTGCCATAGAACCGCCGCCAAAGGCAGCAAGTGTCAGCGCGACTTCCGGTTCACCAAGACCAAACCGGGTTTTGATAAGAACGACGGTATTGACAATGACCATCGCACCCGTCGCGGATACAACCATGTTTAACGCCAGCAATCCAAGCAATCTCGGGGTGGCCAGATAGATGCGGATGCCGCGCGTGGTGCGGTCCCAGATGCCGCGCTTCTGTGTCGGGCGAGGAGCCGGAAGTATCACAGTTACAATCATAAGGGCTGAACAGAGAAAGCCAACTAGCGTGCCGACAAACAAGACGGGAAAACTGATGATCGTGAGGAGAGCCGCCGCCAGCATGGGCGATATCAGGCTTTCCAGATCATAGGCAAGCCGTGAAAGGGAAAGGGCCGACGTGTAGTCGGCTTCGTCGGGCAGGATCTCCGGAATCGTCGCCTGAAATGTGGGTGTAAAGCCGGCTGATGCCGCCTGCAGGAGAAAGATCAGGACATAGATTTGCCAGACCTCCGTCACAAACGGGAGAGCTATAACGACAGACGCACGGATCAGCTCGAGTGTCACCAACATCGCACGGCGTGGCAAACGATCGGCAAAGGTGGCGGCAATTGGCGCGAGGCTGACATAGGCGATCATTTTTATGGCGAGGGCGGTGCCCAGAACAATACCTGCATTCTCCCCCGCAATGTGCCAGGCGAGCAGACCAAGCGCGACGGTGGCGAGCCCTGTTCCGACCAGTGCAATCACCTGTGCGATGAAAAGATGACGATAGGTCCGGTTGGCCAGCACTGACAGCATACATAAGTCCTACAGGAGTTTGGCCATCGCGCGCGTCTGGGCCATCTCATCGTCACCACCATGCCCAAGGCAATGGTCAATGTGATCATGGATCAGCGTGCGTTTGGCGGCCGTGATGGCTTTCTCCACGGCTTGCAACTGAACGGCAATATCGACACACGGTTTCCCCGTTTCAATCATGCCCGTGACGTGGCGCAAATGCCCTTCGGCACGTTTCAGCCGCTTGATGAGATCTGGATGGGTCGCGTGTGAATGTGGCTTAGGCATACCAAAACCTATATCCCCCCTTGGGGGATACAACAAGGTCTGTATCTGTCGAAATCCGGTCGGGCGACGTCAGGTCAGGCAGTTTGTCCGGTGGAAAAGGGGAAGGGACGAGCGGAAAAGTGAAACAGCAGGTGAGGCCGGTCAGTCCTGCGGGAGGGAGGGCACAGAAGCGATCCTGGCACTTGAAATCCGGAGGATTGGGGGCGAAGTGTCATCGTGACCATGCTATATGATGCGCAGCCGCTGTTTTCTCGTCAGGAGAGTTCCATGAAGTTTCGTTTCCCCATCTTCGTTATCGACGAGGATTTCCGCTCTGACAATTCTTCGGGTCTTGGTATTCGCGCACTGGCACATGCCATTGAGAACGAAGGTTTTGAAGTGGTCGGGGTGACAAGCTATGGCGATCTTTCCCAGTTTGCGCAGCAGCAGTCACGGGCCAGCGCTTTTCTCCTGTCGATTGACGATGAAGAGTTCAGCACCGGGCCGGATATCGATCCGGTGGTGGTCAACCTGCGCAACTTTATAGAAGAGGTGCGCTGGAAAAACCCGGACGTGCCGATCTACCTCTATGGGGAAACCAAAACCAGCCGCCATCTGCCCAACGACATTCTGCGGGAGCTGCATGGCTTCATTCATATGTTTGAAGATACGCCGGAATTTGTGGCGCGGCATATCCTGCGGGAAGCCAAGAGCTATCTTGAAAGTATTCAGCCTCCTTTCTTCCGCGCCTTGCTCGATTATGCGGAAGACAGCTCCTATTCGTGGCATTGCCCGGGCCATTCCGGCGGCGTGGCGTTCCTGAAAAGCCCGATCGGCCAGATGTATCATCAGTTCTATGGGGAAAACATGTTGCGGGCAGATGTCTGCAATGCGGTGGAGGAACTGGGGCAGCTCCTGGATCATAATGGTGCCATCGGCGCATCCGAACGCAATGCCGCCCGTATCTTTAATTCAGATCACTGCTTTTTTGTGACCAACGGTACAAGCACCAGCAACAAAATGGTCTGGCATCACACGGTGGCCCCGGGTGACGTGGTGGTGGTTGACCGGAACTGCCACAAGTCCATTCTGCACAGCATTATCATGACAGGGGCAGTACCCATTTTTCTGAAACCCACCCGCAATCACTACGGGATTATCGGTCCGATCCCTCAAAGCGAGTTTGAAATTGACTCGATCAAGGCCAAAATACGCGACAACCCTCTGCTGGCAGAGGTTGATGCGGACGCGGTAAAGCCACGCATCATGACGCTTACACAGTCAACATATGATGGTGTGCTCTACAACACCGAAACCATCAAGGGCATACTGGACGGGTATGTGAACAATCTTCACTTCGATGAAGCCTGGTTGCCTCATGCGGCGTTTCATCCGTTTTATGGAAATTTCCATGCGATGGGTCAAAAACGGGAGCGTCCAAGACATTCCGTTACATATGCCACCCAGTCCATCCACAAGCTGCTCGCCGGGATAAGCCAGGCAAGTCATGTTCTGGTGCAGGATTCACAAGATACGAAGCTGGATCGCCACCTCTTCAATGAGGCTTATCTGATGCACACCAGTACCAGCCCGCAATACAGCATTATTGCCAGTTGCGATGTTGCAGCCGCAATGATGGAGCCACCCGGTGGCACGGCGCTGGTAGAGGAGAGTATTGTCGAGGCATTGGATTTCCGTCGCGCCATGAGAAAAGTGGACGAGGAGTTTGGTGATGATGACTGGTGGTTCCAGGTCTGGGGGCCGGACAAGTTTGCAGACGAAGGGGTCGGCCGCTCCGAAGACTGGGTACTGAAGCGAACCAACACGGAAGGCGTTCAAGCGTCTGATGGTGAAGATTCGTGGCATGGGTTCGGAGACATGACGCGCGGCTTCAACATGTTGGATCCGATTAAAACCACCATTGTGACACCGGGCTTGAACCTTGACGGGCGTTTTGAAGCATCTGGTATCCCCGCCTCAATCGTGACCAAATACCTCGCCGAACATGGCGTGGTTGTGGAAAAGACGGGTCTCTACAGCTTTTTCATCATGTTCACGATCGGGATTACCAAAGGTCGCTGGAATACGCTGCTGGCGGCGCTGCAGCAATTCAAGGACGATTACGCAAAAAATCAGCCCATATGGCGAACCATGCCGGAATTCTGTGCCAAGCAGCCGCGTTATGAACAGATGGGGTTGCGCGATCTGTGCCAGCATGTGCACACGCTTTACGCCAAGTATGATGTCGCGATCCTGTCAACGGACATGTATCTGAGCGATCACACGCCCGCGATGAAACCAAGTGATGCGTTTGCACATATCGCACAACGGACAACACAGCGCGTGCCGATTGATGACCTGGAAGGGCGCGTAACCACAAGCCTGGTCACGCCTTATCCGCCGGGCATTCCGCTTCTGATCCCCGGTGAGGTCTTCAACCAGAAGATTGTGGAATATCTTAAGTTCAATCGCGAGTTTGCGCGGGAATGTCCCGGTTTCGAAACCGACATTCACGGGTTGGTGCAAGAGCGCGGCGAAGATGGCGTGATGCACTATTTTGCGGATTGTGTTGCACAATAGGATGCAAATACGAACGACAGAGGAACCTGCGGGCCTTGAACGCTAGGGCTGGGACGGCTGGTCAGATGCGCCGGTCAGAGCGACGAAATTGTCGATGTACCGTGTCACCGCCTGTTCAAGGTCGGATCGACGGGACGGGGTGTCGCGCATCGACACATGCTCCATGCGAATGAAGGTGAGACCGCTGGCAAAGATGCGGGCGGTTTCGCGTGGTGCAGGGCTGGGACGGATGAGACCTTTTGCGGCAAACCCGACAAAATACTCCTCGAGCAGATCTATTTCGTCGTGAAACAGGGCGCCGTAAAAGCGTTTCTTGGCATCACTTTTAAGCCCCTCAAAGTTGATTGCAGCCATGAAGAGCTGTTCATGCCTATCGAGCCACCGATCCATCAAGTGCTCTGCGCAGATATGAAAAAACGTGACCGGGCGGTCGGACAGGGCACGATATTCCGCGCTTTTGAGTTTTGAAACAAAGGCGGCCGGTCCCCATTGCGCCAGGGTGCTCTGGTAGAGATCGTCTTTTCCCGAGAAATGGTTGTAGAGGCTGCTCTCCCGCAGACCGGTTGCGCGCGCAAGCATGCGCATGGATGTTCCTGCATACCCATGCTGTGCAAAAAGGTTGAGCGCTTCATCCAGAATGCGTTGTCTGGTTGAGTTGCTTTCACTCGGCTGACCGGTTTTGTCCAACGTATCTGTCTTCTTGCTCGGCAGGGATGACTTTCACACGGGCATATAGGGCCACGGCTCGTCGTGCAACCAGCCGCTTATGTGGTTCTATTGACTTACGAACGATCGTTAGTTTAATTTGCTCGAAAATGGACGTCAACGCGGCTGAAGCGCCGGGATCGTGCAAAAAGCACTTGGAAACAACGCAAGAGAAAACGGGGAGAAGTTTCATGAGCCGTATTTTCGGGAACGTTTGTCAGAACGGCTACGTTGTTCGCGACATCGAAGCTGCGATGAAGCACTGGATTGACGTGATGGGGGTCGGCCCGTGGTTTTATATTGAGGATGTTAAAACGGATTGGTTTAAACATCGCGGCGTAGCCTCGGACGTAAAAATGTCCATCGCGTTGGCGAACTCTGGCGATCTGCAGATTGAACTCATCCAGCAGAGAAATGATGCGCCGTCCATGTACAAGGAATTTGTTGATGCCGGGCATGAAGGTCTCCAGCACATGTCGTACTGGACAGATGCTTATCAGGCGCTCTACGACAAGGCACTGTCGCTGGGCTACACCGTTGGTCATGAAGGAGCAATTGGCGGCGAAAAGGGGCGTTTCGCCTATTTCGATACGCAGATGCACCCGGGCACGGTGATCGAGATCTCGGACATTAGCGGGACCAAAGGGCAAACATTCGCGCATATCCGGAAGGTGGCCCAGGACTGGGACGGCGCCAACCCGATACGGGTTATCAGGTGAGGCGGGTTTGGTGCCACCCTCGTCGGGTATCTCCAGAAACGGTTTGAAGATTGAAGAGAAATGAGCCTGCGATGCACGAGCCGGACTTGACGAACCTGACGCCGGAACTGAAAAAGATACTCGATGGAAAAAACAACGCCAACGTATACAGGATGCTGATGCATTCACCCAATCTGGCTCCGGGGTTCACCGCAATGGCGGACGCCGTCATGTGGAGCAAGGCTTGGCCTGCGTCCTTGCGAGAGCTGGCAATTGTCCGGGTGGGGTATCTTTATCAGTCGCCATACGAGGTTCACCAGCACCGGCAAATCGGGCGGCTTGTGGGCTTGAGTGGCGCCCAGTTGGACGCATGTGCTGTGGGGGCTGATCAATCAGCTTTATCAGACTCAGAGCGCACTGTTTTGCGATTGACGGATTCCATTGTCCAGAACCATACGCTGACAGTGCCCGAGCGGGAGGAAGCTCTCGAATTGTTCAACGCCAACCAGTTTGCTGATTTTGTTATCACAGTTGGGTTTTATCAGTTGGTGAGTAACTTCCTGAACGTTTTCGATGTGCAGCGCGAAGACCATGATCTTTTCCCCAAGCCTGCCGACGAAAACGATGACTGAATGTGAGATGCATGCGCGAATGAGCATTGTCTGTTTTGTGTGAGGAAACTATTGTCTGCTGCAGTCAAGCTGGGCGAGCATATCGTTCGGATGTTGAGGGGGAGACATGCGAGCTATTTTCTGGGGTCTCTTTGCCGTTGTAGCGGTTGCACCGCTTCCTCTGGGTGGCAATCGTCCTTTAGGCTGGTCACTCCTTTCTTTGTCAGTTGGATTATTGTTGATCCTCTGGGGCAGCATTCTGGCCAGAAGCGGCGGGTCGCTCGCAACACCCTTCCGAAAGCTCCGGGGCCCTTTCGTTCTGTTCACCTTGTCGGTGGCATGGGTGCTGATACAGCTCATTCCGAATGTTCCGCTTGAACTGGCGCATCCGGGGTGGCGGGAACTGAATATTTTCTTCGGTACGGATGTCGCGGCGCGGATAACGATTGACCCTGGCTGGACTCGGACAATCTTAATGCGCTGGCTGGCATATGCAGGCATTTTCTGGCTGGCTGTCCAGCTCTGCCGCGATCGTCAGTTGGCAAGGCAAGCCCTTTTCGGCTTTGTTCTGGTTGCAACTGTCTATGCCCTGTACGGAATAGTCACACTGTTCGCGTTCGATAATCGGGTTTTGGTCTATGAGAACTGGCTCGGCAGGCAGGCTCTTTCATCAACGTTCGTAAACCGGAATTCGTATGCCACATACGCAGGACTGGGTCTTCTTGCTGCGCTTGCTCTGCTATCGGAACGGTGGATGTCGACCCGTCGGCGGGCTACAGGGGCGCGTCAGAGAATTGTGGAATTTCTCTCTACATCTGTGGCGACACACGCCTATCTTCTGGTGGCGATATTTACAATCTCAACCGCGTTATTGCTGACCGGTTCTCGTGGCGGTGTCGCGAGCACGCTTGTTGCACTCTTTGCGCTCCTCCTGTTAACGAGACGGTCAGGGGGAAAGGCTTCATTGTCGGGTGTTGTTGCTCAATATACGACAGTTGTGATCGTTATTGGTGGCGTCTTTGCGCTAAGTAGCGATCTCTTGGTGGACCGCTTGCAACGCGGTGATGCGCAGCGAGCGGGCATCTATCAGCAGACGTGGAATGCGATTGATGATCATGTGTATGGAGGTGCGGGGCTTGGGAGCTTTCCGCAAATATTCCAGCTTTACCGGTATGAAGAAAAGCCCAACCCGCAATTCGTTGAGAGGGCACACAATACCTATCTTGAGAACCTGGTCGAGTTGGGAGTGCCCGCCGCACTCTGTCTGTTTCTGAGTATTGCCTGGCTGGCATATATTTGCTGGAGAGGCTTGGGACAACGTTCCCGCGATCTGCATTATGCAGCGCTGGGGTGTGCCTCAACCTTGCTGGTCGGGTTGCACTCTTTGGTGGATTTCAGTCTCCAGATACCTGCTGTCACCATGACCTACATGTTTCTGATGGGGTTGGCTGTGGCGCAATCATTCAGTTCAAGGCGCTGATGTGTCAGGACGCTCTTTGACGTTTAAGTGCATTCGAGGCTCGCTGAATGAGCTCTATATCTGCCGGGGTTTCAGCGAGAAAAGAAATAAACCGCTTGGCGGCCTGATCATCCAGGTAAGACAGAATCTGCCCGCAAACATATGCGTGCTGGGCGGAAAAGCGAATTTGCTCACGGGCGTGTTCGCGCAAACTTGTTGGGAGACTTTCCCATTCTGATAGCGAGAGTTTCAGACGGAAAACAAGGAGCTCCCGTTCATAAGTGCCATATCGAAATGACTTGTCGAGCGCCGCGATTGTATAGGGGGAGAACCCCTCCAGAAGATAAGTAAGATGCGTGTATCGCGTCCATAGATAGGCATCAAGTGGCCTGTGCCTGAGCGCGAGAACAGTGGCATCGCGGGCGGCAGCAAGTTGTTCTTCCTGATGATCGTTGGGTGTACGAAATACGTCCAGCAACATGAATTGGCTCAACTGGCCATAAATGTTTGCCTGATCAACGCCTGCAGCCGACGCCGCCTTGAGGCCGGTTAGGGCGCGTGCCAGATCTGCGTCGCGGACGGGGCGGTCCATCGTAAGCTGAAACGAAACAAATGCCGCGGGAAGGGCGTTGTAAGCGCTGTACGTTCGGGGGGTGGCCATCCAGACAAGAACAACACCGACTGCGAAAGCAATAAGGCCGGGACCATGCTTTTTCAACACCTGAAGCCTGATCATGTTCCCCTCTCTCAGCTCAGGTAATAATCGCTGTAGCGTCCATAATAATAGGTTGCGTCGCCATATCCATAGCGGGACTGTTTCTCCATATCGACCTGTTCAAAAACCACACCGGCCAGATTGGCGCCGAAATCGCGTAGTTTGTCGACGGATTGTTCAGCGGCATTGCGAGGGGTTTCCTGCCATTTGATGACATAAATAACCTTATCGAGCAGGCTTGAGAGTGACTTTGAATCTGACACCGGCAGGACCGGTGGAGAGTCGATAATCACCATATCGAAAGACCGGCGAAGAGAAGCAATCATTCCCTTCATTGTATCGGAAGCCAGTAGGTCCGCAGGGTTTGCTGGTTGCCGCGTCGTGGCCAGAAACTGGAAGCCCCCCTCCGCGTCGGTCTGCAGCGCCTCGTCAAGCGAGCAGGAATGTGTGAGATAGTCAATCATATCATACTCACCCTTGGCATTTCCCAGTGTTTTCTGGATGGAGGGGCGCCGCAGATCAGCATCCACAAGAACTACCTTCAATCCGGCGCGCGCCAACGAGGTGGCAAAGCTGGTTGACGTCGTCGTCTTGCCTTCGTTGGGTAATGCGGAGGTGACCAGAATGGCCTTCGGCGGGTTGTCCACGTCAGATAGCGCAAGAGCAGCCTGAAGTTCCCGGAATGCTTCAGAATAGGCGGATAGAGGCTTCGCCTTGATATAGCGATGTGGTTTGAGGCCGGGCTGAATATCCTCCATGTCTTTTGCTTTCAGCAGCGGGACAGTTGCGAGCACCGGCAGATCGAGAAGTTCTTCAATTTCACGTGGCGTCCGGAAACGGTCGTCAAGAAATTCTCTGACAAAGGCAATGCCAACACCCAGAATAGAAGAGCCTATGAGGGCAAGTGCCAGATTAAGGCTCGTTCGCGGGGAGCTTTTGACAACGGGAACGGTTGCCTCTGAGATCACGCGGGCGTCGGCCTCCTGGAGGTCCTCCTGCTGGCGTGTTTCCTTGAAACGAGCAAGGAAGCTCTCGTAAAGCGTGCGATTGGATGAGGCTTCGCGCTGTAGTTCGCGCAGGCGAACCCGGTCCTGTTCACGCTCGCCGGCTGTTTCAGTGGTCATTGCCAGACTACGTTCAAGAGATGACACGCGCGTGGCGGCAACGGCGACCTCGTTCTCCAGGCCGACGACAATGCGGCTGACTTCAGATTGTATCTGCCGATCAAGATCTCGACGTTCGTCCTTGATTTCGATGATGCTTGGGTGTCGCTCACCGTAGCGGGCGCGCAATTGTGCCTCTTTCCGAATAAGTTCAGACTGTTCGCGCCGCAGATCCCGAATAACTTCAGAGGATAGAACCTCGCCAATGGAGTCAAAGCCGCTACCGCGTGAAACAAGTTCTTTCACGCGCTGCAGCTTTGCGCGGCTGCCATCCAACTCCGCCCGGGCGAGCAGCAACTGAGAGTTGATTTCCTTGAGTTGTTGCTCAGTTATGGTGGATCCGTCGGCGTCAATAAGCCCATGCGCAGCTCTGTAAAGTTCTGCTGTTTCTTCTGTTGTCTTGACCTGTTCTCTCAGGTCTTGCAGTCGGGAGTCGAGCCACTCTGTCGCCCGCCGCGCCGCCTCATATTTTGCTTCAAGCTGATCCACCAGATAGGCGTCGGCAATCGCGTTGGCAATTCTGGCGGCCTTCCGCGGCGTGTCAGACGTGAAGCTGACAGAAATAACCTGCGTGCGGCCCGAGCGACCGACGCTCAGGCGCCCCAGGAAAGCGTCAACAGTGGAAATGCGCTCCGTTAGGGCGCGGGTCTCTTCATCAATCTCTTGTCCGGGGAAAACAAAGGAGACGGCTCCTTTGGCCCATTCAATCGGATTCAGGACATCAACCCAGCTCTCATCTTGAAGAGCGGCGTTGAACTCGGGGTCTTTCAGCAGTTCGAGCTTTTCGATAACACGCAATGCCAAGGCTTGTGAGCGAATGATTTCAATCTGGCTATCAACGGTGGTTGCATCGACGGACAAGCCAGAAAGAACCGCTTCAACATCGACGACATTGGACTGCCGGGACTCAACCAGGATTTTGGTCGTTGATGTATAGAGAGGTGTCATCTGCAGTGTGATGATCAGGGTCGACACGCTGATGAGAGCGATAATCGCAACAATCAGTTGAAGGTTTCGGCGGAGCGTTTGTAGAACTTGCCGCAAATCAATTAAATCGGCTTCGCGTTCGTTCATCATGTAGGGCAAGTCTTTCAGGCTATGGATCGGATGGGATACCGGATATTGAGGTGCTTTAAGTATATGAAGTTACTATGAAAATCCCCCGAATTTACGAGGATATTATATAGAGCAGCAATGGACAGCAAGGTCTGCCTTGCGACCTTTTCCGGGTAAAGGAAGCATCCTTTTAAAGAAGGTAAACAGTAAAACAGAGGTCATGCTCATTCGCGTGGGCCAATTGGTTGGATTTTGGTGCAATCTGTCTGATGCGGAAGTTCTTTTGACGGACGACTTGGAAGGTCTAGTCCCTGAAACGCCCGGGTAATCCGTTTTAATAGGACCTTCTGTCTTGCTATTGTAACAAACCGACGGGCATACTGCGCCGCGCACGCGGCCCAAAAGCATCGGGTTGATAGGGGTGTCGGCTCGCATTTGTGGCCGGACGGGTGTGCAAAAGATCGCGGGTACAACACTCAAATGATAGTTGCCGAATATGACTGGCTCGTTGTTTTCCTCTGCGCAGCTCTGAGTTGTGGCTTTTTGATTGTTACCAAGCAATGGCATATGTCACGCACGGCGCGTGGGCATGCTGGGTCTGCGGTCCAGAGCGCGCATAAGATGCCGACCCCGAGAATTGGCGGCGTGGCGATTGGCTTGGCCCTGATCGCCTCTATCCTTTTTGCGCCAACCTCGATGCTTGATAATTATGTGCCTTTTATCGTGTCGTTGACACCGGTTTTCCTCGCGGGCCTGGCAGAAGATTTCGGATATAATGTATCGCCTGGTAAACGCTTGGCCGCTGCTGCGGTATCAAGTGTCATTGCCATTGCTCTGCTGGGTATGTGGATTGATCGAACGGGTATTGCTTATCTGGACGTGATTGTATCGTTTGCGCCGGTCGGGATTGTGCTGACGGTTTTTGCGACGGCGGGGGTTTGCAATGCTTTCAACCTCATCGATGGCCTGAACGGGCTCTCGGCGGGAACGGGCGGTCTGGTCGCCGCTGGTATCGCAACTATCGGGTACAATGCGGGGAATCCGGATTTTGCAAAATTGAGCATATTGCTTATCGCAGCGCTTGCTGGATTTCTGGTTTTCAATTTTCCGCTGGGTAAACTCTTCCTGGGAGATGCGGGTGCCTATTCGCTCGGCCATATTCTGGCCTGGTTTGGTATTTTGCTTGTCGATCGAAAGCCGGAAGTTACCACGTGGGCATTATTGCTTGTGTTCTTTTGGCCGGTCGCGGATACGCTGTTTGCGATTGCTCGGCGTAAGGTTAAAGGGCGGAAGTTCGATCAACCGGACCGTCTGCATTTTCATCAGTTGATTATGCGGGGTTTGGAAATTGTTTGGCTTGGTAGGGGGAAGCGACATGTTTCCAATCCGCTCGCAACGCTAATTATGATGCCACTTATTGCAACACCGATCGTTACAGGCGTTATGTTGTGGAATCGCCCGCTAATGTGCATTTATGCGTTAGCTGTTTATTCTGTAGTATTCGTTTCAACGTATCAGTTGACTTTGTTTCTGGTGCGAAAAAAAGGCCGTACGAAAAGCAGTCGAAGCCGGGGAAGCGTTAACTGACACCACTCAGTCAGCAAGCGGGAATTTATCAAATATCTATTAGGGCAAAAAGGCGGAGCTGTTAATGGCGGTATTTCACGGTCTCCTGCAGAGGCCGTTATTGTGGCCAATACTGGTATATTATATCGCAGGAGCATTTTTGCTCGACATTGAGAGTATTTTTTCACAGTGGACGATGATTGTGATCGTGTCACTTGTACTTGCTCTCAAGAGGTTTGACTGGTCAGACAGAACGGAGGACCAAGCTGGGGATCAGTCTCTGTCTTTACTCGCTATGCTATCGATAGCTTCCGTAGTTGTTGTTTGCTTGCTCGTAGTTGACTTGAATGCGTTTCGCATATCCCGCGAGTTCGACCGGGAAAACAACCTTCTTTTTGAGGTAATCAACCT
Organism: Rhodobiaceae bacterium; assembly: GCA_002715765.1. Classification (GTDB taxonomy): domain Bacteria; phylum Pseudomonadota; class Alphaproteobacteria; order Parvibaculales; family Parvibaculaceae; genus Mf105b01. The sequence continues at coordinate 78,702 of PAZY01000034.1, read as the reverse complement.
ACATCTGATTTCTTCCTGGATAGCGGCAACTTTAATTTTTTCCGGACGTAAACAAGCAAGGGCGCTCATTCTCTTGTGTGCCGCTGTTGTAGGACTGTCATTCTTGGTTGCCTTTTTCGAGGGACGTCGTACTAGCGCCCTATTGCCTATAATTTTCCTCATATACAACGTATTTCTGAACGGCCGCTTCGACGGGAAGCGCCTAATGTATCTGGTTATACTGGTAGCTCTGTTGCCGATCATTTTTATATTGGTTTCAAACGCGCGAGGGTCTGGTCTCGCGGAAACCCAATTGGCGACGCTCACTTCCAGGATCTTCTGGCCAGCTTTTGTCCTGGAGAGAGTCATACATGAGGCCCATGCATTTGATCCTCAGATCATCCAGCAGGTGTCCATGCGTTTTGTCGATGCGCTTTTTGGCCAGGCTTATACGTCTCGGACAATTGCTTTTGGACACAGTCTGGGTTTGGTCGACTTGAGTAATTATGCAGTAGGAATTAACTTCGGGATCCTGGCTGAATTGTATCTTGAGGGCGGCATTTTCGCCGTCATAGTAGGACTGCTATTGCTGAATTCTACTGTTTATGTGTCTACGCGGCTATGTAGAAAAGCTCCTTTTGGTCTCAACGTATTGATACCGTTAATCTATCTGCACGGATTTCAAATGGAGTACGCATACACAATTACAGCGATTGTTAAGCTGACCGTCGCCATTTTAATTCTCATGCTGGGTGTAAATGCCTTGAAGAGAAAAAGAGTGGCTGGAGAACGCAAGGCGCGTTTCGGTACGTATAATAATGTCGATACCTATGACAATCGTATCTGACCTTACTGCCGCGTTCCGTTGTACCAAGTGGATGCGCTTGCTTCCTTACTTGATTAATGCGGGAGGAATTGGAGCGGTTTTTCTGATTATTCGGTATTGTCGCGAGACAGATGCCGAGGCGGTGGCGCTGCTGGTTTCCAATGCTTTTGTGTTGGTAACTTTGCACGTTTTGGTTGGAACCTTAAAGGTAGAATTCCACCCAGCGGTAAGAAAGATGTCCTCGCAGCAGGCAGGTTTTACACTTGTCAAATTTTCAATCGCAGCTTCGGTGATAGCTGCCATCATGCTCAAGGGTGTCGCCTTTCTGGCGCCGTTTCAGGGTTCCTCCCAGATGAGCATGTTGTTACTTGCCGGCTGCGGAATGCCAGCTGCTTATGTAATAGCCGTTCGCGGACGTCATAGAGTGATGGCAAATCTATTGAGAGTGGGGCCGGTGCCATTAGGTTGGGGGATATCGTTTATCCTCTCATGGGATGCTGCGGCTTCTTTAGCGTTGACGCTAGCGACCATTAGCTTGATCACTTTTGCTTTTGTCTTGTGGCAACAATTGGGGCGAAAAACGAGACAAGACAAAAAGGAAACGACGAATGTTATAGGTTTGGTGCCGGACTTGAAGGCGCGCTTTTTGTTCGACCTTCTAAATTTTTGCAATGTGAATTTTATATTCTATTACCTGCAATATTATGATCTCACCAGCCAGGCACTGACATTCTTCGAGTACTCTCGCTTTATCTTGGCGCCACTAAACCTTTTTTTGTTTCCAATTACTCAAAAAGTAACCGCAACTGTTGTGTCTACCGTTGGAGGCCTTTCGCAAGGAGGGCGGATTGCAGTGGCAGCGCCAAAGATGTTGTTCGCAGTGTCGCTAACCTACATCAGCCTCATGGTGCTCGGATTTGTTGCGCTGTCTAGCAATTGGTTATCTGGGTGGGTTCAGGTATTCACAGACATAAATTTTTTGCTGTTCATTTTGATTGCTGTCCTGTCGGTGCCCCGCGCGCTTGCCGGTGTCTATTTCCCACTTATTCTCGCATCGGACGAACTTTCGTTTCGGTTGATGCTGTTGACGCTCGGAAAGACAATCTTGTTCTGTATCACTGCGGCACTCATCTTGGATTTGATGGCACTAATGGTTGTGATGATTGCCATCGAAATAGCGACAATTGCTTTTGTATGCATTCTTTTGACCCGAATAGAGGCTCCCCATGGCACAGCAGATTAGTACACGCGATGAGAAGCACGTACGGCTCGGAGAAATTATGGGATGCCCATGTGCTGTCATTGATGATGAGGCGGCTGCTTCAGGCATTGTGGAGACGCTGGTTGAAGCGGGAACGGGTGGTTATTCGGTTGCGATAAATGCAGAAAAAATTGTGCGTTTCCAAAAAGATCCGCAGCTTCGGAAGATTATCGAACAGTCGTCGCTGCCAACACCAGACGGGATTGGGGCAACATTAGGGTTGCGACTATTGACTGGTCTGGAAACGATCAAGGTTAACCTGCCTGTCGTAACCTTGGAGCTGAGTGCGCAAAAAAACTATAGAGTCTATCTTTGTGGCGCGAGCACTGAGGTCAATGAAAAGCTTGTTGCTGTGGTTCGTCAAAAATATCCGACGATTCACCTAGTGGGTCATTGTCACGGCTTTGTGCCCGAAGAAGAGATGGTTCGTCGAATTGTAGAGGCCGCACCACAAGTCACGCTCTTAGCGTTGGGTTCACCGAAGCAAGAGCTGTTGGCTGGACAATTACGAGAACGAGTGCCCGGTATGTTCACGGTTTGCTGTGGCGGAGCATTTGACGTTATTTCAGGGACGGTAAAGCGTGCCCCGGATTTTTTTGTGGATAACGGAATAGAATGGTTGTACCGCCTCGCGCAAAATCCCCGACGATGGCGGAGGCAGCTTGCTCTGCCGAAATTTGTGGGGTTACTTCTTGCATGGAAGTTGGGATGCCGCGGATCAGCCAAGGTTTGATCTGACAAAGAACAGCGGTGCTCGAGGGACGAGTGAGCCTGTGTATCCAGATTGACGAGGCTTACGAACAAAAACCCCGCCTTTTAAAGGGCGGGGTTGGTCGATGGTTGTGAAAAAAGAGAGGGGCTCTCGGTTCGTGTCAGACCTTGATCACGCGCCTGCTGCGGTCGGGTGTGTGATCGCAGGAGGTGATGTCGGATCAGTCTGTGTACCGCGTGCGACAATCTGCTGTTCAGACGGGCGCGGGCGGGCCATGGGGAGCCGAGGATGCAGAAGCCCGGATACCGCACCGGCGGTCGGAGTGGCGGTTGTCGCTGCCGCAGCTGCTGTCGGCGCCTGCGGATCGGCGGAGGCGACCAGCACTGGTTGGACAGCAGGTGCCTCGAACGGAGCCAGCGGCATGGCATCGCCGGTCAGGGCGACCCAGATATTGGCATTCGCCGAGGTCTGGCGTTTTTCCCATGTATAACCTGTGTCGGCCCATGCCACGACGGACGTGAGCTGATTGTCGAGAACAAAGTCGCCATGGTCAGTTGTCGCGATCAGGACAGCATGGCGCAGATTATCAAGGTCCAACGCAACACCAATCAGCAGGCTTTCAGCAGGCCACCCTTTGTCGAGCAGCAGCTTGCGCTTGGCCAGAACGTAGTCTTCGCAATCGCCCACCCCCTGAGGGTAGGTCCAGAATTCAGCCATCTGGTAGAGGGCTGCGTCCGTGACATAGCGAACGGAATTGTTCACATGCGCATTGACGGATGTTAACTCATTCCAGCGCTGTGCGTTCAGGGGCTCGCGGTAGTCCGCCCGCCGTGCCGTTGAAGGGCACTCGCTGGGGCTGCGCAGGCAGTAATCCAGATAGCCTGTGGGGGGCATGGTTGGGCCGGCAATTGCCATGGGTTGGTTCCTGGCCGGCAGCTCACCCGCGAAAGGCGTCTGTTCGTGAGGCATGTTTGCGCGCAGGGCGCTTGTCTCGATTGCCGAGGGGTGCATCGCATAATCGTTTTGCGTTGCGCAAGCTCCCAGGCTGGAAGCCATCAGGCAAAGTGCAATAAAAAGATTCCGTTCCATGTTTCCCACCGCTGTCGAGGCGTTTGACTTGGTGGGATTGAAGCAAAAGGAAATTTATCCTGAGTTTTATTTGATGTAGCGTTTTTAGTGACTGTTTATTCTTGTTTTTATCAAGTAAATCGAAAACTTGTCTAAAATTGTAATGATGGATAGCGGTTTGGTTTGGAGTGGCTGTTTTTCGCCATTTTTACCGCTTTTGGCTGGAGCGGGCGTGTAGTCGCAGCTCTGTTGGGGGGCATCTTTGACGCAAGGCTGATTGTTGCCTTAACAATAAAAATAATTGAAAAGCGTACTTTTGCTCTTCCGGGCTTGCTGGCCTTGGCAAGCTGCGCAATATTCCACGGACAAGGAGCCTTTGTTTAAACAGGGGCTATAGAGCTGGAATTGGCATGGGGATTGGAAGTATGTCGGGTATAAACACCTCGAACCGCGCATCATCTTGGGGGGCAACAGGCAGTGTGCTGACGCTTGTCCTGCTGACCGTGAGCCTGGTTTTGTCGGGGTGTGCATCGCAGGCACCTGTCCCTATGGCGCAAGTTGATGTCGACATTCAGAGTGCGGCTACAAGTGTCGAGGCCTACCGGCTCGGGTCCGGGGACAAGTTGCGCGTTATTGTATTCGGGGAGCCAGACCTGTCCGGTGAATTCGAGGTGGATGGTTCAGGTGCTTTTTCCATGCCGCTTGTGGGGCAGTTGGACGCGTTTCAGGTCACGGTCCGTGATCTTGAGCAGAAAATCGCCGATAAGCTGAAGCAGGGATATCTGATCGACCCGCGGGTAAGTGTTGAGGTTTTGAACTATCGGCCTTTCTATATCGTGGGTGAGGTCAAGGAGGGGGGCGAGTTCCCCTTTGTGTCCGGGATGCACGTTCTTAAAGCGATCGCAATCGCCGGTGGGTACACATACCGGGCCAACACGCAACGAGTGTATATTACGCGAAAAGGGGCAGCGGCTGAAATTGAGATGCCAGCCTCACAAGGAACGGCTGTGTTTCCGGGTGATGTTATCCGTATTCCGGAGCGTTTTTTCTGAAACCACAAATTTCGCTGAGCGTTTGAGCTTTCAACAGGCGGTTCTCCGCCAATCCTGAAATCTCCAATGTGGCAGAATTGCCCCATAAATTAAAATTTCATAAATATTTTGTGTGATTCCGATTCCCCGCTAAGTGATTCAAATATAAGGTATTATTAGTTCGGGGAGTCGCCCTCGCGCATTTGTGATGCGGCGGGGGTGAAATTGGTTGCTGTGATGCCGACTGATGATCAGGTCGCTGGTGGCAATTAATATGCGTTAAAGCTCGGCCCGAGAGTGAATTAGAAATGGGGAATCTCATGTTCAGAAAAACGTGGATCGCAGTGTTGGCGGCAGTGGCAATGATCTCATTTGCTGTTGCTCCGGCAAAGGCAGACGTCGCTGGTGACATTGCTGCTGCTATTGCAGCTAATCCAGCAGGTGGCGCCGGACTTGAAGCCGCACTCGCGGCCATCCTGACAGGCGCAGCTGCAGGTGAAGAAGTTGCAGCCGCGCAGGCCGCAATTGCGGCGGCGGCGAACGCCAGCCCGGCTGTTCAGGCCGCAATTGGCAAGGCGGTCAGCATCCAAAGTGCCGCTCTGGCATCGAGTAACCCGACCGCTGCAGCTTCTATCTCAGCGGCGGTTGCAAACTCGGCGTCTCCGGCGCTGCAAGCGAGCTTTGCGGCTGGGGGCGGTGGAGCAACCGGTTCCGGCGGCGGTACGGGCGGCGGCGGTGCAGGCGGTGGTCTGGGTGGCTTGGGTGGCCTGACCGGAAATGGTGGAGCCGCTGCAGGGACGACATCAACAAATGACTCCAACAGCCCAGGCTGAATGTCGGCTGGATAGGCTTGTTCTGAAGGGCAGGCGTTTGGGGTGCGAACGACGAACAGGGTTTAAGCGCTTTGGGGCGCAGGCGAATAGCCTCTAGGAGGGCATTGTGCGAAAATTTGGGGTAGTCTCGACAGCAGTCGCAGGGGTGATTGCATCAGGAGTGATTTTTCCTTCGGTGGCAGGCGCTGATGAAAATTGGCCGTCAGTCGCGGATCAGCGGGGCGTAAACGTTCTGGACCGCGAGCGGCCCGAATTTGATGCTGTCGGCATTCGCGCAGGGTCCTTCATGGTATATCCTGAGCTGGAAACCGGCGTAACGCTGGACGACAATATCTTCGGTACCCAGAACAACACTGAGAGTGATGTTTACTACACCGTGTCGCCTAACGTATCGATCGAATCCGATTTCGGGCGTCACTCATTGAACTTCAATGGTTACACGCTGTCGCGCTTTTATGATTCAGACACATCTGAAGACCGTTTTGATTGGGGCGTTGCTGCGGATGGATCGCTGGATGTCAGCCAGTTCACACTGATCCAGGCGTCGATCAGTTATGATCAGCTGACAGAAGACCGGACATCAACCAACCGGGTCGCGGGCGGTAAAGAGCCTACCGAGTATGATCTCTTGGCAGGGAACGTTACTTTTAATCAGCGTTTCAACCGTATGGGGGCATCAATCGGTGCGACCTATCAGCAATATGATTATGATGATGATGTCGCAGCTGTCGGTGGCGCAGTCATTGACCAGGACTTTCGCGATCACGATAAATGGGAAGTACCTGTTCGCCTGAGCTATGATGTTTCAGCCGATACGAGCGTCTTCATTCGTGGTGCATATAATGTCCGTGAATATGATCAGCAGCCACCGGTTGTTGCTGTTAATCGGGACTCGGACGGGTACGATGTCGGGGTTGGTGCTGCATTCGACATCACAAATCTGGTTCGCGGTGAAGCCTGGGTTGGTTATATGTCTCAGGATTATGATCAGGTCGGTTTCCAGGACATTGATGGTCTCGACTTTGGTCTTTCAGGTGAGTGGTACGCATCCGAGTTGACAACGATTACCGCGGGCATTGATCGCTCGATTGAAGAAGCGACATCCGGCGGTGCATCAGGTCACCTGGACACAAATTATCGGGTGGGCGTCGCACACGAATTGCAGCGCAATCTGATCCTTGCTGCGGATGCGTCTTACCTGGATGTGGCTTTTGAAGGCATCAACCGTGATGACGAAACCGTTTCAGCAGGCGCGGGCATTCAATATCTGCTTAATCGGAATGCGGATATCGCGCTTAACTACGACTATGTAAGCCGTGACTCCTCGGTAATCGGTCAGGACTATGACAAGAGCGTCGTCGGGTTGACGTTGAACCTCAAGCTCTAGATCAAGTTTTTATTGAGATATGCGGGAAGCCAGGTTGTGTTGTGCAGCTTGGCTTCCCGTTTTGTTGTCGGCCGCAGGCTACCACAGCCTGCCCTGACGCGTTTAGGCATGGTGTGAGCGGTCGTCGTTGATCTGAACAAGCTAACCAGTCTGTAGGAAGCGGACATCGGTTCCTTCCAGAACCACGGCCGTGAGCCGTCCCGTAATATAGGCACCCGTGTCGATACCAATCCGGTTCTCACGAACTTGGGGCTCTTCCTCAGGGCAATGGCCGTGAACAATTCTCTTGCCGAAATCGACCTTGGAGGTGAGGAACTCTTCCCGAATCCAGCATAAATCACGCGGACTTTGCTCAGCCAGGGGTATGCCCGGTCGAACGCCGGCATGGGCGAAGAAATAGTCGCCTGCTTCATACGAAAGCGGGAGTGCCTTCAGAAACGTAAGGTGTGCAGCTGGCAGCGCGTTTTGAAACTCTGCATGTACCTGTTGCAGATAGCTGGTTTCCGCGCGGAATGTCAGGTCTTTCAGGCCGTAAGAGTGGAGTGTTTCAAGTCCACCATATTGGCGCCAATTGTCCAGAAATTGAGGATCCGCGAGAAAATTCAAAAAGGCTTCTTCATGGTTTCCCATCAGAAAAACGGTTTTCAAAGGTGGCAGTGAAAGGGTGGTGAGCCGCTCTAGAACTGCTCGTGACTCCCAGCCGCGATCAACATAATCGCCCAGAAAGATCAGGCGCATATCGTCCACCGTGCCGTTAGCGGCATCCCGCGAAATTTGTGTCAGCAGATCCTCCAGTAAGTCCGCGCGACCATGGATATCGCCGATTGCGTAGATCCTCATGCCCGCCGGCAACGTTGCGACAGTTTTGGAAAAGCCCCATTTTTTCTTAAGTGTTGCGACAAAACTCACAATGAAAAACTTTGCTGTCTGAACGATGATGGTGCGCGATCAATGTGGTGATCGGGATGGTGAGGCAACCTCCGCACGAACACAGTATAGCAAGCCCGGGTCCTCTAGGGAATTGCGGGGGAAGGGCTTGCCGAAATCCGGCGATACAACCTGCTGATGTCGGGTGCTTGTCAAAATACGAGCAGCACGGAAGGGGGGCGTCGAGTGTGAAACCCGCTAGTTCTTCTGCGTTACCCACATCTGGCTCGGGTTTTTGACAGCCTCACGAAATCCGTGAAGCGCCTGGGTGAGCGCAGCGGATGGGGATCGTGAAGGATAAATGGCAAAAACCGAGTGCGTAAAGTCAGGTGCATTCGGGACGCGATGCAGCGCGCCGGAGGCCAGAAAAGGTTCGACCGCCCTCAGCCGGAAATAGCCAGACCCGCCAACCGCCAGAACATAATGCAACGCCAGAGGGCCAAGGCCAATATAAGGGCCAACCTCATGGGCGGCAGGGTAGGCGCGGTCATACTGAAGTTGAAAATCCGGTCCCCAATCCACCTGAACATAGGCATGGTCGTCAATTTGGCGAGCATCGGGCTCTGTGCTCACGGCAACCAGCTTCTCCTCCAACAGGAGTTCCGCTTCAAAGCCTGAGCGGCGCGCCGGCGAATAAAGCACTGCGAGATCAAGATGTCCGGCCTGTACCTGGTCCAACAGGCGTTCCTGCTGATCGACATGTGCCCGCACCGCGATGTCGGCAGCGTGGCGGCGCATCCAGATCAGCCAGTCCAGCAGCAAAGGGCTCCACAAGGCCACTTCGCCACCAACCGAAAGTACAGCGCTATGACCGGCAGGGACGGCAATTTCCGAGCGTGCCCTCGCCCAGGTCTGCACCAGCGAGGCAGCATAAGGAGCGAACGATTGGCCCGCCGGGGTCAGCGTAGCCCCGCTTTTGTTGCGGACGAAAAGCTGTCGGCCGACCTGCTCTTCAAGATTGCGTATCCGTGCGCTGATGGCTGTTTGCGTAATATTCAACCGTGCTGCCGCGGCACTGAAGCTGCGGGTTGTCATCACTTCCAGAAATGTCCGCGCCAGTTCGATATCCATAGATCAATATTTCTGCTGTTAAAGAAGAATATTATTCGTTTGTAGAATGAAAGGGCAAGTGCCACTTTCCCTCTGTAACTGGGCTGTAGCCCGGTTTGCAGCCTCATGTAACTTAAATACATGAAAAAAATGTGTTTTATAAAAATTGCGCAATAATGAAAGTGGAATTTGTCGTCCATTCCCTCATGTTGCTGAAGGAAAGTACCGTATCGTGAACCTGCCTCCTTTGATTTCGTCCGATGTCGGGACGTTGCCTGACACAGGTCTGAGCGACGCAGAGCATGAAACCATTCGCGTCTTGGGGCAGAACCTTTCGGCGGACCGCGCACTTTGGGTCAGTGGGTATTTTGCCGGTATTGCGGACCTCAAACGATCTGGCGCGGGGCAGGCAGGCCGTGCGAGTGGTGTGCCGGACATGCTTTCAGGCTCCCCGGACAACGCGCCAGCGACAACCAAAATCAAAATTCTCTATGGAAGCGAGACGGGAAATGCCGCCGCCCTGGCACGTGACCTTCTGGAGCGTTTTACCGGCCATGGGGTCACGGTGGAGGCAATGGATCTTGCCGCCTACAAAGTACGGGATCTCAAAAAGGAGGAGCGCCTCCTCTTCATCGTAAGTACGCACGGTGAGGGAGACCCCGCGGAACCGGCCCTTCCGTTTTTTGAGTTTCTGGCAGGACCGCGAGCGCCGTCGTTGGAAGGTCTCAGCTACGCTGTTCTTGCACTGGGCGATTCAACCTATGAGTTTTTCTGCGAGGCCGGTAAACGGCTGGATCAACGACTGGCAGAGCTTGGCGCCACGCGCATGCGGGAGCGTTGTGACTGCGACGTCGATTATGAAGCAGACAGTCTCGCCTGGTCAGACAAATTACTGGATGATTTGGGGTCATCTGCCTCGGTTCCCGCCATCGCGATGCCAGGAGCGGCCGTGCCGTTGAGTGGAGCAAAGCATGATAAACGGAACCCTTTCACCGCCAGTATTCTGGAAAACGTCTGCATAACCGGTCGAGGATCTTCCAAGAAAATCCAGCATATCGAACTGGATATCGAAGGATCAGGACTGACCTATCAGCCCGGTGACGCCCTGGGTGTCCTGGCCTGCAATGAGCCGCGCCTCGTGGAAGACGTTCTGACATGCCTCAACTGGACAGGTAAGGAAGCGGTGGTAGAGGAAGGGGTGGACACACGGACATTCCTCTCTCGGAGGGCAGAAATTACAGCACTCACCCCCAAGTTTCTGTCCATGTGGGCAACCCTGACAGGTAGAGACGATCTGCAGGTGCTGCTCGACAAGCAAGACCGTAAAGAACTTGCACGCTACATGGGAAGTCGCCATGTGATCGATGTTCTGCTGGAAGGCGGGGCAGATAGCGTCGCGCCGGAAGAATTTACCGCGGGCCTGCGGCGTTTACAGCCACGGCTCTACTCCATTGCCTCAAGCTGCGTGCTCAACCCGGATGAAGTGCATCTGTGCGTGTCACCTGTTTCCTACGACATGAACGGGCGGCGTCGGCTGGGCGTGGCATCCACAGATCTGGCAGTGCGACGCGGCGTCGGTGAAAATTGCGAGGTCTATATCCAGGAGAACACACACTTTCGTCTGCCGGAGGATCCCGAGGCTCCGATCATTATGATCGGGGCGGGAACGGGTATCGCACCCTATCGCGCTTTCATGCAGGAACGCGAGGCTCTGGGCCTCCGCGGTAAAGCCTGGCTGTTTTTTGGTGAGCGGCAGTTCAGAACAGACTTTCTCTATCAGACGGAATGGCAGGGCTGGCTCAAGGACGGGACATTAAGCCAGATAGATCTGGCCTTCTCGCGGGACCAGGCGCGCAAAATTTATGTCCAGCATCGGATCAAGGAAAAGGCGGCCGAAATCCACCGATGGATAGAGGACGGTGCCCACATTTACGTCTGCGGTGATGCAACTCATATGGCCGAGGACGTCAATGACGCACTGCTGCATGTCCTTTCAACCGAAGGGCGGGTGTCGGATGAGGACGCGCGCAAGAGGCTGACGGATTTGCAAGTGTCAGGCCGCTATCAGCGCGATGTTTACTAGGAATGAAAATGACCGATCACCTGATATCTCCAGACACGGACCGCAGTGCGGACATCTCTCAACCCTTGGAGCAATTGCATCCTAATGAACGACTGAAGGACGCAAGTCGCTACCTTCGCGGCACCATCGCGGAAGGCTTGTCCAATGCCGTGACAGGCGCGGTCTGTGATGATGACACCAAGCTGATGAAGTTCCATGGGATCTACCAGCAGGACGACCGGGATTTACGCGATGAACGGCGAAAACAGAAACTGGAACCTGCTTATCAGTTCATGATCCGTGTTCGGCTGGCAGGCGGCGTTTGTACGCCCCGGCAGTGGATTGATCTGGCGGACCTGGCGAAAGAGTTTGGCGGGGCNAGCTTGCGGTTGACCACCCGTCAGACGTTCCAATTCCACGGGATCGTTAAAACCGATCTCAAGCGCGTGATGCAGGGGATCCGGGATACTTTGCTGGATACTGTGGCGGCATGTGGAGACGACACACGTGGTATCATGTCTTCCGTCAATCCTCACCTTTCGTCCTTGCATCGCGAGGTCTACGAACTGGCGGCAGCGACATCCAACCATGTCATTCCAAAAACCCGCGCCTATCACGAAATCTGGCTTGATGGNGAGAAACTCGAAAGCAGCGAGCCGGAAGAGCCGGTATACGGGAAGACATATCTGCCGCGAAAGTTCAAATACGGGTTCGCCATCCCGCCGTACAACGATATTGACGTTTACACACAGGATGTCGGCTTTATCGCTATTGCCGCGGGTGACGAACTTGTCGGGTTCAATGTAACCGTTGGTGGTGGTATGGGGCGCACCGACCGCNNGCCGTCTACCTATCCGCGTCTGGGTGANTTGGTTGGATATATTCCCAAGGCCCGGCTGATAGAGGTTGCAGANGCTATNCTGACAATCCAACGGGATTACGGGAACCGGAAAGACCGCGCGCGGGCNCGCTTCAAATACACAATTGATGACAAAGGACTTGATTGGTTCAAAGCAGAGTTGAGCCACCGGTTGGGTTTTGAGNTTGAAAACCCCAAACCTTATACCTTCAAGACCAATGCCGACGCNTACGGATGGGTAGAAGGCGCAGACGGGCAGTGGNACTACACTCTGTTCATCGAGAACGGGCGTGTTCGCGATTTTCCCCGGCGCAAGTTGATGAGTGGGCTGGCGGAAATTGCCCGTATCCACAAAGGCGAGTTTCGNCTGACACCTAATCAAAATCTCATCATCGCGGGTGTCGCGCCGAGTGACCGGCAACATATTGATGATTTGCTGGAAGCTCATAATTTGAGCGACACGATGGAAAGGACAGCCCTGNCGCGCAATGCAATGGCATGTGTGGCGTTTCCAACCTGTGGACTGGCAATGGCNGAGAGCGAGCGCTACCTGCCATCNCTCCTCAAAAAGATAGATCAGCTTCTGGACAAGGCGGGACTTGGCGATTTTCCGATCATCACGCGCATGACCGGGTGCCCGAACGGTTGCGCACGTCCTTATGTTGCAGAGCTTGCCTTCACTGGCCGGGCGCCGGGGAAATACAACATGTATCTCGGTGGTGGTGCGTATGGCCAGCGGCTGAACCGGCTGTATCTGGAAAATGTGGGTGAGGATCGCATCCTTAAGGAGCTTGAGCCGATGATAACGCGGTTTTCTAAAGAGCGCCGCGACAATGAACCTTTTGGCGACTTTGTTATTCGAACCGGCATCGTGCGCGAAGTGATCAGCGGTGTGGATTTTAACGCGTCTGCGACGCCATCTGTGTGAGGGAAGCATGTCCAGGTATCTGCTGATTTCATCCCGTGACCCATTTGAATGCGGAGAAACCGAAGGNTTCTTTGAATTGGCATCAAATCTGGGCCGGGCCGGGCATACGGTAAAACTGTTGCTGGTTCAAAACGGGGTNGGCGCGGCGCGTCGAACCCTCAAAGACGGGATGCTCCNGNCGCTTCATGCAGCCGGGGTGAATGTGTTGGCNGATGANTTTTCTCTGCGGGAGCGGGCTTTGCCTGATGCCGAACTGGCGTCGGGGGTTGAAAAGACCTCTCTTGATCTGGTGATCGACGAAATGGTCCTGGGGACCAAAACGATTTGGCATTGAAGGGAGATGAAATGAGCAAGAAGCCGACGCTTGCCTTTGCGATTATGGACCCNCCCTTTGAGAGCGCGCGGTCCACAACTTTNTTCCGGTTGATCGAGATTGCTGCGCGTCGAGGATATCGCGTCAACGTTTTCGCCTATGAGGGTGGTGTACATCTTTCCTTNGCCCGGCAGAAGCCGCATGGGAACGGGGTTCACGGGACAGATCAGGCAGAGGAAAACCATCCCTTGCCCAAACATTGGGTGGAGAATCTGATGCAGCTTGCTCGGGAAAATGCAGGGGAAATAACCTGGGTGAATTGCGGTTTGTGCGCGGACGAACGCGGTATTGACGAAACGGTCCCCGGGGTAACGAGGGGAAGNCCTGCGGACTTCTGGAAGCTGGCTGCAAAGTCTGACAATGCGTTGGTNATTGGAACGAGGTAAGCCCGATGAAAGCGCTACAGATTATAGAATGTGCATATCGTGGAACGCTGGAAGAGCAGGATGACACGATCATCTGGCTCACCCATTCNATGCGCGACGCGGGGGCNNACCTGTCTCTCATGTTGTGTGGCGCTGCGGTCAACTATGTNCTGCACGGACAGGATGCGACAGGTCTGCAATTCGGGAAATGGGATCAGACGAGGCCGCCTGATATTGAAGGAGAGCTTGCCCGGCTGAGAGACAAACAGGTGGAGATATATGTGGTCAGGGAGGATATGGAGCGAAGGGGGATCGCTCATCAACCCAGGCTTGAGGGTGTTCATTTGATTGAGCGGGCCGGGATACCAGCCCTCATGGAAGCACATGATCGCGTTTGGTTCTGGTAGGTGGGCCNGGGTGCTGCCCTTCGGGGNGAGCGCAGCGGTTTCCAGGTGAGGTGCTGAAAGCCGGGAGTATTGGCACAGATAGGAGATGTCGAATGTCAAATAAAATACGGCAAGGAACAGGCACCAGGCCGTCCCAACCNNTCGAAACGGCTTCCGCTCCGTGTGCNGCAGAGGGGGCGGATGACATTTACATGGGCTATCTNGACACTGACGAAACNATCTCCTTCCTCAATGTTTTGTTGGAGGCAGAACGCGCAGGTGCCCAGGCAACCGCCCGAATGAGCCAGGAGGCCCCGGATGACAACACGAGANAGTTGCTTCGNCATATTCATGCTGACGANGTGAGATATTGNCGCNTACTGAGTGATTGCATTCGACTTGTCGGGGGAGAACCCGGGGTGAAGGTCGGCGACTTCTACGAGAAGCTCATGAAAGTTGAAGGCTTCGAAGAGCGTTTGGCCTTTCTCAATCGCGGTCAGTCTTGGGTTGCCAGGAAATTGACCGAAACGGTGAGCCGCATCCGTCACGACGCGGTACATGCAGCGCTGGTGGAAATGCGGGATCGCCATATTGAGAATATTGAAGCCGCGGGCAGCGTAGCAAAGGAAAGCTGAACAGAGACCGAAATGGAGAGCGCTGCAGGCTCTTGCACCGAGCGCACGACCATGAGGAGAANGATATGCCGATACATACCTCTGTGGAAAAACCCGCTGCTTTGAACCGGGTAACAGGTCTAAATNCAGAANATGGGGAGCCACCACAACGCGGGGAAGTATGCATCCTGCTGAAGCGGACGGCGGCCGGGGATAGGCAGGCATTTGAACTGGTTTACAGACAAACCGCTCCCGTTTTCTTCGCACTTGCGCTGCGCATCACCCGAAACAGGAACGACGCGGAGGAAGCCCTTCAGGAGGCTTACTTTCGTGTCTGGAAGTCAGCGTCACGGTTCGACCCGGATAAGGGNAACGGCTTGGCATGGATCTCAACGATCATAAAAAATGCTGCCCTCTCCCTTCGTCGTCGCCGCCNGCGGCGACANATCGGGGCTCAGGCTTACGAGAATGAATTGGCGCTCATACCGGATNTGGGAACAACGTCTGACACCTTCTCNGTGTCGAGCCTCTCGCAAGCCCGGAAGCTTTTGGACCTCTGTCTGCGCGAACTGGATGAGACAAAGAAGACAGCCATCATGCTCGCCTANTTCGAAGGGCTCACACANGCAGAACTTGCGGACCGGATGCAGGTCCCGCTCGGCACTGCAAAAAGTCACATTCGTCGTGGTCTGGAGTTGATCGGTCGCCGGTTGGCGGCAGATGGGTTGGTGTCGGTGAACGAGNTGATCGCCGGCGAGAATGAGCTGGGCGTATTGCCACTGGTTGTCTCACGCGGATTTGAAAAACGTCGAGCCGAAGATGCAAAATACTGCGTGGCNGCNGACCGGTGGCGGGAGTTNTTTTCCGGTCTTTTGAGCTATCTGACACCTGAACACCCGCCTGCAAAANTATGGANGAGCCTGAACAGGGCCGTTTCACAGGCAGAGACAATTGTTCGAAAACTNGANCTTAGGGAGAAGGAACATCTTTTGCACACCGCGACCGCATCCAAACAGGTTGTCGCGGAGTAGTACCTCNTATCGGAAGAGATAGAGGAGACAAAAATGCAAAGAGATACGTCATCAACTGATGCAAATGTGATCAGACNGGAAGTCAGCACCCGGCGGAGTTTTCTGGCGCGTACGGGAACAGCCATGTTGTCGGGTGCCGCCATCGCGCTTATGGCCGGCGCAGATTCCAAATCCATATTCGGCNCCGCGCAGGCGAGTGAAGGCGACGTGGCAATCCTGAACAGTGCATTGTCAGCCGAACGGGAAGCTGTCGCTGCCTATCAACTGGCAGCAGAAAGCGGTCTGCTGGGCGAGGGCGCGCTGAAGTTGGGAGTNACATTCCAAGACCATCACAAACAGCATGCCGANGCGCTGGCGGCCACAATATCAAAACTGGGCGGCGCGGCNGACACCGCACCATCTCAGTATGACTTTCCAACCGACNAATTGACGGATGAACGTGCCGTTCTGGCATTTGCGGCAGAGCTGGNAAAAGGAGCGGTCAGTGCCTATCTCGGNGCTGTCCCTATTTTGGGTGACCGGGAACTTGCAAAAGTCGCGGCGTCCATTCTCGGTGATGAGGCCATGCACTGGGCGGTGCTGCGTTCCGCTCTTGGNCAGGACCCGGTNCCCGTCGCGTTCATGTCATGAGNTTCGGTATCGGAAAACGACAACATGTTGAAGNCGGCAGAAAACGCACAAAGATAGCCGGCTTCGCGTTGGTTGCGCTGGGGATNTNTGTCCCTGGTGCNGCCATCGCCGNTNTGGGTGCCGATGCGGGCGCCGAAGTGTTTAGCCGTTGCAAGGCCTGNCATGCACTGGAACGAAACAGAACCGGCCCGAAACTCTGCCATGTGGTTGGGCGCGAGGTGGGGGNAATTGAGGGGTTTCACTATTCCGATGCCCTGAGACAGTTTGGTGGTGTGTGGACGGTTGAACGATTGTCNGCCTTTCTGGAAAGCCCGACTGTGACGATCCGCGGCACGCGCATGGGGTACGGCGGAGTNAAAGATGCGGATGAACGTGCGCACCTNATCCGGTTTTTGCAGGNAAGTGCACAGGACCCGTCTCTCTGCCCATGACATGTATCGCAACCGAACTAGNTCCCATCAATAGTTACATTCAGCAATATGCAGGTAAAAATGAGCCCCTATGATCAAATGACCCCTCCTTCGCCGGACACACANATCTCTCCCGGCTTGCAGCGAACCGAAAGCCCTGCGGAAGGTGAGGCCCGTGCGCGGGCAGCGCAATCCATCAGGAATTTGCTGGAATGGGTGGGCGAAGACCCCCGTCGNGATGGTCTGCGCGACACGCCGGAGCGTGTTCTGCGGGCATTTCAGGAATATTTTGGCGGCTATGCAATTGATCCGAAAGTGTTTCTGNACACTACCTTTTCGGAAGTGGAGGCCTATACGGGTATCATTTCACTCCACGATATTTCGTTTGTCAGTCACTGCGAGCATCATATGGCCCCCTTCACCGGGAAGGCGCATGTGGCATATCTGCCAAAGGANACCGTCGTCGGGATCAGCAAGCTGGCCCGCCTTGTCGACGCTTTCGCCCGCAGATTACAAATTCAAGAACGTCTCACCGCGCAGATTGCAACAACATTGTTCCAGACGCTCAAGCCTCATGGAGTCGCTGTAATGGTGGAGGCAACGCACAGTTGCATGACAGCACGTGGTGTCGGTAAGCCAGGAAGCTCACTTAAGACAAGTCAGTTTCTGGGTGCGTTCGAACATGATGAAGAACTCCGTCGTCAGTTCGAACACCGGGTGGCTGGTGCGTCCAGCTAGCCACCGGGAGGGGAGGCTGGCAGCGCGCGTACCCAATAGCGTTGCCAGCCTGGTCCCACAANCCGAAACCTNANCCTGNGCCGTGGTACCGACNGGGGNNNAAATGCNGGCNCCGCTATNGGTTTTNCAGCAAACATATTGTTGGCTTACCCAAGCAACATTCATTGGTATTGCGGAGAAGGCAGTGCGAATTTCGCGTGCACCTGTGTCGAGGGGATAGGAGAGTTTCTGTGAAAAGAGTCATGTCTCAACAGACGATNGCCGCATCCAGTGGCATCGCGTCAGACAGTGCGTTTAACGCGGTTACACCGCCACTCTATTTAAGCAGCACTTTCGAGTTTGACGGCTTCATGGAGCCCGGCCCTTATGACTATTCGCGAGGAGCGAACCCGACCCGAAATCTCCTGGCGGAGACGCTGGCGCGGCTGGAACAGGGGGCGGGCGGTATTGTTGTGGCCTCCGGNATGGCCGCGCTGGATTTGGTTATCGCACAATGCGCACCAACAGATCTCATCGTCGCCCCGCATGATTGTTATGCCGGGACCAGGCGTCTGTTGCTGGCACGCAGCGCCAAATCATCGTTCAGCGTATTGTTTGTCAATCAGTCTGACAAGGCAGCCATGGCAGATGCGCTGGCGCAGAAGCCGGCTCTGATATTGGTCGAAACACCCAGCAATCCGTTGATGCGTCTGACGGATATTGCCTGGGTCGCGGAGTGTGCGCGACAGGTTGGGGCAAAGCTTGCCGTGGACAACACGTTTCTGTCACCCGTTTTGCAAACGCCGTTGGTACTGGGCGCGGATTATGTCATTCACTCAACGACCAAATATCTGAACGGCCATTCCGACATTGTGGGTGGTGTNGTCATCGCCAAGTCGCCTGCCGATGTGGAGCGATTGTCTGAATGGGCGAACATCACCGGTGTCTCAGGGGCAGNCTTTGATGCTTTCTTGACCCTGCGCGGAGTAAGGACCCTGTTTCCAAGGGTTCACGCGCAGCAAAAAACGGCGGCGTCGATAGCGTCATTCCTGACGGAACAGCCGCGTGTACGGGCTGTTCACTATCCGGGCTTGCCCGGGCACCCAGACCATACACTCGCGAAACAGCAGCAAGCAGGGTTCGGGGCCATGTTGAGTTTCGATCTTGACGGTACGNTAGANGATGTTGGTGTGTTTTTGCGNGCCCTTGGAATATTTACATTAGCAGAATCTCTGGGTGGGACCGAAAGTCTCATTGCNCATCCGGCCTCCATGACCCATGTAAGTATGGATCCTGCCTCTCGTCTGGAAGTTGGTATAACGCCGACGCTGTTGCGTCTGTCTGTTGGCCTTGAAGACGAGCAGGATCTGCTGAAGGCGTTGGAAGACGCTTTCACCGCTCTATAGAAACGCCAGCGCCTTGCGAGGCCTGCTGCGATCTTGGAAGTCAAGCAGCTGAAACCACGACCGTNCGACAACAGGCTTGTCGCGCTGGGCGGGGTATCTGGNTGTATCGCAGTGAAACTGAAAGGAAGACTATGTCTGTACAGCATTCCCCCTTGCCATTCCCGATGGACGCTCTGGAGCCCCACATGTCCGCCCGGACGCTGGAATACCATCACGGCAAGCATCATAAGGCATATGTCGACAAGACGAATGATGCAGTCCAGGGAACAGACCTTGAGGGAAAAGACCTGGAGGCAATCATTCGCGCGGCAAAGCAGCAGGGCAATCAGGGGTTGTTTAACAATAGTGCGCAAGTCTGGAACCATGCGTTCTTCTGGGATTCNCTTTCGCCCGTAGCGACCAGCGTCAAGGGCNAGCTTGCAGAACTGATCGACCGGGACTTCGGNGGCCTGGATGCTTTCAAGGATGTTTTCCGGGGTGAAGCGCTGGGGCATTTCGGTTCTGGTTGGGCGTGGCTGGTCCATGAAGCCGGTAAGCTGAAGGTGACCTCCTATCACGATGCGGACTGCCCGCTCGTGTATGAGGGCGTAACGCCACTCCTGACGCTTGATGTGTGGGANCATGCCTACTATCTCGATTATCAGAACGCACGGCCACGCTTCGTTGACATATTTCTTGAGCAGCTTGCCAACTGGGAGAAGGCAGAAGAACGCCTTCAAGCCGCTCTTTGATTAAAGGCTTAGACATCGACCTCTCGGGGACTAGTCCCTGGACCCGGGTGACTTAGCCCATATGCATATTACGAGACTCGACACGCTTTCTTCATACTGAGCGATGAATTTCAGGTTCGGCACTGTTGGCCGGACTTCGGGAGATATCAGCGTTCAAGGAGTCGACCGTGTCAGTTTCGTTCAAAAGTGCCCTGTTGGGATGTACCTGTTTCACCCTCGTATCCACCGTCGGGTTTTCANCAGGGTCAGCGCAAGCTGATCCTGTGACCCTGCCGACGGGCGGGGCGTTTGAACTGGGCGGCGGGACCATTGCGCAAACGGCAAACCGTCTGGACATTCTCCAGAATAGCAGCCGNGCCGTCATGTCCTGGTCTGATTTCTCCATCGGCGCGGCGGGCGAAGTCCACTTCCAGAATGGAAGCGGTGCGACGCTCAATCGCGNAACGGGCGCGCATCTCTCTCANATTGANGGGCGTTTGAGCGCGACAGGCAGTCTCTTTCTCCTGAACCCGAACGGTGTCGTCATTGGTGAAACCGGGCGCGTTGAAACCGGTGCAGACTTTGTCGCCAGNACGCTGAACGCAGACGATGCCGCTTTTATGGCTTCTGGTGATTTGGNTCTGAGCGGTGCAAGTGGAGCAGCCGTTGTAAACCTGGGGCAGGTGGANGCCAGTGCAGGTGATATTCTTCTGGCGGCCCATGAAGTACGCAATAGCGGCCGCCTGACAGCGGGCGGCGATGTTGCCCTGATGGCGACCCATGAAGTGACTTATCGTGATCTGGGGGCAGACCGCCGTGTGCAGGTTCGGGCAGGTGTCTCCGGTGATGTGATCAANGAGGGGNTGATTGAGGGAGCCTCCGCGCGGTTGGAGTCGGTAGGCGGCAACATATTTGCACTTGCCGGCAATACGGATGGCGTAACCCGTGCGCAGATTATTGCCCGTAATGGCGGCCGTATTCAGTTGGCCNCCGCTGAAANCGCAGATGTTGCAGGCNACCTGAGCGCAAATCATGATGGGGGNGATGGTGGGAAAATCACTGTAACAGGTAGCCGGGTACGCCTGCGAGACGGGGCAACGGTGACGGCGCGTGGTGNAAAAGACGGCGGGACCGTGCATATCGGTGGGGGGTGGCAAGGCAAGGACGCGTCCCTACGCAACGCTCAAACCACACAGNTAGAACAAGGNGCATCAATAAACGTCNGCGGTACCCAGGGCGCAGGTGGAGAAGCCGTCATCTGGGCGGATCAGGTTACAGTGTTCGAGGGGGAGATCAGCGCCAAAGGGGACACNGTTTCTGGCGGTGGTCGTGTGGAAGTTTCTGGTAAACAGCATCTCCTCTTCAGGGGTGAGGTNGATACGGGCGGTGGGCAATTGCTGCTTGATCCGACCGATCTTGAGATCGTGGNCACAGTGAGTGGAACGCCGGCGCAGATTGTCCCGTCTGGGGGTGACTTTCTGGCACTTCAAACCCTCGCACATGATACATCGCAGATTGCGGCGGCTGACATTGCAGCCCTGCTGGCAACCAACAATGTGGCAATCACGACACAGAACGCGAGCGGAAGTGGCGCCGGTGATCTGACGGTGAATGCAGCGATTGAGCGCGTTTCGGGTACGGGAACAACGGTTCTGACACTGGACGCGGAGCGGGACCTGACTGTGAATGCCCGTATCGGCAGTGACGATCTCTCGCGACCTCTGGCGGTGTCCATGTCGGCTGGGCGTGATGGTGTTGTCAATGCAGTGGTGGAAACCCGCGGTGGCCTCTTCGATGCAACGGTCGGGAATAATTTCACGGTTGGCGCGTCCGGGGCCATTCGCACGGAGGGGGGGACGCTCTCGGTCTCCACTGACTCTGACCTTGATGCCGCGGGCTTTTCCAATGGAACAGGGATGTTTCAGGTTTTGAATGGCGGCACCCTCGTCTCCGGTGGGGCGGATATTCGGCTTGCCTCCATGGGTATTGATGTCGCAGGTCCCAGCGCATCGGCCATTGTCATCGATGCAGGAACAGGTGCTGTTCATTTCAATCGTCGGGGAAGCTATGCCAATAAAGGCTTCTATCTGTCGACGCGCGGTTCAATCGGCCTTCACGCCGGTGATTATTACCTTTGGTACAATGATCTCGCCAAGGTAAGAGCAGGTAACTTGTATGCTAACAGTGAGCGGCGTGCAGGCTATCTGACAATGTATGAAAATTACGGGAGCCTTGACTGGGCCCCCAATCTGTCGGGCGCAGCCCATATTAACGGGAGCCAGTACTTTACCGTTTATGGCGGGCTGACCGGCATCAATGCGGATGTGGTTCTGGATCATGACGGTTCACGCGCATCGGGCATTAACTCAATCAGCCTGGGCAGTTCACCTCTCAATACAAATGGCAACCTTACCATCCGGGCCCCTGGTTTCCGTATCAATGGGTCAGGCATGTATGTCCGGTCCGCGAACGGGAACATAAATGTCCAGACGAATGAAATGTTCAACCAGCCCAAATTCGGGTTACGGGCCCCGAACGGCTACATTTCATTTGAAGGGTTCAATCCAGGGGCTTTTTCCGCGCCTGGCGACATTAACTGGTATGGCACACCCTATTACGGATGGGCCGCGTCCGCTCAGGCACCAATCGTTTACCTGGGCAGCGATGTCAACACGACGACCCTTTCTCTGGGAACTCTCAGTGCTGCGCAAACGACGGGAATATCGCAGCAATTGATCTTCCGCGCGAAAGATGGCATCTCGTTCAATGGTTCGGTTGAGACAGATGTGGCATCCATCAGCATTCAACCAGACACCGATGGTAACGGAGGTAGCGCTGTTCTGGCTGCAGGGCAGTCAATCCGCGCAGGTGGGGATCTCGTAATCGCCGGTGTGCTGTCGTCCAGCGGCGCAGCCAGCTTTGGTGCCAATGGAAGTGTTGAAATCCAATCACAATTGACAACGGATGGCGCTCTCGTTCTGGAGGCAGATCGGGACGACAATGATAATGGTGATGTAAAACTCAATGCGCTCGCACGCCTGCGTACAAATGGGGGGGACGCTGTTCTCTCCGGTAACCGGCTGATCAATCTGGGCGATGCCAGCGTCCTGGACACGGGCACCGGCCGCTATCTGACATACACCGCCTCTCCGCTCACCGATACGCTGGGCGGCTTGACGGGCGCACGTAGATATAACCGGACATATGCGGGCACACCGCCGTCCGGCGTAACAGAAACTGGAAATCTGTTTTTCTATGAGCTGGCACCAACACTCTCCTTGCGGGCGGATGATGCGACGAGAAGATATGGGGAAGCCAACCCGGCGCTGACATATACAGCAGACATATCAGGTCTTGTCGCAGGGGATCAGTTGCAAGATGTCGTGGCTGGACTGATGGCGGAAACGGCCGCAACGTCGGCCTCCAACGTCGGCACCTATGATATCCAGATTGATCTGGCAAACCTGACGTCAAAAATGGGTTACACGCTTCAGACACAAAAAGGTGCCCTGTCTGTCACCAAGGCTCCCTTGAACATCAGCGCGCAGGCACAGTCGAAAACCTACGGTGCGGCAGATCCGATCCTGACCTTCGCGAATGGCGGGTGGGTTAATGGCGACAGCGCCGCGCTTCTCACAGGTGCTCTGTCGCGGGCGCCAGGCGAAACCGTCGCGGGCGGTCCCTATGCGATCGGGCAAGGTACGCTGGATGCAGGTGGAAATTACGCGATCAACTTCACAGGTGCGGATTTCACAATCACCCCCGCCCTGCTGACGATAACGGCTGATGCCGCTTCCAAAACCTACGGTGCGGCAGATCCGACCCTGACCTTTGCGAATGGTGGGTGGGTTAATGGCGACAGCGCCGCGCTTCTGACAGGTGCTCTGTCGCGGGCACCGGGTGAAAATGTCGCGGGCGGTCCCTATGCGATCGGGCAAGGTACACTGGATGCAGGTCGAAATTATGCGATCACCTTCACAGGTGCGGATTTCACAATCAACCCCGCCCTGCTGACGGTAACGGCAGCAGCGGCGGAGCGACAGGAAGGCCAGGTCAATCCCCAATTCTCCGCCTTTTTCGATGGGTTTATAGCAGGTGAGACACCTTCAATTCTCTCAGGGGCCATCCAGTTTGATACCCCGGCGGGGAATGATGCTGTGAGTGGTCGCTATCGTCTTACGCCATTTGGTGTCTCAAGCCCGAACTACACAATCGCATTTGTTGATGGTGTGCTGACCGTATTGCCCGCTGCGCGGCAAGAAGCAGACACACCGGCTCAGGTGCTGAGACAGAATGGTGGGTCTGGGCAACAGGCATTTGATGAAATTGCGCAAACCCCGACGCTTGCCAGCCTGACATTCACAGCCCCCGGGGCGGGGAATGATGATGGAGCAGGAGCCAGTGGTGGCGGCGCGCAACCTACCGGCAGCGGAGCCGGGGGAGGCAATGTTGATGCCGGGGCAGCAGGCGCAACCGGCGCCGGTGGTGATGGTCTTGCTGTAAACGACCAGCCCGTTCAACTTCAATACACGATCTTCGGTCGTACGGTGACGATCAAGCTGCCTGCTTCTTTTGCAAAATTTATGAACCAGGCCATAAGCGCCGGATCAGGTCTGGGGGGAGCGTGAGAATGGTAAGCCGGGGGGGTGCTGGGGCTGCGTTGGTGGCCGTGCTGGCTTTTGTCTGGGCAGGCCCGGCATATAGCGAAACCTTTGAACAGGTTACGCCGGATATACCCGCTGCAAACACAACGGCCCCTCCTATCGGATTGCCAGCGTTGGAAGAGGGCAGAAGAAGCGACGAGGTTCTTCTGCCTGCTTTAACCGGGCTGGTTTTTGTCGCAACGCCGGACGCGATTATCTCGGAAGGCATGCAATATGCGGGTCTTGAAACAGCGGGTTTTGACCTGCTGTCGGAGGAAGATACCAACGCTCAATTGCAACACTATATCGGCCAGCCCCTGTCATTGAAGGTGCTGGATCAAATGGTGGCGACTGTCATCACGAGATATTGCGCAGCGGATCGGCCCTTTGTCGATGTGATCGTCCCTCCGCAGGATATCACCTCGGGGACTGTTCAGGTTTTGATCCTTGAATTCGTTGCAGGCGACGTACGTACCGAAGGTGACTTCCAAACACCGTCGGAACTTCTGACAGCGGAGATCAGAACCAAACAGGGTATGCCCCTGGATGCTGCGCAATTATCTGAAGATCTCGACTGGTTGAACCGTTCAATGTTCCGGCGGGTGGAGCTGGTTCTTGAGCGTGGCGAACGTTTCGGTGAAACGGATCTCATTCTCCAGGTGGATGAGACAGCGCCCTGGCGCGTTTATGCGGGTATGGACAATACGGGTAGTCGCGCCACTGGCCGGGAAAGATATATGCTCGGTGGGAATTTTGGCGGCATCGTGTTGGACGATGCGCTCCTATCCTATCAGTATATATCGAGCCGCGAACTGTTGAGCGAGGGGCGTCTGCCTTTTGGCCTCACGGGAAAACGGCCAGCCTATGCCGCACACTCATTCGNCTATTCATTTCCTCTGACAGGGCGGGGCGAGGTATCAGTCTTTGGGTTCTACGCAGAATCAAGNCCAAACCTGGGGCAGATCGTTTCGTCTGTNGGGAAGTCGTGGCAGCTCAGTGCCCGTTACAGGGCACCGGTACTGCGCTATGGCTATCTGCAACATAGANTGTCGGCCGGGGTCGACTTCAAGAGAACGAACAATAATTTGGGGTTCGGGGGCACCATCGTGTCCAACTCCAACACCGACATTGCGCAAGCTGTTTTGGCGTGGCGTGGTAATGGAACCGATAGATGGGGGGCGACGTCTGCGGGCCTGTCTCTCGCGCTTTCCCCTGGAGGGTTGACCGCCTTCAACAATGACAGCGATTACCAGCCTTCGGCGACAGCGGTAGGACGCACGGGTGCGAATGCGCGCTATGCGGTTTTGCGTGCCGACGTCGAACGTAGCCTCTCCTTGCCGGGGGACCTGACGTTGACGGCACGTGCACATGGACAATTGGCCAGCACAAATCTTCTATCCAATGANCAGATCTATGCAGGTGGTGTGCGAAGCGTTCGAGGCTTTGAGGAAAATGAAGCTGCGGGTGACCACGGCGTTTACNCCAATCTGGAACTGGCGTCACCGGCCTGGTCGCCGTTGGAGCAGGCGATCAGTGCACAGGACGCGGGACNNGCNTATCTGTTTCTGGACCGTGGTGATGTCTGGCTCGACAGTGCGTTGCCGGGAGAGATCAGACAGAAATCATTGATGAGTGCTGGAGCGGGCGTGCTCTACCAACTGGGNCCTTATCTTTCCTTCGATGTTTCTCATGGTTGGCAATTGATTGGTAAGGGGAACAGTCGTGTCAAGGGNGAGCGAACCCATTTTCGNGCGATCGTGTCTTTTTGAGGTCTCGCGCTTTTTCGGTCATCAGCCTGTTTNATATGGGTTCTTCCTTGAAGACAGGGCCATGCTGGCGATAATGGGCTGAACCTTTGGGAAGCGTATGGCCCGATAGCAAACGGTAGATCGATAGATATGGCGTTACAGAATTGGTGGCAGGCACACCGGAAGAAGTGGGGGCCACCATCTGCCGCTGTGGAGAGCCAGACAGATAAGGGGCTCTTCAACGCACAAGTCAGAATGGTTTACGCGACAGCGAACCCCGGTCTCATGCATGGATTGCTGGTTCTTGTCGTCGGTTGGACCTATTGGGGCGTGGCACCGGAAGCGGGCCTGGTTCTGTGGCTAAGTCTGGCTCTCGGTCTGTCCGGCCTGCGAACGCTGCTTGTGTGGTGGTTTATATATACAACCCCTCGCGACGAGGACTTGCTGCTTTGGGACCGCATCTATCTCTTCGCAGTGTTTCTGACCGGATTGGTTTGGGGTTTGAGTGGCTTTTTGCTCTATCCGCCCGACAATTACATTTATCAGGTGATGATCAGTTTCGTAGTCGGTGGTATTTCTGCGTCTGCAACAGCATCGCTATCGCCGCGCTTGCCGGCTATTTGGTTAGCGGTTTCCCCGGCAATGGGATTGTTGATTGTCGGCTTTCTGATGGATCCGACGGAAGGCCATGTTCCGATGGCCATACTTTTGATCCTCTATTTTCTCGTTTTGATGAATATCGGCCGTTCGATGAACCGGCAGGTTGTTGAGGCCCTGTCATTGCGCTTTGAAAACAGGGATCTCGTTGTGTCTCTGGAAAAAACGGTGCAGCAGCTTGATGAGGCCCGTCGGGAGGCGGAGCGCTCCAGCCGCGCTAAGACAAGATTTCTGGCGGCGGCCAGCCATGATCTTCGGCAGCCTGTCCATGCCTTGCGTCTGTTCACAGCAGCCCTGTCCCGCAAGGCAGAGGCTGATGCGACGGAACGGGAGATTGTCGACAAGGTAGACAGGTCATTAGACGTGATCGGGGACCTTCTGAATTCCTTGCTGGATATTTCCAAACTTGATGCGGAAATTGTTGAGGTCAACGAGGAGAAGATTGCACTCCGTGGTTACCTTTCACAAATCATCAACGAGTTTGAAATCGAGGCAGAAGACAAGGGACTGAGCTTGCGGCTGTCTGTTCCCGATATGGATGTCACCAGCGATCCGTCTTTGCTGGGGCAGATAGTGCGCAACCTCTTGTCGAATGCGATCAGGTATACGTCACAAGGTGGCATTCTGCTCGCCGTGCGCCGTCGTGCGGGGCATGCCCGGATTGAGGTATGGGATACAGGTGTTGGTATTGAAGAGCCTCACGCGCAGGAAATTTTTCAGGAGTTTTTCCAGCTCCACAACGCCGCAAGGGATCACCAGGGCGGGCTGGGGCTCGGCCTGTCGATTGTGAAGCGCACTTGTGACCTTTTGGGATACCAGGTTGAGCTTTGCTCACGTCCCGGTTTGGGAAGTCGTTTTGCGGTACCTGTGCCGCTGGCGCTGGAACAAGGGCATCTTCGGGAGGTTCATGTCGATCTGTCGGCGGATGCGGATCTGTCCGGTATTCAGGTTCTGCTGGTGGAGGATGACGCACACTCTGCAGAAGCAATGGCATTACTGCTTGCCAAATGGGGGGCACGGAGTGCCCACGCGTCAAATATCGAAACGATCGATGTGGCGCTTCGGCATTTAGGAACTGTCCCCGATTTGATCCTGACAGATTATCGTCTGCCGGATGACAAAACCGGGAGCGACGCTATCGAACGAGCGCGTACCATTCTTGAAAAAGATGTTCCGGCCATTATCGTAACCGGTGACACCGGGCCTGAACGATTGAGAACATTGCGGGAGATCGGCGTGCAGTGGTTGCACAAACCCGTGCAACCCGCGCAACTGCGGTCGGTCATTCGCCATCTTGTTGCCGGGCAACGTTACGACTGATCAGCGTCAGTTGACGTGGTGATAGGCCGTGGTGGCTGCACAAGGCCGAGACGCAAGGCTTCCTGAACAGCTTCCGTTCTGTTGCGGGCCGACAGACGGCGCAGAACTGCAGCAACATGGATTTTAACCGTCGGCAGGGCAAGCCCGAGCCGGGCAGCAATAATTTTGTTGGGTGCCCCTTCGGCAAGGAGATCCAGCACTTGGCTTTGTCTGTCTGTAAGTGTGGCGGCGGTCGCCGGTGTGTTGGCTTCCAACGCGACAGGTGGCACATAAATGCCGCCTGCCAGTACCAGCTGCAATGCGCTGACAAGAATGGAAGGTGGTGACGACTTGGGAACAAACCCGGCGGCCCCACTATCAATAATGCGTCTGATGATCGCTGGATCTTCGTTTGCGGACACAACGACAAGCGGCACGGCCGGGGCTTCGTGCCTGATGCGAACGAGAGCCTCCTCCGGCGTGGCGCCGGGCATGGATAAATCCAGAAGCAGGAGATCGAAATGCTTCTGGTCGTCGGCGAGAAGCGAAAATACTTCATCATATGTGCCGGCATCGTGAATGTTCAGTCCGTCCCCCAACACCGCCAGGGTCTGTCGTAGCCCTTGCCGGACAAGCCAATGATCATCGGCAATCAGAAATGAGTATTGAGACGTCAATCATCCATCCTTCTCTGCTACCTTCTTATTGCCCGATTAGCCCCAAATTGCAGGTGGGCATTGGGACTAGATCTTATGAAAAATAGGACTAGATCAAAAGGCTTGAAGTGTTGAGCGGATAGAGCGCCATAATGCCGTCACAACGAGCGCCTTGCGCACGCCATCAGGTGGGATGGGCGGTGCGGGGCTTATCCCCCCGCCGCCTGTCGGGCAGCATGCACGGCATAACCGATGCCGGCAATTCCAAAGATCAGGCACGCCGGTACCAGGGCCATTTGAAGCAGAGCTTCCCGGCCCGTGAGGGCGCCTGTGCATGTGTCAAAAGGTTTGGACAAAAATGTCGCAAATGTTTCGCGGTGTTTTCGGTGCCCGGCTGCTTTTTGAGAAATACGTACGATGAGCAAAGGGGTGCCGAAGAACATCAACATGTAAACAGTGCTGATTGCGACCATAAACTGGCTGCTGAGTTCGGTGCCAAATCCAACCCAGAAAGCCCCGATAAGAAGCGTCCAGCACGCCAGCAGAAGGGTATGCCCACCCCAATGCACATCAGCGAAAGGTATGCTGGGCATATGACCGGATGAGGAAAGCGGTTGTTGAGTTGGTGTGGACATCATACCTCTCCATTTTTAAATATGTATTTCATATGCATATTTAAAAATACCCGGGCTTCTGGCAAGNCCTGGAAGNGTACTGCGACAATCCGCGTCAGCCATACTTGAGGAACGNCTCATAGAGAGAGCATGGTCGTACTTGATGGTTCGCCGGGTACCCGCGCGCTGGAAAACCGAGTGAATGGAGGGGAAAATGGTGATATAGGGATATCGAATACCTCTTTAGTAGAGAGGTTNCGCATTGGAACGCTTGGAGCCACGACATGCATGTGACCCGCCACACCGATTATGCCTTGAGGATGCTGATGTTGCTGGCAGTGGAGCCGGACGATCTTCATACAATCGAGGAGATTTCCATGCGGTANAACATTTCAAAAAACCATCTGATGAAGGTGGCCCAAACTCTCGCTCATAACGATTTTATTGAGACGTTCCGGGGGCGAAGCGGGGGATTGCGACTTCGACANTCCCCGCAATCAATCAATCTGGGGCAGGTGGTCCGGGCGACGGAAGATGGTTTCGATCTGGTCGAGTGCTTCGATAAAGAGAAGAACACCTGTTCTATCAGCGGTGTATGTGGCTTGCGCGGCCCCCTGGAAGAAGCGCTTGCNGCCTTTCTTGCGGTGCTGGACAAATACAGTCTGGACGACCTGNTTACAGGNTCAGCCANAGCGCGCAAAATGCGCCGTATCCTGGATGTTGATTTTGGTGTGACCGGGTAAGGTATGAGGGGCGCCGGCTTCGTCGGCGCGAGCTTTTCAGCGCACGAAACCNAGCCGGTGGTAGCGCCCGGGCCGCCGGTACCGCGGGAAGCGTAACGGGAGAAACGCGTCGCAATGCGTTCCCCCATCACTCATCGTTCGCTATTGGCCACTATTTTTCTGCGATNCCGGGCTCCACATGAACAATAGTGAGCTCGCACAACTTACCGTGCCGGTCCTGCCATTTCATTTTCGCGCCTTGCGGGAGNCCAATGAGNGCAGCGCCAAGNAGCGATGTGATCGGCACCCGGCCTTCATCAAAATTCGAAGCGTCNGGGTAAACCAGTTCGATCTGGCTGATCCCGTCCGCATCGGGTTGGCGAATGGCCACGCGCGATTGCATGCGAACAATGTCATGCGGCATGGATCCGTCGCGGACAATGCGGGCGCGGGCCAGTTCNGCTTCCAANAGCGCGGAAACGTGCGAGAGCCGGGACGGAAGATTGTCAATCAGATCGGCAATCGCTTCGTATTCGGACTTCTCAAGTGTAACAGGTGGCAGATTTTGCGNCATAGCGGTCTGCAGCATTTTAGTCTCCTGATTTTGTAATTAGGCCTGAAACTGTTCAACAGACAGAAGGTCGATGGTTTGAAAATGGTCGTTCGATCCGGGGATCGAAAAGCGTGCAGGTGCAAGGCGGCCAATGAAGGCGAGGCCCAGCGTGGAAGCGGCTGAAACAAAGGAGCCGGAATGGTGGCNGGCATTGGGAAGAACCAGGCGCCGCGTTTCAGGGGCAAGCTGCCCGACGCTGTACCGAAGATCGCTATCCAGCGTGACCAGACCCGCAGGTACGTCCGACATCGGAACGATAGCGGCAGCTTTGACAAGCTCTTTGAGCCGGGTGGTAAGGGATGCGTCCAACTGGTTCTCAAACAGGAGAAACGCATTCAGGCGCGCGGCATCGCGGTCTGTCATGATCCGTGGTGCGGCTTCCGCCTGTGGTGTGACCGCGTCTGCCGGAAAGTCCATAGCTAAGGGGGCGCCGCAAGTGCGGCAAACATGTGTAGACACAAGCAATACTCCTCGCACGGCACTCGTCTGAGTGAAGCGTGGCAAATCAGGAATGATGTTTAGGAGATGTCCCCGAGCTCAGTGCGAAACGCGCACGTCAAAGAACCCGGGGCTAAATNCGTCCGGGTGTCACATGGGGCTGTCTGAGCGGCCGATATGCGCGATCAAAGAACATGCTTTGAAGCTAGTGAGTCTGTGACGGCTTTTCAAGCGGCATAAACCTGAAACTCTTTTGCCNAAAGGATATGGCTCATGAGACGGGTTTTCAGCACTNNTCGCCCGGCAAAAGTGTTCCGGTGACGGCAGTGTCGGCCCCGGTTTACGCANAATCAGGTGGGGGCCCGNGAGTTGGAAATCATNTGNTNTGCTAATAATGAGATTGACTCTCAGTTTTAAAAATGAGAGTAAGGCCTTACAGCGTGGCGAGAAAAGGGGGAGTTTTACTCGCATAACATGCAAATAGGTCTAAATAGCACCAGGGGTTTGAGTTATGGGTGGGCAAAACACCAAGAGTTTCAACAAGATCGGGCCGCGCCTTGCAGCCCTCTCGATTTTCGGTGGCGTCAGCATTTTGGCCGGGACCGCCCAGGCTGAAGAGGCCGCACGGGTCGCGCCTGTCAGNGTGACGGCAACACGCACGCCAATGGAGGCGTTCAGCGTGCCGGGCATGGTGACGGTGAAGGGCGCGCAGGAAATCGAAAACCAGATCCCGTCTAATCTCGGTGATTTGCTGGATGACATTCCAGGTGTTGCTGCGGTCGGGGGTCCGCGTCGTACGGGCGAAGTGCCGACCATTCGTGGTTTCTCCGGCCCGGATGTAATTGTCACGCTGGACGGCGCGAAGCAAAACTTCGTTTCAGGGCATGACGGGCGTGCATTCATCGACCCGGCCTTCCTCGGTGAGCTTGAAGTCGTAAGGGGATCAAGTTCTGCGCTCTACGGTACAGGCGGTACCGGTGGCGTGATTGCATTGCGCACGCTGAACGCTGACGATCTTCTGGGTGAAGGGCAGACGCNGGGAACGCGGTTCGGGCTGAGCTATCGCAGTGGGAATGATGAATTCGCACAGCGGCTTTTGGCTTACTCCAAGCCGATGGA
Source organism: Rhodobiaceae bacterium (assembly GCA_002715765.1). Lineage (GTDB taxonomy): Bacteria > Pseudomonadota > Alphaproteobacteria > Parvibaculales > Parvibaculaceae > Mf105b01. The sequence continues at coordinate 46,628 of PAZY01000034.1, read as the reverse complement.
AGGCGCTGACATTTTTGCAGGTCTTGTGCTGAGACAGTCGGGGGATGTGCGTCTGGGCAATGGCACGGACATACAGTCAGAAGACGATATCGTCTCCGGTCTTGTGAANGGGACGTTTGACCTGGGTGACAACACGGCACTGCGTTTGTCGTGGCACCGTTTTGCAAATGACGCTGTCGAACCAAGCAATGGTCAGGCAGCCGGTGGTGCGCTGAACGACAAAGATATCGATTCCGAGACATTCTCGCTCGCGNTGACATCAAAGCCGGCAGGTCAGGATCTGGTGGACTTCTCCGGCCAGGTCTACCGCAATACCAATACCGTCGATGAAACCCCTNTAACCGGGGCGGGTGTTGGCGTTTTGTCCAAGCGGGACCTGGATACATTTGGGCTGGAGCTGGCAAACACGAGCCGCTTTATGCTTGGTGAAGATCTNGCGCTTGCCGTAACGGGTGGCTTTGAGGTGATCAAGGATAGCGCTGTCGGGCGCACGGGGACAGGCGTTCGTGGCGGCGTCGTGACCGGNGATCAGGACTTCTTTGGTGTGTTTGTGCAAACAGCCTTCACCTGGTTCTCNCCCTTCGGGTTGGANGATGGTGAGTTCTCTCTGACACCGGGTGTGCGTTACGACACATTTGAAAGCACGAACACGACAGGCACGCAAACCGAAGACAGTCAGGTTTCGCCANAGGTTACGGCCCGNTTTGCCCCGGTGCCGTGGACATTCGTCTACGGGTCCTACGGGGATGCATTCCGGGCGCCGCGTCTGGANGAACTGTTCCCGACCGGCACACACTTCCCGGTATTCGGCCCGGCNGGCCTTGTGGGNTTGAATACCTTTCAGCCAAACACTGCCCTGAAACCTCAGAGCACAACAACTTGGGAAGCCGGGATTGGTTTTGAGTTTGAGGACGTGTTGAGCAAGGACGACATTTTCCAGGCGAAAGTCGGGCACTATTCAACGGATGGTGAGAACTTCCTGTCTCTGGAAGTCCTGCAGAACGCCAACCTGGCAAACCCGCAATTCTTTCCGGCCCCCTTCCTTGTGCCNGGCTTTACCTGCCGCGCTTTTGTGTCCACGGCGGTCGATCCGACCGGTTGTGGGGGCACTACACAGATCGTGAATATCCGCGATGCGGAGCTTTCAGGTTTTGAACTTGAGGCGAGCTACGATTCCAGNCGGTGGCGTGTCTCAGTCGCNGCGCAAACAATGGACACCGAAAACAAGGCGACCGGCCAGCCGATCGGGATCGAACTGGCAGATCAGGTCACAACGGATATTCGTCTCAAATTGCCGGAGATCAGTTCTCATGTTGGCTGGCAGGCAACCTTTGCAGACGCGTTTCGCGAGGGAAACAACGCGGCGAATTATCGCAACAGCTATCAGACCCATGAAATCTATACGCGCTGGCGCCCGGTTGACGGCCCGCTCAACGGGTTCAGCCTCGGTCTGACGGCAGAGAACCTCTTCGACGCAGAGTATCAGCGCGTTGCTTCAGACACGGTCGAAGAAGGCCGCAGCGTTTTGGTCGATGTGACCTACACACTCAACTGGTAAGCGGAAGGAAAAATGATGACCACTTCTATTGAAGACCTTCGGTCCAGAATTGCGGCTGAACGTGAAAAGAACACGACAATTCGCGCGCGTGATCTGGCGGAACAGTTGAACATCAGCGAGGCAGAGCTTGTCTGTGCCGGGCTTGGCATCACAGCCAAACGGCTGGTGGGGCCTTGGTCGGAGGTNTTGACGGCCTTTGGTGATCTTGGCAGCGTCATGGCGTTGACACGCAACCACGCCGCTGTTCACGAAAAGGTTGGTGAATATGCGAACATGNCTTTTGGCCCGCACGGCGGCATCGTGTTGAATCACGATATCGATCTGCGTCTCTTTTTGAAGAACTGGTCCTTCGGGTTCGCCGTTAGTGAAGATACGCGNTCCGGGCCGCGTCGGAGCCTGCAATTCTTCGATGTGGACGGCACGGCTGTTCACAAGGTCTACATGCGCGAAGAGAGCAATAATGCNGCATATGACGCGCTCGTCAGCCGCTTCCTGCACGAAGATCAGTCCTCGCTGATCCAGGTNCTGCAGACGCAACCTGCGGCGGAAGATCGGCCTGACGGCGAAATTGACGCCGATGGCTTGCTGGCGGCGTGGGGAGCGATGAAGGACACGCATGATTTCTTCCCGCTCATTCGAAAGTTCAAGGTTGGTCGCCAGCAGGCACTGCGCCTTGCTGAGCAGAAGTTTGCGGACCGGGCCCCTGTGGATGCTGCTGTTCGCGTGTTGAACGCCGCTGCAACCCGTAAAGCGCCGATCATGGTTTTTGTCGGCAACAAGGGTGTGGTGCANATNCACACAGGCCCTGTGTCACGGATTGAGCCCATGGGTCCATGGATCAATGTTCTCGATGAGGGGTTCAATCTTCATTTGCGAACAGATCTGGTGACGGATGCCTGGGTTGTCCGCAAGCCGACGGAAGACGGTATTGTCACCTCCGTTGAGCTCTACGATGCGCAAGGCGTTTTGCTGGTTCAGTTCTTTGGCGAACGTAAACCCGGCCAAGTTGAGCGTGAAGACTGGCGTGCCATTGTACAGGAAGCCGTGCTTGGTTCAGGAGTGGCTGCATGATTTCGCGTCGTCAGGCACTTGTCGGGGTTGGGGCAACTGTTTCAGCCTTGTCGCTNAGCACGTCCCCTGTGTTGTCGAGCGGAATTTCGGCAGGACGAGCGACGAAGATTGTGTCTGTCGGCGGCGCGATAACGGAGACATTGTTTGCGTTGAAATTGGGGGATCGCATCCGGGCGGTCGATACAACAAGTACCTATCCGGATGCGGCCAANGCACTNCCNAAAGTTGGCTACCTGCGCGAATTGTCAGCAGAAGGTGTTCTGGCTATGCAGCCGGACCTGGTTCTCCTGTCTGCGGAAGCGGGGCCNCCCGCCGCCATTGCGCAATTGAAGGCAGCGGGCATCCCCGTACAGCAGATCGCCATTGGCCGAACGCCAGACGGGGTGCGCTCAATGGTGGAAGCAATAGGCCAGGCAACGGGGACACAAAATAGTGCGGCAGAATTAGCGGCACAGATTGGTGCCGGATTTGACAGTCTCNCTGCTGCATTACCCGCTGAACAGACAACACGTGNACTGCTTCTCCTCTCGGCGGGGGCGGGGCCTTTGCTGGGCGCGGGGGCGAATACCGCAGCAGCATCAATCATAGCGCTNGGCGGTGGGCAGTTGGCATTTCCTGAAATGGATGGCTACAAAGCCGTNTCGCTGGAGCCGGTTTTGGCGGCAGATCCTGACTGGCTCTTGTTCCCTTCCCATGTTGCGATGGCTCTGGGGGGGGCTGACGGCATCGCAGCGCTTGATGTCGTTTCAAAAACCCGGGCGGGGCAGGCAGGGCGTGTGGCCTTTGTCGACAGTCATTACTTGCTGGGCTTCGGACCNCGTGCNCCACAGGCTGCAGCCGACCTCGCGACGCTTTTCTACCCNGACATCACAATCCCGACGATCGGACGTGATGNTGTTCCGTCATCTCTNCTGGGTCTGATGGGCAAGCAATGAGCGATCTGGCTGAAAATGACCGGGTTCCGTTTGAGCTGAAGGAGATCGCCCGGGGTCTCCTCCTGCCGCTTCTGGCTCTCTTGATGGTGGGAGCCATGTTGACGGCCATGACCCATGGGGCGGCAAACCTGACTGTGGGTGACATTTTCGGCATTTTCGGTCGTCTGCTGACNGCGGCGCCGATCGATGATCAGGTCGCATACGCGATCATCGTGGAAATTCGGCTCCCGCGTNTCCTGTTGGGAGCAGCCGTTGGGGCGACCTTGGCAGTTGCAGGTGCNGTCCTTCAGGCATTGTTCCGCAATCCACTGGCGGAGCCCAGTATTATCGGCGTGTCGGCTGGNGCCGGCGCCGCAGCTGTGGCGACCATCGTGTTGGGTACGNCGTTTGGGGCTCTGGGAAGCCTCATCCTTTATGCGTTGCCTGTTGCGGCATTCGTGGGGGGCTTTGTGGCCACGATGCTCGTTGTGGCGATTGCCCGTGTAGGGGGCAAAACACCGATGACAACAATTTTGTTGAGNGGTATCGCCATCGCGGCGTTGGGCTCGGCTTTGATGGGGCTCATGATGTTCATGAGTTCCGACGAGCAGCTTCGGTCGATCACCTTCTGGATGTTGGGAAGTCTGGGTGGGGCGACATGGGCGGCCATTGTCCCTGCTTTGCTGATCATGTGCNTGGCTCTTCTGCTCATGCCCCTGCTGACCCATCGGCTCAACCTGATGCTGTTGGGGGAGCGGGAAGCCTCCTCACTGGGGCTGAATGTCGATCAGTTTAAATATCTTTGCGTCACTCTTGTTGCGGCCGGGGTTGGCGCGGCGGTGGCGGTATCCGGTATAATCGGTTTTGTCGGCATCGTCGTGCCACATCTGCTGCGCATGATTGTGGGGCCGGACCATCGGATTTTGCTGCCCGCTTCTGCACTGGGCGGGGCTACCCTGCTTCTCTGGGCAGATGTGATTGCCAGAACGCTTGCGCCACCCGCCGAATTGCCGATTGGTGTGTTGACGGCCTTGTTGGGGGCACCCTTTTTNCTNTGGCTTCTTCGTCGGACCGCGCGGGAGGGGATGACATGGTAGATGTCGTAACCGGGCGGGCTGGCGGTCTCACCGCTGAAAACGTGACGGTCGCCCTGGGAGGACGANCGGTCCTTTCGGGCGTTTCGCTGGAGATCAATCCGGGCGAACTTGTCGCCNTCCTTGGCCCCAACGGGGCAGGTAAATCAACTTTCCTCAACCTGTTGAGTGGTGAGCAGGAAGTTCAGGACGGAAATGTGGCTATTGCGGGAGAGCCGATGACAGATATGTCGGTCAAATCGCTCGCCCGCAAGCGTGCCTTGATGCCACAAAAGGCGTCACTGGCTTTTCCGTTCAAGGTCCGTGATGTNGTGGAAATGGGGCGCGATCCGTTTCGAAAAGAGATGACCANGCAGGAAAATGACACCGCGATAGACTGGGCCTTGAGTGAGGCAGATATCGGCTATCTGGCNGACCGTGTTTACACCAGGCTCTCNGGCGGCGAACAGCAGCGTGTGCAGCTGGCNCGTGTGTTGGCGCAGGTCTGGCGCCCGGCGGACTGTGATGAACCACGTTACCTGCTCCTGGATGAGCCAACCTCAAGCCTTGATCTGGCACATCAACATTCTGTTCTGCATGTGGCGCGTGGCCTGACTGACCAGAAAGTCGGTGTGGTTGCCGTTGTGCACGATCTGAACCTTGCCGCTCTCTATGCAACTCGTGTGGCTGTTTTGGATCAGGGGCGGCTAGTCGCGACGGGGCATCCGGATGATGTGCTTGAAGAAGACCTGATCGCGCGCGTGTTCGATCTGTCGGTCCACACGGTCATGGACCCGGCAAGTGGTCGTAAACTGCTTGTGCCAAACGGCTATCACAAACGCAGGTCAAACATTATCGAGATAAGAAAGGCGCTCTGACAATGGTGGATATGACACAAGACACACTTCCAACATCTGTCGCAGATAGCCTGCCGGCCGATGCGGCGGACCCGGGATTAGGCGGACTGGGTACGTTCACCTCGCCCTTGGCGGATCTGCTGTCGGCAGGGGGCCCTGTGCTCTATCTGCTGGCGGGGCTTTCTGTTTTGACCTTGGCGCTGATCGTTGCAAAAGCCCTGCAATTCTCCGCTGCCCGAATAGGGCGCCGATCCCGGCGTGGGGCTTTGGCGCGGGTACGAACCGCGACACAGAAGGCGCTGAAGCTCAACCTGCCGACGGGCCAGATTGAGAAAGCCGGACTGATGGCCGCCCGGCAGGAATTGCGACCACTCGAAGTGGGCGTCAGTTTTCTGGGCATGATCGCCATGCTCAGCCCGTTGATTGGTCTGTTGGGCACCGTGATCGGAATGATTGATGCGTTTCGGGCACTGGAAGAGGCGGGGAGCAGTGTTAACCCAAGCCTTCTGTCTTCAGGTATTTGGGTGGCACTCCTGACAACGGCGGCGGGTCTGATTGTGGCGATCCCTGCCACCCTCGCGCATGGCTGGTTTGAAGGCCGTCTCTCGCGCTTTGCCGATCTTGCGGAGGAGGTAATCGCCAGGGTTATGGAAACCCCGCAGACGTCAGACACGGCTGCGCCAGTTGGAGGAGTAGCCCAGGACGCACCACCAAGGCGTCTAGGCCTCGCTGCGGACTAGGAGGACCAGCTTATGCTCCTGCGCCGTCCGCAACCCAAGCTCGTTCTGAGCCTGACGCCTCTTATCGATGTTGTGTTTATTCTCCTGATTTTCTTTATGCTGGTATCGCAATTTTCAGACTGGCACGAGATCTCCTTTTCAACACCGACGGAGGCAGGGCCGGGCGACGGGGTCACAATGGTTCCGACGCTTACGCTCTTCAAGAATGGAACGTACGACATAGACGGAGCGGTTTTCACCGACAGGTCTCGCGCATTGGCGCATGCGCGGGAAGTGATCTCCGGACCCTCCATCCAATTGTCAGTAGAGGAAAACGTCGACATTCAGCATGTCGTGAACACGGTGGAGGATCTGACGCGCGCGGGGCTTGCCGACGTGCGTCTGCATGCTTTACCGGAAGGTGAGGCAGAATGAGCCGGCTGCGCCCATCGTCCACCGGGCATCGACCGGACGGGACCTTGCCATTGATCAACATCGTCCTTTTGCTGGTTCTGGCGTTCATGATGGCGGGTACGATCATCGAGCCGTTGCCTGCCGGGTTTGATCCGCTCCGTGCGGACGCGGAAGCCCTTCCTCCGGCCCTCAGCGAGCCATTGCTTGTTTTTGTCGATGCACAGGGGCAGATATTGGTGTCCGGGCAAGCTCAGAGTGAAACCGAGATCGAGCAGAAATTGCAGGCCCTGAAGCAAAGCGCCGGTCGTGTGGAAGTTCGGGCAGATGCGGCAGCCCCGGCAGGGCGTATCTTTTTCCTGCTGACAGCGGCAGAAAAAGCCGCCTTGAGCGACCTGAAAATTGTCACTCTAGGGCGTACCCGGTGATGGATGTGGCCCGCGCTCCCGCTCCTCTGATGCACTACATACCGATAGCGGCTCTTTTGGCAGCGGCCGCACATCTGATCGTCGTTGCGCTGTTTCTTACGCAAGACAATGAAGTGGAACCTGCAGGCGGTGGCGGCGGACAGGTTCTGGGACAGCTTGCAATCAGTCTCGGCGGGACAGGCGCTGCGGGACCTCGCACAACGCAAGACACACCACCTGCCATCGCCCCGGAAGCAAAACAGGTGGAGAGTGAGCCTGAGCCGCGTGAAGAGCGTGCGGTACCACGGCCCGATCCGGCAAGGCAGGAAATTGCATCTCTCCCGCCGGCCAGGACCGCGCCCGCTAAAATTGAACCCGCCAAAACAGAAACCACGAGAACCAAACCAGCCGAGCGGCCGGAACAGAACCGTGAGCCCCGTCCTCAGGTGGTGGAGAGCGTGAGCGGCGAAACAGGGGACGGGAGGCCCGTCGGCGCGACGACCAGTGCGACCCCGACATTGGGGGAAGGGGCTCCGGCCCAAACAGTCGGGACGGGTGCGCAGGCGGGGCGTGCCGGCGATGCGCTGGACGCCTATCTGGCGCTCATCCGGTCACGGGTCGAGACAAACCGCACCTACCCGTCCGCCGCCAGACGACAGCGTGCTGAGGGTGAAGTTGTGGTGCGAATGAGCATCGGGGCGGGCGGCCAGTTAAGCTCGGTCGAGATCATTCAAGGGGCAAGTTCGTTTCACCTCGACCGGGCGGCAAAAAGGATGGTGGAAAAGTCGGCACCGTTTCCCCCACCCCCGAGTACCCCTTTCACGACAATCATCCCGATTGTTTTCGCGCTTCGGTGAGGCAAAGGACAAACAAAAAAGCCCGGCAGAGCTGCCGGGCCTTCAAGGTTTGTGAACATCTTTGACAAGGTATGGGCGCCTTAGCCTTTTGCCGCGAGTTCTGCTTTCTTCTTAATGCGATAGGCATGAAGGAGAGGCTCGGTATACCCGCTTGGCTGTACTTCACCTTCAAACACCAGCGCTTTGGCGGCTTCAAAGGCGAGACCCTTGAAGTCTGGTGCCATGGGTTCGTAGAGCGCGTCATTGGCATTCTGTGCGTCTACTTTGGCTGCCATGCGTTCAAATGCTGTATTGACCTGCTCCTTCGTGCAGATGCCATGCGCCAGCCAGTTGGCCATATGCTGGGATGAAATGCGGAGCGTCGCCCGGTCTTCCATCAGGCCGATATCGTTGATATCCGGCACTTTGGAGCAGCCGACGCCCTGGTCGATCCAGCGCACGACATAACCCAGAATGCCCTGGGCATTGTTTTCAAGTTCGCGGACAACGACGTCTTCCGGCCAGTTTGTATCGCGTGCAATCGGCAGGGTGAGGAGCGGTTGAAGCGGCGTGGCCGCTTCCTTGGCAATTTCCTCGCGCACGGCAAATGTATCCACCTGATGATAGTGAATGGCATGAAGTGCCGCGGCTGTCGGGCTTGGCACCCAGGCCGTATTGGCGCCGGTCTTCGGATGGCCGATTTTCTGCTCCAGCATGTCGCCCATGCGGTCCGGTGCGGCCCACATACCCTTGCCGATTTGCGCTTTGCCGGAAAGGCCGCAAGCAAGGCCGATCTGCACATTGCGCTTTTCATAGGCATCGATCCACGCCGTTGCCTTCATGTCTGCTTTCGGAATAACCGCGCCAGCTTTCATGGAGGTGTGAATTTCATCTCCCGTGCGGTCAAGAAAGCCGGTGTTGATAAAGACGATCCGACCCGATACAGCCTTGATGCAGGCTGCAAGGTTTGCAGATGTCCGGCGTTCTTCATCCATCACGCCGACTTTGATCGTGTTGCGCGCCAGCCCGAGCAGGTCCTCGACAGAGGCGAACAATTTGTCTGCGAGCGCGGCTTCGTGGGGCCCGTGCATCTTCGGCTTCACGATATAGATGGAGCCTTCACGGCTGTTGGCACGGCGACCGTCTGGCCCGACATCGCGCAGCGAAATCAGGCTGGTGATGATGCCGTCCAGAATGCCTTCGGGTGCCTGGCTGCCATCCGGAAGCAAAACTGCTTCCGTCTTCATCAGGTGACCGACATTACGAACCAGCAGAACGCTACGGCCTTTCAGGGTTGCGGTTTTGCCATCTGCGGTCGTGATCTCTTTGTCATCGGCAAGGCGGCGTGTCAGAGAGGCACCACCTTTGTTAAAAGTTTCAACCAGATCACCCGCCATCAGGCCTTTCCAGTTCCGGTAGGCATCGACCTTGTCAAACACGTCAACCGCAGCAACTGAATCTTCCAGGTCCACAATCGTGGAGAGAGCCGCTTCCATCAGAATGTCGCTCACACCGGCAAGGTCGCTTGAGCCGACATTTGTCGTGCGGTCGATCAGGATTTCAATGTGAAGACCATTATGTTTCAACAGGACTGAAGATGGTGCATCCGGTGCGCCCGTATAACCTGCAAACAGAGCCGGGTTTTTGAGGGCGGGTTCAAGCTGGCCATTGCTGACCTGATAGGCTTTGACGGCCTTGTGGCTGCCCGTTGCAAGGGGGGCAATCTCATCCAGCAGGCTTTTGGCGCGCTCAACAACCTGTGCGCCCCGCTCTTCATCATAACCCGGGCCTTTGGCTTTGCCGGGCAGGGCGTCAGTGCCGTAGAAGGCATCATAAAGGCTGCCCCAGCGCGCATTGGCGGCATTCAGGACAAACCGTGCGTTGAGTGATGGGACCACAAGTTGTGGGCCGGCCATCGTGGCAATTTCCGCATCCACGTTGCTGGTGGTGATTTTAAAGGGGGCCGGTTCGTCAACCAGGTAGCCAATCTCGCGAAGAAAGGTTTCATAGGCCGCATAATCTGTAACCGGGCCGGGGTTGGCTGTATGCCAGGCATCGATCTTTGCCTGAAGAGCCTCACGGTCGGCGAGCAGTTTGTCATTCTCGACAGAAAGCGTCGTGAAAATATCGGCGGCGCCTTTCCAGAAAGCGTCAGCGCTCAGGTTTGCGACATCAAGACACTCTTTCTCGACAAAGTCGACCAGTGGCTTGGCAACCTGGAGTCCGGATTTGCTCAGATAGTCCATGAAAGTCCCTTAAATTAATGTCGCCGAGTACGGGAACAGCCCGCACTCTGGCAAAGTCAGAGTCTGATGACACACACCTCAGTCCTGGAGGCTCAAAACCTGAAAGGCTTGAGCGGAAGGAGAGGCAATTCGCATCCCTGTTTTTATAGGGCATACCGCCCGCTTACAGTCACTGGCGCCGCAACGGAATGGTCGTCTGCGAAGGTCGTCCCGGTGACTGGGCGCAATGTACACATTCCCGCACAAAAATCTATTCCAGGGCCGCAACCCTTGCGGAAAAAGCCCTGTCTTATGGTCGTGCAGAAGGTCGCATCCCGACCTATTCAACAAACGGAATGGTGAGTGAGGCTTATTTAGCACACAAAACACGGAAAAATATATAAATAACATTTAAAAAATGTTTTATTAAGAGGTTTTTGGCTGAATTGAGCCAGTTCTGGCGAGAGTTGCGCGACGCACAAAAATGTCAGAAGTCTGGACCTGACCGGCAATCCGTCCTATATGCACCGCATACCGTCCCCGGGCTTTGCCCGGATTTTTTCTGGGTATCACGAGCAAGAGTAGTTGTTATGACCGAAATTCTCGCCTCCTCGCCAAAAGCCTCCCCCAAAGGGCCAACGTCAGAAACGGTTTTGCAGGTTGAACATTATACCAATCGGCTGTTTCGTTTTTCCTTGTCACGTCCTGCCAGCTTTCGGTTTCGCTCAGGTGAATTTGTGATGATCGGTCTGCCCGGTGAAAATGGCCGTCCGATTATGCGCGCCTATTCAGTGGCATCACCCTCCTGGGATGAGAAGCTTGAGTTTTATTCGATTAAAGTGCCGGATGGGCCGCTGACCTCGAAACTCCAGAAGATAGAACCCGGTGATGAAGTATTGCTGGGTAAAAAGCCGACCGGGACGCTGGTGCTTGATGCGCTGACTCCGGGCAAGCGGCTCTATATGTTCTCAACCGGCACTGGCTTCGCACCGTTTGCAAGCCTCATTCGCGATCCGGAAACATATGAGAAATACGAAGAAGTGATCGTAACCCATACGTGTCGTGAAAGTGCCGAGCTCGACTATTCGCGAGAGCTGGTGCGTCATATAGAAGAAGACCCGATGCTGAGTGAACTGGTTGATGGCAAATTGCGCCTCTACACAACCTGCACTCGCGAAGACCATGATGTGAAAGGGCGCATTACCGATCTGATTTCAAACGGCAAGCTGTTTGAAGATCTGGGCGTGCCTACACTCGACCCTGAAACAGATCGCGCCATGATCTGCGGTTCCATGGAAATGACCCAGGATACAAAGAAGCTGCTGATGGATGCAGGCTTTGAAGAAGGCTCAAACGCCGCGCCCGCCCAATTCGTAATCGAAAAGGCCTTCGTTGGATAAGTGAACCTTCATCAATGCACCATCAAGGGCGGCATCTTTGCCGCCTTTTTTTAGCTTTCCATGTGTGCTTTGAAAGCGTCTGCAAAATCCGGGTGCCAGCGCGAGAGGGCAGGTCGTCCCTGAATGAGATCATCTGCATACCATTGGATCCGTTTGGCATCCATCTCTTCGCTCACATCATTGTCCGGGCAGATAATGTAAAAGTCGCCGCGATCCAGTCGTTCAAGAAGAAAGTCAACGACCTCATCAGATGTCCATGCCTCGGCCGGTTTCTCGGGAAGAAACTGGGAAATCATGCCGGTATAGGTGAAGCCGGGCACGAGAAGATGTGCGCTGATTTTTGGCTGTTCAACGCTGCGCAAATCGTGCGCGAGCCCTTCGGTGAAGGCAATGACGCCAGCCTTTGAAAGATTGTAGGCAAATGCGGAAGGCGGTTTGGTGATCCCCTGCTTTGAGCCGGTATTGACCACGATGCCTTCCTTCCCACTCTCAAGCATCGACGGAACAAACGCCTGCACACCATGGATGACACCCCAAAGGTTGATGTCAACAAGCTTGCGCCATTGATCGATGTTCTCCCAGGATTTGCCGGTAGGCAGAAGTGTGCCAGCATTGCTCATGAGGATGGAGACATCTCCGAACTCGGCGCTGACGCTGTTGGCGAAGTCGCGAACCTGGGAAAAGTCAGACACGTCACAACAATAGCCTTGCGCATTTACGTCCGGTGTTTGCTCGTTGATCAAGCGAACGGCATCGTCCAGTTTCTCCTGGGACAGGTCAGCAAGGGCAACATTGAGACCGTGTGCTGCAAAGCGCTGCGCCGCTGCAAGCCCGATCCCGCTCGCCCCACCGGTAATAACGGCATTGTTTCCGGCCTTCAGCACTGCTGTTGCTCTCGTATCCATAGCTCATATCCTAAACCTGTTCCTGTGCGGGCATGAGCTTATCACATTATGGATGTGTCAATTTTCCACATATGTGATGTCGTAAGTCCGTTACGTATTTTCACGCGAGGCTGAGGCGCCGAAGCCGGAGGGCGTTTCCAATCACCGAGACCGACGACAGGCTCATGGCCAACGCCGCGATCATGGGTGAAAGCAAAAGCCCGAAGACAGGATAGAGCACCCCGGCTGCAATGGGCACGCCGAGTGCATTGTAACAAAACGCAAAGAACAGATTCTGCCGTATATTCTTCATGGTTGCTTGCGAAAGCGCCCGTGCTCTCACAATGCCGAGCAGGTCCCCCTTCACCAGCGTAATGCCCGCACTTTCCATTGCGACATCTGCACCCGTGCCCATGGCAATGCCGACGGTCGCAGCGGCCAGAGCTGGCGCGTCATTGACACCGTCGCCCGCCATCGCGACGCGCCGTCCTGTACTCAAAAGGTTGGATACAAGCGCAGCTTTGTCTGCGGGTAGAACATCAGCATGAACCTCGTCGATTTTCAAACGCGACGCGACAGCCGTGGCCGTGCGCGCGTTATCGCCTGTTGCCATGATGATCGTCAGACCTTGCGCATGCAGCAACTCAATGGCTTCCACACTTGTTGGTTTCACCGGGTCGAGCACGGAAACGAAGCCCGCAAGAACACCGTCAACTTGGAGGTACATCACAGTTTCCCCTGCAGACTGACGTGTGTCGGTTTGTGGTGTATAGGGTGAGAGGTCGAGCCCGGCACGGATCATCATGCGGGCATTGCCAAGCGACACATGTTTCCCGTCCACATAACCCTCAACACCTTCGCCTGTCACGGCGGTGAAATGTTCAACCGGCATCAAGGGTGTTGATCTGTCTTTGGCACCTTGCAGAATTGCGGTTGCAAGCGGATGCTCGCTCGTTTTCTCCAGACTGGCGGCAAAGGCCAGTATCTCAGTCGATGAATAGGAAGAGAGGGAAACAACGTCGCTCAGTCGGGGTGCTCCCTCTGTCAGGGTACCCGTTTTGTCGACGATCAACGTGTCAATCGTGGCAAAATGCTCAAGCGCTTCAGCGTCGCGGACCAGAACACCGTTCATCGCGCCCTTGCCGGTCGCGACCATGATAGACATAGGCGTCGCCAGCCCAAGGGCGCAAGGACATGCGATGATGAGAACGGAGACGGCCGCAATCAGGCCGTACACGGCAGAGGGATCAGGCCCCATCAGGGCCCATCCGGCAAAGGCACTCAGCGCGACAAGAACGACCGCAGGAACGAAAAAGCCGGCAACCCTGTCGGCGAGCCCTTGAATCGGGGCCCGGCTGCGCTGTGCTGCGGCAACAAGACCCACAATTTGCGACAGAAGCGTTTCTGCACCAACACGCTCGGCCCGCATCACAAAACTGCCGGTACCGTTTATCGTACCGCCCGTGACATGAGTATCAATCGTTTTTTCCACAGGCAGTGCTTCGCCCGTGAGAAGACTTTCATCAACAGATGAATGCCCGTCAACCACGACGCCGTCAACGGGGACGGCTTCCCCCGGGCGTACCCGAAGCAGGAAGCCGCTTTGGACCTGATCAAGGGCGATATCTTGCTCCTGACCATCGTCAAACAGACGACGGGCTGTCTTGGGAGCGAGCGCCAAAAGTGCTTTGATGGCATCACCGGTTTTTTCCCGGGCACGAAGTTCCATCACCTGGCCGAGCAGCACAAGGATGATGATAACCGCTGCCGCCTCGTAATAGACCGGCACCGTACCGTCAGCGAGCTTGAAGGCGTGAGGAAAAAGGTCCGGTAAAAACGTGGCGATGAGAGAATAGGCATACGCGGCACCTGTACCCAGCGCGATGAGGGTCCACATGTTGGGCGATCCGTTCACGATTGATGCCCATCCCCGTTTGAAGAAAGGAGCAGCAATCCAAAGCATGACCGGCGTTGTCAGAAGCAACTGCACCCAGACAAAAAGTCTCGGGCCGAACCAGTGGGCAAAAGGCAGACCAAGGTGGTGCCCCATTTCCAGCACAAAGACTGCGAATGCAAGTGGTGCGCCGATCCACATCCGCCGGGTGAAATCCACAAGCTCCGGGTTGGGGCCATCTTCGAGAGTGGGGGTCGTGGGCTCCAGAGCCATCCCGCAGATCGGACAGTCGTCGGGATGGTCAGTCACAATTTCCGGATGCATCGGGCAGGTATATTGCGTACCAGCCGGCATTGGTTCCGGTGCAACCCGTTCGCCGAGATAGGTTGTGGGAGAAGCGTCAAATTTCTCACGACAGGTGGACGAGCAGAAATAGAAGCGCTCGTGTCCGTGGCGCGACGTGTGTGGTGCGTGCGCCCGATCAACATTCATGCCGCACACAGGGTCTTCGGCCGTCAGGTACTTGGCCGGGTCCGCCAGAAATTTGTCGTGGCACGAACGGCCGCAAAAGCCGATCGACCGCCCCGCATGAACGAGAGAGAAGGACGACGTGTGAGCCTGGGCGACCATGCCGCAAACGGGGTCATGTGTTGCCGGCAGGGGTGATGGGTGTGGCGTACTCATGATGGGAAGTCTCCGGGCCTGTATCGAATACATAGAGCCTAAAGCTTCCAGTTGTGGGAAGGTCAAGTGTGAAAATAACCCGGTCACCCGCGCGGGGCTGGGGTGGCCGTTATGGCATTAAGGTCAGCAAGAGCCCGCTAAATGCCGCACCGGCAATCACAAGAATAACATTGCCGCCAAAGCGGAAGAGGGCGATGGCCGCCCCAAGAGCAATCAGCAGGGAACCGACATCAAACCGCCCGTTCAGACCATCAGGCCAGAAGATATGTGTGGCAAAAAACAGGGCCAGGCTGCCAATCACCCCAACCACGGCGGCGGTAATGCCGGCAAGGGGGGCGGTGAGTTTGATTTCGTCGTGAGTGGCTTCGACAAACGGTGCCCCGGCCAGAATGAACACAAATGACGGCAGGAAGGTGAACCATGTAACAACAAGAGCGGCGGCAACCCCGGCAAGAAAACGGAATTCGTCTCCCAAAAAGCCGTCAAGATAGCCACCGACAAAACCGACAAAAGTGACAATCATAATCAGCGGTCCAGGTGTGGTTTCACCGAGCGCCAGCCCGTCAATCATTTGAGGCCCGGTCAACCAGCCAAAATTCTCAACCGCACCCTGATAAACGTAAGGTAGCACCGCATAGGCACCACCAAAGGTCAGAAAGGCGGCTTTGGTGAAAAACCATCCCATGAGCGTTGCCGTGTGGGTGAAGCCCAGGCAGAGCGTAAACAGTCCCAGCGGTATCAGCCACAAAGCCAGACCGATGCTGATAACACCGGCAAGGCGACGCCACGTAAAACCGGTATGGGGCAGGACCGTCCCGTCGTGAATAATGGCTTGGGTTTCCGTGTCTGTATGTGGCAGTTGACCATGGCTCGTCTGAAAAGCCGATGGGGACAATTGTCCGCCAATATAGCCGACAAGCGCTGCCCCAAGAACGATCAGTGGAAAAGGCAACTCAAGCGCAAAGATTGCCACAAAGGCACAAACAGCAATCGCCCAGGCCCACGCATTTTTCAGTGTCCGTGACCCGATGCGGAAAGCGGCTTGGACAACAATAGCCGTGACAGCCGGCTTGATACCGTAGAGAAGCCCCGCCACCCAACTTACATCACCGAACGCGATATAGACCCAGGACAGACCGATCAGCAGCAGAAGGGAGGGCAGGATGAACAAACCACCAGCGACAATGCCGCCCCAGGTGCCGTGCATAAGCCAGCCGATATAGGTTGCCAGTTGCTGCGCTTCGGGGCCCGGCAAGACCATGCAGTAGTTCAACGCATGCAGAAAACGCCGCTCGCTGACCCAGCGCTGCCGGTCAACCACTTCTTCATGCATGATGGATATCTGTCCGGCCGGCCCGCCAAAGCTGATAAAGCCGAGTTTCAGCCAGAACAGAAATGCTTGCTTGAAGGGGATGGCCGCAGCCGTCGCGGAAGGATCAGACAAAATGTTNCCTGCAAAATGGGAGCAATTTAGGGGTTTCTCTCATGTTTNGCTGACCCTGTCTTCCTTTTTGCGTCCGTTTCGTACGATATGTCGCAGCCTGTCGCAGGGTTCAATTGATCCAGGTCAGCGCCTGAAGTGCGGTGCCGATGCAATGTCACAGGAAGGACATGCTCTGCTCNCCGGGGCGATGGAACCGGGTCAAATGCTCAATGCGCATGAAGAAAATTTGGATCAATTTGCCGAAGAGGTTCGTGATTTCCTGCACGAACATCTGACGGAAGANCTGCGCGAGGCCGGGCGGTACACGACCGGTACACATTCTGACATTGGTGCAAGNNGCGAATGGCATCGGCGGCTCTATGAGAAAGGCTGGATCGCCCCGCATTGGCCCGTCGAGTATGGCGGAACGGGCTGGAGTGTCGCTCAGCGCCGTTTGTTNGAGCAGGCNTGCGCGNTGAATGAAGCGCCCATTCTGTTTGCGGGCGGGTTGCGCAACCTGGGGCCACTTCTGATTGCAGTCGGGACGGACGCGCAAAAACAGAANTATCTTCCAGCCATTTTGAGCGGGGAGCACCTCTGGTGCCAGGGTTTCTCTGAACCAGGGGCCGGNTCCGATCTCGCGGCGCTCCAGATCAAGGCAACCCGNGAAGGGAACGTATACAGACTNCAGGGAACCAAGATCTGGACAACCGGCGCNCACCTGTCCACGCANATGTTCTGTCTGGCGCGNACGATGATGAATGAAAAACCACAACAGGGAATGACATTTCTTCTGGTNGATATGAAGGAAGCCGGNTTGACCTTGAAACCGATCATCGGTCTGAACGGTGAGCATGAGTTTAATCAGATCTTTTTTGATCAGGTATGCGTGCCAACGTCAGAACGGGTCGGCGCGGAAGGGGATGGCTGGACTGTCGCGAAGACGTTGATGAGCCATGCCCGTTCAAGCAACACAACAACGGGACATCTGTATCGTGCGCTCGCAGCGTTGCGTCGTATGCTCGCCGAGCGGACGCCGGAACCTGCACTNGCATTGCGTCTGGACGATCTCAATATCCGGCTGACGGCTTTTGACGTGCTTGAGCATCGCTGCCGGGAAGAGGCTGCCGTCACGCGCGGGCATGCTCCGGCAATGGGCGTATCTTCCATGCTGAAGACATTGGCAACGGAACTGCATCAGGACATGAGCGAACTGGGCGCACAGATNGCAGGTGTNCAGNCGGTGGAGCGGCATGAGCCCTACCTGTTTACCCGTGGGGTGAACGATCACGGTTCGTATCAGGATNCTACGCATGCGATGGCAAAATACCTGAACATGCGGGCTGCCAGCATNTACTCGGGCACCAGCGAAATACACAGGAACCTGCTGGCCCGGTCTCTCGGGCTCTAAGATTATTTACGCCGCCTTCGGCAGAATGGGGAACTGGAATGAAAGAGAATNNAACAGGTATGACAGGATCAAATGTAAAATCTTTGCTGGCGTCGGGCGCATTNATTGCTGTCGCTGTCACCCCCAGTATGGCTCAGGCCGAGGGGGCAGGGTTTACCGAAGCCCTGTTGGGGGGAAAGCCGATCGCCGACATTCGGCTGCGCTATGAGCATGTTGACCAGGATGGTTTGACAGAACGGGCTGACGCTAAAACGCTGCGGGCACGACTGGGGTATGAAACGGGCGTCTATGCGCACTTCGCGGCGTTGGTGGAAGGGGAGTTCACCACCAATCTCGGCGCAGAGGATTATAATGATACGGTCAATGGCAAAGCCACGCANCCGGTGGTTGCAGACCCGAACGAGGTGCAGTTAAACCGCGCTCAGATCTCATATACAGGCTTGGCTGATACAGCCATTATTGTCGGTCGGCAGCGTGTGATCCTCGACAATGCACGCTTTGTTGGCAATGTCGGNTGGCGGCAAAACGAACAGACATNCGATGCCGCCGTTATATCCTCATCCTTCATTCCANATACGACACTGACTTATGGCTATGTGGATCAGATCAACCGTGTCTTCGGTCGGGATCATCCGCTTGGGAGCCTGGATACCAACACACACCTGATCAATGCGAACTATCATGGTCTTCAGGGCGTCTCCATCACCGCCTATTCCTACTTGCTGGATGTAGATCAGGTTCCCGGCCTGTCGTCCGCGACGTATGGTGTCAGAGCCACAGGCAAGACAGACGTGGCTGACGGTATCGCGCTTGATGGAGCGGCAGAATATGCCCGTCAGTCGGACCACGGTAACAACCCTGCAAGCTTCGACCTTGATTACTACCGGGGAGATGCGGGGCTCTCTTATGCCGGTGCAAAGCTGGGGCTTGGCTATGAGGTGCTGGAAGGTAACAATGTAACGGGTTTCTCTACGCCGCTGGCAACGTTGCATGCTTTCAACGGCTGGGCGGATGTTTTTCTCACGACGCCTGGCACTGGTCTCGAAGATTTTTTCGTCAGCGCAGGCTACGGCATGTCGGATGTGTTGGGGCTCAAGAAACTGAGCGGTGCAGTGGTCTATCACGATTTTGAGGCGGAAACCTCTGGCGCGAGCCTGGGGGACGAATGGGACGCGGTCCTGAAAGCCGAGATGAACGACCACCTGGCATTGACTGCCAAATATGCCACTTATGACGGCCCCACAGGTGGGCCTGCGGATCGCGACAAAGTGTGGTTGCAGGTGGACTTTTCCTACTAAGGCGCGGGGAGGGCGTTGTTTAGCGGTCTTGGGAAAGACTCTCCAGCTGCCGCAAATCATCAGGCGTATCGGCGTCGCTGAACGGATCGAAAGGCGATGCCGAGAAAGAGACATCGACTGTTGCGATGGCGGTTTGCAACCGCCAGAGCGCACGAACATTGTCTGCACTGAGCTGTAAAACCGGCTCAAGGATGCAGGTGCGCCATAGCGCAAACACCGGGTGGATCTGATCACCGCTTGCAGCGCGAGCACAATCATAATGAGGATCGTGCAAGGCTGAAGAGAGCCTCTCCGTGAGATCCGAAGGGAGTAACGGCGCGTCGCAGGGGGCGGTGAGTACAAAATCAAAACCGTGCGTGGTCGCGTAAGTTAAGCCTGCAACCAACCCGGCTACCGGACCCGCCTTGTGAAGATGCAGGGGGTCTGCCAGAACCGCCATCTCGAAATCAGAAAAGCGGGATGGATCACCATTGGCGCTGAGCGTCAGGGTATCGACCTGGGGGCGAAGCCGGGTCTCCACATGCGCCAGAAGCGGGAGACCGTGGAAGAGCTGTCGTGATTTGTCGCCTCCCCCGAAACGCGTGGCCTGTCCGCCCGCCAGAATAAGACCGAGTATACCGGCCATGACCAAGTCCTCGCATTCAGGGTTGAACCAAAACAAAAGGGGCCGAAAATAAGCAACGGCCCCTGCTTGTAAGCATATGATGGCAGAAAAACCGCCATGATGATGTTGATTACTGGATGGAAACAATCGTTGCCGTGCCGGATGTGCCGGCATTTGTTGTGTAGCCGCCAGTGTCACCGACTTTCGGTTCTGCATTTGCAGGTGTTTCGAAAGTTGCGCAAACTTCTGCGCCGTCAGCGCCCGTGCCACAAATCGTATTGGTTTCGGCGTTGAAAGTATAAGCGCCGGTCTCGCCTGTTGCGACATTCGTCGATGTATTGGCTTCGCTGTCGAAAGCAAATGTGATGGCATCGCCTTCCGCAGGTGCGAACTCAACCGTGATAACTTGGGCAAACGCTGATGTGGAAATCAGCAGCGCGGTTGCAAAAGATGCAAGAAATTTTGACATAAAGTCGCTTCCCCTCTGGTTCATTTTCATTAGTTTGTTTTGGAGCGGAGGAATATTCCTTGTTCCGCTCTCAAACAAATTAACCTTGATTTTGCCTGTGATATCAAGGCTGAAATTGGGTCAGTTGGTCTTTCTTTGGTCCGGCGGGGGATACACTGGTCGGAAATAATGGTGTGAAACCCCTATTGTGACGGGGGAGATTAGGAAAACAGAACATCGCCGAGCAGGATCACCATCAGGGTGATAACGCCGATGCCTGCCAGATTGAGCCATATCCCGGCACGGATCATCTGACCGACTTTGACAGCGCCCGACCCGAAGACAATGGCATTGGGTGGTGTGGCAACCGGCAGCATGAACGCGCAGGTAGCTGCGAGGGCGGCTGGCAAGGTAAGAAATTGCGGGGGCAGTCCGGCCTCAATCGCAACAGCTCCCACAACAGGCAAAAAGGCCGCAGCCGTTGCCGTATTGCTGGTAAGTTCGGTAAGGCTGATAATCAGGGCGGCCGTTGCCGCGACAAGAAGAACCAGCGGCAACGTACCAAAAACAGAAAGCGCTTCGCCAATCCAGGTTGCAAGCCCAGTATGGTCCACAGCCTGTGCCAGGCTGAGCCCCCCGCCGAAAAGGATGAGCAGGTCAAAAGGGGCTTCTTTGGCAGAATGCCAGTCCAGAAGAAATTCGCCTCGTGTTCGCCCGGCCGGTATGAGGAACAGTAACACCGTACCCAGAATAGCAATGCCGGAATCTGACAGAAGGTCGAGACCAAGCCCGTCCGGCAGGAATGGACGAAACATCCAGAGCCCGGCCACAAGCCCAAACACAGCAGCGACACGGCGCTCCGGTGTAGTGATGGGGCCAATATCATCCAGTGCCTTTTGCAGGCTGCCGGTCGGGTCTCCATCTGTTGCGCTTTCAAGTTTGAAAACCACTTTGCTGAGGATGAACCAGGTGAAAGGGAGCATCAGACAGGTGACGGGCAAGCCCATCAGCATCCATTGCGCAAAACCAATGTCATACCCATAGGTTTGAGACATGAAGGCGGCGACAAGCGCGTTGGGTGTCGATCCGACCAGCGTCGAGAGCCCCCCGATGGAAGCAGCATAAGCGGTCGCGAGCATCAGGGCGGCGGCAAACATGTTCTGGGTTTTGCCGGAACGGTCTGCACTGGAAAAGGTCGCCAGCGAAAGCGCGATGGGCATCATCATCATGGCGGTGGCTGTATTGCTGATCCACATACTGATCATCGCCGTCGCGATCATGACACCCGCCAGCAGGCGTGTCTGGCTGACGCCGGAGCGCACCAGTACATGGAGTGCAATCCGTCGATGCAGGTTCCAGCGCTGCATGGCGATGGCAACCATGAAACCGCCCAGAAACAGAAAGACAATCGGGTGTGCAAACGGGGTTGCCGTGGTTCTGAAATCCGAGACACCGAGCAGGGGTAGCATCACCAGAACAAGAAGCGCAGTGGCGGCGAGTGGCAATGCTTCTGTGACCCACCATATAGCCATCCACACCGCAATGATGGCTGTCATCCATCCCGCAGGTTGTAGCCCTTCGGGGTGCGGAGCAAGATACATGATGAGAGCGACAAGAGGACCAAGCAGAAGACCGATCCGTTGATGACGTTGATAGGAAGTTTCCGGGGCGTCTTCAAACGTCATCTTGGGTCCTGTGCGTCATTGGTCCAGCATATCATCGGGTCGAAGCCGCGGAGTTTAGACATATCATTCTCAAGATGCGAGATGCTGTATGGCAGTTTTCGTCAAATTGTTTCAAGTCATGGCGCCATGTTCGGATCAGGATAGACTGTCAGGAATGTATCGGAGCGGGTTGGGAGAGAGGGACACATGCTTCTGAATTTTTGCGGCGCGGCTGAAACGGTTACAGGTTCCTGTTACTGGCTCCAGCATGAGAACAGTCAGTTTCTCGTTGATTGCGGCATGTTCCAGGGTTCAAAGGCGCTGAAAGGCCTGAATTATGAAGCCTTCCCGTTCGAGCCGGAAAAGATTGATTTTGTTCTGCTCACGCATGCGCATATCGATCATTCCGGTTTACTTCCCAAACTGGTGAAGGAAGGCTTCACCGGGCCTATTTTTACGACTGAGGGGACTTTTGATCTGCTCACCTACATGTTGCCGGACAGCGGTCACATTCACGAAATGGAAGTCGAGTGGCTTAATCGGCGGAATGCCCAGCGGGGCAAACCCGCCGTGGAGCCTATCTACACCAAGGCAGATGCTGCCGTCTGTCTGAAGAATTTCTCCATCGTCGAGTATGAAGATTGGCGTGAAGTCGGAGCGGGTGTGCGTGCGCGTTTCTGGAACGCAGGGCATATATTGGGCGCGGCGTCTATCGAGGTTGAAATCACTCCGCCGAAGCCGAAATCATCGACGATGCGATTGCTTTTCTCGGGTGATATCGGGCCCGACCACAAGCTGTTCCACCCCGACCCCGATGCCCCCAATAATTGGGACTTTGTCTGTTGTGAGGGAACATATGGTGGGCGACGGCGAACGGAAGCAACGCCGGAAGAGCGCCGGGCGGCGCTGGGAAGAGAAGTCAAGGAAGCGCTTGCCCGCGGTGGAAACCTGCTCATTCCCTCCTTCGCGGTGGAGCGGACACAGGAATTGCTGCTGGATCTGGCTCATCTGTTCGATGAGGGGGAATTGCCAACCGTTCCGGTGTTTCTGGATTCGCCGTTGGCGATCAAGGCAACCGAAGTCTTTGCAAAAAATGCTCACCTTCTGGAAGATACAGGAAGTCACGGGAATCCGTTTCGGCGACCCAACATCCGGTTTACAGGCACAGCCGAAGAGAGCAAGACCATCGCGCGGGTCAAAGGCGGTGCCATCATCATGGCAGGCAGCGGCATGTGCGAGGCCGGGCGGATTCGTCATCATCTGAAGCAGAACCTGTGGCGACCCAACGCAACCGTCCTTCTTGTCGGTTATCAGGCTCCCGGCACGCTGGGTGCGGTGCTGGCAAGTGGTGCGAAGGCCGTAAAGATACAAGGTGAAGATGTAAAGGTCGGTGCGAGCGTGCGTCAGATCGATCTCTATTCCGGCCATGCGGATGGGGCCCAACTGGTCCGCTGGGTTGAAGCCCGTCTCCCCGTCAAATCGGCAATCTTTCTGACCCATGGTGAGGCAGAAGGCCTAAAGGCATTGGCCGCCGACATTGCCTCGCTGGGCGTAAGTGAAGACCGCATCGTCATTCCCAGGCTGGATGATGCCATCGATCTGCGCTCTGGTAAAACCACGGGGAAAACAAAAGTCAGATTCCGGCGCAAGGTTCGCAGGCTGGAACCAAAAGCCGTGCGCGAACCGGACTGGCACAACGATCTGGCTGAATTGTCTCTGGAGTTGCGCCGGCAGTTGGATGAGGCAGCGGATGACCGGTCGCGCAAAACTATTCTGCGCCGCATTGCCCGCGCGCTTGACCTAGACAGCAAGCGAAACGCGGAAAGAAAAAAGCGCCGGCCTTAGCCGACGCTCAAGGAGCTGCTTGTTTTTGTAGGTTGCTTATTCAGCGGCAACCTGCGCCGCAGCCCGGTTCATATTTGCAGGCGTCGCCTTTGCAAATTCCATCGTGCCATCGTCGACAGCACCGTAGCCCAGCATCATGATGTCGAGGGCGTAATTTTGATAAAGCTTCCAGGGGCGTGTTGTGCCCTGCTTTGGCAGAATGTCTTTGGCACGCTGAACGTAACCGGAGGTCAGGTCGAGCCACGGTTCAACTTCGACATTCGCGTCCTTGATACGCGGTGTCGCCTGCTGAACCTTCGCCTTGTCCATGTGATTGATCAGACGGCACAGGTATTCACACGTCAGGTCGCATTTCAGCGTCCATGATGCATTCGTGTAACCGAACGAGGAAGCAAGGTTTGGCACGTCGGAATACATCATGCCTTTGTAAGTGAGTGCCTTTGAGAACTCGACAGGTTTCCCGTCAACATTGACCCTGAGGCCACCCAGCACTTCAAGCTGCAACCCTGTCGCGGATACAACAAGATCTGCCTTCAGTTCTTCGCCGGATTTCAACCGAATACCATCAGCTGTGAACGTCTCAATATGATCGGTCGCAACAGACGCCTTGCCGGTTTTCAGAGCCTGGAACATGTCGCTGTCCGGAACGAGACAGAGACGCTGATCCCACGGGTTGTATGTCGGGTTGAAATGCTTATCGACATCAAAATCCGGCCCGAGTTCCTTGCGTACTTCGTCCAGCAAACGCTTCTTCACCATCTCCGGCTTTGTGCGGCAGAGATTGTAGAAATACATACCCAGCAACACGTTTTTCCAGCGTGTAATGCCATAGGCAAGCTTTGCCGGCAGGTAGCGGCGGAGTGTATTGGCAAGCTTGTCTTCAGCCGGGCGCGAGACAACATAGGTCGGCGAGCGCTGCAGCATGGTGACATGCGTCGCTTTCTTCGCAAGCTCCGGGATGAGCGTGACAGCAGTGGCCCCGCTGCCGATCACGACGACTTTCTTGTCGGTATAGTCGATATCGTCGGTCCACTTCTGTGGGTGAACGAGGCGTCCCTGATAATCTTCAAGGCCGGGGAAGTCGGGTGTATAGCCACCTTTATAGGAATAATAGCCAGCACACATGAACAGAAAGCTGCAGGTGAATTGCGATACAGTCTTGTCTTCACCAAGCTCGACATCGACTGTCCATTTCGCATCTGCTGACGACCAGGAAGCATTCTTCACCTGGTGCCCATAGCGGATTTTCTTGTCGATGCCATGCTCTTCCGCCGTCTCATTGAGATAGGAAAGGATCGAGGGTGCATCGGCAATTGCTTTGGGCTTTGTCCAGGGTTTGAACGAATATCCAAGCGTGTACATATCCGAGTCAGACCGGATGCCGGGATATTTGAACAGATCCCAGGTGCCGCCGATTTTGTCGCGGCCTTCCAGGATCATATAGCTCTTGTTCGGGCAGTTTTTCTGCAGGTGGTAACCCGCGCCGATCCCGGAAATACCGGCACCCACAACGATGACATCAAAATGTTCCATAACAGCCGACCATCCAAATGTGACAAAAAATCAGTTTATGTGACAAGATGTAGCACATGATGACCAATTTGTGAAATGCCCTGCGTTTCTGCCGTGCTGTGCAGAGGAAAAGGGCGAAAATTCATGGGCTCAGCATGATTTTACAGAAACCGCTATTTGCTGCGCAGTCTCAATAATGGCGCCACAAGCTCAATCCAGCGCTCGACCATACGCTGCTGTCGCTCCGGGTCCGCTGAATACTGATCCTGAATAAGCAGGCCCCGGAAGAAGATATTACTCATCCAGGGCAGCAGTTCGGCATCTTCCGCGCGGCCGGTCGCACTCTCGTAAGTCTCCATCATCATATTGACCGACTGTGCGTGGTAGGCGTGAAGCGTATCTTCAATCTGGGCATGGAGTTTTTCGTCCGTTCGTGCCGCGATGAGGATTTCAAGGAGCGCCCGGTAGCTCGGTGTATTGATGAAAACCGTCCAATTTGTCAGGAGATCGTTGGCGACGCGGTCGGTGTCATCGCCATCATCAAGCGCCGGAACGCGTGTGCGGCGTGACCGGGTTCGACCCAGCAGGAATTCGGCCGTCGCCGTCATCAAATGTTCCTTGGACGGGAAATGGTGAAGCAGTGCGCCGTTTGAAACCTCCGCCTTCTGTACGACCCGGGCGATGGTGGTTTCCCCATAGCCAAACTCAACCAGACAGTCGATGGTCGCCTTGCAGATACTCGTGCGGGTTTTGAGGCTCTTCGCCTCCTGCTTCCCCATTTGTCTGGTCGCGGGCGCGTCAGCCCGTGATTTATCCTCTGTCAAAGAAGCCTGCCCACTTCACCCTATGCGCTGAATTGCCCAAAGGCTTGTTTTCCTTGGGTCAATATAAAAACAGTATGCACGGTTTGCAATTATAAAAAACTTGTGCTGAAATTTGTCCCCGCAAAGCCTTGCGCNCCTAGGATTGATTCTGTTCGGGCGCGCTTTTGCGGCAAAACAAAAAGCAGAACGGGAGACGGTGATGGCCAAAAAGACGATCCGCATCGGGGGTGCTAGTGGCTTTTGGGGCGATGCCTCCATGTCGACACCGCAATTGCTGGCGGACGGCGGCCTTGACTATATCGTCTACGACTATCTGGCCGAGATCACCATGTCGATCATGGCGCGCGCCCGGGCAAAAGATCNGGACCAGGGGTACGCGACAGACTTTGTGTCNCTCACGCTGAAGCCAAATCTGCGCGAGATCGCCAAACAGGGCGTGAAGATCATTGCGAATGCGGGAGGTGTGAACCCTGTTGCCTGTGCAAATGCTGTACGCGCCCTCATTGCGGAAGCNGGGCTAAATCTCAAGGTGGCAACCGTAACCGGTGATGACCTGATCGAGCGGAAAGATGAACTTCTGCGTGACGGGTTTGCCGAAATGTTCTCCGGTGAAGCTTTCCCGCCCGTGGATAAGCTCCTCTCAATCAATGCCTATCTCGGTGCCTNCCCGATTGCANNGGCACTGGACGGCGGTGCAGACATCGTCATCACCGGTCGTTGTGTGGACAGCGCCGTGACCCTCGGTGCGTGTATTCACGNATTTGGATGGACCANCAAAGATCTCGACAAGCTCGCGCAAGGTTCGCTTGCCGGTCATATTCTCGAATGCGGCCCCCAGGCGACGGGCGGCAACTTTACCGACTGGGAAGATGTTATCGATCGTCTCGCTGACATTGGCTACCCGATTGCCGAGATNGATGCNGACAGCAGNTTCATCTGNACNAAGCCGGAAGGGACGGGTGGTCTTGTAAATGTCGGCACTGTTTCGGAGCAGATGCTCTACGAGATCGGTGANCCCCAAGCCTATATGTTGCCTGATGTGGTNTGCGATTTTGCCGACGTGACGGTCGAACAGGTGGGTAACGACCGTGTCCGCGTGGCCGGGGCCANAGGCTATGCCGCGCCGGACACATACAAAGTGAGCTCAACCTTTGTGGATGGGTTCCGCGGTGGCCTNACNATGAGCTTCTACGGCATTGACGCGAGCCGCAAAGCNGAGCGTTTTTCAGANGCTGTCTATGAACGCGCGCGCCGAACCTTGCGTGGTCTCAACCTTGGGGACTTTACCGAGACAAGTGTCGAAGTGATCGGGGCGGAAAGCCAGTATGGCAGTGCGAAGCGGATTGATGTCTCGCGCGAGGTCGTTGTAAAAATCGCGGCCAAACATGAAGCCGCGCTCGGCATTACGATCTTGCTCAAGGAAGCGACGGGGCTTGGTCTGGCCACGCCNCCGGGACTTTCCGGTTTTGCTGGCGGGCGCCCCAAACCAACGCCGNTTGCGCGNCTCTTTTCTTTCATGATCCTGAAAGAGAAAATCACCATTGAAGTGGATGTGGATGGCAGTGCCTCACGTTTTGAAGACATAAAAGGAGCGCGCTTTGACGATGCGTCTCTTGTTCGGCCGGCAGATCCCGCAGAGAAAGCGGTCGGCGACACGGTGAACGTCCCGCTCGTCGCGCTTGCCTGGGCCCGAAGCGGGGACAAGGGCAACAAGGCGAATGTCGGCATCATCGCACGCAAGGCAGATTATTTCCCCTATATCGCAGCCACATTGACCGTTGAAGAAGTGTCAGAACGGTTTGCACATTTTCTGGAAGGAGAGGTGGAGCGCTTTGTCCTGCCCGGATCAAATGCGCTAAATTTCCTCCTCCACGATGTGCTGGGTGGCGGAGGGGTCGCGAGCTTGCGCAACGACCCGCAGGCCAAAGGTTATTCGCAACTGGTTCTTGAAATACCGGTAGCCATACCGGCTGAGCTTGCGCGCCGCGACGGTCTCGTCGCTGCCGCAACCTGAGTAAAACAAAAAGAAGGGCTAAGAGACATGGCGCGTTTTGTGTCGAAGATAAATACAGGCTCTGAAAGCTTTGCGAAAAATCGAGCGGACATGCTGGCGCTGATCGAGCGCCTGCAAATACTGAATGCACGCGGTGCGGCTATTTCCGAAAAGCGCAAACCACGGTTTGAGGAGCGTGGCCAGCTCACCCCGCGTGAGCGTCTGGCACGTCTGCTGGACCCGGGCATGCCGTTTCTGACCATCGGTAATCTGGCTGGTTATCTGGTTGATACGCCAGACCCCGATAAATCCATCGCAGGCTCAACCGTGATTTCGGGCATCGGCTTTATTGCCGGTATTCGTTGCATGGTCGTGGTTGACGATAGCGGCATTCAGGCGGGAGCCATGACGAGCGGTGGCGGCTACCGCATTCGCCGCGCAGAACAAGTGGCGCTAGAACAAAAACTTCCCTTCGTCCATTTGGTGGAAAGCGCGGGCGGTGACCTGCTGAACTACACCGTGGAAGGCTTCAGCGAGGGCGGACGTCTGTTCGGCAATCTGGCGCTCCTGTCGGCGGCAGGCATTCCTGTCATTTCCATCCTGCATGGTTCATCCACAGCCGGTGGGGCTTACATGCCGGGCTTGAGTGACTATGTGGTGGCGGTCAAGGGGCGAGGCCGTGCCTTTCTGGCAGGCCCGCCGCTGCTGCGTGCCGCAACCGGTGAAATTGCGACGGAAGAGGAATTGGGCGGTGCTGAAATGCATGCAAGCGTTTCAGGGCTTGCAGAATATCTGGCGGAAGATGATGGCCACGGTGTTCTCATCTGCCGCGAGGTGGTGAAACGCCTGCAATGGAATGCAGGTTGCCCATCCGCACCGCAGCGCACGTTCGCCGAGCCCGCGTATGATCCGGACGAAATCGCAGGCGTGATCCCGACCGACTATCGCATCCCCTATGACATGCGAGAGCTGATGGCGCGCATTGTCGATGGTTCCGACATGCTGGATTTCAAACCACGCTATGGGTCAGCAACCGTCTGCCTGCAGGCGGAGATTTTCGGACAGGCCGTTGGTATTCTGGGTAATAACGGTCCGATCGATCCGGAAGGGGCGACGAAGGCCGCACAATTCTTGCAGCTCTGCGATCAGTCGGATGTGCCGGTTCTCTTCATGCAGAACACAACCGGTTACATCGTCGGCACCAAGTCAGAACAGGCGGGCATGATCAAGCATGGATCGAAAATGATCCAGGCTGTGCGCAATCTCGAAGTGCCGCGCATTACCATGATGACGGGCGCAAGTTTCGGGGCNGGNAATTATGGCATGTGCGGCCGTGGTTACGACCCGGACTTCCTTTACACTTTCCCCAATGCCCGCATGGGCGTGATGGGTGGNGAGCAGGCGGCTAAAACCATGTCGATGGTCGCGCGCGGTCAGGCCGCAGCCCGNGGCATTGAGCCGGACGAAGAAGCGCTCGCGAAACAGGAAGCATTNCTNGCCAACCATTTTGATAGTCANTCTGACGCGTTCTACACGTCAGGCCACATGATGGATGACGGCATGATCGACCCGCGCGACGCGCGCAACACATTGGGCTTCCTGCTCGAAACCGTGTGGGANGCGCGCAACCGCACCGTACGGACAAACAATTTCGGCATTGCCCGGATGTGATGGAAGGAAAGAGACAAATGACAGCAACACTTCCCGACACATCAAGNCTGATCCTNGAACGTGATGGCTCGGTCCTNAAAATATGGTTCAACCGTCCCGAGGCGCGCAATGCGTTGACTGGTGAAGTTGTGGANGAACTCACCTCTGTGCTNGACGCGGTGCGCGACGATCGAAGCCTTCGCACCNTCGTGATCCGGGGCAAAGGCGGCGTCTTCTGCGCCGGNGGCGANATNAANGGCTTCAAGTCNGGCCTNCAGNGNGGNGGNNCNGGTNGNGGCNCNGCNGCNAANGANGTCGCGCGCGGTAATCGTACCTTTGGTGATCTGATGCTCAAACTGAACGAGCAGCCNCANGTNATGGTGATGCTCGTGGAAGGCGGCGCGATTGGCGGCGGCTTGGGCCTTGCCTGTGTAGGCGATGTCACCATCGTCACCAAGGACACAAGGTTCCAGTTGAGTGAAACAAGCCTTGGCATCCCGCCAGCTCAAATCGCNCCTTTCGTGACAGAACGTGTGGGGCTGACGCAGGCGCGCCGCCTGATGCTGACCGGTGCACGTTTCAAGGGNGAGGAAGCAGTACGTCTCGGCATTGGTCATTTTCTGGCGGAAGATGCNGCCGACCTGGAAAAACAATGCGGTGATGTGCTGGGACAGATTGCAAATTGNGCCCCTGGAGCAAATGCCATCACAAAGGCGATTGTGTTTGAAACGACAAGACGCCCGCGCAATGAAGCGCTGGACTTTGCAGCAGANGGTTTTGCCACTTGCATGTTGAGCGACGAGGGCCGCGAAGGCGTNGCCGCTTTCATCGAAAAACGGAAACCCCGCTGGGCAAGTGAAGGGTAAGAGGCACATCATGGCGCGTTTTAAATCTATTCTGGTTGCCAATCGTGGCGAAATTGCCCTGCGGGTGATGCGTACCGCGCGGGCNGCAGGTTACAAGACGATTGCCGTCTACTCCGATGCTGACGCAAAGGCACCGCATGTGAAATTTGCCGACGAGGCCGTGCGCATTGGTGCGGGCCCGGTGGGTGAAAGCTATTTGCGCGCAGACGCCATTTTGGACGCGGCAAAAGAGAGCGGCGCNGAGGCGGTCCACCCGGGCTACGGTTTCCTGAGCGAGAATGCGAGCTTTGCAAAAGCCTGCGAAGACGCTGGCCTCGTCTTCATCGGNCCCAAACCCGATCAGATCGATCTGATGGGCAACAAGGCAGAAGCCAAGCGCCGGATGATTGCCGCAGGCGTGCCTTGTGTGCCGGGCTATGAGGGCAAGGATCAGGAGGANNCAACCCTCATCAAGGAAGCGGAAAAGATCGGCGCGCCGATCATGGTGAAAGCCGCCGCCGGTGGCGGTGGGCGTGGCATGCGTTTGGTGAACGATCTGAANGACTTGCCGCGTGCAATCGAACTCGCGCGATCTGAAGCGCAGAATGCCTTCGGCTCCGGCGAACTTATTCTGGAAAAGGCGATCCTGCGGCCCCGCCATGTGGAGGTTCAAGTCTTCGCAGACGAGCAGGGCAACACGCTGCATCTGGGTGAGCGGGANTGCTNAGTCCAGCGTCGCCACCAAAAGGTGGTGGAAGAAGCACCGTGTCCCGTGATGACAGAGAGCCTGCGGGCGGAGATGGGCGCAGCNGCTGTGAGCGCCGCGAAAAGCATTGCCTATCGTGGCGCAGGCACGGTTGAGTTTCTGTTGGACGCTGAAGGCAAGTTCTATTTCCTTGAGATGAACACNCGCNTGCAGGTGGAACATCCCGTCACCGAAGGGATCACAGGTCTTGACCTTGTCGCGCTGCAGCTCAAAGTCGCCGCAGGTGAAGANCTGGNCTTCACNCAGGATGACGTGAGCTTGACGGGCCACGCCATCGAAGTCCGCCTTTATGCGGAAGACCCGGCACAGGATTTCCTGCCAGCCACCGGGCCANTCGATCTCTGGTCGCCTGCGCACGGAGAGGGCGTCCGTGTTGATGGTGGTATCGAAACAGGCGGGACGGTCTCTCCCTTCTATGACCCGATGCTCGCCAAGATCATCGCCTACGGCAAGGACCGCGATGAAGCGCGGACAAGGCTGATTGCAGCGCTNGAAGAAACCGTCTTCTTCGGCACCAAAACCAACAAGTCTTTCCTGATTGACTGTTTGGCGCATGAAACATTTGCGGCAGGAGAAGCGACAACGGCGTTCATCGCCGAGAGCTTTGGCGACGGCCCGNCCGAGCAGGTGCCAACTTTCGAAGAAGCGGCAATTGCCGCCGTTCTGGAGATAGAAGAAGCATGCGACAATTCCTGGGGTGCAAGTGCCCGCGTCGCTGCACCCTTGCGCAACTGGTCGAACGCAAGCCCTCTTGTCTCACGCATCGCTTATAGCTTTGGTGATACGACCTTCGACCTGTCCATCTCGCCGGTGACGCAAACCCAATACCGCGTGAGCGGGGCGGAAAAGTTGTGCGACGTGTTGTTGGAAACAAGGGGCACTGATGCCGCGGAACTCGTGATCGGCAACACGCGCTACCGCACCCGCTTTTTGCGCGGATCAGCTGGNGAGCTGCATGTNAGCCTTCAAGGACGANCGATGAGTTTTGTTAATCTCATTGCGCGTGCAGGCCTTGCCGAAGAGGCTGGCGGCGGNGGACGTGTACTCGCCCCCATGCATGGGCAATTGCTGGACGTGNTTGTGGTCGAAGGCGCCGCCGTCGTGAAGGGACAGCGACTTGCCGTGCTCGAAGCCATGAANATGCAGCATGAAATTCTGGCAGANGCTGATGGTATTGTAACTGGTGTNTTTTATAGCGCGGGCCAGCAAGTGCCGGCAGACGAACTGATGATCGAGATCGAAGTCAGCGAAGACGCAAAAGAAACGAAAGAGGCGTAAGACCATGAAGCTCTATCATTGCAAAGGGGCAAGATCTGTNCGCCCGCTCTGGACCTTGGAAGAAATGGGNCTCGACTATGAGTTGGAAAGCATGCCGTTNCCGCCGCGCTTCCTGCGCGAGGGNTATACCGGCATGAACCCGATCGGCACCGTGCCTTACTTCGTCGATGGTGATGTGGAAATGACGGAGTCCGCAGGCATCAGTCAATACCTCGTGGATACGCACGGACCCACCGAGCTGGGCCTGAAGCCCGGTGACAAGGANTACGGTCTCTATCTTAATTGGTTGCACCGCAGTGATGCGACCTTGACCTTTCCGCAGACCATCCTGCTTCGCTATACACAGTTGGAGCCGGAAGAACGCCGTATCAAACAAGCAGCAGACGATTACACACAGTGGTTTTTCTCTCGTCTGAAGTCGGTCGAGAATGCTACCGCTGACCGCGAATATCTCTGTGCCGGTCGCTTCACGATTGCAGACATTTGCGTCGGNTATGCACTTTATCTTGCAGACACGCTGGGCCTTCGCGAGGGCTTCAAACCCAATACAGAAAAATACTATGCGCGGCTGACCGAACGTCCGGCCTTCAAGCGCGCAATTGAGCTTTAAGGAGCCGACATGGCAGAAAAATTTACAGATGGNGCGAGCCCGGTTGATTTCGATCACCGTTATCGTGGCCCGCTTTACAATGAAGACCATGAAGCCTGGCGCGCGACGATGCGCAAATTCGTCGACACGGAACTGATGCCANATGTGGACGAATGGGAGGAGGCCGGAGGCTTCCCCCGTGAACTTTANAAAAAGGCAGCCGAGATTGGCCTGATCGGTCTCGGCTATCCGGAAGAGTTTGGTGGCACGCCGGTCGATGANCCGATGTATTCCATCGTCACCAACGAAGAGCTGTCGCGCACGGGCGCAGGCGGCNTTGCGGCGAGCCTTCTGGTTCACGGCATCGGTCTTCCTCCAGTCCTCGCTATCGGCTCCGACGAGATGAAAGCGCGCGTCGCCCCGCAAGNGCTTGCAGGCGAGAAAGTACACTCTCTCGGCATCACCGAGCCGTCAGGCGGGTCGGATGTGGCGAACATCCAAACGCGCGCTGTGCGGGANGGCGACCATTATGTGGTGAACGGGTCAAAAATGTTCATCACCGGNGGCATGCGGGCGGATTATGTGACACTTGCTGTGCGCACAGGTGGTGAGGGNCATCGCGGTATCTCCCTTCTCCTGATCGAAGGGGACATGAAAGGCTTTACCCGCACGCCGCTCAAGAAACAGGGCTGGTGGGCATCAGACACGGCGGCNCTTTACTTCGACGATGTACGTGTGCCCGTCGAGAACCTGATCGGNGAAGAAAATAACGGCTTTATCGGCATCATGCTCAACTTCAACAATGAGAGGATTGGCCTCGCGGCGGGTGCTGTCTCTTATGCCCGCATTTGCTTTGAAGATGCGCTGGCTTGGGCGCGCGGGCGCAACACGTTTGGCAAGCGCTTGGCCGACCATCAGGTCATCCGGCACAAGTTCGCTGAAATGGCGCGCAAGATTGCGGCAACACAAGCCTATCTTGAGCAATGCGTGGTCCGTGTGCAAAACGGCGAGACGCCAGTGGCCGACCTTTCTCTTTTGAAGGTGCAGGCAACACTGACCATGGAATTTTGNGCGCGCGAAGCGATGCAGATTATGGGCGGTGCCGCTTACATGCGTGGCTGCCGTGTTGAACGCATTTATCGCGAAGTACGCGTGAATGCGATCGGTGGTGGGTCAGAGGAAATCATGCGGGATCTGGCAGCACGTCAGCTCGGCATCTGAAGCAATAACAAATGGAGCGTGCAAAATGAGCGCGATCAGCGAAAAAGAACTTCAAGACTATCGGGATGAAGCCAGCGCCTGGTTCAAGGAGAACACAGTTGCAGACCCCGGTTTCATGCTGCCACTGACTTTTATGGAAGTGGGTACGGACCAGCAGTTTGAATTCCTTCGGGAGTGGCAAAACAAGGTCTACGAAGCAGGTTATCTGGGCGCTGCCTGGCCGAAGGAATATGGGGGACGGGGGCTTGACCGCGCGTTCCAGGATATCGCAACGCAGGAAATGGCGCGCTATAACGGCCCGATCATGCTGAACGCGATNGGTCTTAANTGGGCNGGNCCTTTGATCCTTGANAAAGGGACTGAAGAAGAGCGCAAGCGCTACATCAAGGGCATCCTGTCGGCGGAAGACATTTGGTGTCAGGGCTTCTCTGAACCTGAAAACGGGTCCGACCTTGGCAACGCACAGCTGAAGGCCGTCCGNGACGGTGACGAATGNGTCCTGAACGGCTCCAAGATCTGGACCACGCAAGGCAATTACGNGAAATATATGATCCTGCTGGCCCGCACCAATCCGGACGCGCCAAACAAATATGCCGGTCTTTCTTTCTTCCTCGCGCCGATGACCGTACCCGGCGTGGAAACAGTGCCCATCCGNAAGCTCACGGGTGAGTATGGCTTCACCCAGACCTTCTTTACGGATGCGCGCATCCCCTCAGACTGTCTGATGGGGGAAGAAGGACAGGGCTGGCTGGTGGCCATGCGTACACTTGAGTATGAACGCGGCGTCGCCGGCGGCCAGGCAGGCGGCTATGTCATGCGGGCCTCCGATCCTTTCGAGATTCTGGACCTCGCACGCAAGGCAACGCGGGGCGGAAAACCCGCACTTGAAGACCCCGTGATCCGCGACAAGCTGGTGCAGCTTCTCACCGAAGCTCGTTCGCTACAGCTTTGTTCAAAACGCGGTCACATCCAGCCGCTGGTGCAGGACAAGCCGATGTCTCTGCCATTGTCGTCGAAGCTCATGTCGACCGAGTTCGTGCGGCGCCTGAACGAATTTGCGATCAGTCTGCAGGGACAACGTGGTGCTTACTATGTGGGTGAGGAGGATGCCTATGATGACGGCATCTGGCAGCGTGGCTACCTGAATGCCTTCTCGGCCACAATTGGCGGTGGTACCTCACAAATCCAGCGCAACATTATCGGTGAACACGTTCTGCGTCTGCCAAAGAGCTGAGCTGAAGGAGAAGAAAATGTCAAACAAGGCAACAATAGGTTTCAGCGAAGAGCAGGCCGACCTTCTGGAAGTGGCCACAACATTCTGCCGCGACAAATCACCGGTTGAAAAAGTACGCCTGCTTTTGGCCGACGAGGCTGGGTACGACAAATCTGTCTGGAACGAAATCGTGGAACTCGGCTGGCTCGCGATTGCCGTGCCGGAAGAGCTGGGTGGCATCGGTCTTGGCATGGCGGAAGTCGTGCCTGTGGTGGAGCAGATGGGACGCTCTCTTCTGACCGGCCCGTTCATCAGCACAAGCCTTGCCGCGCAGGCGCTGGTGGTNGGCGGTANNGAGACGCAAAAGTCAGGCCTGCTCGCGGAAATCTGTGCAGGCAAGATNGCAACACTCGCGTTCAGCGAGCCTCATGGAGACTGGGATCTCACCNATGTGGAAGCAAGTGCNACAAAGACCGGCAATGATCTGACCCTGAAAGGGCGCAAGACATTCGTTGAGAACGCAGCGGAAGCACAGACCATTATTGCGTCGGTCTCCCTTGACGGGAAACCGGNCCTGGTGGCAATCGACAAGACGGCGATCCCGGCCGGGAATTTCCGTCGTGAAACAATTATCGATGAGACACGCCGTTCCTATCAGGTCTCGCTTGACGGTGTGACCGTCAGCACAGATGCGCTTCTTGATCCGGCGAAAGCGACGGCCACATTTGAACATCTGCACCTTGCTGCCAATCTTCTCCTCGCGGCGGAAATGTGCGGTGCCGCGCAAGCCTGTATTGACTATACGGTCGACTATCTGCAGACGCGCAAGCAGTTCGGCAAATACATTGGTTCATATCAGGCATTGAAGCATCCGATTGTGGATGCGCATGTCGCTTACGAGCAGGCGCGTTCGCACCTCTATTCGGCAGCCTTCAACTTCAGTCAGCAAGGGGAAGGTGAAATCGCAACCCGGATGGCAAAGGCAGAAGCCTGCAACGCACTCTCCTTTGCTGCTGACCGTGCGATCCAGTTCCATGGCGGTTTCGGCTTCACCTATGACTGTGACGCGCAGCTCTATCGTCGCCGTTCATTCTGGTGCGAAAACCAGCATGGTGATGCTGTTTACCACCGGGCAAAGCTCGCCGATCTGCTTCTGGGATGAATTGCCTTGAAAGCTGACGTAGCGACGCACTAACGGAAAGGCCCTTCGTTCAAAGACGAAGGGCCTTTTGTACAGGGATGAACATTGCCGAGCGCCTTGAAGTCTATAGATTGAAGCTTGAATTGGCCTGACCGGGACCACCCCCCGGGGGCGGGCGATACGGCACGGAGGACGACATGTCAGGACAAGAACGCTATCCCCACCTGTTTGCACCGCTTGATCTAGGATTCACGAAGATCAAAAACCGGGCGCTGATGGGCTCCATGCATACCGGCCTNGAAGAACAGGAAGACGGCCATNTCCGCATGGCAGAATATTTTGCCGAACGGGCGCGCGGCGGCGTGGGGCTCATCATNACCGGCGGCATCTCACCAAACCTTGAAGGTGGTCTCGGNGCGAANCTCGCAACCGCAGAAGAAGCATCCCGTCACAAGGTAATCACCGACGCCGTCCATGCTGCGGACCCGGACGTGAAAATCTGTATGCAGATCCTGCATGCGGGTCCTCTTGCAGGCCATGAAGGCGCGGTCGCTCCCTCGCCGGTCCGCTCACGTATCGCACGGCACGCACCGAATGAGTTGGATGAGGCTGGCATTGAAAAACAGTTGGCTGATTTTGCCAATTGTGCTGCACGAGCAAAGGAAGCCGGTTATGACGGTGTGGAGATTATCGGCTCCGCCGGATATCTCCTCTCCACTTTTCTCGTTGAAAAAACAAATGTCCGTACGGACAAATGGGGTGGATCATACGAAAACCGGATGCGTTTTCCGCTTGAGGTTGTGCGCCGCGCCCGCGCGGCTGTGGGCGATGATTTCATTATTATTTTCCGTGTCGCAGCGATGGACATGTTGCAGGGTGGTATGTCCTGGGACGAAGTGGTTCTCCTCTCCAAGGAATTGGAAAAGGCCGGAACAAACATCATCTCCACCCATTTCACCTGGCACGAAAGTGCCGTGCCGACCATTGCGACNATGGTGCCACGCGCAGCCTTTACCAGTGTAACGGGGCGCTTGCGTAAGGAACTCACGATCCCGACCATCACCTCAAACCGCATCAATATGCCAAGTGTCGCGGAAGAAGTGCTCGCGCGGGGTGATGCGGACATTGTGTCCATGGCNCGCCCCATGTTGGCCGACTCCCAGCTGGTCAAAAAGGCAGCTGAAGGCCGTGAAGANGAAATTAACACC
Organism: Rhodobiaceae bacterium; assembly: GCA_002715765.1. Classification (GTDB taxonomy): domain Bacteria; phylum Pseudomonadota; class Alphaproteobacteria; order Parvibaculales; family Parvibaculaceae; genus Mf105b01. Next base: position 8,762 of record PAZY01000034.1, on the reverse strand, counting down.
TGCATAGGGTGTAATCAGGCTTGTTTGGATCACACNTTTGGCGGCAATCAGGAAGTGTCCTGCCTCGTCAANCCGCGGGCCTGCCATGAAACACAGNTGAAATACGAAAAGACCTCGAAGCCGAAACGTATTGCTGTTGTGGGCGCGGGGCCGGCGGGCCTCTCTTTCGCGACGACAGCGGCAGAGCGCGGTCATAGTGTCACGCTNTACGATGCGGCGTCAGAGATTGGNGGGCAGTTCAATCTCGCCAAGCGGATTCCAGGCAAGGANGAGTTTTACGAGACCTTGCGCTACTTCAACAAAATGATTGAAGTGCAGAAGATCGACCTGCGTCTCAATACGCGCGTCACCGGCGATATGTTGAAGAACGAAGCCTATGATGAGATTGTTATTGCCACNGGCATTGCGCCGCGCACGCCGGACATCAAGGGTATCAATCATCCGAAGGTCGTTCCCTATATCGATGTCATTCAGGGCAAGGCCAAGGTGGGCAAGAAGGTCGCGATCATCGGTGCGGGCGGCATTGGCTTTGATGTGGCAGAACTTGTCACCCATGAGGGAAAATCGTCGGCGCTCGATATTGATCTCTTTGCGGCTGAATGGGGNGTTGATTTCAAAAANCATCCGCGTGGCGGTGTGACCGGTGTTGAGCCGGTTGTGCATAAGGCGGACCGCGAGGTCTATCTCCTTCAGCGCAAAACCTCGTCCGTCGGCAAAGGGCTTGGCAAAACCACAGGCTGGACGCATCGCCTGACATTGGCGCGCCGCGGCGTCAAAATGATGAACGGTGTTGAATATCGCCTCATCGATGATGATGGNCTTCACATGCTGGTGCACAATGAACCTGTGTCGCTCGATGTCGATACGATCATCATCTGTGCTGGCCAGGAGCCGCTTCGCACNCTCTACGATGANCTGAAATCGTCGGGCGAGAAGGTGGAGNTGGTGGGNGGCGCTTTTGAGGCGATGGAACTGGATGCCAAGCGGGCGATCAATCAGGCGAGCTATCTGGCAGCGGCGGTCTAGGTCAGCCGTTTAAGCTATCGACAGATCGTGACTTGCGATTTGCATGATACTCGTGTGAACTCCCTCCCTTGATATCGGGAGGGGTTCATGCGCGTATTTTTTTCTCTGATTGCGGTTCTGAAGGCACTCGCACTGATGATCATAGTAGGGGTCATCATGTTGCGCGGNGCGGCGGANGCCCCGGCGCCCGTGGCGCTCCAGCCACTACTCGATAAAGCGTCAGCCTATGAAGTGACNATCCACCGGGATGAGTTTGGTGTCCCNCACATTTATGGTGTGCGCGACGCGGATGTGGCCTTCGGTCTGGGNTTTGCCCAGTCGGAAGATGATTTCGCGACCGTGCAGGAGGTGGCAATCGCCACGCGCGGACAGCTTGCCGCGATCAAGGGCATTGACGCGGCGGTGACCGATTATCTGGTTGCGCTTCTTCGTGTGTGGGAAGCGGTTGACGCGGGCTATGACACCAGACTGACACCAGAGGCGCGCGCCATTGCAGAAGCCTATGCTGATGGCGTGAATTATTATGCGGCCCTCAATCCGGGTAAGGTGGAGCCAGGCCTTCTGCCNATGACAGGCAAAGATGTGGTCGCAGGCTTCACATTCAAAGAACCCTTTTTCTATGGCCTTCAAGCGGACCTGATGGAATTGTNTGNACCGGAGCGAAAGCGGGAACTTTCTTTGGGCCCGGATGCTGCCTTTCTGACAGTGGACGAAGCCTTTGCGCATGCAGGCTCCAATGGCATCGCAGTCGCTCCCTCGCGGTCAGCAGACGGGAAGACGCGGCTCCTTGTCAACTCCCATCAGCCCTATACGGGCCCCGTCGCCTGGTATGAGGTACGGTTGAAGAGTGAGGANGGCTGGGATGTTGCCGGTGGCGNATTTCCCGGCGCGCCCGTCATGTTGCATGGNCACAATCGACACCTGGGTTGGGCCTCAACGGTCAACAAACCTGATCTGTCTGACATATATGTCCTCACCGTCAACGANNAGAATGAAAACCAGTATTTGCTGGATGGTGAGTGGAAGGATTTTGAAAAAACAAATGTCGATATAAGAGTGAAGCTCTGGGGGCCTTTCTGGTGGACGGTCACGCGCGCTGTCGAATATTCCGCCCANGGGCCTGTTATACGCCAACCGCATGGCACCTATGCCATCCGCTANGCNGGCATGGGGGAGGTAAGGCAGCTTGATCAGCGTCTCGCGATGAATAAAGCGCGGAACCTGGAGGAATGGTTGAATGCNATGGCCATGCAGTCGCTTGCNTCNATCAATTATGTCTATGGGGATGCGGAAGGGAATATCGGACTTCTGTACAATGCAATGATGCCATCGCGTGTTGAAGGGTATGACTGGCGCAACTACGTGCCCGGAGACAGGTCAGACCTGATCTGGCAGTCATACCAGCCGTTCAATCGCATACCTAAACTCTTTAATCCGCGCTCGGGCTTTATTACGGAAGCCAACAGTACGCCGTTTCGTGCGGCCGCGCCGGAAGACGATCTGAAGCCGCAAGACTTTTCACCNACCATGGGCATTGAAACGCATATGACTAACCGGGCATTGCGGGCGTTGGAATTGTTTGGCACCGATACATCCATCACGCGTGATGAGTTTCNCGCGTATAANTACGACCATGCCTATTCGCAAGACAGCGAACTGGCCGGGATGATTGCCGANATTCTTGGCATGGATGCAGGTGGGGATGAAGATCTGGCCAATGCTCAGGAGATATTGAGAAACTGGGANCTTGAAACATCATACGAAAGCCGCGGGGCCGCACTTGGCGTCTTGATGGGTGAGCCGGTCGTGCGCGCCCGTCTGAGCGGAAAGGAACCACCAAGAGCGATTGACACGCTACGCGCTGCCATTGAAACCCTGAAAANTCATTTCGGNCGGCTTGATCCAACTTGGGGTGAGGTCAATCGGATCATCCGCGGAGATGTGGATCTGCCGATACAAGGAGGCCCCGACACATTGCGTGCGGTCTACGGTAAACCCCAAACCGACGATGGCAGATTGACTGCTGAAGGGGGAGACACNTTCATCATGTTCGTTGAGTGGGACCGGAACGGGAAGATCAGCTCGGAGAGCATGCATCAGTTCGGTTCGGCGACACTGGATGANNCATCNNCCCACTACGCGGATCAAACNCCCCTTTTTGCGGACGAACGGACAAAGCCTGTACGGCTGGACTGGCTTGATCTCGCTCCCCACATTCGNGANAGCTATCGCCCNGGTACGCGGGAGAAGAATTAGGCAGTGCCGCATTCTTTAAGGCTGACAGTGCGTGCTCAATCTGCTTGAGTGCGCACATGAGTCAGGAATTTCAGCCCAGCGAGGCATTCACCCGATCCTTTGAAAGCCTCTTGCGATGGCGCCGTGACGTGCGCCATTTCAAAACGGAGGCAATCGACGATGCCACGCTCGAAGAACTCATTATACAGGCAAGCCTCGCACCCAGCGTCGGCAACAGTCAGCCCTGGCGTTTTCTGCTGATCGAAAANCCGGAGACNCGGCAGTCTGTGCTGGANAATTTCCGTGCCACAAATGCGGAAGCNGCCAAACTCTATACGGGTGAACGCAAGGAAAAATATCTGGANNTGAAGTTGGCAGGGCTNGTTGAAGCCCCGGTGCATCTGGCGGTGTTTGCCGACATGGCAACGCAGACCGGCAAGGGGNTGGGCCGNCAGACCATGCCTGAGACGTTGCTTTATTCCACTGTCTGCGCCATTCACACGCTTTGGCTGGCGGCCCGCGCACGCGGCCTCGGGCTTGGTTGGGTTTCCATTCTGGACACACCATCACTGGTAAANTCACTCGATGTGCCACAGAGCTGGCAATTTGTTGCGTATCTTTGCCTGGGTTTCCCGGCGGAAACACATGAAGATCCGGAACTGGAACGTCGCGGTTGGGAAACGCGCAAAGCGCCGCTCACCAATCTTTTTCGCCGGTAAAACAAGCCATCTATCCGTGTAANCAGCACAGCATGATGCGTTCGTGCCACACTTATGCAGCGTGGCCACGTTGTCCGTGCTTGTGAGTGGGCGCGTATTGCGCTAAGTCCCTTCCCAGATGGTGCCTCGGCAACGAGGTTAAAAGGGAATGCCGGTGTAACGCCGGAGCTGTACCCGCAACTGTAGGTGGGAAGTTCATCACCACACGTGGCCACTGAAGCACAACGCTTTGGGAAGGTCGGATGATGAATGTCGATCCACAAGCCAGGAAACCTGCCATCGCGTCGTCCATCCCCGGGCCGGGTAAGTCCATGGGAGTGGTTCTCGCAGTGACGACATGTGTTGGTGAGGGGCAGAAGCTGTCGCGCACATGGCCATGTCATGTGCAGGCTGATGTCCTTCGTTTAGTGAAGGGACATGGAATGTCATTGCAGAAGAAACAAATACAAAAAATATTGATGGTCAGCGCACTGCTGCCCACGGGNCTTGCATCTACAGCCATTGCGGCAGAGCGTGCGCCGGAAATCGTTGTGACCGCAACGCGCACAGAAGTGGCNACAAACCAGGTCGGGAGTTCAATCTCCGTCTTGACCGCAGAAGAAATTGAAAACCGCCAGTACAGCTTCACGGTGGATGCGCTGCGTTCCATTCCCGGTGTGACGGTCGGGCAGAATGGTGCCTTTGGCGGCGCGGCAACCGTTCGTATTCGGGGTGCCGCATCGGATCAGACACTGGTTCTGATCGACGGCGTGATTGTAAACGATCCGGCCAGCCCGGGAGCAGGCTTCAACTTCGCAAACCTGGATCCGAACGATATTGAACGGATCGAAGTCCTGCGCGGGCCACAAAGTACGCTNTACGGGTCGCAGGCGATTGGGGGTGTAATCAACATCATCACCAAGCGGGCGGACAAGCCATTTGCCTATTCCGCATTTGCAGAAGCCGGGTCGTTCAACACGGTGCGCAGTGGCGGCACAGTCTCCGGCAAGGAGGGCAACACCGACTACCGTATCTCCCTGAGTGGCATTCGCTCGAACGGCATTTCAAAAGCGGATGAAAACCAGGGCAATACCGAGGAAGACGGATATCGCGGCTACACGGTCGGCGGGAGCGTCGGGCACAATTTCACCGAAAAGTTCCGGCTGGAGGGAGATGTCCGCTACGCGGAAAGCCGTAACGAATTTGATGCAGGTGCAGGCGTTGGCGGGGATGGTGACCGCGTGGGATATTCACGTGAGCTCCAGACCTCGACATCCGCATATCTGTCCATGTTTGACGGCATCTTGGAAAACAAGTTGACGGCAAGCCATGCCTTCACAGACCGTGACAATGACAGCAATGGTGCACGCAGCTTCAGTGCGACCGGCAGCCGGACTGCGGTCGAATATCTGGGTGAGATCACTCCATCAGATATGTGGAACGTAATTGTCGGAGCGAAAACGGAAGATACCGACGTGAAAGGTGGCGCATCGCTGCGCACGGACAGTGTTTTCACGCAGGTTCAGGTTTTGCCTGTCGAACAACTCTCGCTTATTGGCGGGGTCCGCTACGACGATCATGAAACCGCAGGCGGTGTGACGACGTTCCGCTTCACCGGTGCCTATGATCTCGCAGAAACAGGCACGGTTTTCCGGGCAAGCTGGGGCGAAGGTTTCAAGTCGCCCACGCCATTTCAGCTGACATTTGCGTGCTGTGGTGCGGCGGGTCCAAACACCGGTCTCAAGCCGGAAGAAAGCCGTGGATGGGATGCAAGTATCGAACAACGTTTCTTTGATGATCGGTTGAATCTACAGGTGAACTATTTCCAGCAGGACATCACCAACCAGATCACGTTTCTTGCCGGGCGTTACGAAAACATCGCACAGGTGGAAACGGATGGGTGGGAGTTCATTGCAACAGCCCATCCAGCTGACTGGATTGATCTGAGCGGGAACTTCACTCACCAGGCTGCGACAGATAAAGTGACGGGACAGCAACTGGTGCGTGTGCCGGCCAATCTTGCATCACTGCATGTGACGACCTATCCGATGGATGATCTGAGCATTGGGGGATCGGTAACCTATAATGATCGCGAAAGTGAACCGTTTGGCGCTTCAGACAATGAAGACTGGATACGTGTGGATCTTCGCTCTGCTTATCAGCTGAACGAAACGGTAGAGCTTTTCGGCCGTGTGGAAAATCTCTTCGATGAGCAGTACCAGGACCTGAATGGATACGGCACACCGGGCCTTTCTGGCTTCCTTGGGGTGCGCGTGAAAGGTTGATGATGAAGGCAATTGTCGCCGCGATGAGTGCGTGTGCAGGGAGCCTGGCTTCCGGCATTGCCCATGCGGCGACTTTTGCCTCTCTTGATTTTTGCGCAGACCAGTATGTGCTGGCACTGGCGGACCGCGAAGAGATTGCAGGCGTGTCCCCGCACGCTGATACCGAGTTTTCCTATTTCGCGGAGATTACAAAAGACCTCCCCAAAATACGCCCGACGGCAGAGGAAATTCTCCTCCTCAGTCCTGACCTGGTGATCCGCCAATGGGGTGGCGGGTACGGCGCCGGGGACCTGCTCCAACGCTTTGGCGTTCCAACCATCGAAATTACTTTCGGCGTGACCTTTGAGGACGCCCGCGCCAATTTGCTGCGGATCGGGACGGCAATGGGAAAAGCCGACCGCGCGAGATTGTTGGTTGAAAGAATGGACCGGCGGTACGATGCCATGAAAGAGACGATGCGCGGCGCGGCGTCGCGACCAACCGCCCTTTACATCACGCCATCCGGCACCACTTCGGGAAAAGGTACATTCATCCATGATGTAATGCGCGAGGCAGGGGTGGAAAACATATCCGGTGATCTGGGGTCATCTCCCTGGCATCCGGTAAACCTGGAAGCCTTGGCGTTGCACCCACCGGACATGATTGTTGCAGGGTTTTATGATCTGCGGTCCCGTCGTCTCGACAATTGGTCTTTGTCTCGCCACCAGTTTTTACAACGGACGATGGCAGAAAAACCCGTTGCTTACATTCCAAGCCGACAGATAGCTTGCGCAGCCTGGTTTGTTATCGACGCTGTTGAAGAAATTGCGTCAATCCGCCACCAGCTTGTATCGCCGCGTGCGTCCGTCAACGGGGATGAGGAATGATGGAGACAATGGCGCATCTTCCTTTTATCTGGCTCGTGCTGGGCGGGTTCGTGCTGGAAGGGCTGATTGCCTATCCCGCGCTTATGTTTAAATGGATCGGTCATCCGGTATCATGGATGGGGGCCTTGATTGCGATGGCGGACCGCAAAACAAATTCCGCCGGCAAGCGGCCGGTCAGAGATGTTATTGCGGGCTTCCTGCTGGTTGGTTTGGGGGGTGTCGCACTTTTCTCTGCGGCGTGGCAGGTGAGCCGCGCGTTGGACGTGTTGCCCTATGGTTGGGTGCTTGAACTCTGTTTTATTGCCTCTCTCCTTGCCGCTCGTTCTCTCTACAATCACGTTGCGGTTGTCCGCACCGCCTTGATGGAAGAAGGGGTGCCCGCAGGCCGTGTGGCCGTTTCATCCATCGTGGGGCGTAACGTCGATCAGCTGGATGAAAGAGGGATAGCGCGTGCCGCTGTGGAAAGTCTTGCCGAAAGCAGTTCAGACGGCGTGGTTGCTCCTTTGTTTTGGGTGCTGGTGGCAGGCTTGCCGGGGCTTGTTCTCTATAAATTTGTCAATACGGCAGACAGCCTTATCGGCCACCATAGCGATCGGTATGAACAGTTTGGAAAGACAGCTGCGCGGCTTGATGACATGATGAATTGGATACCGGCTCGTCTGACAGGCATGCTCTTTGGGTTGGCCGCATGGCCGATGGGTCGTGCGGGCGCTGCCCTGCGGGTTATGTGGCGCGATGCCCGTCTTCATGCATCGCCCAACGCAGGATGGCCTGAAGCCGCAATGGCTAGTGCTCTGAACCTGCGCCTTGGAGGTCCCCGTTGTTACGGGGCGGTGAGTGAGAATGCCGCATGGCTGGGTGCCGGGCGTGCGGCGCTGGATGGCACGGATATTCAAACCGCTCTGGATCTTTATCGTCGGTTGCTTTTCATCGTGATGGTTTGTCTGTTGGGCGTTGCGTTGACGGTCGGAGAATACGCATGAGCGCATTGGTCCACGGGGGCGATGTCGTCGCCTTCCAGAAGGCATTTCCGCAGGCTCGTCTGCCGATCATGGATCTGAGCACGGGTATCAATCCGCATGCCTATTCTGACCACACACCGGAGCCAATGCTTGCTGCTCGCTTGCCTGACAGTGCAGCGCATTCCGCCCTGTGTGAGACTTTTGCCGCTTATGCGTCGGCCGATCGGCGTATGGTGATGGCGGTGCCAGGCTCCCAGTCAGCGATCTCCCTGTTGCCATATTGTTTTCAGCAGGGGAGCGTCGCCATCGTCTCTCCGACTTACAATGAACATGGTGCAGGCTGGGTGAGGGCAGGGCACCGTGTGCACGAGGCGACGCTGGAGGCGTGTCTGGGTGCCGCGCCGGATGTGCTGGTTCTGGTGAACCCCAACAATCCGACAGGCGATACATATGAGCGGGAACAGGTGAGGGACTGGCTCTCCTTGCAGGAAGCGCATGGTGGATATCTTATTGTTGATGAAGCATTCATCGACATGGAACCTGAGCGCAGCGTAAGTGACATGGTAACCCCGGAGCACCGTCTGATCGTTCTGCGCTCTTTCGGGAAGTTTTTCGGATTGGCCGGTTTGAGGCTGGGCTTTGTGTTCGCGGAGGCGGGACTGGCCAGGATCCTGAGTGACCGGCTTGGTC
>PAZY01000033.1 GCA_002715765.1 Rhodobiaceae bacterium | reverse complement strand
GTCTCATGAGTACGGCCGCCATTGTGCAGACCGCCGCACCACGCATTGCGGCACCTATCATCGCCGCAGGCGGCATTGTAGATCAGCGCGGGGTTGATGCCGCACTGACCCTCGGTGCCACCGCTGCCCAACTGGGAACAGCTTTCCTCGCCTGCGAAGAATCCGGCACCTCAGATGCGCACCGCGCGGTCCTGTTCAGCCCCGAAGTCGTGAAGGAAACCACCCTGACACGCACCTACACCGGGCGTCTTGCTCGCGGTGTACAAAACAGGCTGATCCGGGAGCTGGAAATGCGTGCTGACGAGATCGCCCCTTTCCCTGTTCAGGCCTTCTTCGTCTCCAGGCTCAAAGCAGCCTGCGCAGAAACCAATCGAACCGATCTCACATCCCTCTATGCCGGGCAGTCTGCCCCCAATCTCAAATATCGAAATGTGGCGGACCTGATGGACGCCCTCACCCATCCGACTGCCTGATCAGGCGGATACCTTGTGCCTCAAACAAAGGAAAATCCCTATGAAACTCTATTATCTTCCCGCGTCCTGCTCACTTGCATCGCATATTGTGCTGCGCGAACTCGGCCTTGACTTCGACCTGGAACGCTATGATCCGGCAGCCGGAACAACGGACAAGGGAACGAGCTACAACACCATCAACGCCAAAGCACGCGTTCCGGCATTGGCCCTGAACAGTGGCGACCTCCTGACCGAAGGGCCAGCGATTGTCCAATATCTGGTTGCAACACACCAGCATACAGACCTGTCACTCCCCGACGATCTGATGGCCCGGGCGCGCATTCACGAAGGCCTGTCTTTTGTGGCTTCTGACTTCCACAAAACCTTCGGCCCTCTGTTTACAACAGACACTGATGACGCCGCCCAGGAGCGTGCCAAACGCACCATCGTCAAACATCTCGACTATCTGGAATCTGTGTTTGCGGATGGAAGAGACTATTTCGTCGACAACAAACTCTCCGTTGCCGACATTTATCTCTTCGTTGTTCTGCGCTGGACGGATGCAACAGGCACACCGCTCGCAGGCTGGAAACACCTGAACGCTTTCCGCGATCGGATCAACCAGCGTCCCGCTGTTCAGGCCTCACTTGCCGCAGAAGGTCTCAACTAAAAAGACGCGCCAAGCCATCCGGGGAGACCACCCACCCCCGGATGCCCCCCCAATAGCAGCCATCGTTCATTTATGGCCCCGAAACCCCGGAAGGATTTTTATTCGGTCACTCACCTAATTTGTATACGCGTTCCAATTTTTGTTGCGCAGTATCTTTTTCTATTATATAGAACGCGTTATATGAAAATATATTTTCGTAACTTAGGCAGATTTGCGCCATGGCAACAATTACAAGCATGTTTCTCAACACGATCCCGCGGGTTCTTCTCGGGCTGATCTTTCTGTTCGGCGCCATAGACGGGTTTTCGTTTATTTTCACCGGATCGCATCTGATGCTTCCCTCCACGTCGGACGCCGGGCTTGCCTTCGAACGGGCCTTAAAGGAGACGGGTTTTTTCTGGCCGTTAATGAAAACCGTACAGCTTGCAGGTGCGGTGCTTTTGCTCAGCAATAGGGCTCCGGCGCTGGGGCTTGCCCTTCTCGTCCCGATTGTCACGGTCATTGTTTTCTTCCACGCGGTACTCAATCCGAGCGGGCTACCTATGGCCGTTTTTTTGGTTCTGATCAGCGGGTTGGTATTCCGTACTCAGGCCCCTCGTTTTGTCGTTCTCTTTTCACCGGGTGTGCCCCAACAAACTGTATCCAACGGACACGTGAACGCTGGCACATGAACTATTTAGCCGAAAGTGCAAGCATTACTTCATGTCCCGCTTGTCGGCGATGACCCTCCGTCGCAAGACCCGCTCGCCGGCGGGGGCACCATCAGGCAAAAAAGCGACGACGGATCAAACGCACAGTAAAGAATATCAACCCGCCAAGACTTGCGAAAATAACAAGGCTCACGATCCCCGCCATTGTAACCAGACGACCATAGCCCGCCCGGTCGGCTGATGTGGAAATCATGATACGCTCACGCCTTTCCGGAACGATTTTGTCACCTTCCAGAAGCAGGGAACGCAGAGCCGCTGCCTTCTCAGGATAGTCATCAATCAGATTATCTGTTTCACCGGGATCCGTTGCCAGGTTAAACAGCATCTCCCCATGACTGAACTCCCCCAGTCGCAACGCCCAGGACATAATAATGTCAGGCACAAAGAAACTGTTCGCGCGCTTCAACTTCCAGTCTCCCAGACGGACAGCGTCCAACCGGCGGTTCCAGGCTTCAAAATAATAGTAAGGAACAGGTGACGCAGCTTCTCCCTTGAAGAGCCCGGACACATCCCGTCCATCCAGTATCCGGTCTGCCGGTGGCGTGGCCCCGGCCAGCCGGGCAATCGTCGGCAGGAGATCAAGGGTGGAAATTGGTGCGGTGACCACCGCCCCGGAGACCTCCCCTCCCGCATAGGCAACGGTTGGTACGCGGCTTCCCCCGTCAAACGACGTGCCTTTCCCGTCGCGCAATGTACCTGCACTCCCGCCATGTTCTCCCATGGCAAGCCAGGGACCATTGTCGCTGGAGAATACAATAAGCGTGTTTTCCATGACGCCCGCCGCTTCAAGCGAAGCAACAATCTCGCCGACACTCCAGTCAAGCTCCTGCACAACGTCCCCGTAGAGCCCTCGCTGACTGGTCCCCAGAAAGTCTGGTGATGCGTAAATAGGTACATGCGGCATGGAATGTGCGACATAGAGAAAGAACGGCGCGTCTTTGTGTGTCTCGATAAAAGCCGTCGCTTTTTCCGTGTAGCGCTGTGTCAGATAAGCCTGATCAATAGGCTCATAAACAATCTCGCGATTATTGTACCAGTGGAAATTGCCCATATCATTGCTGAACGGCACACCGAAAAAAGTATCAAATCCCTGGTTCCACGGCATGTAGCGGTCAGTTGACCCTAAATGCCACTTGCCCACGAGGCCCGTTGCATAACCAACATCCTTCAACATCTCGGCAATGGTGATTTCCTCGCGCGGCATGCCATCCGGGGATTCCATCTGAAACACGTGCGAAATCCCCATCCGGCGCGGATACCGGCCGGTAAGGAGCGCCGCCCTTGCCGGGCTGCACACGCTGTGACCAGAGTAGAAATCAGTAAAAATCAACCCGCGCTTGCCCAATGCATCAATATTGGGTGTCGCAATATCCGTGGCGCCAAAAGCGCCAATATCCCCATAGCCGAGATCATCAGCGAGAATGATCACAATATTGGGTTTATCGGCCAACGCGTGTGCCGCACTCCCCATAAATGCAAGCGCAGCAAACCCGCACGACAAACCGAACCAGAAGTCTTTGAACATATCTCCCCCCAAAAGATTGTTCAGCGCTCACAAGGGATGTCAGCGCTTTATGAGTAGCGATCTTCGTTCCATGGATCGCCTTCATTGTTGTAGCCACGCACTTCCCAGAAGCCGGGCTTGTCTACCTCGGAAACTTCTATCCTCTGGATCCATTTTGCACTTTTCCAGAAATACCAGCGCGGGATGATCACCCGCACCGGGGCCCCATGTTCCCGTGACAAGGGTGCGCCTTCCCAGGAATGAGCCAGCAGCACATTGGCCTCACGAAAAACATCCAGTTTTACATTTGTCGTGTAGCCGTCATAGGCATGAAAAATCAGGTGCTTCGCCGACGGCAACGGTTTTACCAGATCAAGAACATGCGATGCCGCAACCCCGTCCCACCGGTTGTCATACCGGCTCCAGGTCGTGACACAGTGAATATCACTGACAAAGCTTTCTTGCGGCTGCGCCATAAAGGTTTCCCAGTCCCACTGAACCGGGTTCTCCACCGCTCCGTCAACCGTCAGCCGCCACTGGGCTTTGGGCACATCTGGTTGCACCCCCAGATCGAGGACTGGCCACTTATCAACCCGATGCTGGCCAGGCGGCAGCCGGTCCAAACGCGCCGCATCCGGCATGCCTGTCAGGTGACGACCCTGTGCTGCCGTCTTCTCCTTCGACAGGATAAGCTTGTCCTTGATCTGACCCAAAAAACTGGAAGAAAAGCTTGATGGTTCGCCATGATCTTTGCTTTCGTCGCTCATTCTTCCTCCTGACTGACAATCTGGCGGATCTCAAACGAAATCCGGATTGCGTTAGCCCCTTTCACGCATCAACCGGGCCTTATCTCTCTGCCAGCTGCGCTCTTTATCCGCCTGGCGTTTGTCGGCCATTTTCCGGCCATGCGCCAACCCTAGTTCAACCTTGATCCGTCCTTCTGCGTTGAAATAGAGCCGCAACGGGATCAAGGTCATGCCCTGACGTTGAATGGCTGCGCCTAGCTTGTCAATTTCACGTCTGTGCAAAAGAAGTTTACGGGGCCGTTTCGGCTCATGATTAAAGCGGTTTGCCTGCAAATATTCAGGAATATTGACGTTCAGGAGAGACGCTTCTCCATTGCGCACCTCAACATAGGCTTCACCGAGGCTTGCCTTGCCGTCACGCAAGGATTTCACTTCGCTTCCCTGAAGAGAAATCCCGGCCTCAAACACATCTTCAATCGTGTAGTCGTGCCGCGCACGCCGATTGTCGGCAATAATCCGTTTGCCGTCCGTTGCGTTTCTCTTTTTGGCACCGCCTGCTTTGGATGACATGGCCCTCAGGCCCCGATCAATCCGGCATGGGCAAGAGCGACATCCATCGCATCGCGTGTTGCCTGCTGTACCGGCACAAGTGGCAAGCGCACATCTTCAGCACACAAGCCGAGGCGCGCCAGCGCGTATTTTGTCGGGCAAGGATTTGCCTCAATGAAAAGCGAGGTATGAAGCGGCATCAACTTGTCCTGCAACTCCAACGCCCGCGCATAGTTTCCAGCCATACATGCTTCCTGGAATTCAGCACACAGCTTGGGAGCCACATTGGCCGTCACGGAAATGCAGCCATGCCCCCCGTGCGCCATAAAACCAAGGGCCGTTACATCCTCGCCGGACAATTGACAGAAGTCCGGTCCCATGGCCTGCCGCTGCTTGCTGACACGGGCAATATCCCCCGTCGCATCCTTAACCCCGATAATATTCTTCAACTCCGCCAGCCGTGCCATCGTCGGCACCTGCATGTCGATCACGCTNCGACCTGGAATGTTGTAGATCACGATAGGAATATCCACAGCGTCGTTCAGCGCTTTATAATGCGCATAAAGGCCTTCCTGGGTCGGCTTGTTATAGTAGGGCGTAACCACAAGCGCCCCGTCCGCGCCAACATCGGCCGCAAACTTGGTCAGGCGAAGTGCCTCACGCGTACTGTTGGAACCGGCACCGGCAATCACAGGTACCCGACCGGCNGTGACNTCGACGCAAAGACGAACCACTTCCATATGCTCGTCATGAGACAAGGTCGGCGACTCGCCCGTTGTCCCGCATGGCACCAGCCCGTGCGTTCCCTCCGCAATATGCCACTCCACCAGGCGCGCAAAAGCGTCTTTGTCCACTGCACCGTCTTTGAACGGGGTGACAAGTGCGACAATGGACCCTCTAAACATCTTCCTAAGCTCCTGATGAAAATGCGGCTGACGCGTTCCCGGCGTCAAAACCCTTGTTAAGGCGCGGAACATACAGGCAAACCGCCTGAAATCGCAACAAAATGCGCCGGACTGCGCGATAAATTAACCGGATAGGGTTTCTATCATTCGTGTCACTGGCAAGTGACCGAAGAGAAAGGTACGATTTTGTCACAGAGACGGTTCATCTGATTCAACCCACTCGTCAGATAGTCGGCCCAACACCGCCCTGAAACTGTTTTTGTAGCATTAACGAGTGTGGTCAAGCAGGACACCGAAAGGTCGAACAAAAATTGCGGTCACGTATTACGGGGTGTGCAATCCAACATTTCTCCTTTNTTACCAAAGGTCTGGCAGCGAGCCTTGCGCTCATGCTGGCAGCACCCGCNGGCGCAGATCTGGCCTATGCCAGCATCCCCGTGCCACAGGTGCGTCCGGCTCCGCCGCCACCATCAGACCTGCTGAGTGCCGCCGACGGACATGCCTTCGTCGCTGCCATGAAAGCCCATGACCGTGGNCGCTGGGGCGACATATTGAACCTGCGCCGCCAGATCACCGACCCGACCGCCCTCGCGATCCTCGATTGGCTCCGCTATCAAACACCAAAAACCGGGGTTTCGCTTGCGGAAATTGTCGCCTTTCAGGAAAGGTTTCCNAACTGGCCACGGCAGGACCTGCTTTCACGGCGTGCGGAGGAGGCTCTCGGCAACGCCCCCATGGCAGATGAGGACATCATTGCCTGGNTCNGTACACGTGAACCCCTGACCGGCGAAGGAAAAATCCGGCTGGGTGAAGCCCTGTTCGCACGCGGCAGCACCACTGAAGGCGCAGACTGGNTACAACGTGCCTGGGTTGAACATCAGTTTTCCCGCGCACGCGAGGCCGAAATTCTGCGCAACTATGCCNCCCACCTGACCCTNCAGGCCCACCANGACCGGCTCAACCGTTTGCTGTGGGAACAACGTTTTGACGATAGCCGTCGCATGCTGCAACTGGTCGACGCACAGGCGCGCGCCGTTGCCAATGCCCGGCTCAAGCTGGCCGCACGGGCGCGGGGTGCCGATAGCGCCTTTGCTAACGTGCCAAGCCAACTCCGCCGGGATTCCGGCCTGGTGTTCGATCAGGCGCGCTATCTNNGACGCCGTGGACAGGACGAGAATGCCATTCCGCTGCTGATCACCGCACCCACCGCCCCGCACACCACCAGCAGCCTCGAACGCTGGTGGACAGAGCGTAAGATNCTCGCCCGCAAGGCCCTGAAAGAAGGCCAGTATCAGGAGGCCTANAGCCTCGCCGCAGGTCATGGCCATAAAAACGGCGTAGCATTCGCCGACGGGGAGTTTCTGGCTGGCTGGATTGCGCTGCAATATCTGAACAATCCAAACGCCGCCTATCAGCACTTTCAAACCCTGGAAAACGGNGTTTCCACACCCATCAGCCGCTCACGTGGNGCCTACTGGCTCGGTCGTGCAGCCGAAGCNCTGGGTAGAGCAGACGAGGCCCAAAANCATTANAAGCGAGCCGCTGAACACGGAACCACATTCTATGGACAATTGGCCCTCTCCCGCGTGTCAACGGGAGCCGAAGCCCAACTGCACTTACCCGCAGACCCCAATGCCCGCAATGCCAANGCCGCCCTGGAAGCCCAAGAGATGTTCAGGGCCTATCAGCTTCTCGACGATACTGGCGAAAANACCCTCGCNCGCAGTTTCCTGATCCAGCTTGCCAACACCCTGACCGATGCCGCCCAGATTGCGGCGCTTGCCGACAAAATGTACGAAGCGGGACAACCAAACTACTCGGTGCGGGTCGCAAAAATTGCCGCCGGGCGCAACATTTTGCTCCCCGAGCGAAGCTACCCAACCACCGCGCTCCCCAACTATGCGCAGGTCGGGCGCACCGTCGAACCTGCTCTGATCTTTGGTCTGTCGCGTCAGGAGAGTGAGTTCGATCCCCGCGCCGTCAGCCATGCCGGTGCCCGCGGATTGATGCAACTCATGCCACGCACCGCGCGCGAGGTTGCACGCGATATCAACGTCCCCTACCGCCGGAGCAGACTGACCGACGACCCAAGCTACAACGCCATGCTCGGCGCAGCCCATCTGGGCGATCTGCTGGGCAATTTCGCCGGGTCCTACATTATGACGATCGCGGCTTACAATGCAGGCGCACACCGCGTGTCACAATGGGTGGAAACCTATGGCGACCCTCGCGACCCCGGTATCGACCCCATCGACTGGATCGAGAACATTCCGTTCACCGAAACCCGCAACTATGTTCAACGGGTTATGGAAAACATACAGGTTTACAGAACCCGTCTGGCCGGCAATGCGTCCGACCTCAAAATCGATGCGGACATTCGCCGCTACGACGGCTCGCAGCCTATTCTGCGCCAGCCTCCCAAGCCACAAGCAAGCCTTTCACCCCAATCACCGGCCCTGTCTTCGGTCCAGCCATTCGCTGTCCCCACAGGACCGGGCATCATGAGCCCTGTCGCCCCCCCGGCAGCAGCGCCCGCAAACCTGGACCTCCCCCGACAACACCCCACGCGGCAAGCTTCACCGCATGCTTCTCCATCAGAGCCTCTTCCTGTACCCGCCCCCGTGCCGACCACGCATGGCACGACAAGACAGGATACGAGCCCGGATGCCACTCTTCCCGCCGAGCCGGTTCAGACCCCGGCGGCACAGGTGGAGGAAAGCCTGGACCTTCCCGCCGCCATTGATCTCAACACGCAAACAGTTCCCGCGACCAGAACCATGCGCCCGGTCGTGGATGAAGATGACCGGGCTTCACGGCAAGCCCGGGGGTTAGCGGTCCCGTCGGTAAACACCGCAGAGCAACGCATCGAACTCATTCCTCCCGCTGGTCTTGACGGGCTCGAACAACCCCGAGCCCCCTCAACACACAACACGGCACATGACGGTTAGAATGCAATATTCAATCGGAATATCGGGCACATGACATACAAGGAAATATATTACACTTCCCAGGAAGGACTTCGGCTCTACGCCCGCGAATATGGGGATCGGCGAGCCCCTAAAACCCCCGTACTTTGCCTTCCCGGTCTGACCCGAAACGCCAAAGATTTTCATGATCTGGCAACGCGCCTGTCCGCAGAACGCAGGGTAATATGCCCTGACCTTCGCGGGCGCGGAAAATCCGAGTATGCATCAGGCTGGGCCGGTTACACCGCCGATGTGGAAATGCGCGATACGCTTGACCTGATGAGCGTGACCGGCGTCGAACACGCCATCCTGATTGGTACATCGCGAGGGGGGCTGGTCTCCATGTCGATGGGATTGAACCGACCAGGCGCAATCAAGGCCGTCATCATGAATGATGTCGGCCCCGAGGTGGACCCGGCCGGTATCTCACGCATTCTGGGGTATGCAGGCAAGATGAAAGCGCCTGAAAGTTGGAGCGATGCCGCGATCCTTCTCCGTCAGATGAACGAACGGGAATTCCCCAATGTATCGGGCGAAGACTGGCATGCGTTTGCACGCAATACTTTTAAAGACGTAGATGGAAAACCCGCGCTGGACTACGACGCAGCCATTGGCAAAAGCCTGCAAAGGGCAGCCAAACTTCTGCGCGGGCAATTTCCAACACTCTGGAAAGAATTTCTCAGCCTGTCACATGTACCTGTGTTGCTGATCCGTGGTGAAAACTCCGATCTGCTATCCAAAGAAACAGCGGACAAAATGGTAGAAAAACACACCGACCTGACCCTCGTCACCGTAAAGGACCGCGGCCATGCACCGTTCCTGAACGAACCGGAAGTCCTGAGTGCCATCGATACGTTTCTCACCCGCCTCGACAAAGCCTGACACGGTTGAGCGCTGCACTATTGTGAGCGCTTACTCGCTGAACAGCGTTACAGGCTCCCACATCGGAAACAGCGCCCCCTCGATACCATCCTTCGCGGCATGTTCCAGTGCATAGGCAACGCCTGCCTCGGCCTGGAAATCCAGCACCCGCGACCACAGAAGATTGGGCATAACTGGCTGGTCGGCCAGCGGGTCAGTTAAACTGTCCCAATGTACCGCATAGACTTTCCGTGGTTGTGTAACACGCACCACATGCTCCCAGTAATCTGACTGGTAAGACGTTGTCTGCGCAGCCACCCCCCCAACACCAAGCGCAACAATGTCGGCTTTCACACCGTCGAGACCGCCGGGGATAAACCCCGCGCTCCCTTGCAGAAGCAAACTGCCAAGAGGGTGTGCCACATGTATCGTGTAACTTCCCCCCTCCTTATAGTCGAGCGCACCAACAGGCGGCACCAATGGCTCGGCAATAACAGGTTCTTCAAGCGCCGCGTCTCGCATTGCCGCATTGGGGAACGCAAAATGCCTNGAAAGGATCATGGTTACAGTGAAGTCACCAAATCGCAGCACNTCACCATCACCGATGACGCNGATCTGCTCTTCCGGCAATCCCCATCCACGCCCGATATTCGCCGTTGATTCAGATCCGACCAGCAGNCCCCCTGTCCGGCGGGCCACCTCGGGTGCATCCATCGCATGGTCAAAATGCGAATGAACCGGAATAATGGCAGCAAGTTTTCCAACACCACCACGTTCCATCCCGTTTGCAATGGCATCAAGGTCCGGTTCAATTTTCCCTATTGCAACATCAAGCGTTGAAGGGCGTGTAAACCATCCATCAGTGAGGATCGAGGTTTCACCGTCACTGATAAGAAGATTGGTATTGCCCATATAGGTNACGGTCACAGCCCGCGCTGTCTCGTTGTTCCGCTGCTCGACATAAGCGCTGAATTTGGAGAGATCATCTCGTGTCTGTGTCAGGGCCAGAAGCGCCACACCAACAACNACAGCAAGACTGCCAAGCCCCATCAATACGTATCGAAAAACCTTCATCACTCCCCCCAAAATTCATCAAATCTTTGCTCGCACCTCCTAGCGCGCGTATCTTCAGACAAAACTTAGAAGCAATTGGCGGGACCGTCCATCATTGGCGGCCAGATAATCGCCCCGCCATTGCACCCACACGTGATCGGAGCAGATATGGAATATCAGGACATCCTCTACAGCGAGGCGGACGGAACAGCGACAATCACAATCAATCGCCCGGAAAAGTACAACGCATTCCGCGCCTCAACGATTGAGGAGCTGATTCACGCCGTCAATCGCGCAGGGTGGAACAGAGAGATAGGTGTCATTGTCCTGTGCGGNGCCGGCGAAAAAGCCTTCTGCACGGGCGGAGATCAATCCTCGCACGAGGGAGGCTATGGTGGGCGCGGCACGATCGGATTGCCGGTAGATGACCTTCATGCCGCCATGCGCGATGTCCCGAAACCACTTATTGCCAAAGTTCAAGGGTTCGCCATCGGTGGCGGCAATGTATTGTGCACCATATGCGATTTCACCATCGCCGCCGATACAGCTGTCTTCGGGCAAGTCGGCCCCAAAGTAGGCTCTGTCGATCCCGGTTTTGGCACGGCTTATCTTGCTCGTCTCGTCGGCGAAAAGAAGGCACGTGAAATGTGGTATCTGTGCCGCCGCTACACTGCCGCCGAGGCCCTGTCCATGGGTCTGGTCAATACCGTCGTCNCGCGCGCCGAACTCGATAATGAGGTAGAGCGCTGGTGTGCGGAGATAAATGCGAAGAGCCCGACAGCCATTGCAATTGCCAAGCGCTCATTCAACGCAGATACCGATCACATCAAGGGCATCGGGTCGATGGGTTTCCAGGCCCTTGCCCTTTATTACGACACCGACGAAGCCCACGAAGGGGTTGCTGCATTCAACGAAAAACGTGCCCCCGACTTCAAAAAACACGTCAAATAGAGCTCACTGCTCCGTATAGGGCTCCAACTTTGCGAGACGAAGCGAATAGGCCGTGCTGCCAACCTCGTTCATATGCCGCTTCGTCTCCAAAACACCTTCTACCCAGATGGGTTCCCAACCAAACTTCACAGCCTCTTCAGACGTGACATAAACAATCTGGTTGGGCGGTGGCGGCGGCACATGGATACAAGCGCCAAAATAGGGTACGAGGAGAAACTCTCTCACTTCGCTCATCTGATTGATATCAAGCGGCACCATAAAGCCGGGCAGTCTTATCTCCTTGCCATTCAGCTCCTCCACAACATCAAACGTGCCAATCTGTGTGGCAGCTGGCTGCGTTCCATAAGGATCATCCGGGTCAGCACCCGGCATGGGCGTTCCATCCTCCGGCAAGTCGCTTGTGGCTGCATCCGCCCGTGCACCCGCAGCTGACAGACTTTCCGCCGCCGCCGCCGCGGCCGCATAAGCCTCCTCCAGTGCCTTTTCCCCTTCAGGGGGCATCAGATCTTCCCAATACAAGGTTTCCGGTGCCGCATGAAGAGGCGACGCGGACAACAGAAAGGCCAACCCCACGAACATCGTTCGACGCATCAAACTCAAACGGGTTTGTTTCATTCCTGTTTCCTCACATTCATTTCCGCGCACGCAATAAGCGTTGTCTTCATTTTCCGTATGCCTTCAACGTCAACAACATATCCAGCCAAAACTCCCAGCCAAAACTCACAGGCGAACGGTCAGTCCGTCCGCCAGTGATTGCCTGTAAGCCCGCCAGGCCGGCAGAGCTGCCAGAATACCACCGAGAAGGATAACCCCTCCCATCGTCTTCAGGTCGAAGAAGGTAACACCCGCCTGCCCTATATGAACACCGGTTGCCTCAACCACCAGAGGCGCCGCAACAAAAATCACCAACTGAACCAGAACCAGTCCCAGCACGGCACCAGCCGCAGCCAGCAAAACAGCTTCGCTCACCAACAGCACAAATACATGAAGCGCACTTGCCCCGACAGATCGCAAAATCGCCATCTCCCGCCGCCGTTCATTAAGGCTCGTCAGAATGTTTGTCATCAGGCCGAACAAGCCGGTCAGGATAACAAATGCCGCAATGCCGGACAAAGCTGTTTCAGCCACGCTGACGACATCCCATAACTGCGTCAGCGCAACCCCGGGAATGATGGCAAGCAGCGGCTCCTGGCGGTAGGCATTAATCTCTCTTTGCGCCCTGAGGACCGCGATACGGCTCTTTAGTCCTAAAAGAAACGCTGTAATGCTTTGCGGTTCCAGATCCAGCGCTTCAACTTCTGAAGCACTCAACCGGTCACGCCCCCGCGGGGCAGCACCGCCCCCCCATCCTTCGTGTATGGCTTCAATAGCGGCAAGGCTGACATGCACACTGCGATCCACCGGTGTGCCGGTACGCTTCAGNATGCCAACAACCCGGAAGGGCAAATTATCGTGCGACGCAAAGCTGACGGCCCCGATCCCGTGCGCAATAATGACCTCTTGCCCTATCGTATAAGATAATGCCTCGGCAACGTCCGCCCCGATTACCGCTTCAAACAGATTTTCAAAAGGTTGCCCCGCCTCCATTGCGAGCGGCAACCGGTCACCCGTTCGATAATGCTCAAAATAGGCGCTNGTCGTGCCGACGACACGATATCCACGATGACTGTCACCCAGCGATATGGGGATCGCCCATGCCACGTCTGGCCGGGCTGCAATCTGCTGATACGTGTCCCATGTCACATTGTTCGTCGCATCCCCTATCCGGAANACAGAATAAAGCAGCAAGTTGATAGCCCCGCTCCGGGCCCCGACAATCAGATCNGTGTCTGAAACAGTACTGGCAAATCCGGCCTGAGCCCCCGCCCGTATTTTTTCCACACCCAGAAAAAGCGTAACACTGATCGCAATGGACAATACCGTAAGAAAAGCTGTCACACGGCGGTTCAACAGGCTTCGGAAAACAATAGGCAGCAAAGTCAGAACAGACATCAAACCACCCCCACCTGAGCAGACTGGTTCAACTCGGCCAGCGCAACCACCCGGTCAAAGCGGTCACTCAGACTGTTCTCATGGCTGACAAAAACAAGAGCCGCGTTACACGCTTTACATTCTGTCATCAGAAGATCCAGAAACTGTCCCCTGTGGGCTTCATCGAGTGCTGACGTAGGCTCATCGGCAATAATAAGCGCTGGCGACCCNATCAACGCACGCGCTGCGGCAACACGCTGTTGNTGCCCGACACTCAAAGTGGTCACCGGTCGGTTGAGCAATGTATCATCCAGCCCCAGCGAGGTGAGCAAGCGAACAGCCTCTTCAACCACCCCGCCCCTCTTTTCAGCNGCGTTCCTGCGCACTGGAGANAANCGGCACGCCAGCGTGACATTCTCAATCACGCTGAGATAAGGCAACAGATTGAACATCTGGAAAATAATCCCCAGATGGTCAGCGCGAAACCGGTCTCGCCGCCTCCCGCTCAGAGAAGAAAGCGACGTACCCAGAACATTAACTTCACCACGGTCCGCCAATAAAACGCCGCCGATAAGCCCCAACAGTGTACTTTTNCCGCTGCCGCTTGGGCCCTTGATAAAAACGGTCTCACCGCGCGCGAGAAAAAAGGCCGGAATATCCAGAACCAGCCCCTGCCCATCCCANGAGAAAGCAAGGTCACGAAGCGAAACCACAGGTTCCGCTTCGCTCTCCANGTTCAGTGTCGCTCCTGCCGACATTANTCTTCAATCTCCAGCGTCGGTACCCANGAGGTCAGTTCAGCCGAGAGCTGTTTGCCGCTGCCCAGAAAAACCGTATCGACATCCTCNAGCTCAAGCCACTTGTCAAAAAAGCCAATCCGTATGCTTTCTGGCATGTCTTCNGATTGGCAATTAAATCTGTAAGTCGCCTCAAACTCGCTGTGACCTTCCTCGTCNGCATGCTCTCCNTCATGTTCGCNCGCATGCGTATCATGATGNTCGTCTTCGTGTTCATGCTCNTCCGCGTGCCCAGCCTCGCCGGAAACCGGNGCCAGCAANCCTTCAGCCTTAACCAGTGCACTTTCAAGCGCGCACTCAGTACCCTTAAACCGGAAGAGAGAGCCTCCATCTTCCAACAAGGCAATCGCGTCACGCACGGCCTTTTCCTCATCGGCATCACGCGCCATATGCTCAAANCCAACCAGATTGATCGCCGGTGAAACAAATTCTGCCGTGATAACACGACCATCCTGCGCAATGTTCAATTGCGCAGCACCATGTTCATGCGCTGCCGCATGGCGNGTTTCTTCACCNGACGCAACATTCACGCCGCCTAGTAAAAACAACAGGCCAGCACACCCGGCAGAAACAGGGGAAAATGCACGCCGTGCATTCAAAGTTTTCTGTAACATTCTTTTCTCCATATAGACCCAAAAGGCAAACAAGGTTCAGGCAAGGAGAAAATGAGGCGGGTCCCGCGGNGAGGAAGGCGCAAGCGTTTGCGCAACAAACACGTTGAAGATTGGAGAAACAGGGTCAGTTTCTTCAAACCTGACCANANCCGCACCCACCGGCGTTTCAAGCAAGCGGGCGTGACCATCCAGATAAAGCATCAGGTCACAATTTGCGGGGGAATCTATGGGGTCACCATGACCATCATGNGATGAATCAGCTGATACGCGCCCGCTGCCGGAGAAAACGGCAACACGGTCCCGNCCCCCGGCCTGAACCCCATGATCATGCGCCTCAAAGCCGTACGAAGCCCCGTGAAAAAGCGCAAAGGACTGCAGCCCAACAAGAAGAAAGGCAAAAAAAGTCGCAATCTGTCTGGTAGCGCTCAGGGACACGGAGTTACTCATTTTGTCGAGATCGCTATTCAATCTCAAATGGCACGCAAAGGCCAGCCGTTTCCGCTTCCTTATCCCTCTTCATTTGGTACTCTTGATGAGAAATGGGGAGGATGGAAGATGACAGCAATCGGCGGGATGCCCTTGATCACCCTGACCGGTGGTCCCGAAACACGCGGCCTGCAGCATGGAGAGACGCTGCGGGAGAAAATCCACCAGATGGTCGACGTATATTCCGGGTTCTTCGGCCTGCCGGAAGAGCAGGTCTTTCAGACCGCCACACACTTCAAGCAAGTCATTACNCGCTTCCAAAGCGATTATGCTGTCGAAATTGANGCTATCGCCAAAGCTGCCAATCTCCCCCCTCTTTGGATTTATGCATTGAACGCCCGCAGCGAATTCCTTTCCTACACACCTGCGACAGAATGCACACTCCTCCATTTNANCGGGACATCCCTACTTGGGCAGAACTGGGACTGGGAAGAAAGCCTTGAACCACTGATCACGCTGGTACGCATCGAAAGCAACAACAATACACCCGATATACTGATGATGACGGANCCCGGCATTATTGGAAAAATNGGCCTTAACAGCGCGGGCCTGGGCGTGTGTTTCAACTTCTTGCCCATCGATCGCCCGACCAATGGTGTACCCGTCCACATTCTCCTGCGTGCCCTGCTGGAATGTCGCTCAATCAGCGATGCACGTTCAACAATAGAACGCGCTGGCAACGGCCGCTCCGCCAACATCATGGTAGCGCAGAAAAACGGTGAGCGCTTCGACATGGAGTTCGCGGCGACAGAGAAGTTTGAGCTCTCGGATTCGGGGGACATTCTCGCCCACACCAATCATTTCATCGAGCAGGATCTGTTTGCGATACCCGACGTACTGAAAAACTCGACAACCCGTCTCTCCCGCGTGCAGCGGCTGGGCGATGCATACGGTGGANGAGATCGACGAACAATGGAAAAAATCCTGTCTGATACCGAAAACCCNGGCGACGCCATCTGCCAGACCTATCGCACACGNGCCCCCCTGGGACAGATGGGCACAGTNTGCTCCCTGACAATGGANCTGGANACCGGGGATATGGGCGTGCGGCTGGGCAATAATGCCCAGGGNCCGTTCGNGCATGTGTCCGTTCATACGTCCAGAACCAGGAAAGTTGCGTGACGACACGCAAAGGCATGATGAACCCGCAATCACAGAATAATCAGCAAATCAGCCCGTCCACCTTACCNACAGTGCGGAAAATGCGCGCTGCCGACATCTATGCCNGCCTGAAAGCCGGTATAGAAGACTTCCGTACAGCCNCNCTCTTCGGACTGACCGTCGGCGCGCTGGTTAGCGGAATTGGCCTTGCCATCTTTCTGGGACTGACCGTGCTTGACCTTCCATGGATGGCCTATCCATTCGCCATCGGGTTTCCTCTTGTNGGCCCATTTGCAGCGGTCGGTCTTTATGCCGTCAGCCGCGANCTGGAAGCAGGAGCNGCCCCAACATGGAAGAAGGTTCTCGCCACCGTATGGGCCCAAAGACGACGGGAGCTCTCTTTCATGGCTTTTGTCATGCTCTTTGTNTTCTGGGTCTGGATGTACCAGATCNGATTGCTCATCGCGCTCTGCCTGGGTCTTGTATCATTCGCCAGTTTTGACGAATTTCTCACCGTCNTTTTCACCACNACCAATGGCTGGGTCTTTCTGGGTGTGGGNCACATTGTCGGCGCTGCACTGGCGCTTATCCTCTTNTCGATCACCGTCGTCTCCATGCCGCTTCTGCTGGAGCGAGACATCGACATTGTTACCGCCATGATTACGAGTGTGAAAGTCGTCTTCGAAAGCCCGTTTGTCATGTTGGGCTGGGGAGCTATTGTCACCCTCGCTGTCTTGATGGCGAGTTTGCCATTCTTTGCGGGGTTGCTTGTGGTGTTACCAATTCTCGGCCACGCAACATGGCATATCTACCGCAAGGCCGTCCCAACACCCTGAAACNCAGAAAAACGGTGAGCGCGGCAGTTTCCCGCCGCACTTCGTCNCTTCACATNAAAACAGATAGACCGCGNCTAGTTCAATTTCCGCAGATGGTATGATTTGGGACGCGTCAGATTGTGGAAGCCAATCTCCGACAATCCCCCACCACGGCCCGTGTTTTTGCACCCCGTCCAGCACAATGCAGGATCCAGATAGTCGGCACGGTTAAGAAAAACCGTCCCGGTTTCGATCTGCCGTCCAATNTTCTCAGCACGCGCGANATCCGCCGTCCACAACGANGCCGTCAACCCGTACTCGCTGTCATTCATCAGCTCAATCGCTTCAGCATCATTCTTCACCTTCATAATGCCGACGACGGGACCAAAGCTTTCTTCTCGCATCACCCGCATCGAATGATCTACATCCACCAATATTTGCGGCATGAGGTACGCCCCCTCATCCTGAGGGAACAAGGCCGGATCAATCAGCGCCTTCGCGCCCGCGGCGACAGCCTCCCGTGTCTGGGCCCGTACTTCATCTGCAAATCTCATTTGTGCCATAGGACCAAGCGTCGTCGCTTCATCAAGTGGATTGCCGAGCTTGTAACCACTGACAATCTGAATGGCCTTCTCCACAAAGGCATCATACAGGCTCTCGACAACATATATTCGCTCAATACCACAACAGCATTGCCCCGAATTATACATCGCCGCATCAATCAGCGTTTCCACGGCGGCATCAAGATCCGCATCTTCCATCACATAACCGGGGTCTTTCCCGCCGAGCTCAAGCCCCATGCCCGTGAATGTGCCTGCGGCGGCTCTTTCCATCTCGACCCCGCCTTTCACCGATCCGGTAAAATTGACAAAGCCGAAGGACCGCTCCGCGATCAGGGCGGATGTTGTCTCATGATCCAGAAACACATTGCAGAAGACATCTTCGGGCACACCCGCAAACTTGAACGCTTCAGCCAAACGTTCACCCACCAGCGGTGTCTGGCTTGCATGTTTCAACATCACCACATTGCCCGCTATAAGTGCCGGCGCGATGGTGTTGATAGCCGTCATGAACGGATAATTCCAGGGCGCCACAACAAAGACGATGCCTTGCGGCTCTCTGGCGATGTAACGCTTGAAGTCTCCACTGTCCTCAAACTCAAGCGGCGCCAGCGCCCGCTCTGCAATTTCCGCCATGTAACGTGCACGCTGGTTGAAGCCGCCAAATTCTCCGCCATACCGAACCGGGCGTCCCATCTGCCAGGCAAGCTCCGGCACAATCTCGTCATTCATCGCGCCCACTTTTTCAGCCGCCTTTAAAACCAGTTCAATCCGCTCGGAAAGCGCACGGGCTGCCCAACCTTTTTGCGCCGCCCGCATCGCGGCAACACGTGTACGGGCCTCCTCCCCGGAAAGGACAGGCCGTTCAGCATAAACCGACCCATCAATCGGTGAGATACATTTAATTGTCTTCGTCATCTTCAGGCCCTTTCAAAGCCGCGGGCGATCTCATAATCCGTCACAACGCGGTCAAATTCTTCCAGCTCCCACGCGGCAGCGTGGGCGTAATGATCCACAACATCACTACCGAAAGTACCCCGTAGCATCTTTGACCGGGTGAGCGTACCCATCGCATCTCTCAGTGTCTGGGGAATTTCCCGCCCTTTTCGTGTGTCATAGGCACTCCCGGACATCGGGGCATCCAGCGTCAGCTTTTCCTCAATCCCGGCAAGGCCACAGGCAAGCTGCATCGCAATCGCCAGATAAGGATTAAGATCCGATCCACCGATGCGACATTCAACGCGAACAGCTTTGGAATTCTCACCACATAGCCGGAACCCGGCCGTTCTATTGTCAACCGACCAGACAGCTCTCGTCGGCGCAAACGTTCCTTTCTGAAACCGCTTGTAACTGTTCACATAGGGCGCCAGAAAATAGGTAACGTCCGGCGCATATTTCAACAAACCTGCCATATAGGATTTCATCAGATCAGACATGCCAAGTTCGGCCCCGGGATCAAAGAAAACGTTTTCGCCGTCTTTCCAGAAAGACTGATGAATATGTGTGGAGCTACCGACTTTGTCTTTGTGCCATTTCGCCAGAAAGCTCGCCGACACGCCTTGCTGCCAGGCAATCTCCTTCGTCGCATGCTTCGCTATCGTGTGATAATCGCTACAATTGAGCGCGTCCGAATAGCGAATATTAAGCTCCTCCTGGCCTTCTTCTGCTTCACCTTTAGAGTTCTCGACGGGAATGCCCGCGGCCCGCAAATGGTTTCGCAACGGGCGCATCACTCCTTCGTCCCGGTTGGACAGGAGAATGTTGTAATCAGCATTGTAACCACTCAGGGTTTCAAGCGACTTATAGCCAGACGCACGGATCGCATCATAACTTTTGGTGAACAGGAAGAACTCCAGTTCCGTCGCCATCATCGGCGTAAGACCAAGCGCGCTCGCGCGTGCGATCTGGCTTTTAAGCATAGTACGTGGTGAATGCGCGACTTCCTGGTGCGTATGATGATCCAGCACATCGCACAACACCATAGCGGTCTTTTCAAGCCAGGGCATCGGACGGATAGTCCCCAGGTCCGGCTTCATAACATAATCACCATACCCTTCACGCCAGCTTGCTGATTGATATCCTTCGACAGTGTACATTTCCAAATCAGTTGCCAGCAGATAGACGCAGCAATGGGTTTCTTCCCAGGCACTTTCAACAAAATGCTCGGCAACAAAACGCTTGCCCATCAACCGTCCCTGCATATCCACAAGGCAGGCCAGGATCGTGTCAATCTCCCCCGCATGTACGGCCGTCTTCAGTGCATCAAACGTCATAAGTCCCGTCATCCTACGGGTCTCCCTTCACTACATAGCGTTCACACGAAGGCCCTGACCCCGACCTGAAAGGCCCCGGCCGGACCGATAAGAAAGGTCTTGCCAGAGCCTCATATGCAAACCACATCCCCATCACATCCGACGGGGCCATCACGTATAGCGGTATGGTCGCCCCGCCTTGGTCATATCTGCATTATATCGCTTGAAGATTTCAACCACCTTCGCCTTAACTTCGCTCTCCGCTGCAATTTCATCCCAGAATTTTAACGCAGCGTCTTCCACCGTCTGCCATTCCGCATCGGGAATCGAGGTCAGTTGCATCTTGGTACCGTTCACGCGAAGGCTGGCCTCTCCGCCCCAATACCACCATTGCCGGTAGTAATGGCTCTGGTCCATGCAGACGGTCAAAAGTTCTTTCAAATTATCGGGGAGCGCATTCCAGCGTTCCATATTGGCAAAAAACGACCCTGCCCAGGCGCCGGAAATATTGTTGGTCAGGAAGTAATTGGTCACATCAGCCCAGCCAACCGTATAATCCTCGGTAATACCGGACCAGGCAACACCGTCCAGTTCACCTGTTTGAACCGCCACTTCAATGTCTTCCCACGGAAGCGTTACGGGTACCACTCCAAATTGGGTCAGAAAACGCCCCGCCGTCGGGAACGTGAAAACTCTCTTGCCCTGCAAGTCAGCCAGACTGTGAATAGGCTCCTTGGTCGCGAAATGACAGGGGTCCCAGGCACCGGCTGAAATGTGCTTCACACCAACCTTGGCATATTCTTCTTCCCATATCTGCTTCAACCCGTACTGGTTAAAGAGCACCGGCACATCCAGCGAGTACCGGGAGGCAAAAGGAAAATAGCCGCCAAACACCGTAACCTCCGTCGGCGATGCCATACTGTCATCATCCGACTGTACTGCATCAATCGTCCCGTTTTGCATGGCTCGGAACAATTCACTCGTCGGCACCAATTGGTCGGCAAAGAAAAGCTCAATCTGCATTTCTTCACCGGCAATTTTATTGAAGCTTTCGATTGCCGGCTTAATCACATGTTCCGCAAGAGCAGACCCTGCATAAGTCTGCATACGCCATTTAATTTTGGCATCTGCGCGAACCGGGGTTGAAAGGCCGGTCGCCACTGCCCCGACAGCACCCACGCCGGCTGTCGTCAAAAATTTCCGTCTTGTGGTCATCTCGATCTCCTATTGGTCTGTTTGACTAAGGTTTTTACGTTTCCACAAACTCACTCCCACGCAGGAGTGTCTTCTCAAGCAACTCTACTTTCCATACACATAATCCGGCAGCCACAAGGCCAGCTGCGGGAAAGCCATGATCAGCACCAACGCTGCAATCATCACCAGCACAAATGGCGCGATAGAACCATAAATATCACGCAACGTGATCTCCGGCGGTGCCATGGCTCGCATCAGAAACAGATTATAGCCAAACGGCGGTGTCATATAAGCAATCTGTGTCGTGATTGTATAAAGGACCCCATACCAGACAAGATCAAAACCAAGTGCATGCACCAGCGGCACATAGAGAGGGGCAACAATCACCAGCATTGCCGTATCGTCCAGAAATGTCCCCATCACCAAAAAGCTGAGTTGCATCAAAATAAGAATAGTCCACGGGTCGAGCCCCAACTGGTCGGTAAAAAGACTATCAATGGCCCGTACCGCACCCAACCCGTCAAAAACAGCTCCAAAGCCCAGGGCTGCCAATATGATCCACATAAACATGCAAGAGATCGCAAGGGTCTGCCGAACAGAATTTTCAAACACCGTCCGCGTCATCCGGCCTTTCAGCACCGCGGCCATAAATGCCGTCACCGCGCCAACGGCGGAGCTTTCAACAAGCGAGGTCCATCCGTTGACAAACGGTACCATCATCGCAAAGAAAATGGCCAGCGGTAACAACCCCGCGCTGAGTAAACGCAGCTTCTCCCCCGTTCGCACCTGTCGTTCGTCCTCCGGCAACACAGGTCCCAACGCCGGGTTGATCCGGCAACGAATGTAAATGTACAGGATAAAAAGGCCCGCCATCACAAGCCCCGGCACGATCCCCGCAAGCCACAATTGCCCCACAGGCTGGCGTGCAATCATGGCATAGAGAACCAGCACGACCGAAGGTGGAACAAGAATACCAAGCGACGATCCTGCCTGAATGACGCCTGTCACCATTTTCTTGTCATAACCCCGGCGCAAAAGTTCCGGCAACGCAATCGTTGCGCCGATAGCCATACCCGCGACACTCAAACCATTCATCGCCGATATCAGTACCATCAACCCTATCGTGCCAATGGCCAGCCCACCGGAGACCGGGCCCATCCACACATGAAACATTTTGTAGAGATCGTCAGCAATCCGGCTTTCGCTCAGCACATACCCCATGAAAACGAACATGGGTAACGTCAGAAGCGGATACCATTTCATAAGCTTCATCGCAGACGAAAAGGGAATTTCGCCACCCCCGGTTCCCCACAGCGCCAGCGCCGCAACAGCAGCCACCCCTCCGATTGCCGCAAAAACACGTTGCCCTGTAAACAGCATCAGCATCATCAGGGAGAACATGAACATGGCAATCATCTCATGCGACATTCAGAGTTCCTCACCTCTGATACGTGCCACATCCTTGAAAAACTCCGACAACGCCTGCAGCAGCATCAACACAATACCCGACACCATGATTGCCTTGATCGGCCACAAATAGGGACGCCAGGCCGTCGGGTTTCGTTCCCCGTATTCCAGTGAGTAAGACAGGCTGGAAAGTGCGCCGTAAAGCAGGACACCCAGATAGAAAAGCAGGAAGAGAACCGTAAAAGCGTCGAACCAGGCTTTTCTGACATCCGTCCAGTTATGATAAAACAGGTCCATACGCACATTGGAACCAAGCTGCAGAGAGTAAGGCCCGCCCAACATATAATAGGCAACCATCGAAAACTGCGCGACTTCAAGTGTCCAAAGCGATGGAAGGAAAAAAGTCTTGGAAATCGAAGACCATAGCAAGACCCCGATCATCCCGAAAATGCCATACATCACGATCCGGCCAAGCCGATAATTGACCGCATCAATTACACGAACATATCTGTGGATCAGAGGGGGCATGAAAGCCCCACTCTTGCATGGTTGCAACCACCCTTGAATGCATACACAGCCAACCTCCCGCCGACCTCCAATGCGGGGAAACTGCGTACCCAAAACAGCCGCAACACCATATCCGTCGGAAAACCGGTTTTTCAGAAGCCAAGCTTCGCCGCGTGCCGGAGGCCTGTCAATCAACAATCACGCATATAAGGGATGCCATACAATTCACGCTTAGAATTTTCACCACCCCGCAACGGGAAGACGCGTCAGGCGGAAGTGCAAACCAGCCAACCTACTAACCGGCCCAACCGATCAGCTGCGTGCCAAAACATCACCGCGCATATCAACGAAGCGCGTCGGCCATCGCGGTATGGGACAAGACCCATTCGGCCAGAATATCAGGATCTGCCAAAACGGGTTCCGCCAGCCCATCCGCAAATTCAAGAAAGGCAGACCTGTTCGCCTCGTTCAGTCCTACGATAACGGGTATGCCCTTCTCCAGCGCCGCGCCAATCAGGTCACGAAAGCCACGCCCTTCGGCTTCATGTTTGCCAAACTTGTTGACCACGAGCAGATCAATCTTGCCCTGGGTCATGTGAGCGTCTACGAGCCCAACTGCCTCTTCCAAGGCGTTCGGGTCCAGTCGACACCCCCGCGCACTCTTGCCCAGCGATTGCGAAATACGGATCACCGGTCCGTCCGGCAACACTTTCACATCCATATCGCATCGATAGGATTCCTGCTTCTCCGTATCAATCTGGATGGTGCCGGCAATCGCGCACCCGAGAGGGATAAGTTTCTCCACCATAGCCGCCAGAGCAAGGTTGGTTCCACCGCGTGCTTTCGACATTGTGTAGGCAATTTTCATCTGGACGCCTTCCGACAGTTTACCGCAACACGATAGAGATAGACCATTACTCATGGGGAACAAAACCCCGTCTCCGCAAAATGTGAAGCCGAAACGCCGCAAGGTCTTCCCCGCTCAAACGGGCACGGGCCAGCGGCAGTACAATCGCATTTTCCACAATCAGATGCCGCCTCGCGTGCGCAACAAACGACAGAAGGACTTTCCGGTCCGTACGGCTCAAATCATACGTCCGCGTCAGACAGGCTCTCAGAATACGAGATACTCTCGCGACAAGTTTACCGGCCCCGGCATAATCCACATTCAAACGCTCAACAACATGCCCGATGTCATCTTCCGGCTCACAGCGTTCCAGCAGAAGCGGGAAAAGTTCCTGCGTTTCATCACGCATGTGATCGCCATATTCGGAATCGAGAAAGCTCAGCACATGCTCAACATCGAAACTCGCCGGACGTTCATCTGACGCAATATGCTCAATCTGCGCACAGATCTGCCGCTCTCGCAAATGTTCTTCCGCAATAAAGTCCAGTGGATTGTCAAAAGGCGCGGGGTTACAAGGCGAAAGACAATCTCCCCGGCCTGAACCTCGTGTACCCCGCCTCATCAGCGTCGCTCCTCAGCCAAAGGACCGGAGATTGGCATTTGAAAAACGCGTGCCAGATATTATGGCGCGCCCGATCAACTCATCAACAAACAAACGCGCATTCTCCGCCCAGCTCGCCTTCTCCATCGCCTCGGATATTTTTCCGCGCACGATTTCATACGGCAGCTCACGCCCTTCTTCAAATGCATCAAGCCGGATCACGTGAAAGCCATGTTCTGTCTCCACCGGAGCCGAGACAATTTCACCTGCCTTCAACTGACGTAGAGCCGCTTCGAAAAGTGGCACCGTATCCCCTTGTCGCAACTGCCCCAGAAAACCACCATCACTTCTGGAACCACATTGGCTGTTTGTCGCCGCAAGCTTTGCAAAGCGATCAGGGTAAGACTGTAACTCCCCAATCAGAGCCTGGGCCTTTTCCCTCGCTTCCTCACGCATCCTCTCACCTTCAAATGCGATGAGAATATGAGATGCCTCCCACAATGGGGGGGATCGAAAGCGGGACGGATCTTTGGCCCACTCCATCCTCACAGCTTCATCGCTCGGCGGCGTACAGGCCACATTGTTTTCAAGGAGAACACGGACAAGCGCATCCTCATCCGTCTCTTTCCGTTCCTGCTCATCGCTAAGGGGATCTGTTTCAAGCCCGCGGCGCTTTGCTTCCTGCAGAAGGAGCGTCCTGATCACCAGAGCGTGAGCCGCCTTCGTCCAGACGGCGGCCGGCTGAACCTTATCGCCCGGATGGTTTTGCGTTTCAGCTGCAATGGCTGTTCGGGGGATCACCTCCCCGTTCACCACAATGTCTGTGAAAAATGACTTCATCGCCTCACTCATTCAGCAGCCTCCCGATGAGACACGCGTGCAGAACGCGGTGCCTGACGGCGCGAACGAACAACCTGATATCCAGGCCGAACCAGGTAGCGTACCGGGGCAGACAACATGTGCACCAAACGTGTGAAGGGAAAGAGCACAAAAATCGCCAGTCCCAGAAAGAGGTGAAGTTTGAACACAAGCGCCACATCCTTGATGTGATCTGCCGCCCCCGCCTGAAACGTGAAAATGCCTTGAGCCCATGACATAAACTTCGTCATCTCGTGCCCATCCAAATGCTCCAGGGACACGAAAATCGTGCCGATCCCCAAAACAAGCTGGGCGAGCAAAAGACCAAGGATCAACATATCAGTCGGACCCGACGTCGCGCGGATCCGCGGGTCCGTCCACCGTCGATGGAACAGCATGCCACCCCCCACGAGCGCCATGACACCCGCGACACCGCCCGCGATGACGGCAAGAAGCTGCTTTGCCCCATGGCTGATCCCCATAAAGTCAAACACCCAGATCGGGGTCAACAGTCCGACCAGATGTCCGGCAAAAATAACAAGGACACCAACATGAAAAAGGATCGACCCCACAACAAGCTGCTTGCGGCGCAAAAACTGCGAAGACGAACTCTTCCACGTGAACGGATCCCGCTCATACCGTGCAATGGAGCCAACGACCAGAACGGCCAGCGCTATGTAAGGATAAATACCAAACAGGAAATTATGCATCTCTACCTCCACTACTCGGCCATCTGCCGGGGTGCGGGATTAACAGGAACATCCATCTGCGACAGCATCTCGCGAACTTGCGGACACCCGGCATTCGGGTCCGGGCCAAAAATCACCTCGGATTCTTCCCAAACCTGGTCGAGAGCCTCCAGGTCATGAGGGTCGGTGTCCGGTTGATCCAGCAGAGTGGCCAGCGCCTCGCTATCAACGTCCGCGCACGAAAGCTCCACAAGAGCGGCAAACACGGGCGCATAGTAACTCTCGCGACGCACAAGCCTCTCTCTCAAGGCCTCGAAGATATGTGCGGCATCCGCCAGTGTGTCATGCGCTTCCGACGCAGGCCGTAACGACAGATATTCCAACAATACCGGCAGGTGGTCCGGCAGTTCAGAGGTAACAGGATCAAACCCACCTTCCCGATAGGTTTCCACGAGGCTGACCATCGCACCGCCCCGATCCCGGCTTTCCCCGTGTACATGCTCAAAAAGATTAAGCGACAATGTCCGCGAGCGGTCAAAGAGCACGACAAAAATCTCTTCCAGATCGTAGATGTCCCGGTTTTCAAACGCCTGAAAAAGCGGTTGAAATGCGCGGCGCGAAAATGTTGTCAATCGCTTGTCTGACAGAACCACGGCGGAAATGTCCGGCATAGCCTCCTTCAGCTCAACCGTTGGATAGCTCAGCAACAGCGACAGTGCTTTGAGTGTCCGGTCCATCAGAATGTCTCCTTGATCTTGAGGGGTTTTTTCGAGCCGCCAAAAAGCGACCCTTCGGACACACCTGACGAGCAACCATTGCAGTCAGTAAACCCGGCACCGCCCCGAAGTTCGTAAGCATCTTCCACCTGTTCGCGATGCGTTGTTGGGATGACAAACCGGTCCTCATAATCCGCAAGCGCCAGAATCTTGTACATGTCTTCGATCTTCGCCTTGGTAAGGCCAACACGCGTGGCGATGTTTTCATCAATCACACCGTCAATCGTCTTCGCACGCATATAGGCACGCATGGCAAGCATCCTCTCCAGAGCGTCCACCACGGGGGCCTCATCCCCAGCCGTCAGCATATTGGCAAGATACTTGACCGGAATACGGAGTGAACGCACATCCGGCATCTCTCCATCCACACCAATCTGACCGGCAGCGGCCGCATTCTGGATCGGGCTGAGTGGCGGGATGTACCAGACCATCGGCAACGTCCGGTATTCCGGGTGAAGCGGAAAGGCAACCTTCCACTCCATAGCCATTTTCCAGACCGGACTTTCCTGNGCCGCTTTGATCCAATCCTGCGGAATGCCCTCAGCCTTCGCNGCGGCNAGCACTTCCGGGTCATTGGGATCGAGGAACACACCAAGCTGAGCGTCGTAGAGGTCTGTTTCATCNGCAACACTTGCTGCCTCNGCAATCTTGTCCGCATCGTAAAGCATGACACCCAGATAGCGGATGCGCCCGACACAGGTTTCAGAACAAACCGTCGGGTTTCCGGATTCNATGCGCGGGTAACAAAGCGTGCACTTCTCCGATTTNCCCGTCGACCAGTTGTANTANATTTTTTTGTAAGGACAGCCGGACACACACATGCGCCAACCCCGGCATTTCTCCTGGTCGATAAGGACGATGCCGTCTTCCTCGCGCTTGTAAATGGCACCNGACGGGCAACTCGCAGCNCAAGCCGGGTTGAGGCAATGCTCGCAAAGGCGCGGCAAATACATCATGAACGTATTCTCATACGCTCCATAGATTTCCTTTTGCACGCCTTCNAAATTGTAATCTTTTGAACGCTTGGAGAATTCGCCGCCAAGAATTTCTTCCCAGTTAGGCCCCTTCTCGATCTTCTCCATCCGCTCCCCNGTGATCTTGGANCGCGGACGCGCCGTCGGAAATGCCTTCATCTCCGGTGCGGACTTCAGATGATCGTAATCGAAATCNAACGGCTCATAATAATCATCAATTTCCGGCAGGTCGGGGTTGGCAAATATGTTCGCCAGAATGCGCCACTTGGCGCCCTGCTTCGGTTGTAGNTTNCCGGACTTGCTGCGGGTCCAGCCGCCGTTCCAACGGGCCTGATTTTCCCAGTCAGTCGGATAGCCAGTCCCCGGCTTGGTCTCAACATTGTTGAACCAGGCATACTCAACCCCGTCACGGCTGGTCCAGACATTCTTGCACGTTACCGAACATGTGTGGCAGCCGATGCACTTGTCGAGGTTAAGCACCATCCCAATTTGCGCACGAACTTTCATTCTGCTGCCTCCTTTCCGGCATCAGAAGCTGTTGCTGGTTCATCCAACCAGTCAACCTTCCGCATTTTTCTGACAATCACGAATTCATCGCGGTTGGAGCCAACCGTACCGTAATAGTTGAACCCGTAGCTTTGCTGGGCATAACCACCAATCATATGGGTCGGCTTGAGCGTNGTACGCGTAACGGAATTGTGGATCCCGCCCCGGTTCCCGGTAATTTCAGAGCCAGGCGTATTCACGATCTTCTCTTGCGCGTGNTACATGAAAAGCGTTCCATCTTTCATGCGCTGNGAGACAACAGCACGCGCGGTCAGCGCACCGTTCGTGTTGTAGACCTCAACCCAGTCATTATCGGCGATACCNGCCTTCGCGGCATCCACCTCNGACATCCAGACAACCGGCCCNCCACGATTAAGCGTCAGCATCAAAAGATTGTCTGAGTAGGTCGAGTGAATGCCCCACTTCTGGTGCGGCGTGATGAAGTTCAGCACAACATGCGGNCTGCCCTCCTTCGCGTCCCGATTAACCTCATGAGTGATCGTCTTGAGATCCACAGGCGGACGATAGACGCAGAACCCCTCGCCAAAGGCGCGCATCCACAAATGATCCTGATAGAGCTGCTGGCGTCCTGTCAGTGTCCGCCAGGGGATCAACTCATGCACATTTGTGTAGCCCGCATTNTAGCAGACCTTCTCACTTTCGATGCCGGACCAGGTTGGTGACGAGATAATNTTNCGTGGCTGCGCGGCAATATCGCGGAACCGGATTTTCTCGTCTTCTTTGGGAAGCGCAAGATGCGCATGTTCGCGACCAGTCGCTTTGGAAAGCGCTTCCCACGCCTTTACNGCAACCTCACCATTGGTCTCCGGTGCCAGCATCAAGATCACTTCNGACGCATCAATGTCCGTCACAATCTTCGGGCACCCTTTCGCTGGTCCCTCTTCCCAGACACCGTTCAAGTCCCGCAGATGCTGNACTTCNGGTTCAGTGTTCCAGTTGATGCCTTTGCCACCATTCCCCAATTTGTCGAGCAAGGGACCGAGCGCTACATAGCGGTCATANAGGGCCGTATAGTCCCGCTCNACAGTGATGTANGCCGGGGCCGTTTTNCCNGGGATAAGCTCGCACTCCCCTTTCTTCCAGTCCCGAACATCCGNCTGCGCAATCTCGCCAGCCGTATCNTGCAGGATGGGCAACGCAACAACATCAGTTTCCTTGCCCAACACTTCGGGCGCGACTTCCTGAAATTTCTTGGCAATGGATTTGAATATTTCCCAGTCCGATTTCGACTCATATGCCGGGTCGACCGCAGCCTGTAGCGGATGAATGAACGGATGCATATCGGATGTGTTGAGATCATTCTTCTCGTACCAGGAGGCAGTTGGCAGAACGATGTCGGAATAAACCGCCGTCGTACTCATCCGGAAGTCAATGCAAACGAGAAGGTCAAGTTTCCCCTTNGGGGCCTCATCGTGCCACTCGACTTCCCNGGGCTTCTGCCCCCCCTCTTCACCAAGATCATGCCCCAACACACCATGGTCCGTACCGAGCAGGTGTTTCAGGAAATATTCATGTCCCTTACCCGACGAGCCCAACAGGTTGGACCGCCAGACAAACAGGTTGCGCGGCCAATTCTCCGGCGCATCCGGGTCTTCACAAGACATTTCAATTTCGCCNGACTTCANCTTCTCGGCGACATAGTCCTTAACCTCAACCCCGGCGGCTTTCGCAGCCTTGGCCACTTCCAGCGGGTTCTGTTTAAGCTGCGGTGCAGAGGGCAACCAGCCCATCCGCTCTGCCTGAACATTGTAATCNATCAGGCTCTTGTCCCACTCACCCTTCGGTGCGGTCGGCGAAAGGATCTCGTTCGANGTCAGTGTTTCATACCGCCACTGGTCCGTGTGTGCGTACCAGGCGGAGGTCGAGTTCATGTGGCGCGGGGGTCGTGACCAGTCGAGGCCGAAGGCAAGCGGGGCCCAACCCGTTTGCGGACGNAACTTCTCCTGCCCCACATAATGGCTCCAGCCACCACCGGACTGACCAATACACCCGCACATCACCAGCATATTGATGATGCCGCGATAATTCATGTCCATATGGTACCAGTGGTTAAGCCCGGCACCGAGAATGACCATGGATTTCCCATGCGTCTTCTCCGCGTTGCGCGCAAACTCGCGCGCCACAGTGATAATTTTGTCCGCAGAGACNCCGGTAATTTTTTCCGCCCAGGCCGGCGTATACGGNACGTCNTCCGCATAATCTTTNGAGACCCAGTCACCACCAAGCCCGCGNTCAAGACTGTAATTTGCGCAGAACAGATCAAACACAGTCGCAACCAGCGCTTCGCCGTCTGCCGTCTGGATTTTCTTTACAGGGATATTGCGTGTCAGAACATTTGGATGTTCACACCGGACAAAATTCGCCGTGGCCTCACCGCCAAAATAGGGGAAGTCAACACCGACNACATCATCATGATCTTCCTCCAGTACAAGCGAAATCTGAAGCCGGGNGTCTCCGCCTTGCGCACGCTCTTCCAGGTTCCACTCACCCTGTTCGCCCCAGCGATAACCGATGGAGCCGTTCGGCGCGACAAAGCCACCGGACGTCTCGTCAATGGCAACCGTCTTCCAGTCAGGGTTGTTGTCCTCACCAAGCTTCCCATCAAGATCATCTGCACGNAGGAAACGTCCGGCAACCAGGCGGCCATCCTTCTCCTCCAGTTTCACCAACATCGGNAAGTCGGTGTACTTTCGGGAATAGTCCTCAAAATACTCAGCCTGACGGTCAAGATGGAACTCGCGAAGGATAACGTGCCCCATCGCCATCGCCAGAGCACTGTCCGTACCCTGTTTCGGGGCGAGCCAGATATCACCAAACTTTGCGGCTTCGGAATAGTCTGGACAGATCACAGCGGACTTGGTGCCTCGATACCGGGCTTCGGTATAGAAGTGCGCATCCGGTGTTCGNGTCTGTGGCACGTTCGAGCCCCAGAGCAACAGGAAGCCCGCATTATACCAGTCTGCACTTTCAGGTACGTCGGTCTGCTCACCCCATGTCATGGGTGACGCAGGNGGCAGGTCGCAATACCAGTCATAAAAACTCATGCAAACACCGCCGAGCAAGCTCAGGTAGCGAGANCCAGCCGCATAAGAGACCATCGACATGGCCGGGATCGGTGAAAAACCGAAAACCCGGTCTGGGCCATATTTCTTGGCCGTGTAGGCATTGGCGGTCGCAATGATCTCTGTCGCTTCCTCCCAGTCCGCACGGACAAAACCACCCTTGCCGCGTGCTTCGACATAAGTCTTGCGCAGGATCGGATCATTTTGCAGCGCCGTCCAGGCAGCAACCGGGCTCATCGTCTTGCGCATACGCCGCCACGCCCGAAGAAGTTTGCCGCGAATAAGCGGATTTTTCACACGGTTGGCTGAATACAGATACCAACTATAGCTTGCGCCCCGCGCGCATCCGCGTGGCTCGTGGTTTGGCAGGTCAGCCCGCGTGCGCGGGTAGNCGGNCTGCTGTGTTTCCCAGGTTACAATCCCGGACTTAACATAAATCCGCCAGGAGCAGGAACCGGTACAGTTCACACCATGGGTTGAACGCACAATCTTGTCATGCCGCCACCGGTTTCGGTAGGTGTCTTCCCAATCCCTGCTCTCTCGGGTCANNTGTCCNTGGCCGCCCGCAAATTGTTCAAGCTCCTTGGACTGAAGGAAGTTAAGCCTGTCGAGTAAATGACTCATCTTATTGTCTCCTCATCGGCGGGGANCCCGCCCTTGGATCAAAGCGGGTTCAGCAGGGAACGGATGCACCCTTGCGGCTGTAGAAAAACCAGGTGACAGCCACACACAGAATGTAGAAAGCCATAAAGCCCCACAGTGCNCCATGCGGTGCGCCCGTCATGGCGATGGAAGTGCCATATGCTTTGGGAATGAAAAATGCCCCATAAGCTGCAATCGCGCTGGTGAAGGCNATGATCGCGGCGCTTTCCCGCTCCGCCTCTTTCAAACGTCCNGCTTCGCTAAGAGAAGGNTCAAGCCGGGCCACTTCCTGCCGCAAAATGGTGGGGATCATCTGAAAGGTGGAAGCGTTCCCCACGCCGGTCAAAAAGAACAGCGCCATGAAACAGGCAAAGAAGCCCCAGAAATTTCCACCCGCGCCATCTGCCGGCAGGAATTGCAACACACCCCATACAGCGATGATCATGCCGACAAACGTC
The DNA here is from genome assembly GCA_002715765.1 of Rhodobiaceae bacterium. Taxonomy (GTDB): domain Bacteria; phylum Pseudomonadota; class Alphaproteobacteria; order Parvibaculales; family Parvibaculaceae; genus Mf105b01. The sequence goes on along the minus strand of PAZY01000033.1, from coordinate 74,442 downwards.
CAGAAGGTCACACGACCACCCCCGAACCTGTCTGAGATCCAACCTGTACCCGCGCGGCTGAGGGCACCAACCAGAGGGCCCAGAAAGGCATAAGAAAGAACATGCACATCCGGGAACAGGATTTTCGTCAACAACGGGAAGCCCGCTGCATAACCGATAAAGCTTCCAAACGTACCCGTGTAGAGAAGGCACATCACCCAATTGTGCCAGCGTCTGAAAATAATCGACTGTTCAGCGAAACTCGCCTTGGCATCGGCAATGTCATTCATGCCAAACCAGGCCGCAATGGCACTCGCCATAATGAAAGGCACCCACACAAAACCGGCGTTCTGNACCCATAGCCGACTTCCGTCTGCCAATGTCTGCGGCTCACCGCCAAGAGCTGAAAAAACAGCGCCGGTAATTGCCATAGGCACCACAAACTGCATCACCGACACACCAAGGTTTCCAAGCCCGGCATTGAGAGCCAGTGCGTTACCTTTGGTTGATTTCGGATAGAAATACGCAATATTGGCCATGGACGACGCAAAGTTGCCGCCCCCGAAACCGCACATCAGGGCCAGACCCAGAAAAACAATGTAAGGCGTCTCAGGGTCCTGCACGGCAAAGCCAATACCAAGGGCCGGCAACAGAAGAGACGCTGTAGAAAGCGCAGTCCAGCGTCGGCCGCCGAAAATGGGCACCATGAAACTGTAAAAGATCCGAAGCGTCGCACCGGACAGCCCCGGCAGTGCCGCAAGCCAGAACAGTTCGTCCGTTGAATAGGAAAAACCGATTGCGGGCAGTTTTGCCACAACAACGGACCAAACCATCCAGACGGAAAACGCAAGCAACAGATTGGGAATGGAAATCCAGAGATTGCGGGTTGCAACAGCCTTACCCGTCTCATTCCAGAACTGTGCGTCTTCCGGCCGCCAGTCCGTCAGCGTGTATTGGTTGGTCTGTGGATCATTTCGTGTAATCGCCATGGGAACCTTCCTTGTGGCGTGTGAGAAAGGGTCAAGCCACCATTGATGCCTTGACCGCGGCTATGTCAGGGTTTCGTTGCAGGTATCGGGAACGGTGCCTCTGGCACATCGGAAAGGAAGCGTTCATCCGCCAGCGCAGGATGGCGCGCCCGTTCCATTTTCCGGATCGCAACATGCATCCAGATTGTGGACACAGCGACAATCACAAAAAGCAGCATGAACGGCGCTGTCCAGACGCCCGTATAATCAAGCAGGACACCAAAGGAGATCGGCAGAACGAAACCGCCCAGCCCGCCAATCATGCCGACAAGCCCCCCGACAGCCCCCACATGGTGCGGGTAATAAACGGGAATATGCTTGTAGACCGCCGCTTTGCCGAGGCTCATGACAAACCCAAGGATCACCGTCAAAGCGACGAAGAAGCCAACCGAGAGCCCGAAGTTGAATTCAATAGGCCCGTCGATACCGCGGACGATATAGCTGGTCTGCGGATAGCTCATAACGAAGAGCACAATCAGCGAGACGATAAATGTCAGGTACATGATGAAGCGAGCGCCCCACTTGTCCGACATCCAGCCACCAAGAGCCCGGAAGATCGAACCAGGCATGGAGTAAAGTCCGGCGAACACACCTGCCGTCGTCAGCTCAAGCCCATAGGCACCGACATAATAGCGTGGCAGAAAAGAAGCGAGCGCAACAAAAGCCCCGAAAACAAAAAAGTAGTAAGTNGCGAAACGCCAGACCTGCATATACTTGAGAGGTTCAAGTTGTGTTCCNGCGCTGACAGGCCCTTCCCCGGTCCGCCGGCGTTCCTCTTCCACNGGGTCGGTTTTTGCAAAGACGTAAAACAGNACAGCCGTCACCGCCAGGCAGACGGCATAGACCTGCGCTGTCCCTTCCCATCCCAGCGCCACGACCAGAAAAGGCGCTGCGAAGTTGGTAACAGCCGCGCCGACATTGCCCGCGCCGAAAATACCAAGTGCAGTTCCCTGATGCTCCTTGTCGAACCAACGGGACGTGTAGGACACNCCGACAATGAAAGAGCCACCCGCAAGGCCAAGCCCCAGCGCTGCAAGCAGAAAAATCTCATAAGTCTGAACTGATGTCAGAAGCCATACCGCAACAGCGGTAANAAGCATCTGAAGCGGAAACAGCACGCGCCCGCCATATTGCTCCGTCCACACACCAAGAAAAATCCGGCTGAGTGACCCCGTCAACACCGGCGTTGCCACAAGAAGGCCGAACTGCGTATCTGAAAGCCCCAGTTCCTGCTTGATCTTGACGCCGATAATCGAGAAAATTGTCCACACTGCAAAACACACCGTGAACGCAAAAGTACTCAACCCCAAAGCCCGGTATTGGTCTGCCCGGGTGACACCATCAAGCGTGTGCATAGCTTTCCTTCCAGCTTCCATTGCGTGATGTCGCAATTAACGTGGAAACAGAAAGCGCCCTTTGGCCCTCCGGCGGGTTGATCTATGTCAGGTGATGGGCCTNCCCAGTGCAAAACAAATCGTCTCCCAACATTGTTGGAAGGACAGACAGAAATCACACAAGGCATGCAACAAAAGTCTTGGNTTCTTGATTTGACAATCCGCCTCATTACACTTGATAAATATCAAGTTNAATAAATTGNCCCTCACGAGAGGAATCAGCGTTGAGAGAGACAGANATTCCACTGGTCAAAGACCTGCCGCTCTTTAANGACATGCAGGACACACATTTCGACGCCTTGATGCGCGGCGGATATGTGCAGAACTTCCCGCCCCATGTGGAACTCATCACCGAAGGGGATCCCGCCGACTTCCTCCATATTGTGACCGAAGGCAGCGTAGAGCTTTTTGCGGGGTGGAACGGTCGGGAAACAACCATGGCAACGGTTGAACCCCATGCCACGTTCATTCTGGCGGCCTCNGTGAAGGATGCCCCTTATCTCATGTCCGCCCGAACGCTGGAAAAGTCCCGCCTTATTCTGTTGCCATCGGCCGATGTTCGTACNGCCTTCGAGCGTGATAGCGCCTTCGCTCGCGCCGTCGTGACAGAGCTCGCCCAGTGCTACCGGTCCGTCGTCAAAAACACNAAAGGCCTCAAGCTCAGATCNTCAATTGAACGGTTGGCAAATTACCTGCTGCGGTGTCAGGAACGCACCGGCGGCGCGAAAAGTTTCGAGCTTCAAATTGAGAAACGGCGCCTGGCATCCTACCTGGGCATGACCCCTGAAAACCTGTCACGCGCTATCAAGTCCCTGCAGCCCTACAGTGTCCGGATTGACGGAACCCAGGTCACCATCTCGGACNCGGACGACCTTGCATCACTCGCAAAGCCCTCCCCGCTCATTGACGGTCGCGACGCCGACAGCACATCCGCCTAGAACGCNCCGGGGCTCGCAAGCACCAAGGTTCACACCCGGCGCGGCGACAGCAATACAGGCCCGTAAACCACCCCGAACCCGAAAAAANCTGCACACCAGAACAAAGCAGACAGGGAATAGAAAATCAGGCTCAAATCGCCCGCATAGCCACCCGCAATCCGGGTAACGATGGCGGCTATCAGAAACCAGTAGAGCGCTGCGGTTCCCACGCCCGCTTTCAAGGCTTGCCCGCTATGCCCGAGTGACGCCCGCGTCATCACAGCCANCGTNATCAGACCAATNGCCCCGGCCATCCAGAAATGCTGCGCTGATACAGGATCNATCCACCCCGGGTGCAGATAGGACAACCCCAAGGCAACAGNCCCCATGGGTACAAATCCGTAGCCCAGATGTAAGACCCAGACCAGTGGCTCCCCGACGGTCAAATGACCGCGCCATCTGAGCAGGCGCACGCCCTGCACACTCCCCATCACAAGCAACCCGACCCCGACACCNGAGCCCTCGCCAAGGGCAATCCAGAGTAAAAGGACCAACCCGGAAATCAGCATGGAAATCACATCCAGCCGGGGAAGAAAAACCGGTTGTGGNGGAACNCCTTGTTGTCCAAGCCAGTTTTGCGTGAAAGCGGGCACGATCCGCCCGCCGATTAAAGAGATCAACATCACGGCAACGCCAAGCCCAAGCCTGAAGCCCAGTTCACCGGCCGCATAATCCCCTTGCCACGCACTCAGGTGGAACAAGCCGTTCCCGACAATGAACAAAGACAACATGACAAGAACAGGCAGGTTCCGCCAGTTTTTGCCGATGGTGATTTCGCGCCCCAGATAGAGCACGAGTGCAATCATCAGCGAAAGGTCAACAAGGGCCACNAAGAGGGCTGGCAGATGAGCAGAAACAAACACCACACCCCGCCCCGCCAGCCAAAGACAGACAAGCCCCACAAGCCCGGCCCCTTTGAGAGGTGGTCGGCCCGTCCAGTTTGGGACCGCTGTCAGCAAAAACCCGCCAAAGACGGCTCCCAGATATCCAAACAGCATCTCATGTGCATGCCAGGAGGCTGGGTCAAATGCCGTGGGCACAACCACAACCCCACTCAGGATNCCCAGCCATAGAACCAGTGCAAAACCGGCCCACAGGCAGGCAAACAGNAAGAAAGGGCGAAACCCCATACTGAAAAAGGCGAGACNGGACAGAGAGAAGCGCATGGTGGCCATTTTCGTCACTCAGCNACCCTGATTTTCAAACATCGGAAAAAGCGTCTCGTTCTCCAGACGAATATGATCCAGAAGATCATCAATAAACTTCTGAAGCCCCGTATAAAGATCCGCCCAGCTGNGACAGGCCCCGTCTGGCAGAAAAAGATTGTTGGTCAGAGATTTAATATGGGCAATATCATCCAGATGCGCCTCNTGATCTCCTCGCATGACCTGAATAGGAACCTGTATGCCAGCCTGCCGGCCTGCATTCATTGCAGGAAAGAGGATCATTTCCTCCTTGCGCATATGCTGGTCCATCGCGATCAGCAGCGTTTGCAGAAACTGCGAAAGGCCACGCGGTGCCCACTCATCGTGAACATGAACAGCCTCCACCTTTCCAGCCAGATCAATCAGCATGGGGAGTTCACGACGATGTACCTCGTGGTACCGTTCCAGAATAAAANAAATCAGTTCATCCGGCGCGCTGCGGACCGGTGCTTCAACGACATCAATCATCATACCAGCTCCTCTGGTTCGACTTGGGTCTGCCTCAATCATCCAGCGCCTGAATTTTATGGCCTGCTGGCAGCAAGGCNCTGCATAAGTCGTATGCCGATATAAAATGCATTTCAAATACTGTTTTTAAAACGCGACGATGCGCCTCACCCCTTAAGGTTTGGTCACAAAGCCGGATGCAGAGACACAAAGGCAGGAATGCAACACATTGANGAAGACCGNGCCCCCTCTCTTGACAGACCAATATGCAATGGCCATTTCTCCCAAAGCCGTTTNCTGATCGGGCATCACNGGGTCTGGANTGCCTCACCCNGCCTCACCCTGCCTCACCCGGAACAGAAATGACAGGACAGGAACCACAGGAGAACGTCCACAGTGCCTGAAAGCAAGTCCGTACAACGATTAACCGGTCTGGATCTTGCCCGCTTCCTCGCTTTCTGCGGCATGGNGATTGTGAACTTCAAAATAGTTATGGGGGTCGGTGTCAGCACATCACCGCTGGACATGTTCGCCATTGCCCTTGAAGGCCGGGCCGCAGCGACATTTATTGTCCTTGCCGGGTTAGGCCTTGGCCTCTCCAGCACCTATCGGGACCGAAACCACACTGTTTCAACAACACTCGCGCGATCAGCATTCCTGCTCGCCGTTGGTCTGTTGAACATGATGATTTTTGAGGCGGACATAATCCATTATTACGCCTTCTATTTCCTGTTCGGCGTCTACCTGCTGACCTACAGTACCAAAGCACTCTNCCTGCTGATCGTGATNCTGAATCTTGCTTTCATGGNACTGCTTTTCATCGTCGATTATGANGCAGGCTGGGACTTCACAACCTTTGCATATGAAGGTTTCTGGACCCCCACCGGCTTCATCAGAAACCTGTTTTACAATGGCTGGCACCCCGTCATACCCTGGCTTGGCTTCTTCGTTCTGGGGNTCGTACTGTCGCGCCTGCCNCTGACCAGAACATCAACACAGATCATTCTCATGGGCCTCGGGCTGGCTGCATTGCTCTTTGCGGAAACCNGCGCAACCATCGCACAGCCGCTCTTGGCCGACATGGACCCCGAGCTCGCGGAACTGGCCACAACCAGCCCGCTCCCCCCAACGCCACTCTACTTCCTGGCCGGGTCAGGCGCTGCCGCTATGGTGATCGGTCTGTGCCTGTTCATCGCGCCATGGCTCGAAAAGACCGGCATGCTGAAACTTGTCACCCCGGCAGGACGGCAAACACTCACTCTCTACATCGCACACATTCTGCTCGGCATGGGTACGCTGGAAGAACTGGGCCTGCTGGGCAATCAGAGCATCGAAAACGCCCTGCTGGCAGCTTTTCTCTTTTGCCTTGCTGCCACTCTTTACGCCCTGCTCTGGGCGCGCCACTTCAAGGCTGGCCCCATTGAGACGCTGATGCGCAAACTGGCAGGCTGACAGGACCCAGCGCTAGATGACCCCCATAGCGCGCATTGCTTCTGCCACGCGGACAAAGCCGGTAATATTGGCCCCCAGAACATAATTGCCGGGCGCACCGTAAGTTTCGGCGGTTTCAGCGCAAGCATCATGAATGTTGCACATAATGGATGCCAGTCGTTCTTCCGTCTTTTCAAACGACCAGCTATCCCGACTGGCATTCTGCTGCATTTCAAGCGCCGAAGTTGCAACACCTCCCGCATTCGCAGCCTTGCCAGGTGCAAACAGCACACCGGCCTCCTGAAAAGCATGAACCGCCTCAGGTGTGGAGGGCATGTTGGCGCCCTCTCCCACGGCAATGACACCGTTCCTGATCAGGCTTCGGGCATCCGAGCCCGTCAATTCGTTCTGCGTCGCGGATGGCATGGCAACATCACAAGGAACATCCCAGATTGACCCACCCTGGATATAGCGACAGCTGCCCTTCTTGAGGTCGGCATAAGTCGAAACCCGCTCGCGGCGCACCTCCTTGATTTCCTTGAGCAGCTCAAGGTCAATCCCGTTTTCATCAACAACGTATCCATCCGAGTCAGAGCAGGCGATCACTCTTCCACCAAACGCGCGAATTTTTTCCATGGCGTAAATTGCGACATTCCCGGAGCCGGAAACCACGCAGCGCTTTCCCTCAAAACCATCTGCCCGGGTCTCCAGCATCCGCTGAACGAAATAGACGCTGCCAAAACCCGTCGCTTCCTTGCGCGCCCGGGAGCCACCAAACGACAAGCCCTTGCCCGTCAAAACGCCGGCTTCATAGCGGTTGGTGAGCCGGTTATACATTCCGAACATGTAGCCGATCTCGCGTCCACCGACGCCTATGTCGCCTGCGGGTACGTCAACATACTCACCCACATGCCGATGCAGCTCGACCATAAAGGACTGGCAAAACCGCATGATTTCGCGGTCCGACCGCCCCTTCGGATTGAAGTCAGATCCACCTTTTCCGCCCCCGATAGGCAGTCCTGTCAGCGCGTTCTTGAAAGTCTGCTCAAAGCCAAGAAACTTGATGATCCCGACATTAACAGATGGATGAAAACGCAGCCCGCCCTTGTAAGGCCCCAGAGCGGAATTAAACTGAACCCGAAATCCACGATTGATCTGCACATCACCTTTGTCATCAATCCACGGCACACGGAAAATAATCTGCCTCTCCGGCTCGCAAATCCGTTCAATCAGCGCTTCATCCGCATATTCCGGATGCTTTGAGATAACCCGGCCGAGACTTTCCAGCACTTCATGCACCGCCTGATGAAACTCATGTTCTCCGGCATTACGGTGTTCAACCGTGCTGAGGATTGGCTGCAGTTTTTCATCAATCGTGTTCATGCAATAAGTCCCGACTTCTTGATGGAGGGTAATTTATATTTTGGATCACCGTCATAAGACACGGACGGCACAGCGGACAACAGATGAAAAAACGCCGCACGCAGACGGGCAGATAAACGCCAGATGGGGTTACAGGTGGGGCTAAAAGACCGGATGCCCGAGAACGCGTCCCATCACCCCAACTTGCCTCCGAAATCACCATAACCCGTAGCACAAAACAGCATGGGATCGCCCGAAACCTCCCGCAGTGCGGCAGGCAGAGGCATGGCTATTGGAAGGAGAATGGCGGTGGGAACGGGACTGACGTCGAACCTTCTCCACACCTCACGATACTGAAATAATTAGTTTTCTTTTGGCGCTCAAGCCAGAGGATTCCCACGCACTTTCAGTTGAACCCGTCGGCATCTCGACTGGGCTAACGACGTATGTGGTCAGCCACGAACCAGCCGCCGTTGAGGTCGATGTGTCGAATGGCGTGCTCTTCGATCATGTCCTCGTATCCCTCTGGCAGGAATGCCACCTGCCAGTCCTCGCCGAAGCGCTGCTTGATGGCATCGAGGTCTTTCCAGCGAGAGGCAAATACCAGCCGACCGGCATCGGTGAGCATGCCGCGACCGAAGAAGTACCCGCAATTGCCTGCCTCATTGCGAACGACGTCGGCAGAGGTCGTGGAGAACTTCTGCATTAACGTCTCCGCATGCCCGTCACGGACCTTAACCTCGAAAAGACGTAGTATAGGACCTTCTCCGGGTGTGTTGTCGGTCATCACTTTGTCCACAGAATTAGGTGATATCCGCCGAAACGACGTTGCCGAGGGCGGTCCCGTTTCGGGTGATCGCCCCGTTGAAATGGCCGAAGCGCTGCAATTCGAGAGCGGCAGGTGTCCCGGCGCTGGTGGACGTGCCCACGGCCTCGCCCTGCGCCACCAGCCGCGCCAACGCTGGCGCAGAGATCATCGAACAGTTCATCGCGGTCATCACCCTGAACGACCGCCTCGATCTCGGCGCGGTGCTGGTAGTGGTAGCGCAGCGGGGACAGCGTGACCTCGGGCTCCCCCGGCTCGCCGTCGCGCAGTATCAGTAGACCCTCGGCCGGGATGCGCTCGGGCAGCACCTCGCCGCGCAGCGCGGTGGCGGGCAGCGTTTACAGAACCGAGTGCAGCGCGGAGAGGATGGTTTCTCGTGGCGAAGTCATCAAAATATCAATATTCTCATGGACGTAGACAGGGGGTTGCACGTGGCTGCCATTTCGAACGACGATTTTTGCGCTGATCTGAAGAAACGGATCTCAGCTGCGTACGAGAAGAGCGACAACTCTCTTGGATGGCGTTTGCTCGCGAGCCCTCCGACAGTTCTCGATGGTGCGGATGTTGCATTCATTGGTCTCAATCCCGGTGGGTCAGTTCGGCCCGACGATCACGCAGAGTTCGCGATGGATCGTGGCAGCGCTTACGTCGACGAGACTTGGGGCGGAGCCAATCAACCAGGAACTAGCCCGTTGCAACGGCAAGTGCGTACTCTCTTCAAGGGGCTATCCGTCGAGCCACAGGACGTCCTAGCTGGTAACCTGGTACCATTTCGCTCTCCAAGCTGGGATCGGCTCGAAAATACAGAATTCTCCCTTCGCTTCGGAGAAGTGCTATGGGCCGATATCCTCCGGCGCGCGCAGCCAACGCTTGTCGTCGGCATGGGGCGCGAAGTTTTTAAGCCGCTCAGTCGGATCTTGAGCGCCACGAATGCCCGTTCAATTCCCGTTGGCTGGGGCAAGGTGTCCGCCGTCAAAGCTTCCATCTTTGGCGGATCGCTCGTCGTTCTTCCGCATCTTTCAAGGTTCGGGATCATCACGAGAAAGGAAAGCGTAGGCGCACTCAATAGCCTGTTCGGCGATCACTGGCAGACCCGATAGTTACGTTACCTTCCCGCCACCCAATTCGCCACGATCAGCCCCGGCACGCTGTCCAACGCCCGGTCCGCATCCCGCGCCAGGTCGAGACGCTTCGGCAGCTTCACCTGAGTGTGCTGAATGCGGTGAAGAGATCGACCGAGAACCTTTGTTTGAAAAAGCCTTTGGCGATGTGAACGATCAAGAGGCATACTCTGTCGCGAAAGACGGCGGAATGCCTTCGGTCACGACTTGTCCGATCTGCGACCGAGAGTCTTGGAGTCGCTGGGACCGCAAATGCGTCTTTTGCAACGAGGACCGGTTGATCTGCGATCTATGCGAAACCGAGTGTGATCCGGAAGACTACAACACCCTTGATAGCCTATGTTCCTCATGTTCATGGGGAATGCAAAAAGCGATGCGCGATGACTGAAGCGGCCTGGTTTCCACCGATACAGTTGACCAGTGCTGGTTCGATCTGTGTTCCATCTTTAGAGCACGACCGCCGTCGAAGTGTTCAGTCGCGTATTCTAAAAACCTCAGCAATTTCATTTGGTTGCAAGCTATTCACCAAATCGCCGCAGTCATGAGGTCCGGAGAATATCGGGCTAAGAGAACAGATTTTGAGGCAGCCGCGGGCACGGCAGTGTTCAGCCTAGCCCGCAAACCCCTTTGAAAACACGCAAAAATCTGGCCGCAGCCGGATGGGGAGAACGCTTTCGCGAGGGCAAGTGGCGGAGAGGAAGGGATTCGAACCCTCGATACGCTATTAACGTATACACCCTTAGCAGGGGCGCGCCTTCAGCCACTCGGCCACCTCTCCACCGCCGTGTATGCCCGAGCTGTGAAAGCATTTCAAGGCAGAAATCCTGAGAAATTGCCCTCAAACACGAATAATCGACACCCGGTTGCGCCGTCTCCGCTGCTTGGGCCACATGGGGAAGCCCGCACACGCATCTTCGTAAACATTCAATTAATTGAAGGGTTTACGGAAACATCACCTTCTCGTGAGAAGGTAAGTTCAAACGCAACCCCCATTGCTCCCCCCATCAATCAAGGTCGGACTTGATTAAGGAACAACATGATCGAGGCCAGAAAACCGGATAATGAGGCAGAACGCCTTGCGCACCTGCAAGCGCTCAACATGCTTGATTCAGCGATCGAAGAGCGTTTCGAGCGGATTACACGTCTGGTCTGCAATATTCTGGATGTTCCGATCTCCGCTATCTCTCTGGTGGACGACGATCGGCAATGGTTCAAGTCCGTGCAGGGGTTGAATGTCTCGGAAACACCTCGCAGCATCGCTTTTTGTTCTCATACAATCCTGGGGGACGAGGCTCTTGTTGTACCCGACGCCCTCGCCGATCACCGGTTTGCCGACAACCCGCTGGTAACCGAGAACCCCAACATTCGCTTTTATGCCGGATGCCCGCTGATCATTGAAGATGGCATTCGTATCGGGACCTTGTGTGCTATCGACAATAAACCCCGCGAAATCTCTGAAGATCAGCTTGTGGTCCTGAAAGACCTCGCCCAGATGGTCCGAAGTGAAATGAGTGCGATCACACTGAGTGACGTCAACCAACGCCTGACGGAAGAACTGAAGACAGCCGAACGCGCGGCGATGATTGACCCCCTCTCCGGCCTCTGGAACCGCCGCGGCGGCGAAAAGCTGCTTGAGAGTGAATGGGCGTCTGCCAGCCGCGCCAGCCATTCCCTTTCCATCGCCATGATTGACATCGACCACTTCAAAAAAGTCAACGACACCTATGGCCACGATATAGGTGACGTCGTCATCCGGCAGTTTGCAAAAACAATTCTCACTTCCTTGCGCCCGCGCGATGTTGTCTGCCGCTGGGGCGGCGAGGAGTTTCTGGCACTCTTCACAGACTGCGATGCGGATGGCCTGCCTGCCGTGCTGGGCCGCATCCAGCAGAACATTGAGAGTAAGCCGATCAGAACAACGCAAGGCTTGCTCGCCGTCACGGCAAGCTTCGGTGCCGCCGCCGTGCTGCCAACGCGGGACAACCATCCTCAAAGCGTAATCAAAGAGGCAGACCGCGCCCTCTATCAGGCAAAAGCCGAAGGCCGCGCACGGTATGTGATCGCCAACAGCGCAGAACACGCCAACTAACCAGCACCAATCGGGGATTTTTCCCTTCTGTCACTGCCTGAATTAAGCCACACTGCAGCCCATTTCTGTAACAGCCAATTGGGGGCAATAAATGTTGGCACGAATTCTTGCAATCCTACCCGCTATCGCGATGGGTTTTAACGGCGTCATGTGGATCATCAATCCAGCAGGTGCCGCCGAGAGCCTGGGCATGCCACTTCTGGAAGGAATGGGCCTCAGCACCCAGGCCGGAGATTTCACCGCCTTCTTCATTGCCTGTTCGGCCATGAGTGCTCTCGCCGCAATCCGCCTCAACCCGACCTGGGCCTATGGCGCAGCCATGCTTCTGGGTGGCGCTGCCGTGTTCAGAACCCTCGCCTGGGGTCTGCACGGGGCTGAGTTTGCAACGGTCTTTATTATTGTAGAAGCGGTCCTGGCCGCCATGCTGATCGCAAGCGCACGCTTGATGAAAAGCAACTGATCATCTTCTTTCAGGCACAAAAAAGCCCGGCACCACAGGTGCCGGGCTTTCGCATTTTTGAGGCTCAACTCATACAGCCCGCTCAACGCGCCATATTGATAATTTTCAATTGGGTAAACTCCGCCAGACCTTCGTCACCAAGCTCTGTGCCGATGCCCGACAGGCCGGACCCGCCAAACGGGATCGAAGGATCAAGTTCAGCGTGCTTGTTCACCCAGATCGTGCCGGCATCCATTTTCTCCGCAAGCGCATAAGCCCGGTCAACATCAGACGACCAGACAGACCCGCCCAGACCGTAAGGTGAGGCATTCGCACGCGCGACGGCATCGTCGGGGTCAGAATATTTGATCACCGGCAGAACCGGGCCAAACTATTCTTCATCCACAATACGTGACCCGTCGGTCACATCGCGGACGATAGTCGGACGGATAAAATACCCCACCCGGTCCTGCGTCTGCCCACCAGCGATAATCTTCCCGTTCTGGCCTGCATCTGCAATCAGTTCCTGAACCTTTTCGAACTGCATCCTGTTCTGCAAAGGACCTAATTGCGTCCCCTGCTCCAGGCCGTCGCCAATGATCGCCGCATCCGCAAGGCTTGCAAGCTCATCACACATTTCATCATAAATTGATTCATGCACGTAAAGCCGCTTCATCGCGATACAGACCTGACCACTGTTCTGAAACGCACTTTGGAAGAGCTTGGGTGCCGCTTCCTTCGGGTTCACATCATCAAGAACGATACCTGCATCATTCCCGCCAAGCTCAAGCGTAATACGCTTCAACAGGCCAGCGGCGCCCGCCATCACTTTCGCCCCGGTTGCCGTCGAGCCGGTAAAAGAAATTTTTCGGATATCCGGATGCGCCGTCAACGGGGCACCAAGATCATTTGCGTCAGCCAGAACGTTCACCACCCCGGCAGGGACAATATCCTTGATGATTTCGCCCAGCCGCAGGGATGTAAGCGGTGTTGTCGGTGCCGGCTTCAAAACGATGGTATTCCCCGCAATCAGCGCAGGCGGCAGTTTGAACGCCATCAGGATCATCGGGAAGTTCCACGGTACGATCGCACCAATCACACCCAGTGGTTTGCGATGGGCTTCCACCCGGCGGCCTTCACTGTCATCCAGCACTTTGACCGGCAGATCAAGCGAAGTGAAATAGCGGAAAAAAGCCGCCGTGCCGAACACTTCTCCCGTCGCATCAGCAAGAGGCTTTCCCTGCTCCTGAGTCAAAAGCCGGGCAAGCTCCTCACCATGGGCCTCAATCGCATCTGCAATAGACAGAACAACTTTCTTGCGCTCATCAATCGACGTTGCAGACCAAGCGGGAAAAGCAGCTTTCGCCGCGGCCACTGCATCATTCAATTGAGCTTCCGATGCCCGCGCACAAGTCGCGACAACATCTTCCGTCGCAGGGTTGATGACATCCATTGTCATATCACCATCGACCATCTGGCCATTAATCAGCAGCTTGTATGAGCCCATAATTCATTCCCTTTACCTGTCTGCATCCTTGTGCGAACTGCGCATGATGTTCTGTGTTTTGATATTGGCGCGAGCTTTCCATTTCACGCCGTGCAATTCAATCCTTCATTGCAGAAGGCAAGGGAACAAAACAATCCCCTGCGTCAAAAAGAAAAAGCCGGTACGCTTGAAATCAAGGGCACCGGCTTTCTCAACATGCACAGACTGACAATCTTGTCTGTTTATCCGTGATACCGGATGAGACCTTCCTGCGCGACCGACGCCACAAGCACGCCCTCGCGACTGTAAATACTCCCGCGGTTAAAACCGCGCGCACCCACAGCACTCGGGCTGTCTTGCGTATAAAGAAGCCAATCATCGGTCTTCACCGGATGATGAAACCACATCGCATGATCCAGGCTCGCCGACTGCAGCTTGCCGGACATCCAGCTCACCCCGTGAGGGCGAATACACGTATCCAGCAACGTCATGTCAGATGCATAGGCCATGACACATTGCTGCATGGCGACATTGTCTGGAACAGGGCGTGTGGAGCGAAACCAGACCTGCAATTCCGGATCTGCCGGTTGCGGGTTGATATATTCCTGCGGACTAACCATTCGCATTTCAATGGGACGGGGACGCGCAAAATGCGTCCGCACGGCTTCCGGCAGCTGATCGATAATAGCTTCGCGGCGTTCACGCTCTGTCGGCAGGGTTTCAGGTGCAGGCACGTCCGGCATGCTCGCCTGATGCTCAAACCCTTTTTCCTGTATCTGAAAGGAAGCGGCAAGATTGAAAATCTGCTTGCCATGCTGAATGGCAATCACGCGCCGTGTGGTGAAACTCTTCCCGTCACGGGCCCGGTCAACTTCGTAAAGGATCGGCACTTTCGGATCGCCTGGCCTGATAAAATAGGCATGAAGCGAATGGCAAATACGGTCCGGATCGACGGTTTTGTATGCAGCCATCAAGGCCTGACCGATCACCTGCCCGCCAAAAACCCGCTGCCAACTCGTTTCGGGACTGTGCCCTCTGTAAAGATTGAGCTCAATCTGCTCCAGATCCAGCAGGGCGATCAGGTCTTCTACGGCGTCGCTCATAAATGTACGTCCATTCATTGGGGGGATAAACTCGGGCGGACCATAAAGCCCCCGCCCTCACCTGTCACCCCGCCGCACACCACCAAAGAGCGGAAAAAGACGACGCAATCAGCCGGTGTCGTCAGTGGGCCGACAACCATTCCCGCGCCAGGCGCTGTGCTTCGGCAATCTGGGAAGTGTCCATCTCCGCAGCAATCGCGGCACGGCTGCTGCGCGCGGCATGAGACCCTCTCATCGCGGCCAGATTGAACCATTTATGGGCATTGATAAAATCAACATCCACACCTTTGCCTGTGGCATAGATGATCCCAAGATCGTAGAGCGCTTCTGGCGCACCTGCTTGCGCGGCCATCTGGCACTGTTCCAGCGGATCCATTTCACGTCTGGCCATAAATCATTCCTCCGGTGTGGCGCCTGCTCCTTTACTCAACACTCATGCGCCGTTAGTCATAGGGTCGTTCTTCGATAGTCAGCAAATCACCGGGCCGTTGAACATTTGGTTAACGGGATAAATAAAAAGCGGCGGAAATTTCTTCCGCCGCCAAAAAATGATATTTTCTTGTCGATCCGTAACCGGAAAGTCTCTTCAGGACGCCACTTCAGGTACAGCCATTCCCTTTTGCACCGCCGGGCGCTGACCAACGACATCCACCCATTTCCGGATATGATCGAGGTCGCCAAGTGCCTCTCCCCTCGCTGCTTGAAGAGGAGCAAGCGCATAACTGATCCATGGAAAAAGCGCCATATCGGCAATAGAATATTCGCCTGCCACAAACTCGGACGTCGCCAATTGTTTGTCCAGAACCTTCAGCAAACGCACTGACTCTCCCAGGAAACGGTCAATCGCATAAGGTACTTTCTCCGGGGCCGTATTAATGAAATGGCCCGCCTGCCCAAGGATCGGTCCGATCGCCGACATCTGCCAAAAAAGCCACTCCAAAACCCTGGCACGCGCCTGGGCATCATCCGGGAGAAACTTTCCGGATTTTTCCGCGAGATAAAGCAGGATGGCGCCAGACTCAAACAGCGAAACCGGTTCACCACCCGTGTCACGATCAATGATTGCCGGAATTTTGTTGTTTGGAGAAATCGCCAGAAAATCCGGTTTGAACTGCTCATCATTCAGCAGGTTCACCGCATGGGGTGTATAGTCCAACCCGGCCTCCTCCAACAGGATGGAAACCTTGCGACCATTAGGGGTCGTCCACGTATAAAAATCGATCATCTTGTCTCTCAGCAGCACGGCGCCTCGCGGCGCGCTCATTTACACTGCCTGAAAGATGGGGACAGCCCGACACCGGCACAAGCCGCCCCGGCACTGCGTCCGATCACATTCCTGAAAACCCGTGTAAAAGCGCGTCAATACTCAACCGTTACTTCAACGTGATGGTGGCGGTGAATACGGCAAACAAGCGGACGGATCGTGTAATCCCCCGCCGGGAGCGCGAAACCGACAGCCTGTTCCGGAAAAAGGAAATCTCCAACAATTTCGTCGTTAGGACCGACGATCTGAAATCCATACGTTCCGCCCATGACACGGGTGATCTGCCCGCTCTGCGGAACCGACAATCCACGGCCCCATTGTTTGCTGGACTGAAAGACATCGTTCTCAATCCGCGTTCCCGTTCCGGTCACCTGTCCCGCGAGTGCAGACATGCCGACCTGCGTTTCCAACACAAGCGCAGCGACAAGCGCCACCCCGGTCAACAGTTTCAACTTACGCATAAGAACCCCCCAAATAACGACCACGCCGGATTTTAGCACGACACATATCGCGTCAAAAGTCCGGAGAAAAATGCTGTAAATCATTGATAAAAAAGAAAAAACTTCCACCACCCAAACAAAAGGAACACGGCGCACAAAAAAAACCGATGGTCGCAACCATCGGTTTTTGAGCCTCACACCTATAACGGCCGCATTTATGAGTGCCTGTCCTACAGTCTGCCGCATCAAAGGCTTCGTGCTTGCGATGAGCTGAGACTTGTTCCCCCCGGAACACAATCCCATCAGATACTTTGAACAAATGCGGGCCGTTTGGTGTCAAGTGGCGGACATTCGCCCGCCAACTCAGTTCGGATTTACTTCGAAGCAGCTTTCCGACGAGGAGCAGCTTTCCGTTTAGCGGCAGCTTTTCTCTTCGGGGCAGCTTTCTTCTTAGGCGCTGCTTTCTTCTTGGCAGCAGCTTTTTTCTTAGGAGCTGCCTTCTTCTTGGCAGCAGCCTTTTTCTTAGGAGCTGCTTTCTTCTTGGCAGCAGCTTTTTTCTTAGGAGCTGCCTTCTTCTTAGCAACAGCCTTTTTCTTCGGTGCTGCCTTCTTCTTAGCAACAGCCTTTTTCTTCGGAGCCGCCTTCTTCTTAGCAGCTGTCTTTCTCTTCGGTGCTGCCTTCTTCGCAGCTGACTTCTTGGCAGCAGCTTTTTTCTTCGGTGCTGCCTTCTTCTTAGCAACAGCCTTTTTCTTCGGCGCTGCTTTCTTCTTCGCTTTAGGTTTCGTAGCCATAATAGTCTTCGCTCCTGATGTGCCGTTTCCAGTAACGACGAACGTGGGACTCAAACGCACACTAGTGAGCGCCCCCTCATCGCAGGACGCAGAACGCGATTACTATGAGCAACTGATTCAATACAAGCAATAGGCTGCTTCGTGCGCGTACAGTCCCCGGTACACACAGTCCTGAAAATTGGTTGACAAATGATTGAGAGAACAAGCGAAGTTTTGTTCTCTCAATCAGCATCACAACTCAAGTTTTTTAGAAAGTAGTTCGTTTACGGATTGCGGATTTGCCTTGCCACCACTGGCTTTCATGACTTGTCCGACAAACCAGCCAATGAGTTTTGGCTTCTCTTTGACTTCAGCAACCTTGTCCGGGTTCGCAGCAATTACTTCGTCAATAACCTGTTCGATTGCACCCAGGTCAGTTACTTGACGCAAGCCCTTCTCTTCCACAATTTTCGCCGGATCATCGCCAGTTTCGAACATTATCTCGAAAACTTCCTTAGCGATTCGCCCCGAGATCGTGTTGTCAGAGATCAGGCCAATCAACTCACCAAGCTGTCTTGCACTCACAGGCGACGTCTCAATCGAGAGCCCCGCCTTGTTCAGCGCACCGAAGAAATCCCCCGTCACCCAGTTTGAAGCGAGCTTGGGATCACGCCCTGTCGCCACCTCTTCAAAGAAGTCCGCGGAGACTTTTTCAGAAACCAGTACCCCCGCATCATAGGGCGAAAGCCCATACTCACGCACAAAGCGCGCACGTTTGTCGTCAGGCAATTCCGGCAGATCGGCGGCAAGTGCGTCGACCATCTCCTGCTGCAAAACCAGAGGCAGCAGATCAGGGTCCGGGAAGTAGCGATAATCATGCGCCTCTTCTTTTGAGCGCATTGACCTTGTCTCACCGGCACGCGGATCAAAAAGGCGCGTTTCTTGCGCAATTTCACCGCCATCTTCCAGCACATCAATCTGGCGTCGGGCCTCATACTCGATCGCCTGACCGATAAAGCGGATGGAATTTACATTCTTGATCTCGCAGCGCGTGCCCAGCGGTTCTCCAGGCCGGCGAACGGACACATTCACGTCCGCGCGCATGGATCCTTCCTCCATGTTCCCGTCACAGGTACCCAGATACCGCAAGATAGCCCGAAGCTTCTTCACATAAGCCTGTGCTTCTTCTGACGAGCGCATATCCGGCTTGGAAACAATCTCCATCAACGCCACACCGGAGCGGTTAAGGTCCACAAAGCTCAAGGATGGATGCTGGTCATGAATGCTCTTGCCGGCATCCTGCTCCAGATGAAGTCGTTCAACCCCCACGCGCTTAACCGAACCGTCCGCCAGATCAATTTCAATCTCACCCTCCCCGACAATCGGGTACTTGAACTGTGAAATCTGATAGCCCTGCGGCAGATCAGGATAGAAATAGTTCTTCCGGTCAAAAACCGAGCGTAGATTGATCTGTGCCTTGATCCCCAGCCCGGTTCGCACGGCCTGGCGAACACATTCCTCGTTGATCACGGGCAACATGCCAGGCATCGCCGCATCGACAAGACTGACCTGTACATTCTGCTCAGCACCAAATTTGGTTGGCGCTGATGAGAAAAGCTTTGCCTGAGACATAACCTGCGCATGCACTTCAAGGCCAAGAACGACCTCCCAGGCACCGGTTGCTCCTTCAATCAGGTTCTTGTTCTCACTCATTATGCTCTCCACCATGTAGAAGGTTCGGCGGTAAAGCCTGCGGCTTCTTCAAGTACGCCCGCCGCCCGCAACAATGTCTCCTCATCGAACGTCCGGCCGATAAGCTGCAGTCCAAGCGGCAGCCCCTCCGCACTCAACCCCGCAGGCAGCGAAATACCCGGCAGCCCGGCAAGGTTCACCGGCACGGTGAAAACGTCATTCAGATACATGGAAAGCGGATCGTCCGTCTTTGCCCCCACAGCAAACGCCGGTGACGGTGCCGTCGGTGTCAGCAGAACATCGACCTTTTTGTAGGCTTCCGCAAAATCCTGTGCGATGAGCGTGCGGATTTTCTGTGCCTTGATGTAATAGGCATCATAATAGCCCGCCGAGAGAACATAGGTACCGATCAGGATGCGACGGCGTACTTCATCGCCAAACCCCGCAGCCCGTGTCTTCTCATACATATCCGTAATGTCTTTGCCCGGTACACGCAGGCCATAACGGACCCCGTCATAACGGGCAAGGTTGGATGACGCTTCCGCCGGGGCCACAATGTAATAGGCAGGCAGCGCGTACTTGGTATGAGGCAGACTGACATCGACAATCTCAGCACCGGCACTTTTCAGCCAGTCGATCCCGTCCGTCCAGAGCTTTTCAATCTCCGCAGGCATGCCGTCCACCCGGTATTCCTTCGGGATCCCGACTTTAAGGCCGCGAATATCTCCCGTCAGTGCCGCTTCATAGTCAGGCACCGCAATATCGACACTTGTCGTATCCTTCACATCATGCCCGGCCATGGAGCCCAACATGATCGCAGCGTCGCGTACAGAACGGGTAATGGGGCCGGCCTGGTCCAGCGAAGAGGCAAAGGCAACAATCCCCCACCGCGAACACCGGCCATAGGTGGGCTTGAGACCGACTGTGCCCGTAAAGGCAGCTGGCTGACGTATGGAACCACCGGTATCCGTCGCTGTCGCGCCGAGTGCAAGATGCGCCGCCACAGCAGCGGAAGACCCGCCCGACGACCCGCCAGGCACCAGGTCCGCCTCATCGCCCGAAGCCTTCCACGGGTTAATCACCGGCCCAAACCGGCTGGTTTCGTTGGACGAACCCATTGCAAACTCATCATTATTGAGCTTGCCGATCATCACAGCCCCGTCACGCCACAATTGCGCAGTGACGGTGGACTCATAAGTCGGGGTGAAATCATCAAGAATATTCGAGCAAGCCGTCGTCCGCACCCCCTCGGTGCAGAACAGATCCTTGATCCCCAGCGGAATACCCTCAAGCGGCCCTGCTGTGCCGTTTGACAGCTTCTCGTCCGAGTGCTTTGCCATGGCCAATGCCTTTTCCGGCGTCAGCGTGACATAGCTGTTGAGCTTGGAGGCAGCTTCCGCTGCATTCACATGTGCCTGCGTCAATTCAACTGCGGTAAATTCACCCGCAGCCAGGCCTTTGCGCGCATCGGCAATTGTCAGCTTTGTAAGATCAGTCATATGTGCCGCTCCTATTCCACAACTTTGGGAACGGTAAAGAACCCGTCTTCAGACAAAGGTGCATTTCGCGTGACCTGATCCTGAAGGTTTTCATGCGCGACAATGTCTTCACGCATCTTCATTTCCATCTCGACAACACTGGTCATGGGCGCCACGTGGTCGGTTTCGACCTCGCCAAGTTGCTCCACCCAATCGAGAATGGACGATACTTCCTTGGCCAGCGGAGCCAGCTCTTCTTCCGTCACAGCAATCCGGGCAAGCCGGGCGATGTGCCGGACTGTTTTTTCGTCGACCGACATGAGCCTCTCTTTTCTGAGTTGAAGGGCACAAGAAGCGCAGAAAATGCGAACGAGCGCCTTGATTTGGCGCGGAAAATAACAGACCGTCCGACCGCCCGCAACAAAGCGGCACAAACTGCCGCACTTGGCGCTGTAAAGGCTGGAAAACCGGGAATGACCGCGGAAATCGTCACAATTGAGGGATTGAGGGAAAAAGCCCGGGGCAAATCCCTGATCGGGCTCGATCTGGGCACAAAAACCATCGGGATCGCACTGTCAGACCCCCAATGGACGGTCGCAAGCCCTCGCGAAACCATCCGGCGCACCAAATTCAACGCCGATGCAGAGCGACTGGTCGAAATCATTTTGGAAGATAAGGTCGGCGGACTGGTCCTTGGACTTCCACTCAATATGGACGGCTCCGAAGGACCGCGCGTTCAGTCAACCCGCACGTTCGCCCGTAACCTCACCCCCAAAATCGATATACCCATATTTTTCTGGGATGAACGACTGTCAACCGTCGCTGTCACCCGTACCCTGCTCGAAGCGGACACAAGCCGCAAACGGCGTGACGAAGTGGTCGACAAAATGGCTGCCGCCTTCATCCTTCAAGGTGTACTTGAGCGTCTCCGGAACCCGTCATGATTGTTATCCTCAATTCACTTATTCCAGTCTTCCTTGTCATCGCACTGGGTGCCGTTATCAAACGCATCGGTTTTCTGGGAGATGAGCTTTGGGCCCCGCTCGATAAACTGACCTACTATGTCTTTTTTCCCGCGCTGCTTCTGCACACGCTGGCAAAAGCGGACCTCGCCACTTTTGACGTCTGGCCCATGGCTTACGCGCTCTGGGCCGGGCTCTTTTCAATGGTGGCTATCCTGATGCTGCTCTATCGCTTCGGGAACCTGACCGGACAGCAATTCTCCAGTGTCTTTCAAGGTGCCGCCCGGTGGAACGGCTTTGTCGCTCTCGCGGCCATTGGCCAACTGTATGGCCCCGAAGGTGTGACGCTGGCTGCCGTCTCTTTCGCCGTCCTCGTGCCCACCGTCAATATCCTCTCTGTACTCATTCTCACCCGCTATGCAGGCGACACGCCAGCCGGCATGGGCACCGTGTTGAAACTCCTGTCCAAAAACCCGCTTATTCTTGCCTGCGCAGCCGGGATCATTCTCAACGTCACCGGCATTCGCTTGCCCGGTCCCTTGGCACCGACAGCTCAAATTCTGGGTCAGGCAGCCCTGACCATCGGGCTGATCGCCATCGGCGCGGGCCTCAGGCTGGATCACGCTTTGCAGACCAAAGGGATAGTGCTGCTCACCAGCAGCCTTAAACTCATCATCATGCCGCTCTTCATGGCATTGTGGTGCCATCTGTTCGACGTGACGGGTATGGCACGGCTTGTCGTCCTGCTTTGCGGGTCCGTCCCCGGCGCAACATCATCTTACATTCTGGCGCGGCAACTGGGCGGTGACGCCACCCTCATGGCAAGCCTTATCACCGGGTCAACCATCATGGCCGCCATCACCATGCCGCTCATACTCTATATATTCGCCTGAAAGCCTTCGCCCAAAAGCCGCCGCTTGAGCATCACCGCTGCGGCACGGCACGGGCGAGGATGTCGCGGTAGGGCATATCGGCAGGCAACCCGCCGTACAGAGCAGCTGCCTCACCTCCAAGCCGGGAGCGGCAGTAGCTTTCAGCCACAAAGCCTGGTGCGGTCTCAAGCAACACAGCCGCCGCACCAACCCTTGCCATGTCCTCCACCACTTGGCGGGCCCGCAGCTCCAGCGTGCCGATATCGGCGAACCCGTCCTTCAACCGGTCCAGCGCCTTATCGAAATGAGCCTCCCGCCCGCGCATCCCTTCAAATTCATCCAGCACAAGCGCAAGTCCCGCCGCATCGCGCGACAAGGCACGCAAAACATCAAGGCACATGACATTGCCAGAGCCTTCCCAGATCGCGTTCACCGGCGCTTCCCGGTAAAGCCGCCCGGCAATCCCTTCCTCGACATACCCATTGCCACCCAGACACTCCATCGCCTCATAGGTAAAGCCCGGTGCACGCTTGCAGGCCCAGTATTTTGCAACCGGGTTCATGATGCGGCGATAGGCAGCTTCAGCCTCACTCATGTCAGCTTCGTCAAAGGCGTGCGCAACACGGAACGAGAGAGCCGTCACACCTTCCACCTCAAGCGCCATATCCGCCAAAACATTTTGCATCAGCGGTTGGTCAATCAGGTGTTTCTGGAACACGCGCCGGTGCGAACAATGGTGCAGGGCCTGTGCTAACGCCTGTCGCATCAGCCCGGAGGATGAGACAGCGCAGTCCACACGGGTATATGTCGCCATTTCAATAATGTTTCGGACACCCCGCCCTTCCTCGCCGATCAGCCAGGCATGCGCACGCTGAAACTCGACTTCCGACGACGCATTCGACTTGTTGCCGACCTTCTCCTTCAAACGTTGAATGCGGATGGCATTAACAGTCCCGTCCGGCAAAAAGCGCGGCATCAGAAAACAGGAAAGACCGCCCGGTGCTTGGGCGAGCACCAGAAACGCATCGCACATCGGGGCGGAGAAAAACCATTTGTGCCCCGTGACGACATATTCACCGCCTGCGCCCCCACCGCCCACAGGTTCCGCCACACTCATATTGGCGCGCACGTCGGTACCACCTTGTTTCTCTGTCATCCCCATGCCAATCGTGACACCCGCCTTCAAATGCGCAGGCTGAAACGATGGATCATAGGTGCGCGACGCAACACGCGGCCCCCATGTCGCAGCCAGGTCAGGCTGGAACTGCAACGCCGGCACAGCCGCATTGGTCATCGTGATCGGGCACATATGCCCTGCTTCCACCTGCACCATCATGTAGATTGCGGCAAGCCGGGTAACATTGCGTCCGGGGGCCGCTTCACCAGTATTGCCAAGATGATCCCACGGACTCCCTTGAATGCCCTGTTCAACCGACAGGGCCATAAGTTGATGATAAGCGGGGTGGAACTCCACCTGATCGGCCCGGTGGCCAAAGCGATCAAAACTCTTCAGGACCGGCAGATAGGCATTCGCCTGCCGTCCCAGATCAATCACCTCCGCCCGCCCTATCTTTTCACCGAAAGCAGAAAGCTGATTCATAGCCTCACCACCACCGTGCGCACCAACCGCCGCCATCAAGGCCAGATCACTTTGAAAAAGGTTCACATCCTCAAAGGCCGGGGGTTGATTGATCACTTCATGAGTGTCAAAGCTCACATCTCTGTTCATCCGTTCTCAACTCCAAAAACGCCCGATTCTCACCAGTTTAGAGGAACTCGTTTACGCTACTTTGATCCAGGTCCTTTTCCGCCCCCTTAAAGATACCAAATCCCTTGCCAACAGCAGGGGCTCCTTCTATAGAATGCCGCTTTAATGTCCGATGTTGAACACACAATCCCCGTGAACTATCCCCACCGGCACCTGCTGGGGATCGAAGGCCTGACTTCTGCTGAAATCGGGTCGATTTTGGACCTTTCAGACTTTTATGTCGGTTTGAACCGCCAAGTGGACAAGAAACGCGCCGTACTGCGCGGTCGCACCCAGATCAATCTCTTTTTTGAAGCCTCCACGCGCACGCAAAGCTCGTTTGAGCTCGCGGGCAAGCGCCTGTCGGCCGATGTTATGAACATGTCGGTCTCCTCTTCCTCCATCAAAAAGGGAGAGACGCTGATCGATACGGCAACCACGCTGAACGCCATGCACCCGGATCTGATTGTGGTGCGACACGGAGACAGTGGCGCGGTGGAACTCCTCTCTCAGAAGGTTGGCTGTTCGGTCCTCAATGCGGGGGACGGCAGCCATGAGCACCCGACACAGGCCTTGCTTGATGCCCTTACCATTCGTCGGCGCAAAGGCCGTCTCGAAGGTCTGATCGTCGCCATCTGTGGCGATATACTTCATAGTCGTGTTGCCCGCTCAAACATCCTGCTCCTCAACACAATGGGTGCCCGTGTCCGCGTGATCGCCCCAAAGACACTGCTGCCTGTGGGTATCGAACGCATGGGTGTCGAAGTTTACAATGACATGCGCGAAGGTTTGAAAGATGCCGACATCGTTATGATGCTCCGCCTGCAACTGGAACGCATGCACGGATCTTTCGTCCCGTCTGTACGCGAGTACTTTCAGTATTTCGGCCTCGACTACGAAAAGCTCGCCTATGCCAAACCGGACGCCCTCATCATGCACCCCGGTCCCATGAATAGAGGCGTCGAAATCGACAGCGCCGTCGCCGACGACATCAACCGTTCCGTCATTCGCGAACAGGTGGAAATGGGGGTCGCCGTGCGCATGGCCGCTCTCGATGCCCTGTCACGCAACTTACCGAACGAGGCTGTCCAATGAACCGCACAGTCTTCGTGAACGCGCGTCTTTGCGACCCAGCTTCAAACCTCGACCTCACAGGCGACATTCTGGTGGAGGACGGTCTGATTGTAGATATCGGACCGGACCTTGTTACCCAGGGCGCAGCATCAGATACTGAAACCGTTCCCTGCCACGGCAAGTTGCTCACACCCGGCCTGATTGACATGCGTGTCTTCACCGGTGAGCCGGGCACCGAATATCGCGAAACATTGGGAAGTGCGAGCTTGTCCGCGGCAGCAGGCGGTGTGACAACTTTCATCGTGATGCCGAACACGGAACCGGTTATCGATGATGTGGCCCTGGTTGATTTCATCAGTCGCCGCGCACGCGACACCGCGATTGTGAACGTACACCCCATGGCCGCCATCACGAAAGCGTGCCAGGGCGAGCAGATGACCGAAATAGGGCTGCTGAAAGATGCCGGTGCGGTCGCCTTCACCGATGGCGACAAACCTCTCGCCAATTCACTCGTCATGCGCCGCGCGCTCAGCTACGCCACTTTTTTTGATGCGCTCATCGTACAACATGCCGAGGACCGCACGCTGGCGGCGGGCGGTGTGATGAACGAGAGCGAGCTCGCAAGCCGTCTGGGGCTCGCAGGGCGCCCGGCCCTCGCCGAAACCATCATGATCGAACGCGACCTGCGCCTGGTGGAACTTACCGGCGCGCGTTACCACGTCGCACAAGTAAGCTGCAAAGCATCGGTTGACGTCATCAGGCGCGCCAAAGCAGCCGGTCTGCCCGTCACCTGCGGCGTCTCCGCCACGCATCTCACGTTGAACGAGAACGATGTCGCAAGCTATCGGACGTTTATGAAACTCCTGCCACCGCTCCGGGGTGAGGATGATCGCGTGGCGCTGGTGGAAGGTGTCGCGGACGGCACGATCGACGTGATTGTCTCCAGTCACCATCCGCAAGACCCTGAAACAAAACGCCTGCCCTTCGCACAGGCAGCCTTTGGCGCTGTCGGGCTTGAAACACTCTGGCCAGCCACACTCTCGCTCGTTCATGCCGGCTCAATCACGCTGGAGCGTGCGATTGACGCCCTGACAACGAGACCTGCAAAATTACTCGGCCTCCCGTCTGGCCGTCTTCAGAAAGGCGCCCCGGCGGATTTCGTGTTGTCGGATATCAATGTGCCCTGGATACTCAATCCGGATGATCTGAAGTCCAAGACCAAAAACACGCCCTATGATGAACGGCGCCTGCAAGGCCGCGCCATTCGGACTATTGTGGGCGGCAAAACAGTTCACGTTCTGGGGGAAAACTGAGCCATGCCGGATCCGATCAGTTGGGGGGAGGCCGCTCCCTATTATGCGCTCGCTCTTGTCGTCAGCTATTTTCTGGGGTCAATCCCTTTTGGTCTGATCTTCACCAAAGCGGCAGGTCTCGGTGATATTCGCGATATCGGTTCAGGCAATATCGGTGCAACCAATGCGCTTCGAACCGGCAATCGTTGGGTCGCCGGGGGTACATTCCTGGGCGATATGGGTAAAGGAGCCCTCGCCGTTCTCCTCGCACGTCAGTTCGGACCCGACCTTATGGTCATCGCGGCCTTTGGTGCGCTGGTTGGCCACCTTTTCCCCGTCTGGCTCAAATTCAAGGGAGGCAAAGGCATTTCAACCTATATTGGCGTGCTTCTGGCTCTCGCATGGCCTGTCGGTCTCCTCTTTTGCGCGACCTGGCTTGCCACTGCCCTTCTTTTCCGTATCTCGTCGCTCGCTGCGCTGGTTGCCTCGCTGCTATCTCCAGTTTACTTTATATGGATCGATCAGTGGCAACTGGTTGAACTGAGCATAGTGCTTGTGGCTCTCGTCTTTTTCGCGCATCGCGCGAATATTCAGCGATTGCTCGCCGGCAAAGAACCGCGCATCGGCCAGAAGGACTGATCAGACCTTACCGTCACCATCAGCGCCTGCTGTCTGCAAAGCGCATGGGAGACGGGATTGGAAGGATCACTTTCACAACAGGAACGGTTTGATCGTATTCGCCTGGCGCGAAGCGACAATGTCGGCCCCGTCACCTTTCGCGATCTGATTGCCGAGTTCGGCAGCGCAAGCCTGGCACTGGCCGCTCTGCCCGAACGGGTTCGTCAGGCAGGCGGCAAACGCACAATCAAAACAGCAAGCCCCGCCCAGATTGAGAAAGAGCTGAAAGAGGCAGCAAAGCACGGCGTGCGGATCATCACAGTGGGTGAAGCGGATTACCCGGCTCTACTCCTTCAGGCCGATCCGCCACCGCCTCTTATTCTGGTCAAAGGCGCCCTCCATCTGGCGACAAAGGAATGTATCGCTCTTGTTGGCTCCAGAAACGCCTCAGGCGCTGGCTTGCGCATGGCAGGTGATCTGGCCCGTGCGTTGGGTGAAAACGACTACGTCACCGTCTCGGGCCTCGCCAGGGGTGTGGATGCGACAATCCACAAGGCAAGCCTGAAAACCGGTACGATTGCCGTCGTTGCCGGGGGAATTGACATTGTCTATCCGGAGGAAAACCGGAAACTCCATGAGGCCATCATCGAGCAGGGCCTCATCGTAAGTGAGATGCCCCTGGGCACCCAACCACAGGGGCGCCACTTCCCNCGCCGCAACCGCCTCATCTCGGGCCTCTCGCGGGCGACAATTGTGGTAGAGGCTGCACTCCGGTCCGGCTCTCTCATCACNGCAAGATATGCGCTGGAACAAAACAGGGAACTTATGGCCGTGCCGGGTTCCCCTCTCGATCCGCGCGCCAAGGGGTCAAACGCCCTGCTCAAACAGGGNGCGGTGCTNNTCGAGACGGCAGAAGATGTCACCAACTGGCTTGACCAGATGCCANCACCTCAGTTCAACGAAAGTATGGATNCTATGTTCTCAGACGCCCCCAGAAAGCCGACCGAACTGCGTGACCGCGACTTACAGACCCTCATAGATCTACTGGGTCCGACACCTTTGGCGGAAGATGAGTTGATCCGCCTCTCGGGNCTGTCGGCACAATTGGTCAAGGCACATCTCTCAAATCTCGAACTCGCCGGACGGATCATCCGCGAGCCCGGCCAGAAAGTGGCCATGATAGAGGAGACATTGCTTTCGGAGGCCCACAGGACCTGAACCTAACCTGNTGATTTTGCGGGGTGTCGTCGCTTGGGTCGAACAGATGCCGCCGCGCTTGGCTGCCCCTCCGCCAGCCGGATAGCTTCTTCGGCAGCAAGCCCCATCAGGTAGGAGAGAAACGTGTACTTCTCCCCCCGACCTGCCTCACGCAGCGATTGCAGCATGTCGAATGCATAAGCCGCAAACTCATCCGCATTGGCCCGGTTTCGGATCGTTCTCTTGGAACCATGATGATTTTCCGCTACGGCCATTGGCATTGCCCTCAATGAAGTCCATAATTGAATCGTGAGTTCACTTAGCCTCACGCCGNAATACTACTAAAGGTTGATANTAAAATACAACACACGTTTTACGTGTGTTTCTGAAAGTCTGNCTGAAGCCCGCCCTCTTCGCCCACGNCATAATTCACAGAAATTTCGGGCTNTTTTTCATGGCCATTTGACAGGCGCTCACCTTTTCACCATGTTCCAGCCGGTTCAGTCACTTGCAAAGCACGCGACTGATCCTCAAAAATGGCCCAAATTCAGCCGTTTTCGAGTGTCTTCACCATATAAATGCTCAGGTCATCAATGGACGTCGTAATTGTTGAATCACCTTCCAAAGCAAAGACGATCAACAAATATCTCGGCAAGGATTATACCGTACTGGCTTCATACGGCCATGTGCGCGATCTCCCGTCGAAAGATGGATCGGTTTTGCCGGATGAAGACTTCGCCATGGCCTGGGACGCCGACGCAAAGTCTCAAAAACGCCTGAACGACATTGCCAGCGCCGTAAAAGGTGCCGACAAACTGATCCTCGCCACTGACCCTGATCGCGAAGGTGAGGCCATCTCCTGGCACGTGCTGGAAGTATTGAAGAAAAAGAAGGCGCTCGGCGANAAACCNGTTGAACGCGTGGTCTTCAACGCCATTACCAAGCGTTCTGTTCTCGCCGCGATGGAAAACCCGCGCGAGCTGGACCATCAGCTTATCGATGCCTATCTGGCGCGCCGTGCTCTCGACTATCTCGTCGGTTTCACACTCTCNCCCGTTCTGTGGCGCAAACTCCCGGGCAGTCGCTCTGCCGGCCGGGTGCAATCGGTCGCATTGCGCCTGATCTGCGAACGCGAACTCGAGATCGAAGCCTTCAAGGCACGCGAATACTGGACCGTCGAAGCAGACATGAAGACCGGCAAGAACGACAAGTTCACCGCCCGTCTGGTCAGCCACAAGGGAACGAANCTCGAAAAGTTTGATCTCAACACGGAAAANTCGGCGGAGGCCGTTCGCGCCCGTGTCGAGGTTGAGCCTTTCTCCGTCCACACGGTGGAAAGCAAACCGGCAAGGCGCAACCCGCCTGCCCCTTTCACCACATCGACGCTTCAGCAGGAAGCCTCGCGCAAACTCGGTTTCTCNGCNAGCCGCACCATGCAGGTNGCCCAGCGNNTNTACGAAGGCATCGACATTGACGGTGAAACCACCGGTCTCATCACCTATATGCGGACGGACGGTGTGCAAATTGCTGAAGAAGCCATCGCACAGTGCCGGACCGTCATTACCAACGAATTTGGCGAAGCCTATCTCCCTGAGAAAGCGCGCGAATACAACACCAAGGCCAAGAACGCACAAGAAGCNCACGAAGCCATTCGCCCCACCGATCTCGCCCGGTTGCCCAAGCACGTTGTCGCTCTGTTGAACCAGGACGAAGCACGTCTCTATGAGCTTGTCTGGAACCGTACGACAGCCAGTCAAATGGAAAGTGTTCGTCTGGAGAGAACAACCATAGAAATGCTGTCCGACGACAAGACACTTGGCCTGCGAGCCACAGGTTCCGTCGTCCTGTTTGACGGCTTCCTGAAACTCTATCAGGAAGGTCAGGATGATCCATCNGACGAAGACGAAGGNGGACGTCTGCCNAAAGTGNCCGCTGGAGATCGTCTGGGCGTAACAGAAGCACGCGCAGACCAGCACTTCACCGAGCCACCACCNCGTTTCTCTGAAGCCTCGCTCGTGAAGCGGATGGAAGANCTGGGCATCGGTCGTCCCTCCACCTATGCGAGCGTCCTCGCTGTTCTGCGNGATCGCGGCTATGTCACCATGGACAAGAACCGGTTCATCCCCGATGANAAAGGACGCCTGGTTACAGCCTTCCTGGAAAGCTTCTTCACACAATATGTGGAGTACGGCTTTACCGCNGATCTTGAAGAGAANCTCGACAAGGTATCTGCNGGTGAACTGCACTGGAAAGATGTGCTGCGTGAATTCTGGGACGGCTTCACCGCCCATGTGGAAGGCACCGCAGATCTCCGCATTTCGCAGGTGCTGGACCGCCTGAACGAAGTGCTGGAACCNCACGTCTTCCCGGAACGCGAAGATGGNACCCCGCGTCGCTCCTGTCCATCATGTGATGGCGGGGAGCTTTCGCTCAAGGTCGGACGCTTCGGTGCCTTCGTCGGTTGCTCCAATTACCCTGAATGCAAATTCACAAGGCAACTGACCAAAGGCATGGACGGAGATGCCCCAAGCGGAGACCGCGTATTGGGTCAGCATCCCGAAACCGGACTTGATGTCGAACTCAAGAACGGGCGCTTCGGTCCTTACATCCATATGGATGCCGTGGAAGAAGNCGAAAAGCCTAAACGTGCAGGTATTCCAAAAACCTGGGCGCTTGATGAAGTTGACCTTGAAAAAGCACTACAGCTTCTCTCTCTGCCGCGGGAAGTCGGCGAACACCCTGAAGACGGTGCCATGATCACCGCCGGCCTCGGTCGGTTCGGCCCGTTCGTGCTGCACAATGGAGTCTATGCCAACCTCGACAGCCCGGACGAAGTGTTCACAGTCGGTATCAATCGCGCTGTCGCAGCAATCGCTGAGAAAAAGGCCAATCCGGGCCGCCGTCAGGTTGCCAAACCCCTTAAGGAACTCGGTGAGCACCCGGAACTCGGAGGCCCCGTCAACGTCATGAACGGTCGCTTTGGTCCTTATGTGAAGCATGACAAGATCAATGCAACACTTCCACGCGGGAGCAAACCCGAAGACGTGACAATGGAAGAAGCTGTACAACTCATCGCCGAACGTGCAGCCAAAGGGCCATCAAAGAAAAAAGCGGCAACAAAGAAGAAANCTGCGGCGAAGAAAAAGGCGCCGGCCAAAAAGAAAGCAGCCAAGAAAAAAACGACAACCAAAAAGGCNGCTACAAAAAAAGCCGCGACCAAGAAGAAAGCGGCGNCGAAAAAGAAAACTGCGCCCAAAAAGGCAAAGACAGACGAGACAAACAACGAAACCCCTGGTTCGGATGACTGATACTGGTGAGCACACCTAAAAAGCCACAAGCGAAAACCGCGCCGGACGCAAAAAAGAAACGCGCCCGGCGGCTGAAGAAAAGTGTGGAGGCCGCNCTTCCCACCCGAGAGCAGATCCTTGCCTTCGTGGCAAACGCACCGGAAAAGGTCGGNAAGCGCGAAATCGCCAAAGCGTTCGGCATCTCGGGATCTCAGCGTATCGGCCTGAAAAAGATCCTGAAAGAACTCGGTGATGAAGGCCTNTTGAAAACAACAGAACGCAAGAAGCTGACTAAACCCGGTGANCTTGCACCTGTAACTGTTGTNGACATTNTTCGCCGCGANGCGGATGGCGAACTGCTGGGCGTACCCATGAACTGGGACGAAGACAGCGAACCACCGACGATTATTATCGTACCAGGCAGTGCGGGAGAGCGAGAGCGCGGCGCGCCTGCAGGTGTCGGAGATCGCATCCTCGCACGGATCAGCAAAACAGGCGACGAAGGCCCAAGCGACTACNCCTATGAAGCCCGGACCATCCGACGGATNGGCAAAGGCGCAGAGACCGTACTCGGTATCTTCCGGTTAACACCGACCGGCGGTCGCATAGTGCCTGTCGATAAAAAATCGCGTAACGAATACGAAGTCACCCGTCCTCATATCGGCGANGCGGAAGATGGTGATCTGGTACTTGCCGAGACCATGGCNGGCCCACGCTACTCTCCCCGGCGCGCGAAGGTTCGGGACAGTTACGGCAAGGGTGACGAACAAAGCTCCATCAGCCTGATTGCCATCCACGCCCACGGAATCCCGGACCGGTTTCCNGAACGGGTGNTCGCGGCAGCACAGAAGGCCAAGCCACCAAAGCTCGACAAAAACCGGGAAGANATTCGGAAGATNTCCTTCATCACCATCGACCCGCCAGATGCACGNGATCATGACGACGCCGTGGCCGCACACGCCGACGATGATCCAAAAAACAAGGATGGCTGGGTCGTCTATGTCGCCATNGCCGATGTTGCCCACTACATCCGCCCCGGAGAGGAGCTCGACANGGAAGCACTGAAGCGCGGAAATTCCGTCTATTTTCCGGACCGGGTCGTACCTATGCTGCCGGAACGAATATCCAACGATCTCTGCTCTCTTCGCGAAAAAGAAGACCGTGCCTGCCTCGCCGTACGCATGGTGTTTGACAAGAACGGCCGCAAACTCAACCATCGTTTCATTCGCGGTCTCATGCGCTCCACCGCGAAGCTCTCCTACGCAGAAGCACAAGCCGCTTTTGACGGCAACCCGGACCCGCGTTTTGAACATCTGCAAAAGGATGTACTCAGGCCGCTCTGGGACGCCTACCAGGCCATGGCGAAAGCCCGCGACAAGCGGGGACCGCTGGCGCTCGACCTGCCGGAACACAAGATCATCATCAACCGCGAGATCGGGCGTATTGAAGACATCAAGATCGCAGACAAGTTTGAGTCCATGCGCCTGATCGAAGANTGCATGATCCAGGCAAATGTCTGCGCAGCAGAAACCCTGGAGGAGAAACGCTCCCCTCTCGTCTATCGGGTGCACGATGCACCGAGCCGCGAAAAGTTGATGGCGCTGTCCGAGTTTCTGGAAACAATCGACATCAAACTGGCCAAAGGCGCGGTCATGAAGCCGCAGCATTTCAACCAGATTTTGGAACGGGTCAAAGACAGCGAATACTCACGCATGGTGAGCGATGTGGTTCTGCGCTCGCAGGCACAAGCTATATATTCNCCGGACAATCTCGGCCATTTTGGTTTGAATNTGCGCCGCTATGCGCATTTCACATCACCCATTCGCCGCTATGCGGACCTTATTGTCCATCGCGCGCTGGTCGGCGCATTGAAGCTGGGCGATGATGGTCTGAGTGACACAGACGTGAAATCACTGAGCCAAACGGCAGAACATATTTCGCAAACCGAACGCCGAGCCATGCTTGCAGAGCGCGACAGCAATGACAGGTACATCGCCTCCTATCTGGAAAAGCGTATCGGAGCAGAATTTACAGGCCGCATTTCTGGCGTAACACGCTTTGGCCTGTTCATCCGCCTGACAGAGACAGGNGCAGATGGCCTCGTCCCGATATCAAGTCTTGGTTATGATTTTTTCCATCACGACGAAGCGGCCCACGCATTAATCGGTGCCCGCACCGGCACTCGCTTTCGCATCGGAGATCCTGTCCGTGTCAAACTGGAAGAAGCCGTCCCGGTCACCGGCGGCCTCCGGTTTGAAATGGTGGAGGGCGGCACCGAACAAAAAGGCAAACGTCCGCGCGGCGCGCGCGCACCCGGACGCCCGCCCTTCAAGCGCTCAGGCAGCAGAAAGTCTCGCGGTCGCACCAAAAAATGACGCGGCAACGCGCCACATAGGCAAGCGCCACCCAATCGCCGATAGTTCACCATCAAAAGGTCGGTCGGAGGAATACCCATGACAAGCACACCGGTAAGCGCAACGGTTGAAACAGGCACAGGCTTTGTCCGCAACACACGCCCAACNTGGCAATCCATCAAACGTGGCCTGCTCTTCAAATGTCCGGCATGCGGTGAAGGGAAACTCTTCCGCAAGTTTCTGAAAGTCGCTGACAATTGCAACCATTGCGGTGAGGAACTCCATCATCACCGCGCAGACGACGCGCCTCCCTATTTCACGATCTTCATCGTGGGACACATCGTTATCCCGCTGCTCACCTGGGTGGAAATCGCTTACCAACCGGAAATATGGATCCATGCCGTTCTCTGGGTGCCGATGACAATCGGTCTCTCGCTCATTTCACTCCCGATGACCAAGGGTGGTACTGTCGGTCTGCAATGGGCACTGAAAATGCACGGCTTCGGTGGTCATCACGACTGATCCAGATCTAGGCCTCGACGGGCAATTGCTTGTACATATAGGTCGTTGCATCAAAGCGGTCTTGATCCGCTGAAAGCGCAAAACCCGGTAAAATGCCAGCNGTTTGAAACCCCAGNCTGCGGTAAAGCAGCTCGGCGTGATCGCCTGTGCGTGTATCAAGCGTAAGCAACGAGCGNCCGATACGCCGCGCCTTTTCTTCCACGATCATCATTAGGGCCCGTGCAATACCGCCCCGCCGACAGGCGGGGTGCACAAGCAGCTTTGAAACTTCCGTTCGATGCCGTTGATTGGGCAACAAATCAATCACCAGNTGAACAGTGGCAACCACCCTGCCTTGCACTTTTGCCGCATAGAGCAATCGCCCTCCCTGTCTGACAGAGGGAAAGACGGACGTCCGCCAGTAAGCAGCAGCTTCCTCGATCGAAAATGGCAGCACAAACCCAACACTCGCGCCATTCGCAACACACGCCTGAAGGACGANCGCCAAATCGTTTTCATACCGCTCAAGNTCACTGGGCATCAGTTCACAAAGTTCAAACGGAGCCATGGTCACCGCCTCCCATCAATGAGAACCAGCATATATTGCGCACCACTGGTGGCGTCGGCTCTGAACTCCGTCGCGCCATTCAGGTGATAACGAAGACAATCACCTGGGCGAAGCTCGTGCGTATCACCATCGACCGTTAGCCAAAGACCACCGCTCAACAAGANCACATGGTGTTCCAGCCCTTCTATAGATGGCTTCTCGTATGTAATCTGCGCGGCCGCGGCGAGGTTGCATTGAACCACCTCCCCCAGCAGAGACTGTGTCGGTGGAGACANNACGCGCCTGGTGAACCCGGTTTCTTTATCTTCCCAAACCACCTGCGCGTCGCGACGAATAAGAGCNTCAAACCGGTTCTCCACCATTGCCAAAAGACGGGAGAGCGTTAAACCGTATGNCGAACAAAGCTTTCCCAGAACCTCAGTCGTTGGACTGACGCTTGCGTTCTCCAGTCGGGATAATGTTGCCCGGCTTACACCGCTGGTCTCTGCGAGTTGGTCGAGTGATAAGTGATGTTCATGCCGAAGGCGTTTCAGCCGCAAAGCCAATCGTCCATCGAGTGTCTCTATCATTTNNATTCNCATATANGANAAATATTCTCANATNTGAGAATATTTATAGAACGCATTTAGTCAATAGAATTCAGCAAATGCCCCCCACCATCAAAAGCCCATGAAAAGCCCTTACTGGACATCTTCCCCCGCAACGGGCAAATTCAGGCCCGAGGCGTGGCCCCAAGCCGCGCCTTTCGCTTGAGTACGGGAGAGAAAATGGCCGATANCAAAAAAATTGATCAAAGCGCCTTTGACCCAAAAGAAGCCCGCGGCCAGGAATACAGGGGAGACAAAACCCCCGCAGTTCGCCCCAAAGAAGCCGCCACGCTGATTATCGTCNGGCATGATGACAACCGGCCCAAAATCCTGATGGGAAAGCGCGCCGCAACGCATAAGTTCATGCCAAACAAATTTGTCTTTCCCGGTGGTCGCCTGGATCCGGCAGATTCCCGCGTGAAGGTCCATGCNGGCCTCCGAGANCCTGTAGAACGTCGTCTTTTGGACCGTATGCGTGGCACACCAAGCGCCAACAAGGCCCGCGGCCTTGCCCTTGCCGCTATTCGCGAAACATTTGAAGAAACGGGCCTCGTCATTGGCAAAAAGGTCAGNGAGCCATTTCAGACCAAAAACAAGGAGTGGCAGGCCTACTANAATGAGCACGTAGCGCCCGACCTTTCGCACATGGAGTTCGTCGCACGGGCAATNACACCGCCCTACCGGACACGCCGTTTCGACACGCGCTTCTTTCTGATGGACGCGGGCCATATTCAAGGAGACCTCCACGACACGGATCGCGCATCCGGCGAGTTGCTGGAACTGCATTGGCTCGAAATTCCCGATGCACNNGATCTGGACCTGCCCAACATCACCCGCATGATCCTCGGAGAAATCGAAGAGCGCCTCACCCTGCCAAAGGCNGCACAGGACGCGCGTGCCATACCCTTTGTTCATTTCAAGGGCGCGGCGCCGATCCGCGATACGCTATGAACGCGCAACTGCCGACAACAGACAAGATGNAACCTGTCCGNCCGCGCGACGCGGCCTCTCTCGTCCTCNTCGACAATGAGAGCNCAGAACCACGCNTTCTGATGGGCAAACGTCACGCGAAGATGAAGTTTATTCCCGACGCNTTTGTCTTNCCCGGCGGCAAGCTTGATCCGCATGACCATGTGGCGGAGGCAGCGACACCGCTAAACGCCGACCAAAGCCTTTCCTTGACGGGTGCCGGAAATGCCAAGACAAAAGCTCTGGCCATGGCAGCCGTTCGCGAAACCTATGAAGAAACAGGCTACCTGCTTGCCGAGCAAGGCGATGTGGGGCCAACCACCGGTGATACCTGGAACGAATTCAGAGATCTGGGCCTCGCCCCCGCCCTGCATCACATTTCTTTCATGGCCCGCGCCATCACACCAAGGCAAAGCCCCATCCGGTTTCACGCACGCTTTTTCCAAGCCCCGAAATCAGCCCTCACAGGCACGCTGAAAGGAAGCGGAGAACTGACAGACCTGGACTGGTACCCGCTGTCAGAAGCCTTGAAACTCCCCATTATTGACGTTACGGAGTTCATTCTGACGGAACTGAAAAATGCGGAAAAAGGTTATCCCCGTGTCTCTCCGCCACTCTATTGTTACCTGAACAACAAACCGCGAGTGCTCGAACCCAAGCCTCGCTAAAAGGCGAGGCTCATGGCTGTACCCGATAAAGAAACACCACAAATGACACGCGATCAGAAAATGAGCCTGATCGCAGCCATTGCGTGCATATCTTCCGTCGGGATTGGCCTCGGTCTGACCCTCCCGCTCCTGGCCATCATGCTTGACCGGGAAGGCGTTTCCAGCACCCTTATCGGCCTCAACACCGCCATGCCGTCAGTCGCCTCACTCCTACTGACGCCCTTCATCGCGACTTTGCTCCGCCGCATTCCAACCGGCACATTCCTTCTCGGGTGCCTGGCCCTGTCTGCCGCCTGCATGCCGCTCTATTTCGTATTTCCCAATGTCTGGGCCTGGTTTCCGATCCGCTTTGTCAACGGCCTCGCTCTGGCCGGGCTTTTCATTACATCGGAATTCTGGGTTAACCAGATGGCAGGCGACAAGAACCGGGGCTTTATTCTGGGCCTCTACGGCACGGTCCTGTCATTAGGCTTTGCCACCGGCCCGCTTATCCTGCTCGCCGTCGGCAGCGAAGGGCTGACACCCTTCCTTATCGTCTCTGGCCTCACGTTAAGCGCTGCTATTCCGGTGACACTCGCCAGACACCTCGCACCACGGGTGGAAGAAAAGGCCAGCCGAGGCCTCCTCGCCTTCCTCATCGTCGCGCCTGCCGCCACTTTTGCGGGCCTCATTTATGGGGCCACAGAGACCAATATCTTCAACCTGCTACCCGTTTACAGCCTGCGCGTTGGCCTGTCGGAAAGTATCGCGACCCTTGTTCTGACAATCTTTGCGGCGGGAAACGTAATTTTCCAGATACCCCTGGGCCTTGCCGCAGACCGCTTCGACAAACGAACCATTCTGTTTGTTTGCGCCGGCGTGGGTTTCATCGGGACAGCCCTCCTCCCCGTCATTTCGCAATATGTCTGGCTGTTTGTGTCAGTCCTCTTTGTGTTCGGCGGTGTCGTTGTGGGCATGTACACAGTCGGGCTCGCCCTCCTTGGCTCACGCTTCAAGGGCGCAGACCTTGCCACCGCAAACTCAGCCTTCGTTTTCATGTACTCCATCGGGGCACTGGTCGGCCCGCCTGTCGCCGGCGCAGCCATGGACATTTGGGACCCGCACGGGCTTGCAATCGCAATGGCCGTCATCTGCGGTTCGTATCTGCTGCTGGTCGGCTGGCGCTGGTCGGAAACCCAGCCCCGCTCCGGCTCTGACCGGAAGGACGGCCCGGCACCTTGATAGCGTTAACAACAGCACCTAAAAAGCAGCATTTAGGCCCATACACTTGACTTATCTGCATCCATGGGTAGTCTCGCGGCAACATTTGAATGGATTCTAGAGCGAACCGCTCAACATCCTGTATTTATTGAGGAAATGGCGATGGCGAAGCCGACCACGATCAAAATCAAGCTGGAAAGCACCGCCGGGACCGGCTTTTTCTACGTCACGAAAAAGAACGCACGGACGATGACCGAAAAAATGGTCGTCAAAAAGTACGACCCGGTTGCCCGCAAGCACGTTGAGTTCAAGGAAACAAAGATCAAATAATGATCTCTGCATTCCATGTGATAAAGGCAGGCCTTAGGCCTGCCTTTTCTTTTGGGTCTGCCTTTTCTTTTGAAGCATAGGAAAAAGAGCATGTCACTGCCCCCGTTTGACGCTGTCCTGTTCGACATGGATGGCACGCTGATCAATACAGAAGCCCTCTACATGGAGGAATGGGTGCGTGCAGCCGCCCTTCAGGGATACGAACTCACCGACGCACTCTGGCACCAGTTTCTGGGCCGCCCGACCGAAGACTGTCTCACCCTGATGGCGAAACATTTCGGTCCCTCGTTTAATGTGGATGCTCATGTCAACGAATGGCGCCCGCGCCTTGCTGACAGATTGGCCGCGGAAGTCCCGCTCATGCCTGGCGCTCAAGCGCTTGTAAGCGCACTCAAAGACCGTGGTACACGACTTGCCGTCGCAACCTCCGCAACGAGAACGAGTGCGCACACGTACCTCACCACGGCCGGGCTCATCGGCTTTTTTGAACACATCGTGACATGGGATGATGTTACCGCCGGAAAACCCGCACCGGACCCGTTTCTTCAAGCAGCTGAACGATTGGGCGTCGTCCCGGCCAGGTGCCTGGCGATCGAAGACACCGAAGCCGGCGTGAGGTCTGCACATTCGGCCGGCGCTTTCCCCATCATGGTTCCCTCCATCAAGCAACCCAGTGCTGATGTTCGTGAACTCTGCCATCTGGTGCTGAACGACCTGACGGAACTTCATACGCTGATCAAATGAAAAGAAAGGGTGGCCGACCAGACACGTGACGTAACAGAGGAGGCCACTCCTACCACGCCCTGATCGGCCTTTCCCGCGGACTCAGGAGATGCGGCGGACCTGAGTACACGCGAGATCAATTATTCAAGGTAAAAGACGTACCCGCCCCGGCCAGTCTGCCAGAAGTCAGTGTCCCCAACCAACATACTATTGTGAAACATAGCACACGAACCACGCTTCATGAACATATGGTATAGAAGAAGAGCAGAACCAACTGAAATATAATGAATAATTAACCTTAAAGGTCAAGGATTTCAGCCAAATTCAAGGTTTTAGTAGAAGAAAACAAGGGAATGAAACCGGTTAAATGAAGACCTAAAGATCTAGGCGGCCTCGGCAATAACCCGGTTTCGACCATCTCTTTTGGCTTTATAAAGCGCCTGATCGGCCCGTTCCATCAGCGCATCATTGGTATCATCCGGCCAGATGGCACCAGCCAGACCAATACTCACCGTCACCGACAATCGCGTCTCTTCATCAACAGGAAAAGCCCGCTCCGCGATCCTGTTGCGCAACCTTTCGGCGATGGTCAGGGCTGTTTCAGCATCCGTATCCGGCATGACAACAACAAATTCCTCACCACCCAGACGGCAGGCCAGATCAATCCCGCGCACATTATTGGTAACGCGCCGGGCAAATTCTTTGAGCACCTCATCACCGGCCGCATGACCATGCGTGTCATTGACCGCCTTGAAGTGGTCAATATCCAGGATCATCAGCGCCAATGGACGCCCGCTATGCGCGCCCTCTTCCATCAATGACGCCAGATGCGTCGTCATGTATCGACGGTTATAGAGACCTGTCAGCGGGTCTGTGACCGCCATCTCCATTGATCTCTTGAAATTGGTTTTCAACTGATCCTGATACCGTTTGCGACGCAATTGCGTGCCGCAACGCGCAAGCAACTCCAGCCGATCCACCGGACGGGTCAGATAGTCACACACACCCATATCAAGCGCACGGACCAATCGCTCCGTATCCCCTTCTTCCACCATGGCAAGAATGGGGGTCTGTCGCGTTGCCTCAGCCGATTTGAGTTGCGAACAAATGCGAAGCCCATCCTCATGCTGCAATGACAATGACACGAGGATCAGATCAAAATCACCGTGCGTTGCCGCATCCATCAATTCAGCAGACGTGTCCGCCACGGTAACATCGTGCTGCACGCTCAGCATCTCGCAAATACGTGCGCGTTGACGCTCACGATCATCAAACACCAGACAGCGCCCGGTCAGATCCTTCGCCGGTGCGATATCCGCATCAGCAATCATGCCAATCCGCTGACCTGTCGTTTCCCGCATACGCAGTTCATCGGTCAGCGTCTTCAGACGCACCAGGCTTTTAACCCGCGCAAAAAGGGCAATATCGTTGATAGGCTTTGTCAGGAAATCGTCAGCACCACTTTCCAGCCCCTTTACCCGGTCGGACTGCTGATCGAGGGCCGTTACCATCACGATGGGAATATGGGATGTTTCGGGGGATTGCTTAAGGCGCTGACAGACTTCGTATCCGTCCATGCCAGGCATCATGACATCAAGCAGAATAATATCGGGCTGCTCCTGACGCGCAGCTTCAATCGCCTTCAATCCATCAGACGCCTGCAGAACATCGAAATATTCAGCCGTCAACTTTGCTTCCAGCAATTTTAGATTTGCCGGAACGTCATCAACGATGAGAACCCGTGCAGTCACAACCTACTCCAAAGAACCTCTAGACCGGAAACCAACCACCCAAACCATTCACTATCCAAGGAAGCGTTGAACAGTTTCCAGGAACTGCGTCACCGAAATAGGTTTGGCAATATAGGCCTCGCACCCGCCTTCGCGGATTTTCTCTTCGTCGCCCTTCATGGCGAAAGCCGTAACGGCAACAACAGGAATGGACCTCAGATTGTCATCTTCCTTGATCCACTTGGTCACCTCCAGCCCCGACACTTCCGGTAGCTGGATATCCATCAAAATCAGATCAGGGTGATTATTACGCGCAATCTCCAGTGCCTCGATACCATCCTTCGTTTGAAGGGTCTGGTATCCATGCGCATCAAGAAGATCATGGAAGAGCTTCATATTGAGCTCATTGTCTTCAACGATCAGTACCGTTTTCGACATCGCTTTCATTGCTCCAACACCCCGTGGAAATTCTGCAGATACACAGCAGCGCCGCCGGGCGCACTGACGGCAGAGACCGAAGATTCGACGAAATTTTCTGTCTCCATCAGACCCTAATATCCTTAACCAAACCTTTAAGATTTGCCCAAGATGAGCCAATATGCTGAGTAGACAATGATGTGCTGAATAATTGGTTTCGAATTGAATGAATTCCCCCATATCCCAGGAAAATGCGGAGACAATAGCGCTTCAGGCGCTGGCCCATATCGCGGCGGACGAAGACCGGATCGGGGCCTTTCTGGCCCAAACCGGGCTCGGCGTTGACGAACTGCGCGCCGCAGCAGGCGACCCCATTGTTCTTGGGGGCGTTCTGGATTTTCTGCTGAGCGATGAGGCCAGTCTGTTGGCCTTCTGCGAAACCTGCAACATGGCGCCGGAACTTCCCGGCCAGGCGCGCCGCGCGCTCCCAGGCGGTGAAGAGGTACACTGGACATGACCAACAAGGGAACAATCCCGACACAACTGCACCCGGAGGTGGAAGTTGCCCTCAGCCAGCTTGATCTGGACCCGTCACGCCCCCTCATTATCTCCGATGCGGATGAAGTCCTGCTCCAGTTCATGGCAGGTTTTGAGCGCTATCTGGATGGACGCGGGCTATGGATAGACCTTCAGTCTTTCGCCCTTTCCGGAAACATCAAGGAAAAAGACAGCAACACCCCCTTCCCCGTTGAAGATACAAAAGACCTGCTGTCAGATT
This sequence comes from Rhodobiaceae bacterium, assembly GCA_002715765.1. Taxonomy (GTDB): domain Bacteria; phylum Pseudomonadota; class Alphaproteobacteria; order Parvibaculales; family Parvibaculaceae; genus Mf105b01. The sequence goes on along the minus strand of PAZY01000033.1, from coordinate 32,037 downwards.
TCTTTATCGCCGAGACCCACAAGCTGGAAGCGGTGGAACATGCAGCCGATGCGCTGAAAAGTCTGTCAGCCCGGGCACAAATCATCGTGCTTACAAACGTGCCGTTCGAGCAGCGCGACACCCGAGCACAAAGTCTCGCGCGCCAGGGGATGGACTACCCCGTCATCGCCAACACCGGCCTCAAGGGTGGCGCCGTCAAGTATCTGGGAGATAGGGTGAAAGCCCCTGTCTTTTTCCTCGACGATATCCCGCACAATCTGAAGTCAGTGGCGGAAGCCCACGAGCCCAGCAAACGATTGCACTTCATCGCAGATCGCCGGCTGGCAAAGCTCCTTCCACCCTCAAAACATAGCCATTTCCACTCGAGCCACTGGCCGGACGCTCAACAATTTATCGAACAGGAACTGGCCGCAGCANGCTATTGAGGTAGGAACATGCGCATCGGTGTGGATCTCGGCGGAACGAAAATCGAAGCGATTNCCATGGCANCAGACGGAAGCATCGCCAATCGGGTACGGGTCGCAACACCGCGTGGCGATTACGATGCCACCGTCCGCGCAATCGCAGGGCTTGTAGATGCAGTCAGCCGGAATACCCCCCAACATCTGCCTGAAGATCTGCCAGTGGGGATNGGCATCCCCGGCACAATTTCACCGGCNACAGGGCTCATCAAGAATGCCAACTCAACCTGGTTGATCGGCAAAGCCTTTGATNCAGATCTGGAAGCAGCGATGAAAAGGCCGGTCCGCCTGGCCAATGATGCCGACTGNTTTGCCCTCTCCGAAGCTGCCGATGGGGCCGGCAGCGGGGCNCGCAGCGTCTTCGGGGTNATTCTTGGAACCGGCGTTGGCGGTGGGCTGGTCATCAATGGCGGCCTTCTNCACGGCCCCAACGCCATTGCCGGCGAGTGGGGTCACAANCCCCTCCCCTGGCCCAAAACAAACGAACTGCCCGGTCCCCAATGCTACTGCGGCAAAAGTGGCTGCATNGAGACATGGCTGTCCGGCCCTGCACTGGAACGTGAAGCCGCCCGCAACGAAATGCCGTNAGTCGGCGCNCCGGAGCTGGCAGCCCGCGCCGCGGACGGCGATACAAAAGCGGCGGCNCTCCTGGATCAGTATCTGGACCGTCTGGCACGCGCCCTTGCCACCGTGATCAACGTGGTAGACCCCGAAACAATTGTTCTGGGAGGNGGCCTCTCTGCAATTCCCCAACTNTACCAGGCCATNCCCCGACGGTGGGGACCCCACATTTTCTCAGACGCGGTTGCAACAAAACTGGTGCAGAACAAGCATGGTGACTCAAGTGGGGTACGTGGGGCAGCATGGTTATGGCCGGAAGCTGAAAACCGGCAAATCGGAGGCAGGTAAACCANGGCACGAGGTCAAACGACGGCCCGGACCGGCAAAACCGCAAAGNTGACAGAGACAAACCTCAATACGGGATATTGCCGCGACTGCCTCACGGCCGTACCANTCGGCGCGAGCCGCTGCCCCTCCTGTCATCGCCCGCGCATTTTGCGACATCCNGAACTGCACCAACTCTCCATTGCCCATATGGACTGTGATGCCTTCTACGCCGCAGTAGAAAAACGCGACAACCCGACATTGAAGGACAAGCCGGTCATTATTGGCGGTGGCAAGCGAGGCGTGGTGAGCACAGCCTGCTACATTGCGCGCACACGCGGCGTGGGTTCCGCCATGCCCATGTTCAAAGCGCTCAAAGCCTGTCCCGAAGCCATCATCATCAAACCAGACATGGCGAAATANGCCAAAGTCGGCCAGGAAGTTCGCACCTTGATGCGGGATCTGACACCGCTGGTGGAACCAATCTCAATCGACGAGGCCTTTCTTGACCTCAGCGGCACAGAGCGGCTGCATCACGCGCCNCCCGCCTTTTCCATGCTCAAACTGGCACACCGCATTGAGNAAGAAATCGGGATCACCGTGTCCGTCGGCCTCAGCTTCAACAAGTTTCTGGCAAAGATCGCATCAGACATCAACAAGCCACGCGGTTTTTCGATTATTGGACAGAATGAGGCCATGGATTTCCTCGCCGACAAGCCAGTATCAATTATCTGGGGGGTGGGCAAAGCATTCGACGCTAAACTCAAACGTGACGGGATCACGAAAGTGCGTCATTTGCGGGACTATGAAGAAAACACGTTGATGGCCCGCTATGGCACGATGGGACGCAGGCTGTGGCNGCTTGCCCATTGTATGGATGACCGAACCATATCATCACGCGGGGAAACCAAAAGCATCTCTGCCGAAACAACATTCTTCGACGACATCAGCGACCTTGAGGCCCTCAAGGCCAAGCTCTGGCCACTATGCGAGCGGGTTGCGCGACGCGCCAAAAAATCCTCCATCGCGGGCAACACCGTAACCTTGAAGNTGAAAACGGGAGANTTCAAATCCCGCACACGCAGTCGGTCTCTCCCCAACCCGACANTGCTTGCAGATGTGATTTACCGAACCGCCTTGCCCNTGCTCACACCTGAAATTGACGGCACGGCCTTCCGTTTGATGGGGGTCGGCATNTCATCATTGACGGCCGCCGACCTTGCGGACCCNGACGACCTGCTCGATNCCGAAGCAACCCGCCGCGCAGAGGCGGAACGCGCAATGGACCGTGTGCGCGCAAAGTTCGGGGATGAAGCCATCAAAAAAGGAAGAGGTCTCAAATAGTTTCTGCGCATCGCATCGTGCAAGATCTCAATTCAACAGGATGCGTCGGCGGGAAATATCAGCAGGGGCTCACCGTAATATAATCAAGNTCAACCAACCGCCCCTTGATGACCANATCGCCATAATCGAGCAGCATGTCCGACGATACACCATCCTCAAACATCTGATAGGAGACCTGGTAGTCCGGCAGGCCCTGTTGATCATCNACGTTAAAATAGCTCACCTGCACCGGCCAGGCTCTTTTNCCGACAAGCNCNTTNCCNTCGCCCGTCAATGTCGCCACATCGCCGGCGCCTCGCCTCTCTTTACCAATGAACGAACTGACTTCAAAATAGCGGTCTGTCTCCGCACCTTCAAAAACCTGCGCGGTTTCAAGGGACCGCCCGGCAAGCGCTGCACTGACCAGNTCCCGAACAAATTCAGACGGGAANATANCACTCCCCGGCAATGCAAGCTTCGTTCCCGGCGGCTGACTGAAAACCGCACCCGCTCCGTCCNTTGTCCCGTCCCGTGTAGCNTCACCCGACACTGTCTCCNCGAGCGTACCATTCACGAATTGCTGTAACTCAAAACGGAAATGCTCNCCCTCTCCGCTCTCCCAGGANGACAAGCGCACGTCCCGCACCATGACCCCACCATCNGTGTCGGCAACCTGGGTGACCAGCCGTTGATTAAGCGTATAGCCTTCGCAAGAGGNCCCCACCCATTCCAGCACCATGCGCCCATTCAGCCCGCCAATATCCGCACTGGACTTGGCACGTTCCAGCTCCAGGTNGTACACAGCCCGGTGAGACGCAAGCTCAATCGCGTTCGCCGGGCTCGCACCGGCAAGGATAAGCCCCGCCAAAACACCTCTTGCGACGAATGGCAATCCCCGTAATGCTGTACAACCTCGTTTCATGTCACGTCCTTCAAGTCGAAAATGTCAAATCTGCAANAACCAAAACTGTTCATCACCCGCAAGCTTCCGCAGNCCGTCGAAGCGCGAGCGATCGAAAGCTACCACGCAGATCTTAATCTATCCGANGAGATTTACAGTCAAAAAGACCTGATTNACCGCCTCACCCGCGCTGAGACGACACCCGACGCACTGCTCGTAACCGTCACCGACCGGATTGATCGTGAGCTCATCGCAGCACTGCCGGCAAGCATACGCATGATTGCGACATTTTCCGTCGGTTACGATCAGATTGATATCAAAGCTGCCAGCGCCCGCGGAATAGCGGTTTCCAACACACCCGATGTTCTGACTGACGCAACAGCCGACATTGCACTCTTGTTGATGTTAGGTGCTGCCCGCGGGGCACGGGGCGGAGAAGCCGCAATCCGAAACGCCCAATGGAAGAATTGGGCACCCACAGGCTATCTCGGTACGCACATGACGGGAAAACGACTGGGTATCTATGGCATGGGTCGCATTGGCCGCGCCGTCGCCAGACGCGCACGTGCCTTTGACATGGAGATCCATTATCACAACCGGACCNGATTACCACAAAGCCAGGAAGACGNAGCTATCTTCCACGACAATGTGCAAAGCCTCTTTTCTGCAAGCGATTTTCTTTCGTTNCACGCTGCCTCCACACCTGAAACACGCAACATTATCAACCGGGAAAGCCTGAGCTGGCTGCCGGAAGGCGCAATNCTGATCAACACCGCCCGGGGAGATCTGGTCGATGATGANGCCCTCATCAGTGCGCTTGCCAACACCTCCCTCGCCGCCGCGGGGCTCGATGTTTTCAGGAATGAACCCGACATAGACCCCCGGTACCGCGCCTTGCCCAACACTTTCCTGCTCCCCCACTTGGGCAGCGCCACGCTGGAAACACGCAACGCCATGGGCTTCTGCGCGCTCGACAATCTCGACGCGTTCTTTGCAGGCCAGACACCGCCTAACCTCATCGTGTAAGTCTTTCACATCCGGTCTTCTAGGAAATTTGCGGACCGGNATGTCCTCAAACAGCCCGGCAATTTTTGCCGATACCCACACGGCCCGTAGCGCTTCAGCGCAAAAACCCGCACGGAATATAGGGTCCTGTTTTGGCACACCGTTTGCTTTTCCAACGCCACAGGCACATGCAAACCATTCGGCAATGTGCGAGGGAGAACGTCAATGAGTGAGATTTATCAGGCCAATCTGGGCGAAAGCATCATGAGCGAAAGCATTCACCCCGTGATCGACACATTGGAAATGCGCCTGCGCTGCGAGTTACTGCGCGAGGCACAGGAATCACCTGACCCCAATACCGTCGTGATCAAGGCACTGGAGTATGCTGCCGAAGCAGAGCAGNGAATTGCAGCGCTGTCTGCGCGCGTNCGGACCCTTGAATCNCTCGCCAAAACGGACGAACTGACNGGCCTGTTGAACCGGCGNGGCTTTCANGATGCAGTGCGCCGTGAGCTNTCAACAGCCGCCCGGTATGACGAGCAGGGTGTTTTGGCCTACATCGACCTTGATGGGTTCAAACCAATCAACGACACGTTCGGACACGCTGCGGGTGACGAAGTTCTGCGCATTGTCGGACGNCAATTGGGGACAAATATCCGCGCCACCGACGTTGCGGCCCGTCTGGGTGGCGATGAGTTTGCCATCCTGTTCGTTCGCGCCAACCACATTCCCGCACGCGAACGTGCACGAAACATGCTGGCCGAACTCAACAGCCTCCAGGTCAAATGGAAGTCAAAATTCCTGGCCGTCCGGGCAAGCATGGGGCTTGCAAACTACGATGCGGACACCGGTTTCGAAGATCTTTTTGCCCGTGCCGACCGCGCCATGTACCGAGAAAAGCGCCAATCGCGCTGATCGCCTTACTTCAAAGCTGGCTCAAACTGGGTGAGCCGGCGCAAGGCCCCGCCACCAAGCGCCAGCACCGACACATCTACCTGCACCAGTTTGCGCCCTGGAAAAGCGGATGCGATGACGGAGGCCGCCATCCCGTCCATCTCGTCACCAAAAGCAGGCACCAGAACAGCTTCGTTCAAAACACAATAATCCAGATAGCTCAGCGCCAGCTCCTCTCCGCGCAATCCTTTCTTTGGCAACTTCGGAAGGGGTACCCGTACAATCTCAAGCGCCTCACCTGATGCATCTTTCGCGGCAAGCAAATGGGCCTCATTATCCTCCAGTGTCAGGCGGTCCAGGCTTCTTTCATCCGTCGCAAATGCTGTAAGAACCTTGCCCGGCGCGCAAAAGACAGCCACCTTTGACACATGCCCGCCCGCAGAATCCGCAGNCAGGCCGCCACCCAGCCAGATTATTTTACGCACACCAAGAAACAGCGCCAACCGTTCCTCTATCTCCCCTTGCGACAATTCAGGGTTGCGGTCCTCACCCAGAAGATTGTCTTCGGTAACCAGCAATGTCCCANAACCGTCTGTTGAAACGGCACCACCTTCAAGCACCATGTCCGCCGAAAAACATTTCANTTTCTGNTGAGCCAGCAACCNGCCGGCGAGCGCCGCATCACCTGCATACCCATGCACGCGGTTGCCCCACCCGTTAAANTGCCAGGCAACCCCGCCAATGCGATCCACACCATTGGTCACATAGAGCGGCGCGGTGTCACGCGCCCAGCAATCGTCAATGGGAAGCACAACAAATTCGATATTGTNATCGCGCCCGCATGCAAATCTGGCTTGCGCTTCNTCTTCAGGGCGGACGAGGATGGAAACAGGTTCATNCCCGCCGATCAGCCGCGCAATCTCGGCAACCTGCGCATACACNCTCGGCATTCTGTCATGCCATGCATCCGCNCGGGTGGGCCATTGTATCCACGTTCTTGCATGTGGCTCCCACTCGCCTGGAAGAAAAAAGCCCTCACCAGCTGGCGAATGTTGATAATCGTCCATACCACCCCCAAATTTTACCGCGAAAACACTGCGCGCACGGCTAATCTGCCGTAGACTAAACGCAATAAACAGNTNGAAACAGGGGTGAGCAAGATGGCTGACACAATAAGCACACGACTGACGGAAATTGGCATCACTTTGCCCAAAGCAAGCGGCCCCGCGGGAACCTATGCCCCTTTTCTGATCTCCGGCAATCTTGTCTACATCTCCGGACAAGTGCCACTGGGCCCCAAGGGCCTGGAGTTTCAAGGCNAACTCGGCGACAAAATCACCAANGATGAGGGCAAAGCTGCAGCCCGCCTTTGCGCGNTCAACATTCTGGCTCAACTGTCCGCTGCGCTGGATGGCAAGCTCGACCGTGTGACGAAATGTGTGAAACTCGGCGGCTTTGTTAATTCAACACCAGAATTTGGCGACCATCCGGCCATCGTCAATGGCGCGTCCGATCTGATGGTAGAGGTATTTGGTGACAAGGGCCGCCATGCCCGCTTCGCAATCGGGGTATCATCACTCCCCTTCAATGTTGCCGTCGAAGTCGAAGCGATTTTTGAAATCGCCTGAGGGTTCACACCGTGGGAGATGTCGATCAGATAGTCATGAAAGTCGTGCCACGAATGGCCGACATTGACGCAGCCTCTTGGGACGCNTGCGCNAACCCTGGTGGGGCTGTGCCAGACAACCCGTTTATATCTCACGCTTTCCTGCGTGCACTGGAGGAAAGCGGCTCCGCCTCTCTACGTACAGGCTGGGCACCACACCACCTCGTCCTGGAGGAGCCGGACGGCAGCCTTGCCGGTGTTGTGCCCATGTATCTGAAAAACCATTCTCGCGGTGAATATGTGTTTGACCATGGATGGGCTGATGCGTTTGAGCGGGCAGGCGGCAGCTACTACCCCAAGCTGCAGGTCTCAGTCCCCTTCACCCCGGCGAGCGGCCGGCGCATTCTGGCCCGCCCGGGCGTATTTCAGGAACAGGTCGAAGACCAGCTGACAGCCGGAATTGTGGAACTCGCACGGCAGTTGCAGGTTTCATCCGTTCACATGACATTCCTCACCGAACCTCAATGGATGCGCCTCGGCGATGTCGGGTTTCTTCAACGCACAGACCNGCAGTTTCACTGGTTGAACAACGGTTATGAGAGTTTTGAGAATTTTCTGGACGCCCTCGCTTCCCGAAAGCGGAAAAACCTGCGTAAAGAGCGTGAGCGTGCGCTGGAAAACGACATCGAAATAGAATGGGTAACAGGCAGCGACCTGACAGAAGAGCATTGGGATGCGTTCTATCAATTCTACATCGACACAGGATCCCGCAAATGGGGAACCCCCTATCTCACTCGGGAGTTTTTCTCCGAGATTAATCAAAACCTCCCCGACAAGACGTTACTCATCATGGCAAAACGCGACGGGCGTTACATTGCCGGGGCATTGAACTTTATCGGATCCGACACCTTGTTCGGGCGGAACTGGGGTTGCCTTGAGGACCATCCCTTTCTGCATTTTGAATGCTGTTACTATCAGGCAATCGACTTCGCCATCAAACACGGGCTGAAACGGGTTGAGGCCGGCGCGCAAGGTGCCCACAAGCTGGCGCGGGGCTACGTCCCGACCCACACNTACTCAGCACATTACATTTCAAACCCCAGTTTCCGGGAAGCGGTTGATCAATANCTNCAGCAGGAACGAGCNCACATTGATCACGACATNGCATATCTGAGNGACCACGCTCCTTTTCGCAAAACCGAACCATCATCCGACAGCGACTGAAAGACTTAAATCATGGCATATGATCCCAACAATATTTTCGCCAAAATTNTGCGCGGCGACGCCCCTTGTTTCAAAGTCTATGAAGACGACAAGAGCTTTGCCTTCATGGATGTAATGCCCCAGGTAGACGGCCATACGCTTGTCATTCCTAAAGCACCCGCTGAAAATCTGTTTGATCTGGAACCAGATGATTATGCAGCCCTCGCACGCTCCACACAGATCGTGGCNGCCGCCGTTAAAAANGCAATGCAAGTGCCCGGCATCATGATCGCGCAACTAAACGGTGCGGAAGCNGGACAGACTGTCTTCCATTTNCANAATCACATCATCCCTCGCGAAAAAGGCCTGGAACTTAAATTNCATGCACGCGATCTCGCAGATTTCAAAATCCTGGANCAACAGGCGGAGAAAATTCGCGCCTGCCTCTGACACCATCNTGCTTTAACTTAACGGGAGGAAGTTATGCTGAGATCGTTTAAATATGCGCTGATGGGAGCGACNGCATTTGCCGTGGCTGCGCATGCCGCAGAACCTGATCAAGTACCAACAACAAACAATTACTCACTCGAAACCGTCATCNAGCCATCTGCTTTTCACGGGATCCATGGCCTGACTTTCACCCGTGACAACAGGCTTCTGNCGGGCAGCGTTCTCGGTCGCACGATCTACGAGATCGACATCGAAAACAAAACAAGCTCCACCTACATNGGTGCCCCTTTGGGCATGGCTGACGATCTGGAAGAAGGCCCGAACGGNGAACTCGGCTGGACAGCCTTTCTCGAAGGAAAATACTACCTCCGAACAAAANATGGCGAAACAAGAACACTGGCTGAAGGCCTGCCAGGCCTGAACTCAACAGCCTGGGCACCCGACGGAAGGCTTTTCACAACGCAAGTATTCCTGGGTNATGCCCTCTATGAACTTGNCCCGAGCGGCAACNCCCCGCCTCGAAAAATTATCGAAGGCATGGGTGGACTGAACGGGTTCGACTTTGGTCCTGACGGCAAACTCTACGGGCCGCTATGGTTTAAAGGTGAGATTGTTCGTGTGGACGTGGACAGCGGCGCAATGGAAACCATCGCCGACGGATTCAACGTACCGGCCGCCGTCAATTTCGACAGCAAAGGTAATCTCTGGGCNGTCGACACAGCCGCCGGNCAGGTGGTGCGGGTAAACGTGGAAACGGGCNAGAAAACCATTGTCGCGAACGTGGATCCGTCCATCGACAACCTGGCACTCAATGCAGACGATCGCCTCTTCATCTCGAATATGGCGGACAACGCGATCATCNAAGTCAACACCGAAACGGGAGAGACNACCCCCATCGTCAAGGGAGCCCTTGCCGTAGCCGCCGATATCGCTCACGGGNACAATGCCGACGGAGAAGAGGTCATCTTCATCGGCGACCTCTTTTCTTTTCGAGCCCTGAATGTGGCAACAGGCGAACTTAGCGAAATCGGACGTGTGTTCGGCGCAAACATTGATTACCCGATCAGCGTTGGTGTGAACGGCGAGCAGATCGCACTTGCCGGCTGGTCTGCGGGCATGGTGCAGACTTATGANACATCAACAGGTGAACTGGGCGACATCCATCANAATTTCACCACCCCNACAGATGCACTCCCCTTGCCGGGAGGCGACGTACTGGTCGCTGAATTTGCGCGCGGCGCCCTTGTGCGCGTGGACAGCACGGACTGGAGCAAACGCACAGACATTGCAACGGANCTTGCAGGNCCAACCAGCCTGCTGATAAGCGCAAACGGCAAGGTTCTTGTGTCCGAGAATATCGGCGGCACAATCAGTGAAATCGATCTGGAAACCGGCGTACGNACGGTCCTTGCCAGTGACCTTCAAGGACCGGAAGGNTTTGATCNGGCTGACGACGGAACGCTCTATATCGCCGAAGTGGGCACCAAGTCCATCTCCCGTATAAGCCCCGATGGAACGAAAGTGACAATCGGTGCAAACCTGCCAATCGGCTTTGCNGGTCCGGCAGACGGGCTGCCCGTCTATGTGCCGACAGGCGTAGTTCTGTCAGATAGCGGGGACATTTACTTCACCGCCGATGAAGTCGCGGGACTGTATCGCCTCACCCCTGCAAGCGAGTAAACAAAGATGGCCGGTTTTGAAACCCTGCCCATACTGGCATCGAAGGATTTGGATGAAACGCAATCCTTCTANACCAAACTCGGGTTTGACACGATCTANCATGACCCCGCNCCAACCGGCTATCTGATCATGCGNGGGCATGACATCGAGCTCCATTTCTTTCCATTCCCGGACCTCGATCCCGCAACAAATTACTGCGGCGCCTACATTCGGGGCCGGGCGTTGGAGAGATTGTACGAGAAACTTGAAGTCGCAACGCACCTTCCCATCAATCCGTCTGGNATCCCGAGGGCNATGCCNCCGGAAGACAAGCCCTGGGGCATGAAGGAATTCCATATTGTNGACAGATCAGGGAATTTGCTGCGCTTCGGCCAGGAACTTTAAANTACCGGCTTCCTGTCGGGCAAAGTCAAAAAAAGCCGGTGAACANCACCGGCTTTTTTTCTATTCAACAAGAAGAGGTACTTTTGGAACGGAACCACCACCACTGGAGCCTCCGTCACCGTCGGGGCCCTTTGGTCCCTCTTTGGGGCCACGCCCACCCTTCTTCGATTTGCGGGATGACGCACGCGGCGGTGCCGCCTCAAACTCGAAAGAAAGCTCATCCGCTTTCTTGTCCACACCCACGCGAACAATGCCACCCTTGGTCAATTGTCCGAAGAGAACTTCATCAGCCAACGGCTTCTTGATGTTCTCCTGAATAACACGTGACAANGGTCTTGCACCCAACTGCTGATCATATCCGCGTTCAGCAATCCACCTGTTTGCATCCTCCGTCAGCTCAATCGTGACATTTCGATCAGCCANTTGCGCTTCAAGCTGCAACACAAACTTCTCTACCACNCGTGCAATGACATCTTCCGGCAAGTTCTGGAATGGAATGGTTGCGTCCAGACGGTTACGGAATTCCGGGCTGAACAGGCGCTTGATCGCATCCTCATCCTCACCTTCCCGCTTCACCCGNCCAAAGCCGATAGGCGCCTTGGCCATATCGGACGCCCCGGCATTTGTCGTCATGATCAATACGACATTCCGGAAATCAATTTTCTTGCCATTATGGTCGGTGAGTTTTCCGTGATCCATAATCTGCAACAGAATATTGAACAGGTCTGGATGGGCTTTTTCAATCTCGTCCAGCAACAAGACACAATGTGGNTGCTGGTCAACACCGTCTGTCAGCAGACCACCCTGATCAAACCCGACATANCCGGGCGGCGCGCCAATAAGCCGGGAGACCGTATGCCGCTCCATATATTCCGACATATCGAAACGCAACATTTCCACGCCCATAATGTCGGCAAGCTGGCGGGCAACTTCCGTCTTGCCCACACCCGTAGGCCCGGAGAAGAGGTACGATCCGATCGGCTTTTCAGGCTCACGCAGCCCGGCGCGCGCCAGTTTGATGGCCGACGCCAACGCTTCAATCGCCTGATCCTGACCAAAGACAACGCGCTTCAGCTCAACACCCAGATCTTTCAGTTTCTCAGTATCCGATTTGGAAACAGACTTCGCCGGAATGCGCGCCATGGTTGCCACGACTTCTTCAATCTCTTTGACACCAACGACTTTCTTGCGACGGGTCGCCGCCTTCAGCATCTGCCGCGCACCCGCTTCGTCGATCACATCAATCGCTTTGTCGGGCAGTTTCCGGTCATGCATATACTTGGACGACAGATCGACCGCAGACTTGATCGCATCATTCGTGTAGCGAAGATCGTGAAACTCCTCAAAATAGGGTTTGAGACCCTGAAGGATTTTCACCGCATCCGGCACTGACGGCTCCGCCACATCAATTTTCTGGAACCGTCGCACCAGCGCCCGGTCCTTCTCAAAATGCTGACGGTATTCTTTGTAAGTGGTGGACCCGATACACCGCAGTGACCCGCTGGCCAGAGCCGGTTTCAGCAGGTTGGACGCATCCATCGCACCACCGCTCGTGGCACCCGCCCCGATGACCGTGTGAATTTCATCAATAAACATCACCGCGCCGGGATAATCCTCCAGCTCCTTGATGACCTGCTTGATCCGTTCTTCAAAGTCGCCGCGATAGCGTGTACCCGCAAGCAAAGTCCCCATGTCGAGTGAGAAAATGGTCGCATCAGCAAGTACTTTAGGCACCTCCCCCTGAACAATCTTCCGGGCCAGCCCCTCAGCGATAGCTGTTTTGCCGACACCGGGATCACCCACATAAAGCGGATTGTTCTTCTGACGACGGCAAAGAATCTGGATCGTGCGCTCCACCTCCTTCTCGCGTCCAATCAGCGGATCAATGCCGCCTTTCTTGGCCTTCTCGTTCAGATTGACGCAATAAGCTTCAAGCGCTTCAGTTGAGCTCTTGCCGGACGTTTTACCGGAGGACGGACGCACTTCGTCATCATCCTCATCATCCGCCGCGCCACGCACCGGTTTAGCCTCGTTCATGTCTGCCCGTTTGGCAATCCCGTGCGAAATATAATTGACGGCGTCATAGCGCGTCATTTCCTGCTCCTGCAGGAAGTACGCGGCATGACTCTCGCGCTCCGCAAACATGGCGACAAGCACATTCGCACCCGTCACTTCCTCGCGCCCTGACGATTGAACGTGAATGACGGCGCGTTGGATAACACGCTGAAAACCAGCCGTTGGTTTGGCGTCATCATCGCCGTCCACAATCAGGCTGGACAAATCATTGTCGATATATTGGATAAGCTGATGCCGCAGTGCATCCAGATCAACATTGCACGCCCGCATAACAGCCGCAGAATCCTGATCATCCAAAAGCGCCAGCAGCAGATGCTCCAGCGTCGCATATTCATGGTTACGCTCATTTGCGAGCGCAAGCGCCCGGTGGAGGCCTTCTTCCAAACTACGAGACAGTGATGGCACGACGTCCCTTTCTGTTGGCTATGGAGCGCAAATACCGCCCCTCATTTCCTCTTACCGCCCAAGACCCGCCAAGCCCGCTCCGAACCGTCGCAACTCAAAAGATCTCTTCTTTAGCCCCACTAAAGTCAGTGGAGATTAGCTTACCGTCTATCCTGACCCTGTCCATCGCCTATTTACTAAAAACATCAGGACACATGGTCAGGAACAAAGCCTACTTCACGATTTCGACCTCTCGGCGTCAATTCATCCGGTCCTTATTCTCTCTCCATCGTACATTGTAGCGGATGCTGGTTTTGGCGGGCGAAATCCACAACCTGCGCCACCTTTGTCTCGGCAACTTCATAGGTAAAGACACCACACACGCCGACACCATGCTGATGCACATGCAGCATGATCGTCGTCGCAGCTTCCATATCCTTGCCAAAAAACCGTTGCAGAACATGCACCACAAATTCCATGGGCGTGTAATCATCGTTCAGCAACAAAACCTTATACAGTGAAGGTTTTTTCGTCTTCGGTTTTGTCCGCGTAATGACCCCCGTCGTGGTGCCCCCACCACCCAGGTCGTCATCATTATTGTCATGCTCATTGTCAGCCATTTTTGGCGAAGACCACTTTCCACGAACCTGAAAGCCCGCTTTCATTATATGCCGGAAGAATGATTGCTCGTCTGCCCGACTCTGAAACCTCAATGTTTTCACTAAGATAAGACATGTCAGCATTTTTGAAAGGTGTCCCTCCCAATTTGACCTCAAATTTATCAAACCGGCAGAGACATTGTTTCCCAAACAAACCGATCCTTTTCAAAGTCCCGTAATAGTGCATCGAAATACGCTGGAATTAACCATTTGCTAAGGATTTCGACGATAATGTGGGAACTGGAAACCGGCCGATTATTCCCGGTTTCTGGGGGTTTTTGCAGGTTTTGAGCGCAAGGCCAACCTGCCGGAGAGCGCCCCGGGATTGAAGCAATGATTAACAACGTCGACACCGCCCACAGCACCGTTCCAGACCTGCCTGTCTGACGCGAAGCACCAAACTTTACCAAGCCGATAAATCCCGCTTGGCAAAGTTCCTGTTCTGGTGGAAGGATAAGTCGACTTGTCTCCAGAGGGGGCTGGAATGAGCAGATCAGTCAGGGTTGATTCGCGTAGCAGACGAGTACACATGCGTGTTTTCCGTCGATTTTTACCTGCTCTTTTCACAGCCTTGTTGCTCTCCCCGCTCGCCGTCACAGCAACGCCCGCATCAGCCAACAGCAAATACGCCGCCGTGGTCGTTGACGGACATACAGGCCGTCTCATCTATTCCCGTAATGCCGACCGGCCTCGCTACCCTGCATCGCTGACCAAAGTCATGACACTGTATGTCCTGTTTGAAGAGCTGGATGCGGGCCGCGTCTCACTTCACACGCCATTGCGCGTCTCTCGCCGCGCTGCGGATCAGCCTCCTTCAAAGCTGGGGCTGGAGGTCGGTTCAACCATCACCGTTGATGAAGCCATCCGGGCACTCGTCACCAAATCAGCAAACGATGTGGCCGTTGTTATTGCAGAACATATTGGCGGTAGCGAATATCGCTTTGCTCAACGAATGACCTCCACAGCCCGTCGTCTCGGGATGAACCGCACACGCTTCATGAACGCATCCGGCCTGCCTAACAACCGCCAGCTGACCACGGCGCGCGACATGGCAAATCTGGCACAAAAAGTTCAGGAGGATTTTCCGGAGTTTTTTGCCTTCTTCTCCATCACCGAGTTCCGTCACAACGGCCGTCGCTTCACCAATCACAACCGGCTTGTCGGTCGCTATGCCGGCACAACCGGTCTCAAAACAGGTTATACACGCGCATCCGGCTTCAACCTCACCACAACAGTGGAACGGGATGGAAAATACCCGATAGGCGTTGTTTTGGGGGGCAGGTCTGCCCGCTCCCGCGACGATCACATGGTCGCAATTCTGGACAGGGCGTGGAACACGGCCATTGCCCGCAACCAGGCAGCAACCACTTACGCCTCACTGGAAGAGACCCCCATTCCCCTCCAGCGTCCCGGNGCAACCGATCTCNCCGCGACAAGTTTGGTGGCAGCAGCACCACAAATGATCCTGCCAGCGCCGCCCCCACAAGGTGATATTGAAAGTGCCGTCACAATCGACCACACGCAATTGCGCGCAGAAGCCGTCACCAATCTGCGTTCAACAACTTATCCATCTGAACGGGACGCTTTTGCACCGGAAAGCTGGGTCATCCAGGTAGGTGCATANGTGGAGCCAAGCCAGGCCGTTGATCGTATCCGCGAAGCCGTCAATGCAGCCCCCTTGCAACTTACTAATGCTGTACCGATCACCATGCCCTTTTCATCACGCAANCAAACCCTCTACCGGTCTCGCTTTGGCGGATTTAACGAGCATTCTGCGCGAAGCGCATGCGAAGAGCTCAGTCGCGCGTCGATCACATGCATTGCCATTCCACCTTCCGGCTGGGGCCGTACACGTGTGGTGAAAGGCTGAAACGCNATCAACAGAAGCTGTTCGTNCTTGGCCTGAAACCCAGAACATTCACCCGGCAGCCAANCTCACTCACCCAGTAGAAAGTCTTTGGCCGCATTCACCTCCGCCGCCAAATGCGTTGATCCCCCGTGATCAGGGTGCAGTTTCTGCATCAGAACCTTGTGTGCCCGCCGAATATCTTCCCTGTTGGCACCTGCTTCCAGTCCAAGCACTTCCAGCGCCCGGGCCCGGGTCATGCCGCCAGGCGGCGCGCTGTTGNTATAGCTCCCGGATGACCGGCGGTGGCCGAAGCCAAATCCGGGCAGTCTGACAGGCAAACCCGTCAGCCAGGCCGCTGCCATAAACAAGNGAATTGCAAAACCAATCCGCCCNGCGATTATCAGCCCCAATCCGGCAAGGCCGGCGAGCACGGCCCCGCCAATACGAACAAATTTCGCGAGTTTTCTGGGGTCTGTTCGTGCAGAAAGTTGCAGCAAAACAACGCAGCCGATCACGACCACCAGAACCAGAAAAAATCCACTCACCCGCAAACTCTCCTTCCCTGTCAANCAGCCGGACNACATGACAGAAATCAGGCTGTCGCGATCCGCTGTTCATTGTCAAGGAAAGGCAGTTCGAGGGTCGTTATCAATTGCCGCACTTCTGCGCGCGCTGCGACATGCGACATCGAAAGACCACCACCGGCTTTTTCGTCGCGCAAGTCCAGAAGCGTCAAGCCGGAGGGAAACATTTCCCTGAAAATAACACGCTCCCCGAANCCCGGCGCAACCCGGAACCCGACGCGCTGGCTCAATGCCTCCAACCCTTCTTCAACACGCCTCTTGTTCTTCGCATCAAGAGACGAAAGACGGTTACGCATAATCACCCAGTCAATCGTCCCGCCATCGGCCATCGCCCGCCGTTTGCGGCTTTCCCAGACCATCTCTGAGTAAAGGCTCGGACGCCCAAGCTCATAAGTCTCCGGATTGACTTGTGCCAGCAGATCAAAATCGACAAAGCTGTCATTCATCGGNGTAATAATCGTATCGGCAACCGCATGTCCCAGACGGGAGAGAAAACTGTCACTCCCCGGACTGTCGATCACAACCACATCATTGGCCGCTGTCAGTTCCGCAAAAACGATCTCAAACCGGCCACGCTCTTCACGCTGCTGGTCCTTCAGCGAATCCACATGGGACCGGTCAATCACCCGGTGATCGGGCACCGCCAATGGCACCCCGTTTACCTCGCTCCAGGCTTTCCGGTTTTCCACGTACCGGGTCAAAGAACGCTGGCGGCTATCAAGGTCAATAGAGCCGACCCGCAAACCTTCAGACAACAACGATGCTATAACATGCATCGCGGTCGTGGTTTTGCCCGAGCCACCCTTCTCGTTACCCAGAACGATTGTGTACCGGCTGGGAAATGCTGGAGCTTTTGTCACGGGATTGCGCACTCTCGATTTGGACGACTCAGTGGTAAGTTGGCCGGAGTTTCTGCGGAACCGCCTGACCAGTCAACAAATGAGGCAACAATGTGGTAAAGCCCCATATTGTGAACGCCCCAAGAGGAGTGAATAAGAGGAATGAAGNTGCCCTCCCATTCCCTGATCCGCCTTGCAATGCGCGCCTCATTTCTTGGCGTGCTGGCCTTCGCTGGGCTCGCNCAAAACTCNTCTTNCCTCGCGCAGGCNGCACCCGACACCACATATCAGGTCACAAATGTCGCGTCCGATGACGTACTGAATATCCGCGCCGTNCCNGACCATCAGGCACACATCATCGGNACACTCGCCCCNGGAACNTCGGGTGTCCGCCAAACAGGCAATGACAAGCAGGTCGCTGATGCCAGATGGGTTGAGATCCATCACCAGGGTCTGACGGGCTGGGTCAATGAGCATTTCCTGAAACGGGCAGCACCNCCCGCTCCGCCGGCATTTTTTCACGAACGGCTNGTGTGCAGCGGAACAGAGCCGTTCTGGGGGCTGGAAATTGACGGTAAAAANGGCGCCCTCGACTCGCTGGCAGAAGGTCGCGCCGACATCGCGTTTGAAACCGTAAGAAACGCGCAAGGGGTCCCTGTTCTCTGGTCTTTCCGGGGCAAAGATGTGCGCACAGGCAAAACGGCTATCTCAATCCTTGAAGAAACGGNGCAATGTTCCGACGGCATGTCGGATCTGACATACCGATATTCAATCCGCCTTGATATTGAAGACGGTCCCTTTTTTGCCGGTTGCTGCAACAGGCTCCCCGGTCAACCTGACCCTTGATCTGTTCCCTCTTGACGGTAAACCATCGGGCGCACCAGTAAACTATCGAGCGTCCCAGTAAACCATCTGGCGCCCAAGGGTGGGAAAACGCTAAACTGGCACTACACGCCTATACCAAACCGGGCCCTCAAACAGGCAGCATGCACATGATCGATCAGTACAAAAGCCTTATCGCCAACTGGAGCTATCCAACCCAGGTCCGCTTCGGGCCCGGTCGGATTTCAGAACTGGCAAACGCCTGTCGTGGTGCGGGCATTCGTGCGCCGCTATTTGTGACAGACCCGGGCCTTGCCGGCCTGCCTATCGTTACCAATGCACTCGGCTTGCTGGAGGAAGCAGGGCTCTCAACGGTCCTCTTTGCAGACATTCAGGGGAACCCCGTCGCAGCAAACGTAGACAAAGGGGTCGCCCTCTACCGCGAAGGACACCATGACGGCGTAGTGGCATTCGGCGGCGGATCGGCCCTCGACACGGCCAAAGCCATCGCTTTCATGAGCGGACAGACAAGACCAATGTGGGATTTCGAGGACCGCGAGGACTGGTGGACGCGCGCCGACCCGGCAGGCATTGCAAAAGTAATTGCTGTACCAACAACGGCTGGTACCGGGTCTGAAATGGGGCGCGCATCCGTCATCACCGACGAACGCGATCACACGAAGAAAATCATCTTCCATCCGCGCATGCTGCCGGTGGAAGTCATCGCCGACCCTGAACTGACCATAGGGCTTCCCGCCTCCATCACGGCCGCAACAGGTATGGACGCGCTCTCCCACTCGCTTGAGGCCTTCTCAAGCCCGTTCTGGCACCCCATGGGTCAGGGCATCGCTCTTGAAGGCATGCGACTGGTGAAAGAATGGCTACCCGAAGCAACAGAGAACGGCACCAACGTCACCGCACGCGCCTACATGCTGGCAGCCTCGTCCATGGGCGCAGTTGCCTTCCAGAAAGGGCTCGGCGCTATGCATGCCATGAGCCATCCGTGCTCCAGCGTGAAAGGCACCCATCACGGCCTTACCAATGCGGTGTTGATGCCGTACGTACTTGTTCACAATCAATCTTTGATTGACGAGAAGCTCGCCTCCCTCGCCCGTTATCTGGACATTGGCACAACATCAACTCATTTCATCGATTGGGTGCTGAAGTTGCGCGAACGCTTGAACATTCCGCACACGCTGCAAGACATTGGCATCACATCAGACCTGATCGGTGAACTGGCCCTCATGGCTCTGGAAGATCCAAGTTCAGGTGGCAATCCGGTCTCCATGACACGCGGTGCCTATGAAGAGCTGTTCAACAATGCGATCAACGGTAAACTGAGTTAAAAGAACCCATGCCTTTGGATACGACAAGCTACGCCCTTCCCGTCGCCCGCACCGTTGCCGATCTGCGCACGCAGGTTGCCCAGTGGCGAAAGGCAGACGAAACCATTGCCATGGTACCCACCATGGGCGCTCTCCACGAAGGTCACCTGTCACTCATCGACGTTGGCAGGCAAAATGGTGCGACAAAGACAATCGTCTCCATTTTCGTCAACCCGACGCAGTTTGGCCCAGGTGAAGATTTTGAGGCCTATCCACGCACAGAACCGCAAGACGCCAAAAAGCTCGGCAACCTCGCCGACCTGATTTTTGCGCCCAATGGGGCGGAAATGTACCCGGAAGGTTATGCAACAACTGTGTCCGTAAAGGGCGTCACAAATACGCTGGAAGGCGAAGCCCGCCCGACCCATTTTGACGGTGTGGCGACAGTGGTTGCCAAGCTCCTCCTCGCATGCGGGCCCGACCTCGCAGTCTTCGGCGAGAAAGACTATCAACAATTGCTCACTATTCGTCGCATGGTGACGGACCTTGCCATTCCGGTAAAAATTGTCGGGGCCCCAATTCTGAGGGAGGAAGACGGGCTCGCCATGTCATCGCGTAACGTCTACCTGACAGAAGCCGAGCGCACCGCCGCCGGTCAGCTCAATCTCATTTTGAAGGCTACGGCCGACGCCATCAGCAATGGCGCAGCCATTGAGACGGCCTGCACCAGTGCCCAACAGAAACTACTCGACCTGGGCTTCGCGCAGGTTGACTACCTGACGGTCCGCGACACTGTTTCACTTGCGCCCATTGCAAAGCTCGACCGGGAAGCACGCATTCTCGTCGCCGCCAAAATTGGCAAACCGCGCCTGCTCGACAATATGCCGGTGCATCTTAGGGGTTAGTCTATCCGGTGAGGCGCTACCGGTACGCCACCCTCTAACGATTTTGATTCAGACGAACAATCTAACCAACAACGTCATTGCCGGATTCATTCCGGCAATCCAGGAGCTTGGGGCAAGGCCAATGTGACCTTGGCGCTGGATACCCGGAACAAGTCCGGGTATGACGCCTTATATATGTATTAAACGCATCCTTCGGGAGCGCTCCCTAAAGCAGCCCGAGCTCCATCAGCTCTTCGCGCATCTCAGCTGGCATGTCGTCAACGCCTTCAACAACGGATGCATCGCGCGGTGCGGCCTCCTTGTCGAGATAACGCCAGCCTTGAAATGGTCGTTTGGCGAGCCGCTCCGTCAAAACAATTTCCGGGTCAAGCACCAGCCCGCAATGGCTTCTGCCTTCATCATCAACGAGCGGACGTATCTCAAGCACACGCTGCCTGCACCGGACCTGCCCTTTCATCACCCAATAAAGCGACCCTCCGTCAAGCAGCTCATCAGCGCGCTTGGGCGTCATCCGGGTGACGTGCACAAGCTCTGCCGGTTGCTTCGCNGCNCGTTTGCGCNCGAGCCGGTCTGCCTGAAGCGCGATAAGCGTTTCCGGGTCTTCAACACCCACACACAGTTTAATCAGGTGAACCGTCAACCGATCTTACTTTCCGTCCGCGCNTTCACCCGGCTCCTCGAACGCAACCAGTGTCGCGCCGGCCTCAACCTGATCCCCCTCCGAAACAGCCACCAGCGCTACCGTNCCATCGCTCTGCGCCTGAATGGTTTGTTCCATTTTCATCGCCTCCAGCACGACAAGTGCACTACCTTTGCGAACAACATCACCGGGNTTCACCAGNACCTGAATAATTTTGCCGGGCAATGGTGCNGTGAACCGGCTGGAGCTGCTGCCCTCTTCCAGATCCACATCCAGCGGGTCCGGGCGTGCAAACTCATAAGACGCCCCGCTTTGCATCAGGACAAACCCATGCGGTGTTTCGATAACGCCAGCCACCTGCCGCCGCTCGTTGATGAGAACCGTCATCCGGCCATCTTCAACGACACCACTGACCATAAACGGTGTGCCGTTCACGTCGATTACCCAGCCACCTGCATTATGGCGCACGTTAAGAGCCCAGGTCTCATCCCCCGTGATAAGAGAAACAGTCTCCGACCGCCCGCCGCCAAGCACCCATGCATCCGTCGTCGCCCAGGGAGAATATGGATCACCCGCAAGATCAGCCGTCGAGCGAACTGCGGTTTCGCGCATGGCAAGTTCGTGAAAAGCCGCAAGGGCCAACAATTCCGGTGCGGGCGCACGGCTTGCGGGGAGCAGGCTCTCAAGGTGTTTGTCGATAAAACCTGTATCAATGTCACCAGCTACAAACGCTTCGCTCTGCACAACTTTCGCAAGAAAGGCCGTGTTCGCGCGCAGCCCCGCAATCTCAATTGTTTCGAGCGCACGCCCCATTCGCCGAAGCGCGCCTGTCCGGGTTTCATCCCAGACAATCAGCTTCGCAATCATCGGGTCGTAGAACATGGAAACCGTGTCGCCTTCGCGCACGCCTGTGTCTACCCGCACCCCATCCGCCTCGCTCGGCAACCGCAAGCGATGAAGCGTACCCGTTGACGGGAAGAAATTTTTAGCAGGATCTTCGGCATAGAGGCGCACTTCCACCGCATGGCCGTCAATGGCGAGGTCTTCTTGGCCGCACGGCAAAGTCTCACCAGCCGCAACACGGAACTGCCATTCGACCAGATCCTGCTCCGTAATCATTTCAGTGACCGGGTGCTCAACCTGAAGTCGCGTATTCATTTCCATGAAATAGAAGGCATCTGCCCGCAGCCCTTTAGAGGCATCAGCAATAAACTCAATCGTGCCCGCGCCGCGATACTTGATCGCTTTTGCCGCAGCGACGGCCGCCGCCCCCATTGCGGCACGCATATCTTCCGGCATGTCGGGCGCAGGGGCTTCTTCCACAACTTTCTGATGGCGGCGTTGCAGTGAGCAATCGCGCTCAAAAAGGTGCACGGCATTGCCATGCGAATCCGCAAAGACTTGGATTTCAATATGCCGGGGCCGCGACACATATTTTTCAACCAGAACCCGGTCATCACCAAACGCGCTCGCCGCTTCACGCTGCGCAGATTGCAGGGCTTTCTCGAAATCGGCGGCCACATCAACGCGGCGCATCCCCTTGCCGCCACCGCCAGCGACAGCCTTGATCAGAACTGGATAGCCGATTTTCTCGGCTTCGGCAGCCAGGAAACCTGCATCCTGATTATCGCCATGATACCCGGGCACAACCGGCACATCGGCCTTTTCCATCAGGGCTTTGGCTGCATCTTTAAGCCCCATCGCACGGATCGCATCTGCCGTGGGACCGATGAAAATAACGCCGGCCTTTTCGCAAGCCTCCGCAAATGCTGCATTCTCCGACAGAAAACCATAGCCCGGATGAATTGCCTCAGCCCCGCTCCGGCGCGCCACATCCAAAATGACATCTGCCTTCAAATAGCTCTCAGCCGCAGGCGACGCACCAATGTGATAGGCCTCATCCGCCAGCGCCACGTGGGCGGACGCCGCATCCGCATCAGAGAAAACGGCAATCGTTCGAATGCCCATTTCCCTGGCGGTACGAATGACACGGCAGGCGATCTCGCCGCGGTTTGCAATCAATACTGAAGAAAACATATCGCCTCACATCCTGAACACGCCGAACTTTGTGTCCGGCACGGGGGCATTAAGAGTTGCGGAAAGAGAGAGAGCGAGCACCCGGCGCGTCTCTTGCGGCGCGATAATCCCGTCATCCCACACACGGGCCGTCGCAAAATAAGGATGTCCCTCATCTTCATACTGAGCGCGGATCGGTGCTTTAAACGCCGCTTCTTCTTCCGCACTCCAGGTCTCACCACGCGCCTCCATCCCGTCGCGCTTCACTGTTGCAAGGACGCTCGACGCCTGCTCGCCCCCCATCACNGAAATACGTGAATTGGGCCACATGTACAGGAAACGCGGACTATAGGCCCGGCCACACATACCGTAATTCCCGGCACCATAGGANCCNCCAATCACCACGGTGATTTTCGGCACCTGCGCCGTCGCCACNGCNGTCACGAGCTTCGCTCCGTCCTTGGCAATTCCGCCTGCTTCATACTCACGCCCCACCATAAAGCCCGCAATGTTCTGCAGGAACAGGAGCGGCACGCGCCGCTGACAGCAAAGCTCAATAAAGTGAGCACCTTTCAACGCGGACTCTGAAAACAGAATACCGTTATTGGCGATAATGCCGACCGGCATGCCATGAATGTGCGCAAAGCCTGTGACAAGTGTGCTGCCGTAAAGAGGTTTGAACTCATCAAAATCCGACCCATCCACAAGACGCGCAATCACATCACGCACGTCATATTGGATGGCGAGTGATGACGGCACGATCCCGTCAAGCTCTGCCGGATCGTAAAGTGGCTCACGTGGTTCTTGCAGTTTGATGTCGATATCTTTCCGACGATTAAGCGTACCGGCAATCTGCCGCATCAGCGCCAACGCATGATCATCATTGAGCGCGTAATGGTCGGTCACACCACTGGTGCGTGAGTGCACATCCGCGCCGCCCAGATCTTCAGCCGAGACAACCTCCCCGGTCGCGGCCTTTACCAACGGCGGCCCCCCCAGGAAAATCGTCCCCTGCTCGCGTACAATCACATTTTCGTCGGACATCGCCGGCACATAAGCACCGCCCGCCGTGCACGACCCCATCACGATGGAAAGCTGCGGAATACCCTTTGCCGACATGTTGGCCTGATTATAGAAAATCCGGCCAAAATGATTACGGTCAGGAAAAATATCTGCCTGATTGGGCAGGTTCGCCCCACCGCTATCCACCAGATAAATGCACGGCAGATTGTTTTCGAGCGCCACTTCCTGGGCACGCAAATGTTTCTTCACCGTCTCCGGATAATAGGTCCCGCCTTTAATGGTCGCATCATTGCAGACAATGACGCATTCCTGCCCGGCAACCCGGCCAATGCCCGTGATAATCCCGGCAGCATGGATATCCCCCCCATACATGCCATGCGCGGCCATCGGCGAAAGTTCCAGAAACGGTGTCCCAGCATCCAGCAGACCGTGCACCCGCTCCCGTGGCAGCTTCTTGCCGCGGGAAACATGGCGCGCGCGTGAGCGCTCATCACCACCAAGCCCATGCTTTTCACGCTGTGCGTTCAGGTCGGCCACCAGACCCTGCATCGCCTCCGCATTTTTCTTGAAACGCTCATCGCGCGGCGAAACGGAACTCTTTAGAACGGCCATGTGGCTAGGTCCTCATGCTTGAACTGGAAGCAGTTTTTGATCTGGCACCCGGATCAGGTGATGAAAGAATGACCGGAGAATACCCGGCTCAACGGCAATTCCAATGCCTATGTTATTCTAGTTTAACGCATTAGAATTCATAAATAAAATCAGATGATTAGAGAGGGGTTTTCAGAAATTGATTCAATGAACAACGCGCTCTATGGCCACCGCTGTCGCCTCTCCGCCACCAATACAGAGCGAAGCCACACCCTTTGTGACATCGTGCCGCGCCATCGCATTGAGCAAAGTCACAATAATGCGCGCGCCCGACGCGCCGATAGGATGCCCTAGCGCGCAGGCGCCGCCATAGACGTTGACCCGGTCATGCGACAGATCAAGCTCCTGCATCGCAGCCATGGCAACCACCGCAAACGCCTCATTGACCTCATAAAGATCAACATCACTGGTTGACCAGCCAACCTGCGCCAACAGCTTGTTGATGGCGCCGACAGGGGCGGTCGTAAACCAGGCAGGTGCCTGTGCATGCCCAGCCTGCCCTTTGAGAACGGCCAACGGAGTCAACCCACGACGCTCGGCCTCGGACCGTCGCATCATGATAAGCGCAGCCGCCCCGTCTGAGATGGAAGACGAGTTTGCCGCTGTCACACTGCCGTCAGCGGCAAATGCCGGCTTGAGCGTGGGGATCTTGTCCGGCAGTGCTGACAAGGGCTGCTCGTCTTTGTCAACAACACGCTCCCCCTTGCGCCCTTTCACTGTCACCGGCGCAATCTCCGAGGCAAAGCACCCGTCCTCGGTCGCTGCTTTCGCGCGTGCAAG
Organism: Rhodobiaceae bacterium; assembly: GCA_002715765.1. Lineage (GTDB taxonomy): Bacteria > Pseudomonadota > Alphaproteobacteria > Parvibaculales > Parvibaculaceae > Mf105b01. The sequence continues at coordinate 6,692 of PAZY01000033.1, read as the reverse complement.
GGACGTCAGCGCATAAGCATCTTGCGCCTCTCTCGAAAACTGATAGTGACGCGCCGTGGCTTCTGCATACGTGCCCATCAGCCGGTTCTCATACGCATCTTCCAGCCCGTCCAGGAACATATGATCTTTGACTTCACTGTGCCCCAGTCGTAACCCGGCACGAACTTTGGGCAGCACATAAGGCGCGTTGCTCATACTCTCCATACCCCCGGCGACAACAATGTTCGCCCGCCCCATGGCGAGAGCATCCGCCCCCAACATCACTGTTTTCATACCAGAACCACACACCTTGTTGATGGTGCTGGCTGGCACACTCTCATCAAGTCCGCCCAGGAGTGCCGCCTGACGCGCAGGTGCCTGGCCGACACCTGCCGGCAGAACGCACCCCATAAAAACCTCATCAACATCCGTCGCTGAAAGCGAAGCGCGCATGACCGCGGCCTTCAGCGCATGAGCACCCAGTTCGGGCCCGCGAATGGAAGCAAGATCACCCTGAAAACCNCCTAGCGGTGTACGGGCGCAACTGACGATGACAATCGGGTCTTTTCCTGCTTCACTCATGAAAATGCACTCCATCTGTTTCGTGTACAATTAGTACGCGGGCACGCAGACAGCAATAATAAAGGGGCACAATGGAAAACCTTCTTCACGATATCAGTTGGGTAATCCCTTACCGGGATCCACTCCTCACACCCATTTTCCGGGGCTTTACCTGGCTCGGCTATCTGCCCTTCTTTTTGATTTTCCTGTCCCTCTCGTTTTGGACGTGGGACAAAGACAAAGCAACACGCCTTGCTGTTCTCATCGCCCTCACCGGCCTTCTGAATGCCTTCCTGAAAGACTTCTGGCAGGACCCGCGCCCCCCGCTGGAATTTCGCATGGATGGTGACGTAGGGGAAAGCTATGGTCTGCCGAGCGGGCACGCACAAATTGCGACCGTCATGTGGCTCTGGCTGGCTTATGAACTCAGACGCACATGGGCATGGATCGCAGCCCTTGTCATCATTGTCGGGGTTTCATCAAGCCGCATCTATCTCGGTGTTCACGATCTGGAAGATGTGAGCGCAGGTATCGCGCTCGGCCTCATCAACCTCGCCATGTTCGGCTGGTTCGTCTCCAGCCACTTCCAACGCTGGCACGACCTGCACCCCGCATGGCAAGTGGCGCTTATCCTCGGGCTACAGCCTATTATCTATTTCGTCTGGCCATCTGAGACAGGGGCATCGTTTGGCCTGGCGCTTGGTCTTTTCCTTGCCGGCTGGTGGATCGGCGCGAAACTCAACCTGCACCATTTCGAGTTTGAGCGTCACCCCGAATGGTGGGTGGCGGGGATCGCGGGACTTGTCGGGGTGATTGGTGTCTTTGCGTTTCAGACCGGCATCACACGCGCACTTGAAACACTTGAGCTGAAAGCGCACGCACCCTACATCACCACATTCCTGATTGCGCTTTACATGACCGTGCTTGCACCACTTGCCTTCCGCGTCGCGCGCATTGGCAAATAGGACACTGCGTCACGCTGTTTCGTTGAACAGCTCACGGCCAATCAACATACGACGGATCTCGCTTGTTCCCGCACCAATCTCATAGAGCTTGGCATCACGGAGCAAGCGCCCCGTGTCATACTCGTTGATATAACCATTGCCCCCAAGAGTCTGGATCGCCTCAAGCGCCATCCATGTCGCCTTTTCTGCCGCATAGAGAATGGCACCGGCCGCATCCTTGCGCGCCGTTTCTTCACGGTCGCAGGCTTTTGCCACAGCATAAACGTAGGCCCGGCTCGCATTCATGGTTGTATACATATCGGCAATCTTGCCCTGCATCAGCTGGAACGTCCCGATCGGCTGATCAAACTGTTTGCGCTCATGAATATACGGAATGACGATATCCATCGCCGCCTGCATAATGCCCAGCGGCCCGCCAGACAGAACCGTGCGCTCATAGTCGAGCCCCGACATTAAAACGCGCACGCCATTGTTCAGGCCGCCCATAATATTTTCTTCAGGCACTTCGCAATTCTCAAACACAAGTTCGCACGTGCTTGATCCCCGCATGCCAAGCTTGTCCAGCTTTTGCGCTGTTGAAAATCCTTTGAAATGACGCTCGATCAAAAAGGCGGTAATGCCTTTTGGGCCTGCAGAGGGATCAGTCTTGGCATAAACAACCAGCGTGTCAGCATCAGGGCCATTCGTGATCCACATCTTGTTGCCATTCAGCACGTAGCGGTCACCCTTCTTTTCCGCCTTGAGCTTCATCGACACAACGTCGGAACCTGCACCCGGCTCACTCATCGCAAGAGAGCCGACATGCTCCCCNGAGATCAGCTTCGGNAAATAGCGTTGTTTCTGCTCGTTGCTCGCCCAGCGNCGGATCTGATTGACACACANATTGGAATGCGCGCCATAGGAAAGTCCGACCGACGCGGAACCACGCGAGATCTCTTCCATCGCGACAGTATGGGCGAGATAGCCNAGACCAGAACCACCAAACTCTTCCTCCACCGTGAGGCCCAGAAGCCCCAGCTCACCCAATTGGGGCCAGAGATCACGCGGAAACTCGTTGGACCGGTCAATTTCAGCAGCCCGCGGGCTGATCTTGTCAGCTGTGAAAGCGCGAACCGTTTCCCGGATCATGTCCACGGTTTCACCAAGGTCGAAATTCAGGGTCGGATAATCATTGCGCAACATANGCCGTCAGGTCCTTCAAGGTTTATAGATATTCACCAGATCCGATACGGTGAAAACCGTATAAACACCGGGCCCGGTTGCGCCGCCAACCACGAACAGACGATTGGCGACACCCGCGACCGCAACACCGTGACGTGGCGTGGAAAGCGGTTCGCTTTTTTCCCAACTACGACCATCACTGGCAAGCACATAATGATCGTCAAATGTACGCGGTGGCGACAATTGCTCACCGCCCACCACATGTATTCGCCCGCCAAACANCGCCGCACCGGCCCCGGCACGCGGGGCTGGAAGAGAGGCTACCTGCCGCCATGTCTCGGTCGACGGTTTAAAAACATCGACCCTCTCCGTCGCAGCACCATTGGTCAAGCGCCCACCAATAACGAAAATCTCGCCTCCCTGCACGGCAACCGCAAAGGCAGACCGGGTTTGGGGAAATGTACCNCTCAACGTCCGCCATTCGCCGGACACCGGATCAAACTCAAACACACGCTCTGCATGAGAGCCAATCCCGCCGATGACATAGAGCTTGCCGTCTACACTCACCATCTGGTGCCAGGCACGTGGCCCGGGCATATCTGCACCCGGAACCCAAAAGCCAATCGCCGGATCAAACACCCACAGGGAGCGTACATCCGCCCCCTTGCTTTCAGCCGANAACCCNCCCGTCAGGTAAAGTCGNCCCCCGNCACTNGCCATTGAAGCCTGTTGAAGCCCAACCGGGATAGGCGGCAGGGAGCGCCAGATNTCACCAATCGTGTCATATGCCTCGAACGTATTTTGGGGTGCGGTAATACCGGCGCCACCGGCGAGATAAATCTCCTCACCNAGTACCGCCGAAGCGGAAAGTGCATGCCCGCTGGTACTGGGNGCCCCCTCCCGCCACTCTCCTGCAAAAACAGCGGAACCGGACGCAAGAAACAGAGCTCCCGCAAAAAAGGACAAGCCAACAGAACGACAGGAAAAGAAACGTATAGGCACAAGGGCCTCCTCTAAATCACCCCGTTGAAACGATCTCAGAAGAGCACAAGCCCCGCAAGTCCGAGAAAGGCAAAGAAGCCCACCACATCTGTAACGGTGGTCACAAAAACGCTGGATGCAATCGCCGGATCGGCCCCGAACCGGTCAAGTGCCAGCGGCACAAGAATACCTGCAAGNCCCGCAAGAACCATATTGATGATCATCGCAGCCGCCANCACACCACCGAGCAGAAAATCCTGAAACCACAAGCCACCCGCAGTTCCCATCAGAACGGCGAACACAATACCGTTCAAAAGCCCGACCATCACTTCACGCGTAACAATGCGGCCCGTATTGAGGGGAACGAGATCACGTGTCGCCAAGGCACGAACCGCGACGGTCATGGTCTGCGTTCCCGCATTCCCCCCCATCGATGCNACGATCGGCATCAACACGGCAAGCGCNACCATTTGTTCGATCGTACCATCGAAAATCGCAATCACCAGNGAGGCCAAAATGGCAGTCAGCAGGTTCACAAACAACCAGGAGAAACGATTGCGCGTTGTTTCCATAACCGTATCGGAAACGCTCTCTTCGCTCACGATACCACCCAGCCGACGGATGTCTTCACTCGCTTCTTCCGCGATAATCTCGACAATGTCATCCACCGTTACAACACCAACCAGACGATCATTCTCGTCAACGACAGCGGCCGAGATCAGGTCATATTTTTCAAAGAGCCGCGCCACGTCCTCCCTGTCCATGGAGACGGAAATCAGCGTCTGCTCATCATCCATAATATCTGCGATAGNGACCGGTCGTTTGGTCCGCAACAGGCGTGACAGAGGCACAGTTCCGACAGGCTGATAGGATGGATCGACAACAAAGATTTCATAAAAATCGTCTGGCAGATCCCCCGCATCACGCATGAAGTCGATGGTCTGCCCGACATCCCAGAATGGCGGCACCGCGACCAGCTCCCGNTGCATGATGCGGCCCGCGCTGTCTTCCGGGTATTCNAGNGTTCGCTCGATCACCTCACGTTCGTGAGGCTCCATCTGGTCAAGGACTTCCCGCTGCTCGTCTTCGTCCATATCCTCAAGAACGTAGACAGCATCATCGGAATCCATCTCCTGAATAGCGGCCGCAATGTCTTTTGGTGCCATCAGTTCGATCACATCGTCACGAACCGCCTCTTCAAGTTCGCTTAAAACTTCCGGATCGAGATCGTTCCCCAACATCTGCACGAGCAAACGCAGCTCGTCAGGCCGCACCAGCTCCAGCAGTTCGGCCTGGTCAGCNGGTCGCAATGGCGCCACCAGTTCGCAAACAATGGTCGCGTCGCCCCGGTCNAGGGCCTTCATGACCCGGTTGACAAAATCAGGGGTGAGCGGTGTGTCCCACTCGTCTTTCTCAGCAGATTTTTCGGCTGCTTCCGGCGCAAGATCGGTCACGTCGATGAGCTCCTTCAGCAAGGGAAAGCGAATGTGGCAAGTGGCATGGGAACCTGAGCGATTCCTCAATCGNTGCAGTTTGAGGGAAAGCCNGCACCAACGCTACCACGCACCCGGTGAATTTCCTCNAAATCCGTGGAAAAATTCACAAAAAAACCGGGGACATGCCCCGGTTCCTTTCAGCCTGATGATGGTGCGGACGAGAAGACTCGAACTTCCACGGGTTTTACCCCACAGCGACCTCAACGCTGCGCGTCTACCAATTCCGCCACGTCCGCAAATCAACTGGCTGGTGTGAGGCGCTCTGTAACAAATCGCCAGCGCGGCGGCAAGCACTCTCTTGGCAAACCGGTGAAAATCTCACATTCAACCCGCCGCCCGCCGGCAACATCCCCCGGTTAAGCCTGAGCTGTGAACCGGGCATAAACGGGAAACCTTTGCCTGACCTAGATCCCGTCACCATCCATATTGGTTGAAACATGGATCCCGCATTCATCCTTGTCCTTGCCAGCCCACCGGCCGTCGCGGTAGCTCCCGCCTTCCGGCACCCGGTCTGTACAAGGCATACAACCAATAGACCGGTACCCGTCTTTCACCAGCGGATGCTTGGGCAACCGATGCTCGCCAAGGTAAGCATTCAGCTCTTCCTCACCCCAATATGAAAGGGGATTGATTTTAAAGCGCGTTTTGGCAATTGGCGTGATGCCGGGCACAACCCGCGACAGCTCTTCCTCAATCGGGTGCATGCTCGTCCGTGTGGAGGTCTGGAAGCGCTTTCGTCCTGTAATCGAAGCCCTGAAAGGCGCAAGCGCCCGCTCCAGTGGCAAGACTTTGCGCACAAAACAACAACCATCGGCATCCTGGTTCCACAGCACCCCATTCGGGTCCTTGGCCTCCAGGTCAGACGGCAAGGGTCCGATGGCCCGGATATCGGTCAGGCCAAGTTTTTCCTGCAGCCGATCCCGATAGCGAAGTGTCTCGCCAAACAACTTGCCCGTATTGAGGAAAATCACCGGCACCGTCGGGTCGATTTCAGCAACCATGTGTAACAGCACTGCCGATTCCGCACCAAACGACGAAACAACGGCAATCTCGCCGGGAAACTCCTGCTTGATCATCGATTCCAGCAGAGGGCCGCCAACCAGCCCCTCATTGCGTGCACGCACCGCCGTCAACTCCGCGGAGCTGACAGTTTCTGAATCCATGGCGGCGGGGCGCCCTCTGGGTATTTTCAGTTCTACTACGCTCATGACAACCATCCTTGCTGGTCTACAAATTCATCCGTTTTCCGGGCAACTTCGGGAAGCGTATTCCCGGCTTGTCGCCATTCATTCCGTTGCGCGGCAACCTGGTCCAGCCGGCCCGCCCATTCCGGGCCAAACAAACCTTCCAGAAAGCGCCTCAGCTTCCGCGCAAGTCCCGGTGCACGCCCACCCGTGGAGACCGTCACCAGCAAATCACCTCGTCGCACCAGCGACGGCATATGAAAATCGCAAAGCGGTTTCACATCCTCAATATTGACCAGTGTGCCTTACTCGCGGGCCATATGGCCCGCGAGTAAGGCACACTGGTCAATATTGAGGATGTGAAA
>PAZY01000032.1 GCA_002715765.1 Rhodobiaceae bacterium | reverse complement strand
CTGTGCACGGGTTGCGGGGCTGGGCGAGACCGCTGCTGTCGGTTTTGCCACCGGCGGCCTCGGCGCGGCGCGCGTGGGGAGTTCCGGTGCAGGCAGGCGCACCGGCTCCGGCTCCACGACGGGCTCAGGCTCTGGCTCACGCTCTGGGGTGGGCGGCACTTCAGCTTCGCTCGTCACAAGCGGAGCGATCTGCGTTTCCCGCGTATAGACATCACCTGCAAGCGCAAGGCGCAGTGCCCCCGCACCAGCGGTGACCGGCGGATCTGGCAGATTTGTCCAATAGACGAAAGCCCCTGCATGTATCAGCAGTGCCAGTCCTATGGCCCATCCCATCTGTCGGTCTTGCTTCGTCATACCCTCAATCTGTCCGGTTGGACGGCAACCCGAAGGCTGACACGCCACGCACGTGTTCTTCCACATGCAGGCGACGTTTCAACGGAGGGAAGGCCCGCTGCGAACAGTCAAGCCGTTCGCAGAGCCTGCAATTCACCCCGATGGGTGTCGCTGCATGTTCATTATCAAGATCATGCCCGACGGAATAGGCAAAATTTCGTGCGTGGGAGATTTCACACCCCAACCCCACAACATATTGATCGCCAGGGACCCCGATGCCCGACCCGGCGCGGCTGACCGTGCGGGCAATGGAGAAATAGCGGGTCCCGTCTTCCATGCTGATAACCTGGGTATAGACCTCACCGGGGACGCGGAAGGCGTCATGTACATTCCATCTGGGGCAGGTGCCGCCAAAACGCGCAAAATGAAACCCCGCCGCTGAAAAGCGTTTGGACACATTTCCAGCATTATCCACCCGGATCAGGAAGAAGGGGATGCCGCGTGCGCCCGCGCGCTGCAACGTAGTTAACCGATGGCAGACCTGCTCGAAGCTGGTACCGAAGCGACGTCCCAGAAGCCGAATGTCATATTTGGTCTCCTCTGCTGTTCGCAGAAAGGCGCCATACGGCATCAGCAGGGCGGCCGCAAAATAGTTTGCCAAAGCGATACGCAAAAGCCGGCGCGCCTCTTCATCTGCGAGACCGGACTGATCGACAATCTGCTCGATTGTGCGTGCCTGTTCCAGAAAGGCCACCTGGTAGGCGAGCTGAAAGCAACGCCCCGGCTGGTCCAGCAGTTCGGACAGGAACATCGTCTGGCGATGGCGGTCATAGCGACGAAGCTCCCCTGTCATGAAGTCTCCCGGCACGACCCGGGTCCCCACCCCGTGCACATCGCGCAGATAATTACGCAATACGACATAGGGTTCATCTGAGGCAATCCGAGCTTACGCATAGAGCGTTTCCGCCGCCTCATCGAGGTCGGGGAAATGATTGGTGCGCGAGTTGATAAAATCCCGCACCTCTTCGATCGGGAGCCCGCCTGACTGGGACGTCTCATCGTCATCACGATCTGCCAGCCGCTCCGCCAGCATGGAGCCGCTTTCCACAGCCTCACGGTAGGCGCGGTAAAGAGTTGCCACAGCATCCGCAATGGCGGGGCTCGCGTCCGCCACGTCTTTCAGGTCCTCGATGCCCAATCCCGCATCACGCAACATCGGGTCGGTAAACACCTCTTTCAACGCTGTCAGCGCCCTTGCCTCCTCATCTCCGCCGAGAGAGCGGAGGTCCACATCAAAAACATCGGCCATACGCAGCAGCATCTGGGCGGATACCGGCCTCTGGTTGCGCTCGATCAGGTTGAGATAACTTGCTGAAATGCCAAGTTCCTCTGCCATGCGCGCCTGTGTGAGCCCCTTGTCCCTGCGCAAGCGCCGGACCCGTGGACCGGCAAAAACCTTCTTTTCCGACGGCATTTGACCCTCAATCAGATTTGTAAATTTACAAGATTTACATTTACAACAGAATCAGACGCAATTCTTGTAAAGTTTTTTACTTTAATATTTTCAATGACTTATGAATCATTGGACTTTTTTTTGTGTGGGTTGTATGACCCCCGCAACGACAGGGCGCGACGATGAAGACCGTCGCTGAAGAAACAGCTTCAAGATTGCAGGGCGGCCTTTCCCGCCGAGACATAAACCCCTCATGGGCACGTCCCCATCTCCGATCCGCCCACGCAGATTTGACTAAGACCCACGCCATCCCCACTGGATGGTACCAACCACAAGGACAAGTGCCATGGCCAAGACCTTTTATGATCTGATCCCGAGTGCGCCAAAAGGCCGTTTCGACGGCGTTGAGCGTAACTACACTGTGGAAGACGTGGAAAAGCTCCGCGGTTCATTCCCGATCGAATACACGCTGGCAACACGCGGCGCGAACAAGCTCTGGGAAGGCCTTCACTCTGAAGACTATATCCATTCGCTCGGCGCCCTGTCCGGTAACCAGGCCATGCAGATGGTCCGCGCTGGCCTGAAAGCGATCTACCTGTCCGGTTGGCAGGTTGCTGCTGATGCAAACACCGCATCCGCCATGTACCCTGACCAGTCGCTCTACCCAGCCAATGCCGGCCCTGAGCTTGCAAAGCGCATCAACCGCACCCTGCAGCGCGCTGACCAGATCGAGCATTCTGAAGGCGGCGCAAAGCGTGATTGGTTCGTTCCAATCGTGGCTGACGCAGAAGCCGGTTTCGGCGGCCCGCTGAACTGCTTCGAAATCATGAAAGCCTACATCGAAGCCGGTGCAGCAGGCGTTCACTACGAAGACCAGCTCGCTTCTGAAAAGAAGTGCGGTCACCTGGGTGGTAAAGTTCTGATCCCGACAAAGGCTCATGAGCGCAACCTGAACGCAGCCCGCCTTGGTGCTGACGTGATGGGCACACCAACACTGATCATGGCACGTACAGACGCTGAGTCAGCCAAGCTCATCACGTCTGATATTGACGAGCGCGATCACGAGTTCATCGATTTCGATGCTGGCCGCACACCAGAAGGCTTCTACCGCCTGAAGGACGGCACGGGTGTTGATCACTGTATCGCTCGTGGCAAGCAGTTCGCCAAATATGCTGACCTCTTGTGGTGGGAAACATCTGTTCCTAACCTTGATGACGCGAAGCGCTTTGCTGAAGCTGTTCGTAAAGAGCATCCAAACCAGATGCTGGCTTACAACTGCTCACCTTCGTTCAACTGGGAAGCCAATCTAGACAAGGACACTATCGCCAAGTTCCAGCGTGAAATCGCTGCAATGGGCTACAAGTACCAGTTCGTTACACTGGCTGGCTTCCACCAGCTCAACTACGGCATGTTCCAGCTTGCTTCCGGTTACCGCGATCGCGGCATGGCAGCATACTCCGAACTGCAGCAGGCTGAGTTCGGCGCAGAAGCTGACGGCTACACCGCCACACGCCACCAGCGTGAAGTGGGTACGGGCTATTTCGACATGGTGTCTGTTGCAGCCGCCGGTGGCGAAAGCTCAACAACAGCTCTTGGCGAAAGCACAGAAAGCGCTCAGTTCAAGAAGTAATCTTCCAGATCTACTCGATCTGACAGACCCTGGCGGGAAACTGCCGGGGTTTTTTATTGGGCAAACAAGACCCTACCCCCTAAACTTTCACCACAAAAATATTCAAGGGATGAAACATGTCAGGGGCGAGAGTTTTGGAAATCAAAGGCACGGTCGTACAGGGATTTGAAGGCGCACGGGATGCATTTGCCGCCAATTTTGAAAAGGGCGGTGAGGTTGGTGCATCTTTCGCGGTCTGGAAAGACGGCGATTATCTGGTTGATCTGTGGGGTGGGCATGCAGATAGCGCACTCTCCAAACCCTGGGTGCGCGACACGCTTCCCAATGTCTGGTCCACGACCAAGGCTGTGGGCGCTCTTTGCATCGCGATGCTGGTTGAACGCGGCCTTCTCTCCTATGACGACAAGATCACCAAACACTGGCCGGAGTTTGGCGCGCACGGCAAAGATGTGCTCACTGTCGGACAGGTTATGTCGCACCAGTCCGGTGTTTCAACCGTACGAGAACCACTCAAGACGGAAGACCTTTTTGACCATGACAAGATGGCACGCCGAATGGCTGCGGCCGAGCCTTTGTGGAAACCCGGCACGCGTTCTGGCTATCACGCGCTTACTTATGCCTTTCCAACCGGCGAGCTTGTCAAACGTCTCACTGGCAAAAGCATCGGACAGTTTTTCCGGGAAGAAGTCGCGGGACCGTGCGAGATCGATTTTCATATTGGCCTGCCGGACAGTGCTGATGATCGCGCAGCGGAAATGTTGCCCGCCAAAAACGCAGCCCCGCTCAATGGGGACGGAATGACCGACATCCAGAAGCTGACCTTCTCAAATCCCGCGCCTTCGGCGACGGCACCCAATGACAAAGCATGGCGACGTGCAGAGCTGGCCTCAGCCGGCGGGCGAGGTTCCGCGAGCGCCCTTGCCAAACTGTTTGGGGCGATTGCGCAGGATGCCCCGCTCCATGGCAAGAAACTGATCAGCGTTGCCACACGCGACAAACTTGCCGCTGAGCAGATTGCCAATGAGGACCTGGTTCTTGGCTTGCCTGGCAGTTGGGGGGCAGGTGTGTTGCGAAATGTCGGTGGGCTGCTTTACGGGCCGAACGAGAGCACATTCGGGCATTCAGGCTGGGGTGGGTCTTTCGTCTTGTGCGACCCTAAAGCCGGCGTTGGAATGGCTTACGTGATGAACCAGATGGGCCCTGACCTTGCGGGTGACCCGCGCGCAATGGCATTGCTTGCCGCATCGTATGAATGCCTGCGGCAATAATAGCAGATTTGACCCATGCCTATTGAAGCCCCATCAACGCGGCATACCGCTGCATGATCGGGGTGTAATCAGTTGGCTGACCATCATAAAGAAGCGCGCCCTCTGGTGGCGTGAACCACTCAAGCGCGCTGGCCTGCCATGTATGGGCGGCCGGCGTTGCCCAACGCTTGTCATCCAGTGTTCCGCCCCGCAGTGAGAAAATGCCGCGCGATGGTTCATCTCCATGACGAATGCGCACACCGCAAACCGTACAAAACTCACCATACCGATGGGCACCGCTTTCAACCGTCCAGTCAATTCGTCCGAGCTCACCCTTCTCGATGTGCATCGTCTCTCGCAGGACACCGCAAGACGTGGCGAATGCGCTGGCCGAGATTCGCTGGCATTCCTTGCAATGACAGGCATAAGCGAGGAGCGGCGGTGCTGTCAGCACATACCGTAGCGCACCGCATTGACAACCACCTGTCAGTCTAAAATCCGTCAATTCAATTCTCTCCATCCCGGTTGCTGCCATCGGCCGGAAGGCCGGATAACACGTGAAATTCTTCCCAGAGAGAAGGCTCCCAGAACGCACTCCTCTTTCAAAGTACCAATCACCGTCTGATCCACCAGTCCAATCGGTCGCACCATTTCACGCCCGGCTTACTCTGCCAGAGCACGCGTCTTGATCTCTGCTCGCATTCGCACGTGGAGGGCCTCGTCGATCGGATAGAACCAGATCGCAACCGTGCCCATCATCAGGGCCAGAACCGGGATCAGAGAAACCATTGCCAGAATACCGTTCAAAGCCTCAGGTGACTGGGTTTCATTGGCGACATAACCACTCCCCGCCAGGACGAGCCCGGCCAGCGCCCCACCGATTGCCATGGCAAGTTTCTGAAAGAAACTTGCTGTCGCATAGATCGCACCGTCTGCCCGCACACCTTGTTTCCATTGCGCATATTCAATCGTGTCCGGCAACATGGACCAGCCGAGCACTGTCGGGGCTGCAAAACACAATGAACCTACGATAGACAAGACGAAAATCGCCCCCAACGCATCATAGGGCGTCATGTAAAGCGCAAAGCCCGAGAGAATGCCAAGCGCGGCGCCACTTATATAGGTTCGTTTCTTCCCCAACCGGGCGGACAGCCATGGTGTAATGAGAATGCCCATAAATTGGCTTGCAAGGATCGCCAACATAAACAGTGGAAACAGGTCTGCCCGGCCCAGGTTGTAACTGAAATAATAGATCACCGCCGAAGACCGGATGGTGAAGGCCAACATCCCCGCAAAGAATGCAATAATGATGAGCCAGAGCGGCAAATTTCCCGAAAGCACGGACAGCATTTCCCTGATGGTCGGCGCTGTTTGGGAAACGGCAAGCGCTTTCTCTGTTGTATTGGCGAATGTGAGGGCCAGAACCGCAATCGCAATCCCCCCATACAGGCCGATCGTGATCTGAAACCCCAGCGCGCCACCACCAAAAAGGGTAACGAGCGGCTGCGTCCCCACACCCACGATGATCCCACCGAGCAACGCGAAAGCCATACGGTATGCCGTAAGGACTGTGCGCTCATGGCTGTTGTCGGTGATGACGGCAGTCAGGCTTGAATAGGGGATGCTGACGACCGTGTATGCAATACTGAACAAAATGTATGTCACGTAAGCATAAACGAGCTTGCCACTTTCACTCAGCTCGGGCGCGGTAAACATTGCAAGAGTGACCACGGCCAGCGGCGGTGCACCCCAAAGAAGATAAGGACGAAACTGCCCCCATTTTGTCCGCGTTCGGTCTGCAATGGCCCCCATCATCGGATCCGTGACAGCATCGACCAGACGCGCCACCAGAAACAGTGTGGCGGCAGCGGCAGCGGAAATTCCAAATATGTCGGTATAGAAATAGAGAAGGAAGATAATTGACGATTGAAAGAAGAGGTTGATCGCGAGATCCCCCACGCCGTAACCCAACTTGGCTCTCACGCCCAAGGTTTGCCTATCCGCATCAGGCGCATTGCAGGATTTATTTTCCACTACCCTTACCCCCCCTTTGCATTTCCCCTCTCTAGATAGCTTGATTAACCGACAACTTCACCAAAATTTGCTCTTCACCCTCTGCTTCACTAAAGTTCCTCTTGTGAAATCCGCGAAAGACGGATGAGCATATTTGGGGATGGCTATCAGATGTCTGGTAGAAGCAAGATGCGAGCTCTTGCGTTGTACTTGTTCGCGGTTTCGTCGGCAGCCTTTGTCGCGGAAAGTGCACATGCAGAGCAAAGCGCAAAATGGGACGCCTGGCTTGAGACAGGCGGGTATCTCTCATCAGAGAGGGACCGGGGCGAGCTTGTTGCCTACGCGCCACTTTGGCAGGATGACAACAGCCTCATCTTTACCGACATACGGGGAAAACTTTTCTCTGACGACGCACAAGAAGCCAATCTTGCGGTCGGTTATCGTGAGCTGACCGACGATTGGATTTATGGTGCATGGGTCGGCTATGACTTGCGCCGATCGGATAACGATCACATTTTCCGGCAGGCAAGTGTCGGACTGGAAGTTCTTGGCGTCGACCTCGTGTATCGCGTCAACGGCTACCTGCCCGTTAGCGATGCCCGGAACAGTTCACAAGGCAGCAACATTATCTTCAGCGGCAACCAGATTTTCCTGACAGGTGGTCGGGAAGTACCGCTTGGCGGCTTTGATGCGGAGGTCGGCTACCGGCTGCCCATTGAAGACTGGTTCGCACAGACACAAGGTCAGCAGTTCTGGCTGCATGCTGGTGGCTTCTTTTTCTCAGCTGACGAAGCGCCGGAAAACCAGGTGGGCCCAAAGCTCCGGGCCACATGGCGACTATCCAATCTTGCCGGCATGCCGGAAGGTTCCCGGCTGGCCTTCCAGACCGAATATCAACATGACCGCATGCGAGACAATCAACTGGAAGTCGGTTTCCGGCTTCGCATCCCCTTAAGCGGCTGGGGCGACACCAAGCGGCCCCGCCCCCTTAGCCCTCTTGAGCGGCGTATGGTCGAGGGACTGGAACGCGACACGGATATTGTGGTCGGGCGCAGCGGGCGGGAACAAGTCGCGGACGCGGCTACGGGCACACTTTTGTCCGCCGTCGTTCAAGCCGATGCCCGCGACAACTTGCAGGCCATCACAGCAGGGGCAGGAGCGAACAAGCTTATTCTGGTTGACGGGACCGCAGGTCCCGTCAACGGAAGTGCGACACTCACCGCGTCACAAACGCTTGCCTCCGGCGGGACGGCGCTCCGCGTCCGTGGTGTTCGCAGTGGGGTCGAAGTCAACGCGCACCTGCCAGGCAGCGAGGCAACGCTTGTTCCGACCTGTGCATGTGACGACATTGTTTCCATTCGAGGAGACAATGTTCATGTGACAGGTTTCCTGCTCGATGGGAAAGGTGCGTCGAATGACGGCATCAACATCGATTCAGGTCGGGTTAATTTTGCACTGACTGAGCTGACGATACAGGATACAGGGAATAGCGGTATTCTGGGTTGGGACAATAATCAGGGTATCATTCGCCATGTAGCCATACAGCGTGCCGCAGCCGACGGTATCAATTTTGATACCAACAATCAGTTGGTCATCCACGACGTTCGTATCAATGATGCCGGCTTTTTTGGACTGGGCGTTAACAGACGAAACACGCTGAGCGTTGATCGGTTGAATATTGATGGCAGCTTCGCCCCGGCCATTTTGATGGTGAACGACAATCACCTCTCGCTAACAAACAGTACAATCATCAATGCGGGTGCGAGCAATATTGAGATCATGGATCGCAATACGGTCATTATTGAAAACACGACCATGACCAACAGTGGCGATGAAGGGGTCAACATGAACGACAATAATGTCATATCCTTCATCAATAGCAGGCTCGACGGTGCGACAGATGATGGTTTTGATATCGGGACCGGGAATGTCCTTACTATCGCAGGTTCCACCTTCTCCGGCGTTTTTGGCGATGATCTGTTTGATTTTGACGGAGTTGGTAATCAGCTTACTCAAGGCAGTACCGGCAATACCAATGCAGGGGCCATTATCGGAGACAGGCTGTGCAACGCGCCAGGGGCTGGGGCCTTTACCGGCACTATCGGCTTTGAAGGCGGCCTGGCGCTACTGGACAACCAGCCCCCCTGCAACTGAGAAACCTGTACGTATCGACCGACATGCGCGAAGACGCCATCAATATAAGAGATGGCGTCTTCCACTCGTCAGACGGGTGCCGTTGCCTTCGGCTCGTGCTTGTTGCCAGACGGGGTTGTGTTGCCCCTTGGACGCAGATTGAAGTCTGAAAAACGTGGCCGCAGGGTGCGCCACCAATAGACGAATGTGTAATTCGCCCAATTGTTGGTTACTTTGCCGTCTTCAGTTTTGTACCAGCTTGTGCAGCCACTCGCATAAACTGAGTTTGCATTATCTTCCTGCACAGTCCTGTTAGAGGCTTTCTGCACTTCGCGCTTCACGTCGATGTAAAGCAGATTATCGGTACGCAGTTTTTCAATACATTTTGTTATGTAATTAGCCTGACATTCGATCATGAAGATAATCGAGTTGTGACCCAGATTGGTGTTGGGGCCATAAAGAAGGAAGAAATTCGGGAAGCCGGACACCGTCATCCCGTGATGGGCTTCCGCACCACCTTTCCACTCATCTTTCAGCTGGCGACCTGCAAGGCCGGTGATTTCCATAGGTCCCAGAAAAGTTGTGGAGTCGAAACCCGTCCCGTAGATGATGGCGTCCACGTCATGCACCGTACCATCTGCCGTCTGGACCCCCTGGGGTGTCACCCTCTCAATCGCATCGGTCACGATTTTCACATGGTCCTTGCCCATGGCTGGCCACCATTCATTTGCAAACAGAACACGCTTGCAACCCGGTTCATAATCCGGCGTTAAAGCCGCGCGTTTTTCAGGGTCAGAAACATAAAGATCGCGTTCCTCGTTCGCCTGCTCTTTCAGCTTCTCGCCTTGTCCGTGAAACGCTTTGAACAACAGCTCACCGAACCAGTATGTTTTCCAGCGTTGAAAGTTCATCGTCCACGGCAGCAGGCGATAGAGCGCTTTCTCCCAGCCATAAAACTCACGTTGGGGTCGCGGCAACACCCAGCTTGCAGTCCGCTGGAACAGCTTCATTTCGCTAACCTGTTTGGCCACTTCAGGTACGAACTGAATAGCACTTGCGCCGTTTCCGATGACCGCAACTTTTTTGCCTTTCAGATCGAACTCATGGTTCCAGATTGCGGAGTGCCAACTCGTCCCCTTGAAGTCCGCCTGCCCCGGGAAACCTGGCCAGCGCGGCCGGTTCAGCTGTCCGGTCCCCGCTGCCAGCACCTGCGCCTTGAATTTCTCGCCGGTGCTGGAAGTAAGCGACCAGGTACCTGCCTGCTCGTCAAAAGCGGCTTTTTCAATTTCCTGATTGAAGCGGATATGATGGCGAAGATCATACTTGTCGACCACACTTTCCAGATAGGCCTTGATATCCGCCGAGCCGACAAATTTCTGCTTCCAGTCAGGCCGCATGTCGAATGAAAACTGATACATGTGCAGCGGCACATCGCAGGAGCAACCGGGATAGGTGTTGTCGCGCCATGTGCCCCCGATTTCGGAAGCTTTTTCGTAGATTGTGAAATTGGAGATCCCGGCTTTCTTGAGCTTGATTGCCGTGCATATGCCGGCCACACCCGCACCCAGAATTGCAATTGTTGGGGCTTCCCGTTTGCTGCTTGCCATGATTTTATTTGCTGTACCCTGGTTTGACATCCCATCCTCCGTGCCGCTCGCTTTGTGGGCGATCTTTATGGCTTCAATGCTGATCCCTCAGGTTAACCTCATCTGAGGGCGAAATGTAAGGCCTCGTGCGATGTGCCGGGCAGCGCGCACCATTTGAACAACGGGGTTTGGCGCATTGCCGCAAGCTGCGCTATACCGGGTTTCAAATAACCAACCAAGGCTGACTGCTAAAATGACCCGATCCCCTGCGACAACTGACCTGAGTGACGCACATGACGGTGTTGTCAAACACGTTGATCCGATTTTTCATGATTATGGTGGTCGGCCTGCTTTTCATGGGCCCATTACCACGCTCAAACTTTTTGAGGACAATGCGCTGGTTCGCAGCGCCGTCGAAGGGCCGGGTGAGGGTCGGGTTCTTGTCGTGGATGGTGGCGGCTCCAAGCGGTGCGCTCTCTTCGGCGGGAACCTCGCCCAACTTGCAGCGAAAAACGGCTGGGCAGGTGTTGTTGTATATGGCTGCGTCCGGGACCGTGACGAACTGGAAGCTGAAGCGGTTGGCATCAAGGCGCTTGGACATCACCCCCGCAAGAGTGTCAAGAAGGGCCAGGGCGAAACGGATGTTCCGGTGACTTTCGCCGGCGTCACGCTCACTCCCGGTGAATGGCTTTATGCTGACCGTGACGGGATTATTATCAGCCCACACGCCCTCACCTGACCGCTCTCCGGTTGCGTGAACTAAATCTGCATTGATCTGCATTTTTCTTATTGCAAATCATTCTCATTTTCGTTATCAACAATCCATCGGTGGTTGGCACTCACATGGAGACGGTTGATGAAAATGTTGGATTTTTCGCCTCGGCCTGGCGCGTCGCTTCCCACGGATGAACCTTACCGCCCCGGCATGGAACTGGCGGAATTCGCGTTTGCGGAACAGTTTCTCGTCTGGGCAACACGGGCTATTCACATTGGCCATGCACGACAGGAACAGGCTCTCTCGCATTTACGGCTGGACAGCGCCTTTGCCGCCATTGATGCACCAGATGCGATGCCGCTGCTCATGCAGTTTCTGGGGCTTCTTGAAATTGAATTTGGCCGCCCACTGGCTGCGCCATGCTTCAAATGGCGCACACTGATGGCGGATGAAGCGCGTGTTCTCACTCTCATTGCGGCCTTTCAGCGGCGCGGTGAAACAAGCGCGCTCAGGAAACTCCCCAAACCCTTGCAGCAGACCGGCCAACAACTTGCCATCTCGCTGCACGCAGCCGGGCTCATTCTTTGTCCGAACGAGAGTGCTGCTCCTTCAACGCCCTGGCCGGAAGGAATGCCGCTTATTCATTGAAAACTGACTTTGCAAAGTTTCGCCTGTCTGCGAACTCCCTTGGCGGGGAGGTGGTCCCCCGCCCTGCTCCCGAAACACGTGCGCGTGTAAAGGGATGCCCCGGCGCGTACCATTGTTCGGCTCTCCTCCCCGACCTTTGGTGCGCGCCGCTACTTTTTCAGCGACAGCAAACGTTCCCGAAAAATTCGGGCTAAAGATACTGGCTCACGTATGGAGGAAGGGCGAACGCCGCTTTGTGAACAGCCGGCGTATAATAGCGGGTGGCCCCGTCCAGCCCTTCAAACCGCGCCGCCAGTGTTTCCACAGTCACATTCAGCAGGTCCGGGTTATCACTCCCCCAACCCAGCGCCATCGACCCCATGACGTAGGTCGGGATCGTTGCCAGATAGCAGGCTGGAGCCTTAAAAAGCTTCCGGAACTTTGTCATGGTGGACTTCAGCTCGGCACCTTGCACAAAAGGAACGCCGTTCTGGGTTACAATCACCCCACCCGGTGTGAGACAGCGTTTTGCAGCGGCGTAAAAACTTTCGCGGAAAAGAACCTCGCCGGGCCCGATCGGATCTGTTGAGTCAACAATAATGACATCGAAACGCTCAGACGTTTCTTCCACGAAGGCGGCACCATCTGTGATGACAAGGTTGGTGCGTGGATCATCGAACGCTCCGTTCGAGATCATCGGCATATGCTCAACACACATGTCCACCACGGCTTGGTCGATCTCAACCATTGTGACGGCCTCAACCGTCTTGTGTCGCAGGACTTCACGCAGAACGCCGCCATCGCCGCCGCCGATGATCCCCACTTTTTTGGCGGCACCATGCGCCAGGATCGGAACGTGGCTCATCATCTCGTGATAGACAAACTCATCGCGCTCTGTGACCTGCGTGATACCGTCGAGAGACATCATGCGCCCGAACTGGGCGTTCTCGTAGATCACCAGATGCTGAAGCCCGTCATTCGCCTCAAACAAGATGTTGTCCGCCCGGTAACCCGAGCGGAGACCATCATGCAGCTCTTCGGTAATCCACCGCTCCGACATCAGATAATGTCCTCACCGCGGCGCAGATTGTCGACCTTGATGTCACCAGGCGCAAATGCCTTGCGCAAAACCTCGATAGCCAGCTCCGGCTTTGCATCGCCACACATGAAGACATCAAGCGCGGCATAGCCCACTTCCGGCCATGTGTGGATCGAAATGTGCGATTCCGCCAGAACAGCAACGCCCGAAACTCCACCGTTCGGCGTGAAATGGTGAAGATGAAGATGCAGCAATGTGGCACCGGCTACTTCCACACACTCGCGGAGCACTTCATCAATATGCGCGATCTCGTCGAGGCGGCTTGCGTCCACCAGATCAACAATCAAGTGTGTCCCTGCGAACCGGACACCGTCACGTTCAATAAAAAAGTCTTTCCGTTCATCCTCACCCACGAGCTTCAGGTGAGATTCAGCGGCGGTAGCAGTTTTGGCGGCCAGCGCCAATTCAGCGGATGCTTTCAATTAAGCTTCTCCATTACGCAAATGACATGTTGTCCTGACGCCGGTAGGCGAGCGGAAACAATGCCGAGCATTCAAAACAGGATTGTGAAAGGTGCCATTCGCGTGAGCATCGCGCGTCACGTGCGCCTTGGTGTGGGTTCCACATAAGGACTTAGCGGCAGATATCTGGGGCTTTAGCCCCTAACGTAGTAATCAGGCATAGGCATTCTCCCTCGGAAACCCGGCATATCTCAATGCCAGCCATCACCAAAAAGAGACGCGTACGTCGTTACTTAGCCACCAGGCCAGGGGCACGTGCGATTGCGTTCAAGGGGGGCTTTTACGTGCCCCCCTATGGCTTGTCAAACGCAAACTGAAAAAATCCGGCCCGCCGGCCGATTTGACGCGGGTGCCGCAGATCGCGTTTTTAACCGCAAAATGCCAAGCCGAAACTCCTGGCTGTCGCACACGCACCCAGACGGGTGGTGATTTCAAAAAACTCAGCCACGGTTTCGTCGATGATTTCCTTCACGGGTTTCACACGATCAATCAGCCCGACGGTCTGTCCGGCCAGTCCAACACTTGCTTCCATATCCCCACCAAAATAGAGATCAAGAATGTTGCTGAACGTATCAGCCGGCATCAGGCCATCTTCATAGATTTTCGCTGTCCGCTCGGTTTTAAGTGCCCGGATACACGGAGAGGCTTTTTTGTTCAGAACCCAGGTTCCGGATTCTGAGGCATTTACGATCGCGTTCTTATAATTGTCGTGCACCGGACTTTCCGCACAAGACACGAAGCGCGTACCCATTTGCACGCCTTCCGCGCCGAGAGCGAATGCCGCCGCCATGCCTTTGCCATCGCAGATACCACCTGCAGCGATCAGCGGAATATCAACTGCCGCCCGGATGGCCTGCAGCAGAACCAGCGTTGACACTTCCTCGGGGTTTTTGAAGCCACCGCCTTCAGCCCCCTCCACGACGAGTCCGTCCACACCGGCATCGGCGCACTTGACTGCGGCTTCCACTGTCGGGACGGCGTGGTACACAATAATACCGGCTTCCTTCAGTGGTCCCACAAACTTTGCCGGACTCCCCGCTGACGTGGTCACAAATTTCACGCCGCTTTCGCAGACAAAATCGAGCATCGCCTTGTCGCGCAGAAACAAGATCGGCAGGTTGACCCCGAACGGCTTGTCCGTCATTTCGCGCATCTTGAGAATTTCGGCCTGACAGGCTTCTGTTTCTCCTGACGACGTTTCAATAATACCCATACCGCCTGCTTCAGATACGGCTGATGCCAGTTGAGAGCGGGCAATCCAGCCCATGGGCGCCTGGACGATCGGATATTTCGCCCCCAGATGTTCACAAACACGGTTCATCGCTGTCTCCCCAAACTCCTGGAATATTCCAAAATTTTAATGCCGGGAGTAAAGCTGTATGGCGCGGGAGCAGCAAGGAAAATCTGCCCCTGAAATGCGCCCATCGCCTTCTTTTGAAAAGGCAAAGGGCGCAAATGAGCTTACGGTTCGTTGATCAGGAAAGCCGCTTGTAAGCTTGCTTTGCCGCTTTCGCCAGTTCCTTGTATGCCAGTTCAACTCCCTTGCGGACATCGTCGAAAGCCAACTCGCCCTTTTTGGCCAGTTCGCTCACCTGCTTCTCAAGTTTTGCCCGCTCGGATTTCAACTGCTTGATGGTTGATGCGTAACGCTTCTGCGCTTCAACCAGCATTTTCTGACCATCGCGCTCCACCCGCGCAATCTCTTTGGAAACAGCTTTGATCTGCTTGTCGAGCTGCTTCTGCTTGCTGGTGGCTTTTTTTGATTTGCCCGTCGCAGCCTTCTTCCCGCTGGCGGCTTTTTTTGCTGCTGCCTTCTTGGCGGCAGGCTTTTTTGCCGTTGCCTTCTTCACGGCACTCTTTTTTGACGACTTGCTTTTTGCTGCCGTCTTTTTTGTTGCCGGTTTCCTGGGTGCTGCCTTTTTGGTTGCAGGCTTTTTCGCCGCTGCCTTTCTGGCGCTGCTTTTCTTTGCCGCCGGTACAGCGGCGGCCGGAGCCGGAGCTGACGGTGTTGACACTGTTACATTGTCTTGTGCTGCCGCGTTCATTGGAAATCCTCCATGTTCATTCGCACGACCACAGATGAAGCGTGACGCCGAAAGCGGTTTCTGGCAAGCGAATTGATCTTCAGGCTCACGCTCTTCTTCTTGCGGACGACCGGACAGCATGACGGGAAACGATTGACAGAAAGAGCACCAATGCCAAACTTCACCCATGCAGATCTATCTTACCGGTTTCCGGGTATTTTCTCTTTTGTGTCTGCTGTCAGCATCCGCCGACCACGCGGGGGCAACAGCGCAAGAGAACATGACCTTCGTTTCGATACCTGCCGGGGTGTTCTACATGGGGGCAATGCATCACGATCCGGCCGCAAGCCCGGACGAATGGCCCCGGCATGAAGTTCAGATCGCCGATGCTTATGCGCTCTCCACAACACTTGTGACACGGGGCGCATTTGCTGCCTTTGTTGCGGCGACGGGCTACCATGTCCCCCCCGGTTGCTGGACATTGACCGAGGCGGGCTGGAATTTTTCCGCTCGGGCCACCTGGCGCAATCCGGGTTTTGAACAGACGGATGCTCACCCTGTTGTATGTGTGTCGCGGGCCGATGCGCTCTCATTTCTCCACTGGGCTGGTGTCCGGGATCAAACAAGCTACCGCCTTCCCAGTGAGGCTGAGTGGGATCACGCCGCGCGTCTTGACGGGGCTGCCCCGTGGCACACACCGGCTCAAATATGCGATTACGGCAACGTGAACGACCTGACCGCAAAGAACAAAGTTGCCAAGGTTGCCGAACCTTGTGAGGACGGATTTTTATTCACATCGCCGGTCGCGCACTTCCGCGCTGGCCCTTACGGCCTCTACGACATGATTGGCAATGTCTGGGAATGGACGGAAGATTGTGCCCATGATGATTACACCCAAGCACCCGTAGACGGGTCTGCAGCGAGGCGCCCACACTGCACGACCTATGTGTTGCGCGGACACAGTTGGACCGATGCGCCCGGCCCCGTCCGTCTGGAGACGCGGCTTTTCCTTGACGGTACAGAGCGGCAAAGTCTTGTCGGTTTCCGCGTCGCCAAAGAGAATGCGACCGATGCTGATGCCGGGTCGGGCGCGCCTTAACGGATGTTCCATCCCGGTTTGACACGTAACACCGTGGGCTAAACTGAACTGGCCTTGGCTCAAACCGTCTCCGCCGACGCACGGGCGGCACTCGCCTCTGCCTCACGCCGGGCGGCACGACGCTCAATCAACCCGCGCAAACGGGCCTGACGTTCCGCTGTGAGTGGATAATTCCACGTGAGCCACAAGGCGGCGATAAAGAAAAGTGCCGGCATAATGGCATAATTGACGGCAAGCCAGTTCAACTCCTGAGCACCGTTTGCCCCCGCCGCACCAGAGGCATCAAAACCGAAAAAGGCAACCACGTTCAAGGATATCCCTGTGCCGAAAGCCGTTGCGAGTTTGCCGGTCATCCCCGAGATGGCAAAAAAAGTGCCAGCTCTCTGCCCCTTCGACCGGGCCGTATCCACATCCACCACATCAGCAAGCATGGACAAAGGAAGGAATTGCAACCCACCGAAACAAAAGCCCTTGGCAATGAAAAGCAGGGTAAAGGCTGTCACGTCGCCTTCGTTCAGAAAATAGGATGCGGTCGAAATGCACGCGACCGTTCCCATGCATATGGCGAAGGCCTTGTGTTTTGAAATCTTTCGCCCCAACCACAGCCAGAACGGAATGGCCAGAAGACCTGCACCGAAATAGATGAAGTAGAGCGATCCGATTGACGTGATGCCGATCACATCCCGCATGAAGAAGAGCGACAATGCATTGCGAAACGCTTCACCGCCGGTCACAATCAGGATGATAGCCAGCACCCGCAGCATGGGGCCGTTTTTGGCAACCAGTTTCAGGCCATCCAACAGCGGAACTTCTTCCCGGTGGCCGATATCAGGTTCACGCACCCGCCAAACCACAAATAGCACAAGCGATGGCATGAGAACCGTAATGGCCAGTGCCATTGCCGCCAGCACTCTGCCGGGGTCTCGCCCGGCACCGGCCCCGTCGATCAATTCCACCGTAAAGGGAATGGCTGCCGCAACTGCAAGACCGACCAGAATATACAACTCGCGCACCGCCGTGATGCGGCTGCGCTCATTATAGTCTGAAGACAGTTCCGCCCCCCACGCATAATAAGGGATATAGACCAACGTTGACCCGAGGAACATAAAGCTGATCCAGAAGACCAGATGTATCTGGCCGATGGTTTCAATCCCCAATTGCCGGGGAATGAAGAGCATGACCACACCCAGCACAAGAAAAGGCAACCCGCCGACCATGAAAGGTTTGCGGCGGCCAAAGCGCGACTTTGAACGATCAGAGAAAAAGCCGATAACCGGGTCGGTTACCACATCCGTCAGACGCGCCAACATGATCATTGTCCCGACAGCGGCCAGGGACAGGCCCAGTTCCCCGGCGTAGAAGGCCGGCAGCCAAATCGCAATCGGATAACCAAACATGGCCGTTGGCAACCCAACTGATCCGTGGAGAAAAATTGTCCCTGTCGACATGCGTGATGACGCGTCTTTCATGACTGCCCAAATTCCCTGAAAACGTCCCCGAACAAGTGCTTGTTGCACTCTTTTTGCCAGACTGGCCTTTGCCCCGGTCAATGTCCAGCTATTCATGACAAAATGTCACTGACCGGCACTACCCTGTCAAACCAAACGTTGACCGCCTGACTGCGTTCTAGATCTGCTTCGTGCGCCCCTCCCAATAAGGTTCACGCACCTGACGACGCACAATTTTGCCGGTGGGAAGACGCGGGAGATCTGTAGCAAAGTCGATAGAGCGAGGCCGTTTGTATCCCGGCAGATGGTCGGCAGCAAACTGCATCAGGTCGGCTCGGATCTCCTCAGATGGAGCAATCCCGTCGGCCAGTTGCACAACAGCTTTGACCTCTTCACCCCATTCATCGTTCGGGACCCCGATCGTTGCAACATCCGCAACCGCAGGATGGCGCAACAATTCCTGATCCACTTCGGCGGGGTAAATATTCACGCCGCCTGAGATAATGACTTCCGCTGATCTCCCTGTCAGGAACAGGAAGCCATCCGCATCCATGAAGCCCATATCGCCCATTGTGTAATAGTCGCCCCGATACGCACCCTCGGTCTTTTCCGGTGCCTTGAAATATTCGAACCGACCCGTTTCGGGTGCTTTGAAATAGATGGTTCCGATCTCACCCGCCGCGACGGGTTTACCTTCATCATCGTGCACTTCCACAACCACGCCTTCCAGCGCGCGACCCACTGTGCCGGGCTTTGAAAGCCACTCATGCGCGTCAGCGAAAATGCCGCCGCCCTCAGTCGCTGCATAATATTCGTAGACGACGGGCCCCAGCCATTTGATCGTGTCTTCCTTCACATGTACCGGACATGGCGCAGCCCCGTGCAAGACCCATCTCAAGCTCGACAGATCGTATTTCGCCCGCACCGTTTCGGGGAGCGAGAGCATGCGGTGCAACATGGTGGGCACCACATGTGTGTGGGTGATCTTGTATTCCGCCACAAGACGCAATGTTTCCTCTGCGTCCCATTTATCCATCAAAACCACCCCGACACCGGCGTTCAGTGGAAAGCTCAGGTTCAACGCAAGAGGTGCCGCGTGATATAGCGGCCCCGTTACCAGAGACATGTCTTGTCCCGGACTGAAAGCGGCTGTCTCCTGCAACTTTTTGACGAGTAGCGAGGGGGGCGGTGTCTTGGCCCGGTAGACCCCTTTCGGATGACCTGTCGTACCCGATGTGTAGAGCATCTGCGTACCGGGTGAAGGATCATCAATATTCTCATCTGCTTCAACAGCCAGCGCTTCGTCATAGCTCCTGAAACCACTCATCGGCCCCCCAACGGACAGTTTTGTTTCAAGCCCCGGCGCCATTGCGCTTGCTTCTACCGCGTTGCCCGCAAAACGGGCATCCGCGATAAATGCCCTGGCCTCACAATTGTCCACGATATAGCCGACCTCCGGCCCGGTCAGATGCCAGTTGATCGGGGTCAACCGGAACCCAGCACGCGCGGCCGCCGCGCAAACTTCAACAAACTCTGGGCGGTTTGAACATAAGAGCGCAACAGCATCCCCCGCTTTCAACCCCTGTCGCCGCAGCGCCCTGACCAGTTGGTTGGCACGCCTGTTCAACTCGCCATAGGTCAATTGTGCTGATTTTGAAACAATGGCCAGGCGCTCCGGGGCAGTCTCGGCCCAAAAGCCCAGGATCATCCCTTTTGCCGCCCATTCTTCCGCCGTCTGCCGCAATTTTGCCTCTGATTCACTCATATAACGTCCTCCCCGCCGTTCAAATGATGTTATTGCTCTCTTGATGAATATTGGACGGGTTCGTCGCATCCACGTCAAGCAACCTATCGGAGGCCTCCCCTTGCTCCCGCGCACCCTTTATCGTTCGAAACTGCCCAGTCTGGCTCCCAGTCTGGCTGTCGCCTGTTTCACGTCAATCCTCACCGTTTCTTCCGCTGTCGCCGCAGACCAGCCCGCCAAACTTTATGAGGATACGCCGGTCCGCTGGGCATTTGGGTCCATCCAGGTTGAAAATGACCTGTTTGCGAATATCGCCAACACGGACCGTCACTACACTAACGGTCTGCAGGCCTCCTTCTTGTCGGCGCCGACGGAACTTCCGGGTCTTTTGAAAGATATCGCAACGATCCGTGTCCCGTTTGCAGCGCAAGGCAGTCCTGCGACACACAGGCTGGGTATTGCTCTGGGGCACACTATTTTCACCCCCGACGATACCTCAACCCGCGCCGCTATCGCTGACGACCGGCCTTATGCTGCATGGCTCCACCTGACACTCACGCTGCAAACACTTTGGGAAACCGCGCATGCCGGGTCTTATCAGGACCAATGGAAGATTGATGTGGGCGTTGTGGGCCCGGCCGCGGGCGGTCGGTTTGTACAGAATAACTGGCACAAGCTGATCGGCGCTGACAGTGCAAACGGCTGGAGCAATCAGCTGCGCAACGAGCCCGCTCTGAACGTGACATTCGAACGTGCCTGGAACACGCCAGAACTGGCTCCCGGCTCTCTCGGTGGTTTCGAGATTGATGCCATACCTTATGTTGTCGCAGCTCTCGGGAATGTGCAGACCTATGCCGGGGGCGGCGCAACCTTCCGGATCGGCCCTGATCTGCCTGATGATTTCGGGCCAGCGCGCATTTACCCGGGCATTGGAGGGTCGGAAGTGTTTACACCCGAACCCGGTTTCAACTGGTATCTTTTTGCCGGTGTGGAAGGCCGGGCTATCGGGCGCGACATGTTTCTGGATGGTAATCTGTTCAGCCAGAGCCACAGTGTCGACAAACGCCATTTCGTCAGCGATCTCCGACTGGGTGCCGTCGCATTCTGGGACGATCTGCGGTTGAGCTTTGCCCATATATACCGAACCAAGGAGTTTTCCAGCCAGACAAAAGCTGATCAGTTCGGTTCACTCTCGCTCGGGGTGGCTTTCTAAGCCATCTCTCTTGCCATGTCTGTCTACAGATGAAATTCTCCTAAATGGTTCCCCTCCAGGTGAACCAAGACACATCGTAATCAGTTGAAGGACAGCATGACAAAAGATACTGCGGCCAACGCAGAAAACCTTCTTCTGCAAATAGCAGAGGGAACCGCACAAAAGATTGGCGAAGAGTTTCACCATGCGCTTGTCGAAACATTGCGCCGTGTGATGAACGTGTCCATTGCCATTATTACGCGAGGTGTTGGCCACCCCGTTTCCAAAGCGCAAACGCTTTACGCCTGGCGGGATGGAGAAAAGGTCGAGCAATTTGACTATGTGCTCGAAGGTACGCCATGTGCTCTTGTTTATGGCGGTGTCCGCCTGACTGTCCCTTGTGATCTGGCTCAGAAATTCCCCCGGGATGCCGGGTTGGAGAGCTATTGCGGCGTTCCCCTTCACGACAAGCATGGTGGCGTTGTCGGACATTTTGCCGTTTTTTCGGAGACACCGCTGGAAAATGAACAGGCGGTTGAGAATATTATGCGGATCTTTGCCAGCCGGGTGGAAGCAGAAATCCAACGTGCCCGTGCTGATATGGAACGCGAGGCACTGATCCGCTCTCTCAAAAGGTCCAGAGATCGCATGGAGCTGCAAAGAGAAGCGGCCCGTGCAGCCAACAGCTTCAAGTCCGATGTTCTTGCCATGACGGTACACGATCTGCGCAACCCCCTTACCACGATCGTCAATCGTGCGGAGCTGATCGACACATATGCGGGCGGAAAAACGAAGCTTGACGCGGGTGAGAGGCAACGCAAAACAGTGGAGAGTGCACACGCGATCATTCAGAACAGTGAACGTATGGAAAGAATGATTGTTGATGTCCTGAAGGCGGCACGCACCAATGCAACGACGCTGTCGCATGAACCAGCCACATTCGATCTCTGTAAAATGCTCTCGGCGCTCATTGCGCTGAACGAAGAAACCGCACAGCGGAAATCAATTCGTATTGAAGCAGACATGCCCCGGTCCCTTCTTGTGGAGGCGGACGAAGATCACCTGATAGAGGCCGTTGATAATCTGATCTCGAATGCGATCAAGTTTTCACCGTCGGGTTCGAATATTCTTGTATGTGCGCATGAAATGCGCGGCGCAACCACCATTGAGGTCGCAGATCAGGGGATCGGACTATCAAGAGAAGAGCTTTCATCGATTTTCGACCGATATCAGGTCGGTTCATCCCCCGACGCCGATACTGAAGCCTCCTTCGGCCTTGGCCTGTGGATTGTCAAAACCATTGCCGAGCGTCATGGCGGAAAGGCCCAGGCCACCAGCGAAGGGGTTGGCAAAGGATCGACATTTTCGATTTCAATCCCGTCCCGAAACGTTATTCTGGGATCCAGACATTCTGACTGAACCCGTCTGCTCTTCCAACGAGCATCGCTGCGACAGGGTTTTTCAAAAATAGTGGAGGCGCGTGTGACCAGACTTCCAATCGGGAGGTTGTTAAAATACTGGGCGGACAAGGATGGAACGGCAGCCGCCATCACCCACGAAGGGCAAACCGTTTCACGCGCCGATTTTGATGCCCAGACCAACCGGCTGGCACGCGCGTATGAGGCCCTTGGCGTTCGCCAGGGTGACCTGGTCACAATCGGCCTCCCCAATAGTATCGAGTTCTATGCGACCGCATTTGCTGTCTGGAAACTGGGCGCCACCCCGCAACCAATTTCAGCCAAACTCCCTCCCGTCGAACGGCAGGCAATTGTTGAAGTTGCTGAGCCAACGCTCATTGTTGGCGCAACCCCCGGCAGCCACGGTGACATTATTTGCCTTGAGGCAGGTTTTCAGCCGGACCCCACCCTGTCGGATGCGCCGCTACCTGAAAAAGTTTCCAAACACTGGAAAGCGCCAACCTCCGGCGGCAGTACAGGTCGGCCCAAGATTATCATTTCGGGAGAGGAAGGGAGCTTCCCGCCCGAGATTGCCCCGCTCGGGATGGAAACAGACCGGGTCCAGCTCGTGCCCGGCCCTCTGTATCACAACGCGCCGTTCTCCTTCTCTGCCCGGGCGCTGATGTGCGGCAACCATATTATTGTCATGACACGCTTTGACGCAGAAGAAACACTGCGTCTACTGGCTGAATATCATGTCGACTGGGTTATGATGGTGCCCACGATGATGCAGCGCATATGGCGCCTGCCGGAAAACGTTCGCAACGCTTACGACCTGTCGGCCCTGCGCATGGTTCTTCATCTCGCCGCTCCCTGCCCCGCCTGGCTGAAAGAGGAATGGATCAACTGGCTCGGCCCGGAGCGTATTCACGAACTTTATGCCGGCACCGAAGCCCAGAGTGTTACCTGGATTACCGGATCTGAATGGCTGGATCATCGCGGATCCGTTGGTCGCCCGATGAAAGGCGGACAGATGAAGATACTCGGCGAAGATGGCCATGAACTTCCGCCCGGCCAGATCGGTGAAGTTTTCATGCGTCCCGATGCCGGCGTCGGGACAACTTATCATTACCGGGGCGCAACAGCCAAAGCGACGCAGGATGGTTGGGAGAGCCTGGGGGACATGGGGTATATGGATGAGGATGGTTTCCTCTATCTGGCTGACCGGCAAACCGACATGATCCTGTCAGGCGGCGCAAACATCTATCCAGCGGAAGTGGAAGCTGCGATCGATGCTTTCCCCGGCGTGCGCTCAAGTGCCGTTATCGGCCTGCCGGATGACGATATGGGCAACCTTGCCCACGGTATTGTCGATGCGCCAGATGGCATTGAACTTTCTGCCTTGCAGGCCCATCTTGCTGAAAACCTGTCGCGTTACAAGATTCCGCGCAGTTTTGAGTTCGTCAGCGCACCCGTTCGTGACGACGCTGGCAAGGTGCGACGCTCCCAGCTCCGTACGGAACGCCTCAAGGCAAAAGCCTGAGAAACGTCCGCAACAAGCGATGAAGGATTGATAGGATGACCTCGCTGATTTCCGCCGACAATGTCTATGCGCTGCTGACTGTCTTTCTGGGGCTTGCTGCCTTCGGCTTCTGGTCAGAACGCACAAAGCTCGGCCAGGCTCTTTCCGGTGTAATCCTGGTCATTCTGGCAGGCCTGCTGTTGGCCAATTTCCGTGTCATTCCTTTCGCGGCACCGTTTTATGATCTGGTGTGGGGTTATGCAGTGTCGCTTGCAATCCCGCTCCTGCTGTTTCGGGCGGATTTCAAGAAAATTCTGCCCGAGATCGGCCCGATGGCACTCAGCTTTGTCATCGCCTCCATCGGCACTATTGCCGGTGTGTTGGTCGGTGCCTCTGTCATTGACATGGGGCCTGAGGGTGCCAACATCGCCGCCACCCTCGGCGCAAGCTGGATCGGCGGCTCCATGAACTTCGCCGCAACATCGCAAGCGCTGGGCATGAATGACGGGGCCTTGCTCAGCGCCATGGCGGCAGCCGACAATGTCGGTGCCACCCTCTTCCTCATGCTCCTTGTCTTGCTGCCCGCGTCAAAAACTGTTCTGCGGTTTCTACCTTCCAAAATTGNGCAAGCACACGTTCATATTGAAGGGGGCGCGGTCGAAACGGAGACACCTTCACTCAANATGTTCCATATTGCCGGGTTTCTCTCCCTTTCAGCCCTGTGTTGTTTCCTTGGCTATGGAACGGCCCGTCTCATCGGCATGTATGGGGCGGATATGGGGCTTGACTGGCTTGCTGATTTTAGCCGCTACGGCGTTCTGTTTGTCACGATCTACGCATTGCTGGTTGCCAATTTTTTCTCTGCACGNCTGTCTTCGATGCAGGGTGATTTCTCCCTGGGCATGTTGTTCATGTACGTGTTTTTTGGGGTCATGGGTGCCGGNGCAGACGTTATGGCCCTGCTTGGCCAGGCCTTACCCATTTTTGCGTTCACCGGCATCATGGCCAGCGTTCACCTTTTGGTGGTGTTGAGCGCTGCAAAACTGTTTCGCATCGACCTGGCCGAGATGGTTCTGGCATCGAACGCGGTCGCGCTGGGNCCTGCGACAGCGGCAGCGCAAGCCGCCGGTCAGGGATGGCGTTCGCNCGTGACGCCCGCGGTTATGCTTGGTGTGCTTGGGTATTCCATCGCCAATTTCATCGGCGTTGCCATGGCGGGATGGCTTGCTCAATAGCGCTTTTCGATCGTCACGCCCGCCGGTGGCATTGCAGCCTCCCCCAGCANCAGCTCTCCCCCGACACAGGCGGTGATGTCCGTATCATGCGCATTGTAGTTGACGAACACGCGGTATCGGCCTCGTGTACGGCANCGCACGCCATGAGGCAGTGCAAGACGCTCCAACCCTNCTTCCTCGATCCGATCACGCAGAAATGCTTTCATCAAATCGGTATCGGGCCACCCTGCCATGTAAAAGGCATTGCCTTTTCTGGTCACGGCGGNNCCCCCCTCCCTTGTTTCAGCCAGCACGTCTGCCTGATGACTGGTGACAAACTCCCGCCAGCGATCGAAGACATATTCCTTACCACGATAGCTCACAGGTACACTCGCAAAGCTGCGGAAGCTTTCGACGCGCTCCACCTTTATGCCCAAAAGATCGGACAAGGGACCGGGCGCGAGTTCTGACGGGATGGCGTGTGAGACCGTGNGACTGCCCGACCGCGGCATCACGACCAGCGTTCCCTTGAAGGCAGACAGTGCATCGCTCAGTGCGGCATTTACATGCACCTCACTGGGGACAATCAGCATCTTGTAGCCACTCACATCTGTACCAGGCGCCACGAAGTCAATGTCGACCCCCATCTCGCGCGANTGTNCGATACAGGAGCAATGCCTGCTCCACATAGGTGAAGTTTTGCCCCTGTGGTTGCACTTGCAACGCCCACAGGCTCTCATATGAGAACAGGATCGCCAGTCTTGACGGCGCAGGCGCTCCCATATCCTTTATCGCTGCCAGTTCGCGCCCCAATTGTGCAACCTCGTGCCGTCCCCGATCGGGAGAGCCGTCNGGCCGATTNAGGCCTGCATGAAATTGCTCCTGAGCAAAGGGTGCTTGCCGCCAGCGAAAATAGGACACAACCTCTGCACCATGCGCAAACGCTTCCCANCCCCAGAGACGTAACATGCCGGGCAGCGGGTCTGGATTATATGGTGCCCAGTTCACCGGNCCCGGTTGCTGTTCCATCACCCACCAGCGGCCGCGCCCTACGGCCCGATAAAGATCATGATGGAACCCTTGCAGATCAGGATCACCGGTTCTTACAAAATGCTCTTTATGCTCCCTGNTTGCCGGGAACATATCCAAACTGCCGAGAGGGTAGCTGTCCCAACTTGCAATATCGAGATCTTCCCCCAGTTTGAAATGATCAAAATCTGTATGGAACGTCATNTAATTATGGANGAGATCACGCCCCGGCGACAATTCGCGCAGAATGTCGGTCTGTACTTTGTTGAATGCCTTCACTTCGTCNGAGGCGAAGCGGCGGTAATCCCATCGGTGAGCCGGATTGGTTTCTGTCACCGCCTGGTCGGGCAATTCGATCTCACTGAAATCCTTGTATTCCATACTCCAGAATATGTTTCCCCAAGCTTCGTTGAGTGACGCTACATCGCCATAGCGTGCACGTAACCACTCCCGGAAACCTGTTGTCGCTGCCTCGGTGTAACTGTGAACGGTGGCGTGACAACCATATTCATTATCCGTCTGCCATGTTGTGACCGCCGGGTGCCCCCCGAAAACCTCTGCCATGGCTCGCACAATGCGCGCGCACTCCCGNCGATACCCCTTGTGGGAAAAACANTAATGACGGCGAGAACCAAACCCGCGCACCTTGCCATGCCGGTCNCGNGGCAACATATCCGGCATCCGATCCACCAGCCATTTTGGCGGGGTGGCGGTTGGCGTCCCCATGACGATTTTCAAACCGNGAGAAGCAAGCACGGCCACCGCACGCTCAAGCCAGCTAAAATCATANACACCCGGCTCCGGCTCAAACCGCGACCAGGCGAATTCCCCGACCCGGACATGCGTTATGCCTGCCTCTTTCATTTCACGTGCATCGCGTTCCCACATGCTCTCNGGCCAATGCTCCGGATAGTAGCAAACGCCCAAAGTCGGCTGGTCTGTGGATTGGCCTGTCATCTTGTCCCCCTTCGTTTGGNTATGAAGTTTCGACTGATTTGACGGGAGAGACAAGCCACCGCATTCTCGNAAANGAGCATTGGGAGACGAAAGGGANATTCATGACGAAAGTCTGTCTGATTGGTGCAGGTAGTACGGTTTTTATGAAGAATATTGTCGGCGATATTCTCCTCAACGAGATGTTTGCGGACTGCACNATTNCTCTTCACGATATTGACCCCGCCCGGCTTGCGACATCTGACATGGTTGCACGGAAGATTGCGTCCTCTCTGAACGTCACTCCCACCATTCTTGCCACGCAGGACCGGGGCGAAGCGCTGGCCGGTGCTGAATTTGTTATTCTGATGATCCAGGTGGGGGGNTATGATCCCTGNACGATTACCGACTTTGAAGTGCCCCGAAAATTCGGNCTGCGCCAAACAATTGCCGACACGCTCGGCGTGGGCGGGATCATGCGGGGATTGCGCACGGTGCCGGTTCTGCTCGATATCGCGGCAGACATGCGAAAACACTGCCCTCAGGCACTGATGCTGCAATATGTGAACCCCATGGCGGTTAATTGCTGGGCACTTTCGCGGCTTGCCCCCGACATACGCCATGTTGGCCTCTGTCATTCCGTTCAGGGCACNGCGTTTGAGCTTGCACAGGATCTGGGCGAAGANTTCAAATCAATCCAGTACCAATGCGCCGGCATCAATCATATGTCCTTCTATCTGAGTTTTGAGAAACGCCATNCCGATGGTCGCATTGAAGACCTTTATCCACGCCTNAAGCAGCTCGCCGCCGACAGGAAGGAGCCCTCCTCAAACAGGGTGCGGTATGAAATGTTGCGGCGGACNGGTTATTTTGTCACCGAGTCGAGCGAGCATTTCGCAGAATATGTGCCCTGGTTCATCAAACGCGACCGGCCTGACCTGATAGAGACGTTCAATGTACCGCTCGATGAATATATCCGACGTTGCGAAGAACAGATCGCGGGCTGGAAAGCCCAGGAGGCAGCGCTCGCCACCGCCCCAAAACTGGATGTCAGATATTCGGGAGAGTATGCCGCGCGCATCATGCGCGCTGTCAAAACAGGGCGACCCACGGTCATCAATGGCAACGTCCCCAATCACGGGTTAATCGACAATCTGCCCGACGGGGCATCTGTTGAAGTTCCGTGCCTGATTGANCATCGCGGCGTCACGCCAACACGCATCGGCATGTTACCGCCCCACCTGGCGGCACTCATGCAGACGAATATCAACGTGCAATCCCTTACGGTGGAAGCTCTTGCCACCTCCAAGCGTGACCATATTTATCACGCGGCTATGCTTGACCCGCATACGGCTGCAGAACTTTCTCTGGACGAGATATGGGCACTCACAGATGAGCTGATCGAGGCACATGGGGACTGGCTCCCCCCGTTCCATTAGGCAGACGCATCCTCGATGCTAAAGNGCCACAATCCAGGCTTCGGGGCAGGTATGGGAGACNGCCTGCCACCAGGCCTGTTTTTCTGTTTCGTCGATCAAGGCCACGATACATCCGCCAAAGCCTGCACCAGTCAGGCGGGCACCCACTGCACCGGCCTCGCGTGCCGAGGCAACAAGCGCGTCCANTCCGGGTGTTGAGACCTCGAAATCCACCTGAAGAGAGCGATGGCTTTCATTCATCAGTTCGCCAAATGCCTGATGATCCTGCGCTTGCATTGCCTCCACCGCCAAGGCGACACGCGCCTGTTCAGTGACTACGTGATGGGCGCGTTTAAAAACCAAAGGCTCTGACAATTGCTGAAGAGCGGAGAGGCTTGCATTTTTGAGCGGTGTTTTGAGCGCGGTTTCGGCNGTCAGGATCGCGTTCTNCCGGTCATTATATGCTCCATCAACAAGCTGTCGGGCCTGCCCGCAATGCACCACCGCGATGCACCACCCGGCGGGCAGCGGCAGATGGCGATAGGTCAGCGTTTCACAATCCAGCGCCAGGGCACACCCTGCCTCCCCGACAGCGACCGCCATCTGGTCCATAATCCCGCACTGAACACCGCAGTAAAGGTTCTCAGCCTGCCGCGCGAGTTGAGCCATTTTGACCGGCGACAGGCTTTCGCCCGTAACGGCGAGCACNGCACGCATGATTGCAACNTCCAGCGCGGCAGATGAGGAGACCCCCGCCCCCGCCGGCAGGTCCGCCGCAATCTGGAAATTGAGATCAGGCACGGTGAACCCGGCCTGCTTCATCATCAGCAGGGGCCCGACAATGTAATCCACCCAGCCACCCGTGGCCGTCGGCGCCAGGCTCAATGCCTGCATTTCNCCTTGNTGGCTGGAGTAGACGTTTCCTTGCCCATCCGACGGTGCAACCTCTACCCTGACACCTTTTGCCAGCGGCATCGGCAGAACAGACCCACCGATGAGGTCTGTATACTCGCCGATCAAGTTGACACGACCGGGCGCGAATACCTGCGCCACAGGTTCAACCCCGAAAAGNCTTCTGAACGTTGCGCCCATTTATATCTCAACCGCTTTCAGTTGGGCTGCGGCGACATCCGGTGGTACGTCGACAAGAAACACCCCACTGACCTGCTCCACACTGGCGAGGAANTTCATCTTGTNGACATCCCGCCGGAGCGGCCAGAGTTGAACCGTAAAATGGTAGCTGTCTTCATATCCTTTTGGCGCCAATTGAACAGAAAGAACATATGGCATCGGTTTGCCAAAAAGCCCGTCCAGTCGCAGCAAAGCCCGCTTGAGCAGGTGAGCCATTTCNCCTCTTGTTTCTTCCGTCATATCCCACGGGCCGGNCAGGCGTGNNCGCGGGGCAATCCATATTTCATATGGATAGCGCGCAATCGGCGGTACAAAAGCCACCACGTTCGCAGCCTCATCCAGAATGCTGCNAGGGTCCAGATGCTGCAGCATATTGGCGATGACGGGTTCTTTTTTCTGTGCTTGCGCACTCTTTAACAGAAGGTCCGGTACGAAACCGAAACCGTAAATCTGGCCGTGGGGATGCGGCAAGGTGACGCCAATTTCCTCCCCCCTNGTTTCAAACGGCAGGACAGCAGCNAGCCCTCCTTCATCCATCATTGCCCGCGCGCGCCTTGACCACAGTTCAAACAGAAGCTCGATCCGTTCANCAGATTGACTTCCCAATGAACCTTCGTGATCGGGGGAGAAAACCACAACCTCACATTTTCCGATAGCGGGCTCTGCACCAACCGGCGCGACTGTGTCTCCCGCGTCCATGGTGAANGCGGGGAAGCGGTTCTCAAACACCACGGCTTCAAAATCAACCGCAGGCACTTCTGTCAGTCCCTGCCCTTCACGCGCGGGACAGAGCGGACAAGCGGCAGCNTCGGGCAGNAAAGTCCGGCCTTGCCGCGCNCCCGCGTAACTCACCCATTCGTGTCGCAAAGGATGCCAGCGCCGATAAGGGGCACTGCCCTTGTCAACGGGCGGCAGATCGGGCACCAGCATGCCTTCATGCGGGGTCCAGCCAAAGAAGGTGAGCGTTCGGCCGTCCGCCTTGGTGATGGTCCGTTCGTGGACAGGACGCCTGGTCAATTGCCGCCGCCATCAACGTTCAGCTTCTGTCCATTGCAGTAAGGATTGGCGTTGCTGACAAAAAAGAGGACGGCGGCAGCCACGTCTTCGGGTACAGAGACCCGGCCAAACGGCGAGGTTGCATCCAGATCATGAATATCCGCACCGCTCCTTGCTTTGACCAGGCGCGTACCCATCTCCGTCACGGTGAGGCTTGGAGAGACAATATTGGTCCGGATACCGTGTTTGCGCTCNTCCTTAGCCAGGGTAAGCGCCAANGCCTCCATTGCTGCTTTGCCCATGTTGTATGGTGCGCCGTTTGCCCCCATTGAGAGGGTCGCAACACTCGATATCATAATAATATCGCCGCGCTCTTCCTTACGCATGGTAGGCAGGACAAGTTTTGAGAGNTTATGCGGCGCAAGCGCGTGAACGCGCATGACGCGCTCTACCTCTGCCGCTTCTGTATCAGCCACCTTCTGGCCACGGCTTGCGATGCCAGCATTGTTCACCAGAATACCGATGGAGCCGAAATCACGCGCGACATCTGCAACCATCGAAGCTGTTTGCTCAAAGTCATCGACCGAGGCCGCATATATTTCCGCCCGACAACCCTTGCTTTGGACAAGCTCTGCGACTTCCCTTGCCGCAGCGTCATCGCGCCGAAAGTTGATCGCGATGTCTGCACCGGCATCTGCCAGGGCCAGGGCGATTGCACGNCCGATACCCCGAGACGCGCCTGTCACAAGGGCGACCCGCCCCTTCAATGATTGCTCCACTTCAACACTCCCGTTCCTGATTTGATATCAGTCTAACGGAAGCATTGAAGGGCGCAAACATTTCACCCACCGCNCGCATGTCNTANNNTGTCTGGTTCAGCCGCGTACCACCCGCACAACAAGGCGTAGCCCAAAACCCAAAACCAGAATGANGATCAGGAACATTCCCAGAATGTAAGGCCAGTTGGCGGCAGCAATTTTCTTTACCGAATTGAGTGCAATCTGGCGCACATAGCTGAAATTTTCCGGCATAGCCTGTACCCCATATCGTGCAGCATAGGCGTCATAGTCCGCAATCATTTCTGCAAACCGTTCCGGTTCCCGCTCTTTGAGATCTGTTGTTTCCCCAGGGTCACGCGCAAGGTCATAAAGCCGCCAGATATTATCACCGTTGGGCGGCGTGTTACGGGTCAGCTTGTAACCGCTTTTAAAGAGAGCTGAATTGCCCGCNACTTCCATACCNACAGGTGTGTCTGGGGCATGGGTTTCGGTCGCTCGCCCNGCAATCACCGGGCGCAGGCTNCGCCCCGTGATTGGTTCACCGGCGTCGGTCTCTATCTCCACCCCCGCATAGTCGAGCAATGTTGGTGTAATGTCGGTCACAAAGGAGAGAGACGGAATGGTTTGGCCCGCGGGCACTCCCTCCCCNGCTACGATAAGCGGAACCCGGATCCCGCCTTCNGTTGCATAAAACTTGAAAAGGTTATGCGGCGCGGCAGCGGCACTTGCCCATTCACGACCGATTGACACAAGACTGCCCTTTTCGCCGAGTGTCTCGATATCGGTGTTATATCCATTCATCGCCATCCACAGGCCCATGCCCGGCATAATGGCGGGGTCACTTGGCTCGGGCCCATTGTCCGATGTGACAACGAAAATCGTGTTCTCCAGTTCGCCGCGTTNGTCCAGATAGGACATAAGACGCCCGATGTGGAAATCCATCGCTTCCANCATGCCTGCATTTACAGACATGGCGCGGGCATAGAAGGTACGCTCNTGCGCAGTCAGGCTCTCCCAGTCGCGGGCCGCGGCGGGCATGGNNGCNAGCGCGGCATCTGATGGTATCAGGCCCATTTCTTTTGCACGCTGCCAACGGGCTTCGCGGAGCTTGTGCCAGCCTTCGTCATAAACACCGGCATAATTGTCCGTAAACTCCCGGGGGGCCTGCACAGGAATATGAATAGCCTGGAAAGCGACATAGGCGAGGAATGGCTTTTCGCTGTCCCTGTCTTCGTCCAGATACGCAATCATCTGATCGACAAGAAATTCAGAGGAATAGAANTCCTCCGGCAAGGTGGCAGGCTTACCGTCTTCAAACCATGGGGCTGTCGCGTAATACGGCATATAGGGTTTTTGTTCCCAATTGTCCGCTCCGGATGCGTCCAATATGAAGGATCGATCGAAACCGTGATCGTTGGGAAGTTCCCCTTCATCACTGCCAAGATGCCATTTACCTGTCATCAGCGTCCGGTATCCCGCCCGGCGCAGCCGGTCGGCGAGCGTTTCCACACCCGGCTCAAAACTCATGGAATAGCCCGGCGCAGCTTCATGCGCTGCGGGCAACACTTCAGGGATTGTGGCGATACCGGTGCGATGATTATCAACGCCCGTGAGCAACATCGCTCTGGATGGCGCGCAAAGCGGTGAGGTGTGATATCCGGTAAAGCGTGTCCCTTGCGCAGCCAGACGCGAAATATTGGGCATCCGCGCTTCGCCGCCAAATGGCTCAAAGTCCATCAGACCGGCATCATCCACCAGCAGGACAACAATATTNGGCGACGGGCGCGCAGGTTCCCCGGTTGCTGCACCGGCAGCTGACACACCCGCCGCNGCAAANGCCATCCCGAAGGCCGACATCCTGAATGTGCGTCCCAACCATCTGCCAACATACTGNCCCATGACCACTCTCCCCAATTGAATTAAGNGAGCAGTAAATATATTGGCAGAAACAATGTCAATATATTGTATTCATGACTGCGCGTGCCGGNTTCACCCTGGCAATGGATTGTACTTTCCATCCTTCTCCACCGCCCGCTTGTAAGCCGGGCGGGCATGCATCGCATCGAGAAACCGCTTCGCNTTCGGATATTTCTTGCCCATGCCTGCGCGCAGGGCTGCTACTTCCATACTATATCCCATTACGATATCGGCGGCTGTCAACTCNTCTCCGGCAAACCACCGGGTCTCAGACAATTGTCTTTCAATCTCGCCCAGGAGGGCTGTCAGGCGGGGGCGGAAGAAGGCNTTGTTNAGCGTCTCGACCGCACCACCAATAATGGGACGCAAGAAGAACGGAACACGCGTCACCATAACGCCCAAAACAAAAACCGTTGTCAGCAGAGGCTGGAAACTCCCCTGCGCGGCGTGAAACCAGAACAGGTAGGGCACATATTGCGGTGTACCGACNGCGGGGCGGAGNTTNCCCTCGCCATACGTATCCAGAATATAGTCCACGATGGCATTGGTTTCCGCCAGGACGAGATCACCATCCGTGATGACCGGCGCGGTTCCGAGTGGCGAAATCTTCTTGTATTCGTCGGGCGCAAGACCGGTCTTCTTGTCGCGATCATACATCTTCATTTCGTAAGGCACGCCCAATTCTTCCAGCAACCAGAGGATACGGATGGATTGGGAATTCTCCAGATGATGAAGCGTAAGCATGATTTTGGCCTGACAATATAAATGAGATGAACGGTGTAAAACCCTATTACCTTCATTCAATCTATGCCACCGNCGCCCCATATCAAGCGCATATCGCTGCGCGCGCTGAACAGGAATGAAACGNCGTTTTGCATATTAGCGGAGATCGCCGTCCGGGCAGGGGATAACCCTGTCCCCTATCCCCACGTCGCCTGGTGTTATGATATCCGCCGTAATGCCCCCATGACCGCGCACGGCCGCGTATCCCCCCTTGCCCAATGCCTCCTCCATACGAGAGCAGGGGGCACAAACACCTGTACCGCGCAGGATTACGCTCCCCATGCGAAATGTCTGGTTGCGCAACCCCAGAACNTTGATCCCGGCAATGGCAATGTTCCGCCGCAAAAGGTCCGGCGCCAGTTCCGCCCGNCCGACAAGAGCCGCGATGACGGGCACATGCTCCCACTGGATCAAGCTCACGGCGCGCTTCCCTGGNTTTTGCCGGTGATCGCCTTCAATACCGNTTTCTGATATCCGCACAGACGACACGACACGCATCGGCACCCGTCTTTCGGGCCGGATTCCGAGCCACATCACTTGCCCCGGATTTGCATAGCCTTCGATCAAGTCGCGCAGGCTCATCATTNNCCTCTCTGTCTTCGNTTTCACGGAGGATAGAAAGACAGAAAGCGATCGGGCGAGTCCAGCCTGTCGNGATCAACTTAAATCACAATGCGTGAAATGGGGCACCACAACCCCGTGCTAAGCCGAGGACGCCCGGGCACAGGAACGGGATTTCAACCATTTGCCCATCATCTCATCCAACGCGGTTTTGTGGATCGGCTTGGTGATACAATCATCCATACCGGCCTTAAGACATTCCTGTCGATCCTGTTCCAGAACATGAGCTGTGGATGCAATGATCGTCACAGGTGCGNACTCTCCCCTTGCATCTTCTGTTTGTTCAAGCCGTCTTATCTCTTTCACCGCGGTTAACCCATCCATGACCGGCATTGAAACATCCATAAAAATCAACGTCGGCTTGTCTTTCATAAAAGCATCAACTGCTTCGCGNCCATTGTTGACTGTCACGACATCAAAATCATACGTGTCCAGATAGGCCTCCAGCACCCGCTGATTAACCGGNTTGTCCTCGGCAATCAGGATATAGGGACCCCGTTTCTTTTCATTCCCTGTCGGCNCATCCTTTGGAGCGTCCAGGGTCTTGTGCACCGTTTGCAGCTGTTCCAGCGACATGTCACTGAGGGCGTGCATCATCGTGTCCATCAACCGCGACGCGCGGATTGGNTTTGTCACCCATGCCGCGTAGCGTGCGGTGCAGACTTCGTCATGCTGTCTTTCAACNTCCATGGATGACAGCATGATACATGTCAGCCCGCTAAAACGATGATCCGCCTGTATACGCAAGGTGAGGTCATTTCCGTTCTCGCCAGGCATATGATAATCGGTCACCAGAAGATGAAACGGCTTGTTGCGCATATGAGATTGTTCCAGCGCCGTATACGCCTCGTGACCAGACGCAACGACAGTTGCGTCCAGCCCCCAACCGGCAAACAATTCCGTCAATATCCTTCTGTTGACGTGATTGTCATCGACAGCAAGCACACGAAGCTCGCCGAATATGTCCGGTGTTGTGCCAGACAGGGTGGACACACTGCTGTCCTCCGACAATTGAAGATCAACCCAGAAGACGGACCCGCGGCCGTCTACGCTTCGCACCCCGATCGTGCCCCCCATCAGTTCGACCAGCTCTTTCGATATCGCAAGCCCCAGTCCCGTTCCTTCGTAGCGCCGGGCGCGCGACGTGTCGGCCTGCTCGAACTTCTCAAAGATATGGTCGATCTTATCCTCGGGGATACCGATGCCGGTATCTTCAATCTCAATATGCAGCGAAACCCCACCCCCGGCGCGTTCACCCTGCACATTGACAAACACATGCCCATACTTGGTGAACTTGACAGCATTGCCGATCAGGTTTGACAGAACCTGTCTGATACGGCCTTCGTCACCCACGACCCCTTCCGGCAGGTGGGGCGAATAGCGGACGATCAATTCCATATCCTGTGCCGAGGCCCGTGCCTGCATGGTGGCGGCCACCTCCCCCACCAGACGACGCAAATTGAAGCCGGATGAACGTATCTGCATTTTCCCCGCTTCAAGTTTCGAGAAGTCGAGAATGTCATTCAGAACTGTCATCAGACCGTTGGCGGACGAGAGTACCAGATGGGCGTATTCGCGCTGGGCAGCATCAAGATCGGTGTTCATCAGCACTTCTGTCATACCGATAATACCGTTCATGGGGGTGCGAATTTCGTGGCTCATGTTTGCCAGAAAATCAGCCTTTGCTTTGGCAGATACTTCTGCCCGCGCGAGCGCTGTTGCCAGTTGTGCGTTCAATGCCTCCAGCTTGTCTGCGCTCTTTGCCTTTTGATAGACAAGCCTGCTGTCGAAAAGGAGCCCGGTGAAGGCAAGCAAAGCCATTGCCGCTGACACAATGAGAACGCTGAAGGTCAGAACCTGCCTGTCCATGACCAAGCCAACAGGTTCCGCTGCAAAAACTGGCAGGAGTGTCAGTGCGGTCATTCCCGTGAAATGCAACAGCACAATGGCGAGAACGAGACAAAGCGTTGCCGCGGCCAGCCAGACCCCGCCCGCTTTATGCTCCATGAGCCAGAACATGCCGGTGCTGAAGACGATGGAGAGAAGGATTGAGGCACTTACATATGTACCATCCCAGATGATCTGGGCGCCGTCCCCGTAGGCTGACATGCCCACATAGTGAAGCGCGGAGATCCCGCACCCCATGAGCACACCCCCCACCCAGAAGCCGATAT
Source organism: Rhodobiaceae bacterium (assembly GCA_002715765.1). GTDB lineage: Bacteria > Pseudomonadota > Alphaproteobacteria > Parvibaculales > Parvibaculaceae > Mf105b01. The sequence continues at coordinate 12,938 of PAZY01000032.1, read as the reverse complement.
GACGGTTCAACAGCAATACCGCGCTGTAGGCAAGCGCCGATATCGCGACCCCGATCACACCGGATCCCAGTGTCAGCAGACCATCGATGCCCCGCTCAATCTGGTATTCATAAGCCAGCATTGCGATGAAGTGGGTGGTCCACACGCCAGCGCCTGTGACAATGGCTGTGAGGGCCATCCATATCCAGCGCCTGCGGCCTTCGCTTTCCCGCGTCCGACGGAACATCTCAACAGCTTCAAAGCTGATGAGCACGCACATAAAGGCCGCTACAACGACCAGACGCCAGTCGTGTTGAACGGTGATACAACTGAGAACCTGAAGCATCGGTAACCTTGAACGGGAAAATGACCATTCCCTGTTTACATCGCGATACTTTAAGTCCCGTTAATGGTCATTAAGCACTGCCTTAAAATGCGGCAAATATGCCCGCAGGTCAGGTCGTTAAGCGAACCGGGCGGGTGTCCGCCTTGCTGGTCTCTGACGGGCCCAATATGGGTGCACGTCCTCACTTTCGCCCGAGGCCCCGGCCTAGCGGACATTCACCTATTTCCCCTCAAGGACGCTCACTTTTTGCAGTTTAATAAACTGGTATGTTTGACTTACAGAGAAAATGCTGTTCTTCTTGCCGGACGGGAGGGCCGCGCCATGCGAAACCAGTCCACGTTTTATCTTGTTTCGGGTATACGAAAACTTGGTTCCAGCGTACGCCGGCTCGGCTGCATTGCCTCTCTGACAGGCTTTCTTCTGGGCTGTGCCAATCCCTTTTCTCCCCCCAGTTCCGGTGCACACAGGATAGGGGGCGACACTCAGTCCTTCTGCCCAACCACAACAAAAACCGAGAATGGCCAAACCATCACGGTTCTGGATTTTACGGCGGTCAGACTGAAACAGTTAGACGGCCAGATGTGCCGGGCCGCTTTCATTCGATCCTTGTTTGCCAAACGGATTAGTGACCTCAGCTGGCAACAACCGGCGGCTGATTTTCTGACCATAGGCTCCGGCGTCGCTGCGGCCTCTGCTCTTGCGTTCGACTGGAGTGACGATGTGCTCAAATTTACAGGCATTGTTGCCGGCACCAGTCAGGTGACCAGCGCTTATGTGAACACCGCCCAAAAGGGACTTATTCTTAACCAGGGGATCAACCGGCTGAGTTGTGTGGTCAATGTTTCCATACCCTATTCTGGCGCAAATGCCGGCGGGTACGCGCAAGCAGATGTCGATAAGGCCACACTCCTGATCTCTGAAGCCATCAGTTCAATCGTTGCGGATACGGACAAACAGTATGCAGGGAGTTTCGCCGCACCGAGTTACGCCTCCATCATCTCATCTATCGGCAGCTTTGTGACACCACAACAACTGGTGGGAGGCGTCACGCCTGTCGATTTTGAGAAACTGAGCCGAGATCTCGGCGTGTGCGTAACGAAGGCGTGATAGCAGATATCAAAAGAGGTAGCGGCCACGCGAAGGCTGCGCGGCACAGCGCCCGGTGTGGCATCTGCCTCCACGTAAAGGGGAGCGGAGCCACGATCATCGCAAAGTTGTCTTTCGGCTTCAAATCACGATGGGGTTAGCGAATAAAGCTCATACTGGCGAAGCTACATACGCGGACAAATCCCAACCAATCAGCGAGATACTTGTTTCGGGGTGATGTGATAATGCCTTCCTCCGCCAAATTGTGCTTTGCTCAGTAGACCGTTATCCTCGTCCTGTTTTTCCGAAATGGGGGTAGCATGACCTTTGAGAGAGCAGTTTCGCTGCTGTTTTGGCCAGTGCTAGGCGTCGCTAGTTTGATTTGGGGCCTAGTACTGACCGATACCTTTGCCCTCAATTGGCCGACTATACTAGACACAGTCGAACGCTACGATGGCGTCCTTGGCGCAACAACGACGGCAGTAGGTTTAGTCGTCGCTTGGATGCTTGGGAAAAGGCAGGCCGAAGCACCATTGATGGCAGAAAGGCAGAAGAATTTCGCGGCCGCCCGGGTCGCGTCAAGCCGTTTTTGCAGAGAACTGGATGCATTCGAGGCTAAAATCCGGATAATTGTTTACCTGATCGAAAGGACCGTTGTTGAAATCGCCCGGCACCCAACGGATTCTACAACATATGCGGAAGATCGCACCGTCCATCTACGAGACATTCACAAGGATTTTTTGAGTTCTCTCCCTTCGTTTGGCCACGCCGAACGGGAGTATCTAACCTCTCTAGAAATTGCGGAACCATCGTTGTTTCTCATAGCCAAAAGTGTTGTTGATGCTTCCCAGGATTTTGAACGAACCCGTGACGCGTACCAGGTGTGGAAATCTAGCTATTTTCCTAACAATGGAATGATCTGGGTGCCACCAGCTCTCATTCGGTTGTGTGATTTTATCGCTCTTTCAAGTAAATTCAGAGCAGGTACTTCAAAAATATTTCCCGACACAAATCTACATAGCAGGGACTCGCACGAACGGGATTTAGTCCTATTGGCGACTAAAATTCGTACCTGGGCCCGCAAGGTTCAAAATGAAATGCAAGGAGAACACTCAACGAAGATTGCCGCGGAACCAAATGACAGTTAGTGCAAAAACCAAACGTCGCGCTACTGCTGTCGTCTGTCTCTACCTAGTTGGGAGAAGATGCGAGTATCTCTATGGGCCCGCTCAGACTCAAATCACGATAGGGTTAGTGGCGACGGCAGTTCAAGCCGCAAAGAGGTACAATATAGTCATTCAAAAGGAGAAAGTGGTGGTGCCCAGGGGCGGGATCGAACCACCGACACTGCGATTTTCAGTCGCATGCTCTACCAACTGAGCTACCTGGGCATCCGGCGAAAGCAGTCACTTTCGCGAAAGTCCGCGGTTTATAGGCGATGGCGTGCGGGCTGTCCAGTGCCTGAAGGATGAAAAGCCATGAAATCCAGGCTCTTTATCCCCTGTTCCACAAGGCGGCACGCCTTTTTATGTCTCGTCGCCCTGCCCACCCGTTTGTGCGCCTGTGTCCTCGGACCAGTCATCCTGTTCCTCCGCTGCGGGGATCACATAAGCGCCCTTCAACCAGCGGTTCAGATCTACATCTGCACAATGTTTGGAACAGAAAGGATGGAATGCAGGCTGGGTTTTCTTCCCGCAAATGGCGCAGGGCCTGGATGGCCTCAGAGGGGTTACATTGTCGTCTGACATCCGGGTCTTCTATCCAAAGAGGCTTCAGGGCCGCTGCGGCCCTACATCAATCTGTTCGCGATCGAAGCCGCACATCGGCTCCAGCCGGACAGGCCCCGCCACGCGGGCCTGAAGGCTTTCCACCAGGCGTGGATGGCTCTCCTGCAACCAGGCAATCACATCATAAGACGCCCGCGCAGAGATGGGGGCACCGGGATAGCGGGCCGCAACACGTTCGATCGCGCGGAGTAATTCGTTTGCGACGGTGCCACGCGTTTTCATGCGTGGTCGCCCGTCTCCGTAAACCGGTTCCGTAAGCAGTTTTTCCAACGGTTCGCGCACGCGCTTTCTCGTCATCTCCACAAGGCCGAATTCGGACATGGCAGAGACCTGCGTTGGTACCCGGTCCTTGTCGAAACCTTCCTGCAGCGTTGCGAGCACTTTCTCAATGTTCGCCGGATCGTTCATATGGATGAAGTCGATCACGATGAGGCCACCTGTCCCCCGCAACCGCACCTGATCAACAATAGCCTGCGCTGCTTCAATGTTTGAGCGTACTGAGGTTTCTTCCAGTCCGGTGGCTGCGGTATAGCGCCCGGAATTTACATCAATGGCCGTCAAAGCCTCCGTTGTCTCGATGGTTATCCATCCCCCCGACGGCAATTCGACACGCGGATCGAGCGCCTGCTCTATCGCCCCGTCAATATCATACTGATCGAACACCGTGCCGGGCCCATTGTAGAGTGAGACACGTTCAGCCATATGCGGCATGGCACGCTTGCAATAGCGGATCGCCTCATCATAGGCGGTTGCATCATCTATCTGGACCCGCGCGGTATCCATGCTGACAAAATCACGCATGGTCTTCGCCACGGGATCAAGATCATGAAAAACAACGGACGGTGGCGATGATTTCTTCTGGATGGCCCGTACTTCCGCCCAGTCGTCAGCGAGCCTGCGGGCATCCTCCATCAAGGCTTCTTCCGTCATACCCATCGCGGCCGTTCGCACGATGAAGCCGGCAGGCTCCCCTGTCACGCCCATTGCGTTAAAACGTTCCGCCAGACCAGAAACCATCGCCGTCAGCCGCTCCCGCTCCATCTCGTCGTCAATGCGACGCGACAGAACCACGCCCGACTGATTGGGGACCAGGACCAGCAGTCTGCCGGGCAATGTCACATTCGCGGAAAGGCGCACGCCCTTCTCTCCGATCGGGTCTTTCACCGCCTGCACGAGGATGGCTTCTCCCTCCGTCACGCAGGAGCTGATAGGCGGCAGCGTGCGTTCGTCGAGGCCGGTCAGTTCGCAAAGGCAGCGAGCCTCGCGGGCGCCCAGAAAACCGGCGCGCGACAGGCCAACATCCACGAAGGCGGCCTGCATGCCTGGCAGCACGCGCTGCACACGGCCGTAAAAGATGTTTCCCAGCAGGGAATGTCCGGCCCGTCCGGTCTTTACCTGCAAGTCGTCTTCGCTGGTACGTTCCAGAACAAGTTCAACAGGCGCATCGCCGTCCATGACGGCCACCCGGATCTCACCCAGACCCACATTGATCAATACTTCGTCTGCCATACGTCGTTTACGATGGGCCTCGACCCGTTCCCCGGCTGTCACATCCAATACACGTTCAGGCACAAATCAACAGACAGGTCGCTATGGCCAAACATGCGCCGCGCGGCAACAGGCTCACGCAACTTGCCTCTTCCCCCAAAAGAGCCTGTAAATACTAACACTAACGTCAGGAACATGGGTAGGGCGGAAAACCCATTCCCTTTAAAAGGTTGACGGTCTCATACAGGGGCAACCCCACGACATTGGAATAGGAGCCGTTCACGCTGCGGATCAACGCAGCTGCCCGGCCCTGGATCGCATAGCCCCCCGCCTTGCCGTGCCATTCCCCGCTCTTCAGGTATGCTTTTTGGTCGGCCTGGGAAAAATTGGCGAAAACAACCCGTGTCATGACGGATTTTGTTGTCTGACGCCCCGCTGTCACGAGCGAAATACCGGTATATACGCGGTGAGCGCGCCCTCGTAACAAGTCCAGGCACTGCGCGGCGGTTGCTTCATCTTCTGCCTTGGGCAGAATACGCCGTCCACAGGCAACAACCGTATCGGCGGCCAGCACAAAGGCTTCGTCTTCACGGCGGGCAATGAAGGCTGCTTTTTCCCGGGCCAGCCGTTCAGCATGGACCCGCGGCAGCTCCCCGGCGTACGGGATTTCTTCTATGTCTGCCGGGCAGACCGCATCGGGCACAATGCCAACCTGCGCCAGGAGTTCAAGCCGACGCGGGCTCGCGCTCGCCAGAACCAGGCGAACCGAAACCCTTTGTGTTGCTGATTGTCTGTTGATGGTTGCGTCAGCCATTTTCTCACCTGTCCAACGCACCGCCGAGCCGGGCTCTCCGATGTGTAGCGGAGCGCCTATTTGTAACGGTAGGTGATCCGGCCTTTGGTGAGATCATAGGGGGTCATTTCCACCAATACCTTATCCCCTGCCAGCACGCGAATGCGGTTTTTGCGCATCTTGCCTGCTGTGTGGGCAATGATCTCGTGGTCGTTCTCGAGTTGCACTCGGAACGTTGCGTTGGGCAACAGTTCTACAACCGTTCCCGGGAACTCAAGAAGCTCTTCCTTCGCCATAATCGTCCTTTTTCAAGTTGGCCGGAGAATGCGCAAGACCGGTTCGGAAATCAAGCCATTAAGCCCAAATGACCCGTCAAAGTGGGGCATTTTCGTGGATTTAGCGCATTTCTCGCGTCAAATTCTATACATGTCGTCGGTGAATGACCCTTGTCCCCTCACACACCGGGTTTTGCGGCCTCGCCGAAGCGACGTTTCAGACGTCCGATCAGGTCGTCTCTTAAATGGCGATACGCTGCGAGCCGCTGCGCCCGGGCGCCACCGGCTTCTGTCGGATCTATCACCGGCCACAGCTCGATCTCCACCCCGTCATTCGCCATGACCCGCTCCGCTGTCGCCCGCGCCTCCTCTGTCAGCGCGATCACGAGATCGAAAGAATGGTCCTGCAAATCGTCCAGCGATTTTGCGTGATGAATTTTCCGCGTATATCCGATCTCATCCAATACTTCCAGAACGAACGGATCCAGCTCACCGCACTCCACACCGGCACTATCCACAAACATGGAAGTGCCGTAGAGATGTTTTGCCAACGCCTCCGCCATGGGTGAGCGCACGGCATTGAGTGTGCATGCAAAAAGTACCGCGCCGGGCCGGGCTTCGGCCTCGTTCTTCGCCTCTCCCCCGTTCATGGTCAGGCCTTGATGTGGAGAACGCAGATCAGCGTGAACAGCCGCCTTGCCGTATCAAAGTCGACAGCAATTTTTCCGTCCAGCCGTGCCTTCAGCAGCTCCGAGCCTTCATTGTGAAGACCCCGGCGTCCCATATCAATCGCTTCAATCTGAGCGGGCGCAGCTGTTTTGATGGCATCGTAATAGCTTTCGCAGATCAGAAAATAGTCTTTCACAATCTTGCGAAAAGGTGTCAGCGACAACATCACTTTCGCATGTTGTTCATCCTCGCCGGTGCGGATATCAAACACGAGCCTGTTTTCCTCCACCGACAGGTGAAGGCGATAAGGCCCGACTTCAGAGCCTTCCGGGCGGAATGAATTGCCTTCCAGCAGGTCGTAGATTGCGACCTTGCGTTCATGCTCGATGTCGGGAGACCGGCGCACGACCGTACTCTCATCGAGCGTAATCTCGATAAGACGGAAAGGGTCTCCTTCCGTTGTGGCGGTCATATCCGTGTTGTCCACGCGTGCCGCCCCCTGACTGTCGGTTCCGTGCGTCATGTCGCCACTCTAACCGCTATTTTTTGACCTGGCGAGAGGCACGCGCGCAAAGCCACCTGAAATGTAAGCAAGGCACCCTTCCCGCTCACCCCCGGTTAAGCCGGATTGAGACTGATTTACCATGAGCATCCAGCCCTTCTGCGGTGGCAAGCTTCACCGCCGCCGGACCGATTGCCGCCAGCGCGTCCGCCGAGCAGTGCACAATCGAGGTGCGCTTCACAAAATCCATGACCGACAGGCCGGAGGAAAAACGCGCAGACCGGGCGGTCGGCAAAACGTGGTTGGTACCTGCGACGTAGTCACCGATCGCCTCCGGCGTATAGCGACCCAGGAACATGGCACCCGCGTTGCGGATTTTCCGCGCCAATGGCTCAGGATCCGCCACCGCAATCTCCAGATGTTCCGCAGCAAGGCGGTCCACCAGCGGCACGGCCGCGTCCAGGCTTTCTACCAGAATAATGGCCCCGAAATCGTCCCAACTGGCCCGCGCGATCGCGCTGCGATCCAACTGGGCCAATTGCGCGTCTACCGCCGCCGATACACGTTCGGCGAAAGCACGGTCGTCTGTCATCAGAATGGACTGCGCCACGGCGTCATGTTCAGCCTGGCTTAACAGATCAGCTGCAATCCAGTCCGGGTTGTTTTCCCCGTCTGCCAGCACCAGAATTTCCGACGGCCCAGCGATCATATCGATCCCGACCGTTCCGAAAACCTGTCTTTTTGCCGCCGCAACATAGGCATTGCCCGGGCCGACAATCTTGTCCACCGGCTGGATCGTTTTGGTGCCATAGGCAAGTGCCGCCACAGCCTGGGCACCGCCCACGCGGTAGATTTCACTCACGCCCGCAATCTGTGCCGCGGCCAGGACCAGATTGTTCATCACGCCATCCGGCGTTGGTACAACCATGACAATCCGTTCCACACCCGCCACTCTGGCAGGCACGGCGTTCATCAGCACCGAACTTGGATAGGCTGCGGTTCCCCCCGGCACATAAAGACCGACGGCCCCAATGCTCGTCCATTTTTCGCCCAGCTCCACCCCGTCGCTGTCCGTGTAGCGACGATCCTGCGGCATTTGTCCTTTGTGAAAGGCTTCAATCCGCGCGGCGGCCACGTTTAATGCATCAAGCGTTTCCCGGTCGCAGGCCTTTACCGCAGATGCGATCTCTGCCGGCGTAACGGCCAGCGCGTCTGCGGTCAGCGACTGGCGATCGAAACGGTTTGTATATTCGAGCAGGGCCTCATCACCGCGTGTTCGCACGTCTGCGATAATATCGTGGACAACCTTGTTCACGTCTTCCGAAACTTCACGCTTTGACGTCAGAAAGTCGGCAAAGGCGGCTTCAAATCCGGGCTCTTTCGTATCCAGCCTATAGGTCATCTTGTCGGTCCGCTTCGATCGTGCTTGGAGGGGAGGTACTTGGTGGGGAGATCAAATTCCTGGGCTTACCCGGCCTCATGCGAGGGAAGATTGGGTGTTTCCCAGCGTCCACCCATATCTGCCAAATGGGCCTCCAGTGCCTCAACATCAATACGTATTTCCCCGTTGCCGGAGAAGGTAAGGACGATTGTACCGCCGGGGGCATCCTTGCCGGGTTCAAAGCTGATCGTCAGCAGGTTCAACACGCCATCGGGCCTGTCTTGCGCAATGTTTCGGGCTTTGACACCTTCAACCTGATCGAAATGCAGGCCGGTCCGTGCCCGCAAATGGGTCTTGCGACCGGGACGTCTGGTCGCCTCCTTGCCCATTTCGTTTTCCCAGCAAAACCGGTTCATCACCAGTGCTATCCGGCGCGTACCCGGCAAGTAGGCAACATCTTTCACCAGCAGAACAGCATCCTGCAGATAAGCCGCCATCACGGCCAGATCATCACTGTCTTCAGCACTCAGTCTCAGATCGCTCATAATGTTCCAGATTGGTGTGAGTTTCGTTCCATCACGCATGCCCTGTCAGACACTGCCTGCGCTTCATACACGATTGGGGGATAAATGGCACCCCCAGACGAGCTGCACAATGGGCCGCACAACGGGCCCCATAATGGGCCCCATAATGGGCCGCACAGAAGAGCGGGCCAGCCACCCGGCCAACATGGATCTTCAGTGCTTCAGGCCTTCTCACGCCAGATTTCAGCACCGCACGCCCGGAGTTTTTCTTCAATCCGCTCAAAACCACGATCCAGGTGGTAAACACGGTTGACGATGGTTTCACCTTCTGCAGCGAGCGCTGCAATAATCAAGGCAGCCGACGCCCTGAGGTCACTTGCCATGACAGGAGCAGCTGTCAGCCGCTTTACCCCGTGGACCAGCGCCATGTCGCCATGGAGAGAGATATTGGCGCCAAAGCGGGCCAGCTCCTGTACATGCATGAAGCGGTTCTCAAAAATCCGCTCCACAATTTCGGATTCACCATCCGCCAATGTCATCAGGCTCATGAACTGGGCTTGCAGGTCTGTCGGAAAGCCCGGATAGACTTCTGTTACCACATCAACGGCGCGTATGGGACCTGCTGTACGTTCCACTGTCACGCGATCACCCGACACATCCACCCGTGCACCCGCAGCCCGCAGAACGGAAAGAGTAGCGTCAATCGTTTCCGGCACCAGGCCTGTCAGCGTGATCGGGCCCCCTGTCATGGCGGCGGCAATGGCGAAGGTTCCGGCTTCGATCCGGTCCGCCAGAACACGATGATTTGCCCCGCCCAGCTTTTTCACACCTGTGATGCGAATGGTATCCGTCCCCGCCCCTTCGATCCGGGCGCCCATGGCCGTCAGGCATGCAGCAAGATCCCCCACTTCGGGTTCCCGGGCCGCGTTCTCAAGCACGGTTTCACCTTCGGCAAGCGTTGCCGCCATCATGAGGGTATGGGTTGCGCCGACTGAAACCAGTGATGAGCGGAAATGTGTGCCCTTCAGACCGTTCCTGGCCGTCGCATGCACATAGCCATCGACAATCTCGATGCTGGCGCCCATGGCCTCCAAACCTTTGATGTAAATGTCCACCGGCCTGGCACCAATGGCACACCCGCCGGGCAATGACACACGCGCCTCCCCAAAACGGGTCAGAAGCGGCCCCAGCACCCAGAAGCTCGCACGCATCTGGCTAACCAGCTCATAAGGGGCTGTCGTTGAGGTAATATTGGCCGCATTCAGGCGGAGCCCTTGTCCAAAACTGTCCGCACTTCCTTCAGAAAACTCGGCTTCACACCCCAGTTCGGTCAGCAGGCGGATCAGGGTTCGCACATCTGTCAGACGCGGTACATTGTCCAGCAGCACATCACCCTCCGTCAGCAGGGCTGCCGTCATCAGCGGTAGAGCCGCATTTTTTGCGCCGCTGATCGGGATCACACCGGAGAGAGGTTTGCCACCTTTAATGTGAAGCGTATCCATGCGTTCCGTTTGCCTTTCCGGCTTACTGGGGTCGATCATCGACCGTGATGAGGACCCCGATGGGGCTTTGGCGGGCCGGGAGCGTCGCCCAAGATTGGGGCAAAGGAAAGGCCGAAATGCTCTTGTCGTTAAGAGGGGTGGTTAAGGGCAGGCTCAGACCGGGTTATCGTCAGATTTGCGGCCGCGGGCCTGGGCTTTGCGACGGCGAAGATTGGCGCGAAGGGCTGCGCCCAGACGGTCTTCTTTCGATTCGGGCCCTGGTCTGGTCTTGCCGGCGGACGGCTTTGCCGTGGTCGCACCCTGCGCATCCCTGTTCTGGCCATCTCTAAGGCCTGCGTCTTGATTGCTTCTGTCTTGATTATTTTTGTCTGGCCCCGTCATCGTCTCGCCGTTCATTGTCTCTCGGTTCGCTGTCTCACTGTCCGTTCAGCCGGGCCGCCCGCCAACTTTTTACAGGGATTTAACGGGCTGGCTGCTATCAGAGAGGCTCGAGATGTCGCATGTGGCCGGGCTGTCCGTCAACTTGGGGGCCAAGCATTTGAGAACCTTCGTTTTTTCGCGCTGGTTTCAGGGTGCTTTCTGGACAATCTGCCCTTGCGCGACGGGGTGGCCTGTGGCACTTTCCCCGCGCTTTCGAGGGGTCCCCCCGAACAAGCCTTCGCTGCCGTAGCTCAGGGGTAGAGCACTCCCTTGGTAAGGGAGAGGTCGAGAGTTCAATTCTCTCCGGCAGCACCAGTCATCCCCACTTCGTCCCATCCAGCTTTCAAGGTCGCGTACCGCTACGAATATCGTCGGCCAACAGCGCCAGTGAAGCGGCCTTGCCTTCGAGGTTCGTGAAGGCGAAGGGGTTCAGGAACTGGCGCCCCCAGAAAATATTGCGATCGATCTGGCTGAGTTTCGCCTCGTCGCAGACCGCATTCCAGTTTTCCCCAATGCAGCGCACCTGCTCTTCAATAAGGGCAATTGCCTCTTCGTGCGGAACACGAAAATGGTGGGCGGTATCAAGACACGATGTGATCCTGCTCATGCGGTTCTGACCGCTGATCAGCATGGCCTGCGAGGCTTCCTGACCGGCCCTGCCTTGCGGGCAGATGTCATAGGCGGGCGTAAGTGTCAGCATACTGCCGTCCCAGAACGCGGCATGGTTGCGCGCGTGATCGTCGGTATTGCCGCACAGAATATTAAACACGATGCGTGCGAACAGTTCGCGCAGCGTGTTGGACGGAGCGGTAAAGCGATGCCGGACAATCTCGGCAAGGTCCTGATAGCTGGCATAGCGCGCCATCATCTCGTCGAGTGCAAGCATTGTCAGTGCCGAGATCATGATCCGGCGCTGCCAGCCTCCCTCGTCTTGAATGCGGTCAAAGCGCTTGACCAGCAGCACATCCTTTCCCGAGGCATGGGCGAGCGAGACCGGTGCCACGTTGATGCCGCACAGCGCGGCCAGCCGCATCGCGATAAACTCCGCCTTCACCACGCTGTAAGGGTCCGAAGAGGAGGAAAACTTTGCAACCAGTTTGGCCGTGCCGTGCGCGATCAGCGCCTTTGGCCGCGCACCACCGATGGAACTGCCGTGATGGAGCGCCTGATCGAGTTCGGGCGTAAGCGGGATTCCCTTTTCGACGCGCTGCGCGGATTCGATCAATTCGTCCAGATTAGCCCCAGTCGGGGACCGTGGTTCATAAACAGTCGGTGAATGCTGAAAGTCGAGTGCACCAATCCGGTCGGACCCAGATTCGAGCAAAAAGGTCAGCTCCGAGAGTTCAAGATTATCGAGTGCCCTGCTCTTGCTCCCGAACGTGCGGTTCAGGATCACGCGCCGCCCCCAGGCATCAGGTGAGGCATCACGCATACATCCGGGCATGGTCAAATCGGCGGGCAGCGGCAACTCGCCGGACCGCAATGGCAATTCCGGCAGATAGAGCGGTATAGCTTCCGGTCGTTCCAGATAGCTCTTACCATAATTGAAGGCGACACGCCCGCCATGAGCGTGAAGGCGCCCAGCTACAACCGGCTCGGTCGTGCCGGGCAACCAGACCCAGACGAAGGCCTCATCATATCCCGGGGCCCTAGAATTCATCTTTGACCCGCTTTCCGGCCTTGTAGATATGTTTGGGCAACAAGGCGATCCGGTCATCCATCCGGTCGCTCAGTGCCGAGAGCCCCACATCATCGACATCGAAGAGCTTCACTCCGATGATGGCGGCCGCCTCGAACATCAAACCGATCTCAACCTTGGGATCACCCTTTTCCATGCGCTGCAGCGTGCTACGGGCAACACCGAGGCGCTCTGCAAGTTCGTGCTCGGTCATCCTTCGCTGCTTCCGCCCCAACCGGATCATCTTGCCGAGCAGCGTGACCCCTTCAAGCGTATAGCGCGCATATGTCCTTTTCTGCGTTGCAGGCATCGAAAACCTCTAAAATGACCTATGCATAAGGCATACGATCATAATATGCCTTATATGTAGGTCATTACCACACAATTCAATCATTCTGTCAATCAATTGACCGTTTCATAAGTCAAATTGCTGATATATGCATTACATATCGGTCATTTTTAATGAAAGGCAGCGCAATCAGGTCTTCCTGTCAAAGGGTGTTGCAAC
>PAZY01000031.1 GCA_002715765.1 Rhodobiaceae bacterium | reverse complement strand
CTTTTTCAGCGGCTTCTTTCAGACGCTGCAGCGCAAGCTTGTCGCCGCGCAGGTCGATGCCCTGCTCTTTTTTGAACTCGTCGGCCAGATACTCAATGATGCGGCCGTCAAAGTCTTCACCACCAAGGAACGTGTCGCCATTGGTCGATTTCACTTCAAATACGCCGTCGCCAATTTCAAGCACGGACACGTCAAACGTACCGCCACCCAGGTCATAAACAGCGATCGTCTTGCCGTCATTCTTGTCGAGACCGTAAGCAAGGGCTGCGGCCGTCGGCTCGTTGATGATGCGGAGCACTTCAAGACCGGCAATCTTGCCCGCGTCCTTTGTTGCCTGGCGCTGCGCGTCGTTAAAGTAAGCGGGCACTGTGATCACAGCCTGTGTCACTGTCTCGCCGGTAAACGTCTCAGCGGTCTCTTTCATCTTCTGCAGAATGAAAGCGGAAACCTGCTGCGGGGAATATTTCTCGCCATGGGCTTCAACCCAGGCATCGCCATTGTCTGCCTTGACGATCGAGTAAGGCACCATGTCCATGTCTTTTTTGGTCATGGGATCGTCGAAGGCGCGGCCGATCAGGCGCTTGATCGCAAACAGCGTGTTGGTGGGGTTTGTCACCGCCTGGCGCTTTGCCGGCTGGCCGACAAGCTTTTCACCATCCGGGGTGAAGCCCACCATGGAAGGTGTTGTGCGCACACCTTCGGAATTCTCAATAACTTTAGGCTGGGAGCCTTCCATAACCGCGACACACGAATTCGTCGTGCCCAGGTCAATGCCGATAACTTTGCCCATTGTCTTCCTCTTTTGACTGCGGCAGGCCAGACGGGCCTGAAAACTCAGCACCCACGGATGGCAGGAACCAATCACNAGCCGTCAGGCTCTTCTAATCCCCACCCTCACCTTCTGACCCCCTATGGGGATTGGTAAGGTTCAAAACGGTCGCAACCGCTTGGAGGATATATATGTTTGGCCCCACCGCATCGCAAGGCCGCCTCGNCTCGGTTTTACCGGAAATTTCAGGTAAAACGTGACCGCGTCAGTCTTGCGCGTCTGGTTGAATGCCCCATGTGCATAGCGGGGTGGGCGCGTGAGTGCAACAGCAAAGCCGTAGCACACGTGCGCGGCCTCCCTTGATGAACAATGGTGCGTAAAGGCCCCAAACCATGCTGCAACCGGTGGACGGGACAAGAATATGGCCTGGCTATTTCAGCCGGGCGGAGCAGGNCGCCTTGGTGGAGACGTTGCGCGCGCTCGTTGGGACCGCCCCCTTGTATCAGGTACGCATGCCACGCACCGGCAGGCCCCTGTCGGTGCAGATGACCAATCTGGGGCCGCTTGGCTGGATCTCCGATGCTAAAGGCTATCGTTATGAGCCATGCCACCCGCAGACACAGCGGCCCTGGCCCGGCATCCCGAGCTTATTGTTACGAACGTGGAATGACCTGACCGACGGAGCGCCTGAGCCGCAAGCCTGTCTGGTCAATTATTACGGACCCGGATCAAAGATGGGCCTGCATCAGGACAAGGACGAGGAAGCCCTCGACGCGCCCGTTTTATCCGTCTCGTTGGGTGACACGGCGCTTTTCAGACTAGGCGGTCTGGACCGAAAGGGGCCGACCCGGAGCTTCAAATTGGCATCTGGCGACGTGATGTTGCTGGGTGGCCCGTCCCGCCTCCGGTTTCACGGGGTTGACCGCATTTATGAGGGAACCTCCACCTTGCTCGACAAGGGGGGCCGCCTCAACCTGACCCTCAGACGGGTGATCCGGTGACGGCCCGTTGCGTCAGCACGTTAAGAAATGCGCAATGGAATGTCGCCCAATAAGACCAGCAGCATGAAAAAAATTCGCTTCTGGCGAATATTTGAGGATTTACCCTCAATACTGAATGCGCGGGGCCACGCATCTACGGCGCACGATGTCAGGAAAAGGCGTGATGCTGACCTGTTTGTGGGGTCTGCTTCAGGCCGGCGAGACCACGTGCAACGCTGGTCAGCCGGTTGAAAAGCGCGGTCGTCTTGCCTGCTGCGGGTGCGGGGACAGCATCGCTTGTCCGAGCTGGGGCCTGATACGTGGCAACGCCATAACTGCGCGCTAAAGAATCCGTATATGTGCGAAAAATATTCATGATAGTCTCCGGGATTATCCCTGAATTGAGCCTCCCGAGCGTTTATTTATGGACTTCCTGTCAAGAGTACAAACGATCTTTTCTCAAGCAATATGTGAGAAAAAATAACAAATGTCCGGTCGTCGTCTGCCACCCCTGTCTATGCTGCGCGCGTTTGAAGCTGCCGCACGCCACTTGAGCTTTTCTGCCGCTGCCGACGAACTGGGTGTGACCCATTCCGCAATCAGTCATCAGGTGAAGGGACTGGAGGCTTGGTTTGGGCGCCCCCTGTTCACCCGCAGCACCCGGAAAATAGCGCTAACGGCGCAGGGGGCTACCCTGCTCGGCCCGACCACGCGTGCGCTTGATGGCATGGCGGACGCTGTCGCCAATGTGAAGGCGCAGGATGCGGACCGGCCTATTCTGGTGAGCGTGGAGCCCGCTTTTGCGGCCCGCTGGTTGGTGCTGCGGCTGGACCGTTTCTACAAGCGCCACCCGGATGTGCGGCTGCATCTTGTGCCAACGCCGGAAATGGTGAGCTTCGAGCGCGGTGGACCGGACCTCGCTATTCGATATGGTCGCGGTGGATGGCCAGGCCTCGTGGCGGAGAAAATCCTGGGGGCCTCGGCCTATCCGGTTGTCAGTCCCGATCTTGTGGCGCGCGCCCATCCGCTTCGCCAGCCTGCGGATCTCGCCCACTACACATTGATCCATGAAGACACAACAGAGGACTGGTCTGCCTGGCTTGCCCATGCCGGTGCGCCGGAGGTCGAGGCAGACCGGGGCCCGATTTTTGATGATGCGCATCTCACACTTGAAGCCGCCGCCTCCGGCATCGGGGTGGCGCTGGCAGACGATGCACTGGCCGCCGCCGCTCTGGCGGATGGGTATCTTGTCCGGCCTTTTGATCTGAGCCTTGATATTTCAACGGCCTACTATGTTGTCTACCCGAAAGACTACCCGTTGCGGGCGGACGCCGATGCGTTTCGTAGCTGGCTGCGGGATGAAGCGAGACAAGCAGTGACTTAGAGTTTGGTAACCCTGTTGCCCAACGGTTTTTTAAAACGTTATCGCCATTTTGGGTCCGTGCCAGAAAGGCATTGGGGATCTGCCGTCCGGCATGGCCGGGCAGGGGCAGCAGGTAAGGATGACCATGGTGGATACGTCCGTAACATCGGACGACGAGAGAAAGCGGGGCACGCGGGAAATCGCGCGTAGCGTTTATCTGGTTGCGCTTCTGGCGATGTCGGCAGGCCTGTTCGAGGTGGCCAGGCTGATCCACACGGACAAGTTTACCCTCTCCCAGATCTTCACAACCCTGGCACTGGTGTCCGTTCTGTGTGCCTATGTTTTTGCGTCGTGGAAAGGCTGGATTGCAAAATCCGCCTCGACAGTGGCATCGGTCTTCTTCTGCGTGAATATCTGCCTCAATCTCTATTTCTTCAATGCGCTGTTTTTGTCGGACTGGCCGCAGGTGGTTATTGCGAACATGAACTGGATGACGGCGTTGATGATCGTGCCTTTTTTGACGATCAACCGGCCGCAGGCCCGTTTTCTCGCCGCAGTCTTGTGTCTTTCGACCCTGGCGCAGTTTGCGGCCTATTTCATCATTCACGATATCGGCCCCTTCGATCCGTTTTTCGGCTCGGAGGTGATCCCGTTTTTTATTTCGCTGGGAGCGGCTTACGTTCTGCTCGACGGGTTTGCGATGTTTCGCGAGGCCGCGATCAAGTTTCACGCACGCTCTGACGCACTGCAAGAAACGGCCAACCTGATGGCGAAGGCTGCAGCGGATGCGGAACGTGCCAAAACCGAAGCGGAAAAATCAATCGCGCTGAGAGAAACCTTCCTCGCCACCATGAGCCATGAATTGCGAACACCGCTGAACGCCATTATCGGTTTTTCCGACGCCATGAAATCCGGTGTGTTGGAGAAGCGCGGTGTGGATCATTATCGTGTTTACGCCGAAGACATTCATCAGTCGGGTGAGCATGTGCTGAGCCTGATCAACCAGTTGCTTGAATATTCCCGCGTTCGGTCCGGCACCTATGATCTGACAACCAGCACGGTCAGCCTTCAGGACGTGACGGAGCAGGTAATACGCATGTCCGGGCACGCGGCTGACAAGAGGGGTGTCAGACTGTTGAGAGATTGGCAGGTGCAACAGGCAACCATGGTGGTCGGTGATCGGCATGCTCTCGTGCAGATCGGGTTGAATCTTGTCATGAATGCGATCAAGTTTTCCCCCGCTGGAGAGGCTGTGACAGTACGCATCCAGGAAGGGCGGAACGGCGAGGCCGTTTTGTCTGTCATCGACAAGGGGCCGGGTATTCCACCCGATCGCATGGATGATGTGAAGCAACCATTCGTGCGGGCGGGGGATGCATCACTGGCCAGTGAAACGGGGACCGGGCTGGGGCTCGCGATCGTGTCCAACCTGACGGAAAAAATGGGCGCCCGTTTCGACCTTGCAAGTACAAGAGGTGAGGGAACCTGTGCTGCGATCATCTTGCCACTCGACGCAACAAGGAGGGGGGACGCAGGCACTGAAGACAGCACCCCCGAAGACAGACCTGAAGACCGACCCAAAGACAGTTGCCGGTCTGCCGCATCCTAGTTGGGGGAACTACGCCGCCGGAACGGGCGAGACGGCAAACAACCATTCATGGGCGAAAAAGAGCCCGGCGAAAACGGCAATAGCAAGGCCGACACGCCACAGACCCAGATCAGCAAATCTGAATTTTGCCCGTCCCGTCACAAGGGCCAGAAACGGCACATTGGAGGAAGCGGACGCATAGGCGTTCCATGCGTCGCCGAGTTTGCGCTTGCGTTTGGCATCAATCGAGAACGTGCCCAAAAAGGCAACAGCCAAAAACGTTCCGAAGAAAATCTGGCTCGCCCGGTCACCGTTCGCCGCCAGATGAAAACATGACCAGATCACAGCGCCCCAGAGAAAAGGGTGCCGTGTGATGGCATGAATGCCTTTAACGAGAGAGGCAGGGTCGCTCGCATCGCCGAGCGCCGTATCGCCACCAGCACCCGTCGGCCCGGGTGTGGTGACACCCGTCACCACAAAGAAGCTGGCAACCAGAATAACAATCCCGCCAGCGTGCAGCAGCCCAAGCGGGGCTTGCCAATAGATAATATTGGCAGCGCTGACCACAGCTTCATTGTAGCTCATGGCCAGCCAGACAATGGCCCCGATAGAGGCAAGGGAGAAGAGACCCATATAGAGTTTCTCACCCATCACCCTGACGATCCCGTCGCGCAGCTTGGTGCCGGAGACGAAGATGTGAATACCGAAAAACACCGCAGCGGCGGCGATAAGCTGTTCCATGAAAGGCTCCTCCATCCGGATCAGACGAAAAGCCTAGTGGAGTTGAGCCCGATCGCCAACACGTGATCCGTGAACAGACATGCAAACCGGCTTGTGCAGAAGCGGGCAGGGCAGTGCTGAAGTGCATTCGAGAACGGAACGTGCGGTCAGGCCGACAACGCCTTATGCTGCTTTATGCCGTTGTGTCGACCTTCGCACCCGGATTGCCTTCTTCACCGGCTTTGGCAACGCCGACACGGGCGGCCCGCAACAGCCGATCTCCGATCATGTAGCCGATATCCACAACCTGCACGATGGCCCCGGCCGGCTGACCAGTTCCCGGCACCTCAAAAAGTGCTTCATGCAGGTTGGCATTGAATTTTTCACCCGGTGCCGGGTTCACGGGAACGATGCCGTTCTGCTCAAACGCTGTCAGCAGAGAGCGCTCCACCATCTCGATACCTTCAACGATGGATTTAACAACATCATCGGATCCGTCTTTGCGGTCGTCCGGCACAGCATCAATCGCGCGGCGCAGATTATCGGCAACCGAAAGAACAGATTGCGCAAATTTGGAGGCGCCAAACTTTGCCGCATCAGCCTTTTCGCGTTCAGACCGGCGGCGGAGGTTTTCAAGTTCAGCCGCGCCCCGCAGAACGCGATCTTTGAGCTCCGCATTTTCAGCGGCAAGAGCCGCCATGGCGTCAGCAATCTTTTCCTCTTCGGTGCGCGTATCTTCCGCCTCTGTCTGACCCTCTTCACCGTCGGCAGCAGCGGCAGCCTTGGCAAGTAGATCATCAGCCGCAGCCTCCAGCTCAGCGCTGTTCTTCTCAGGTGCGTTTTCTTTTGGGCTATCGTGATCGCTCATACCGTGCTTCCTTCTGAATACCACTTCAGGGTATTCGCCTTCTGAAATCTTGAACCTAAATCATGTTCCGTGCCTGTCCGGGGCCGGACCGGACAAATGGCGCTTTGAGCCGCGTAAGTCAACCGCGCTGATCAACGCAGCAAACGACCGACAACCTGCGCGGTATAGTCCACCATGGGGATGATGCGCGCATAATTGAGCCGTGTGGGGCCAATCACCCCCAAAACGCCGACAACGCGGCGGCTTTCATCCATAAAAGGGCTGACAATGACGGAGGAGCCGGACAGTGCAAAATGCTGGTTCTCCGAACCAATGAAAAGCCGGACACCTTCTGCTTCCTGCGCAAGGCCGAGCAGTTGCACCAGGTCTGCCTTGTTCTCAAGTTCCTGAAACAGAAGCCTTACCCGCTCCAGATCCTCCATCGCACTCACATCTTCCAGCAGACGTGACTGACCGGTGACGATCAGGGACCGGCCAAGCGGGTCGTGACTGGCTTTCTCCCGGCCCTCTTCACCGCCGGACCAGACAGCAAGNCCNGCCTCCACAATACGTTTGGTAAGATCGGATAATTGAGCCTTCTGACTATCGATCTCTTCCTGGATGACCCGCTGGGCTTCACCCACCGTGCGCCCCCGCAGCCGGGCATTGAGGAANTTTGTCGCTTCAATCAGGGCCGAGGGTGTCAGCCCCTTGGGCACGTCAATCATCCGGTTTTCAACCGTCTCATCTTCAGAGACGAGGACAACCAGCGCGCGTCCGGCGTCCACGGAGACAAATTCAATATGCTTGAGCGGCGTGTCGGCTTTGGGNGCGAGCACCAGGCCGGCACAATGAGAGAGGCCGGACAGGAGCTTGGATGCATCCGTCAGCACATCTTCGACGGAATTATGCTTCGGGTTGCGNGTTACCTGCCCTTCAATGGCGCGGCGTTCCTCCTCACTGAGCGTGCCGACCTGAAGCAGGCCGTCAACAAAGAGNCGGAGCCCTGCATCGGTCGGCAGGCGTCCGGCGCTGGTATGCGGTGCGGCAAGCAGGCCGAGCGCCTCCAGATCTGACATGACGTTGCGCACCGTCGCCGCTGAAAGCGAAAGTCTGGAGTTTTGAGACAGGAAACGTGACCCTACCGGTGACCCGGTCTCCAGATAGGTTTCCACCACCTGGCGCAGGATGGAGCGTGAACGCTCATTCAGATCACGGATCGCGGGCATAGGGTCTCTTTAAGCTGACAGGCGCTGGAATGGAGTCATACTCCAGTTCTAACGGCTTGATACGTGTACCAAATTCATCAGAGCTGATTTTAGGCTATCTGGCTCTCACATGGAAAGAGGCATATGGATAGACGTGTATCACGTCGCAAGGTCGCTGCCGTTTTTCCCGGCCCTGGTGGTTTTGGGAGCGAAAGCAGGTGCCCATACTGGACGGGAACGCTCGCGCACGCTAAACCCGGCAAACAGATTTCAGAGTATAAAGACGCTCGTTCACCCCGATCCGAAAAGGTTATTCCGTTGAGCACAACACGTCCGTCGGGCCGCCCGGCCCACCAGATGCGCACCGTTTCCCTCGAACCTGGCTTTTCCAAGCGGGCCGAAGGGTCGTGCCTGGTCAAATTTGGTGACACCCATGTGCTCTGCACGGCAAGTCTGGAAGAACGNGTCCCGCCGTTTCTGCGCGGTCGGGGCGAAGGCTGGGTGACGGCGGAATATGGCATGCTGCCTCGCTCAACCAATGAGCGCATGCGCCGCGAGGCGGCAGCGGGNAAACAGTCAGGCCGTACCCAGGAAATCCAGCGTCTTATTGGCCGTTCACTGCGCGCGGTTGTGGATATGAAAGCATTGGGCGAACGCCAGATCACGGTTGATTGTGATGTCCTTCAGGCTGACGGCGGCACGCGTACCGCATCAATCACCGGCGCATGGGTCGCGCTCCACCAGTGTTTTGAGTGGATGAAAGAGCGCAACATGATCGACATTTCACCGCTCCGCGATCACGTTGTCGCCATCTCCTGCGGCATCTACCAGGGACTGCCGGTTTCCGATCTGGACTATGCGGAAGACAGTACCGCCGACACGGACGCAAACTTTGTCCTCACAGGTTCGGGGGGGATCGTGGAAATTCAGGGCACCGCCGAAGGCGCCCCTTTCTCGGAAGAGAATTTCATGGAACTGCTTTCGCTCGCCAAGGCGTCCTGTAGCGAATTGGTCGATCTGCAGAAAAAAGCGGTCGCAAAATGAAGCATTCACTGAAAGGGGCAAAACTTGTCGTGGCAAGCCACAACAAGGGCAAGGTGCGCGAAATCGCNGCTCTGCTGGCCCCTTTTGGTATTGAAACGGTTTCAGCCGGTGAGTTGGGCCTGCCTGAGCCGGAAGAGACAGGCTCCACGTTTCAGGCCAATGCCGAGCTGAAAGCGCTCGCCGCCGCCCGGGCATCAAACCTTATCGCACTCGCCGATGACAGCGGCCTCGCGGTGAACGCGCTGGGCGGTGACCCCGGCATTTATTCCGCCCGCTGGGCAGGTGAGACGAAAGACTTTGGTCTTGCAATGCAAAAGGTGGAAGACGCGCTGCAAAAGGCNGGCAGCAACGACAGAAGTGCTGCTTTTATTTGTGGNCTGTGNNTNGCNTGGCCCNCCAGTGAGGNAGAAGAGGGCAAGACGGCTTACTTTGAAGGTCGGGTGGCGGGTACGCTGACCTGGCCCCCGCGTGGCACACATGGTTTTGGTTATGACCCTGTTTTTGTGGCCGATGGATATGACATCACCTTCGGTGAAATGGCCCCGGATGCNAAGCATGCCATTTCTNACAGGGCGGATGCGTTTCGCCAGCTGACCGATGCCATTGCCTTTGACTGANCCCGCAACNGAATTCTCGATCAAGCGCCAGCGGGACAGTTTTTCGCAAAGCCAGGCGGGTTTCGGGATCTATGNTCATTGGCCGTTCTGCCAATCCAAATGCCCCTATTGCGACTTTAACTCNCATGTAATGCGCGGTGTGGATCAAACGGCATATGCGACAGCACTTGCCCGCGAACTGGAGTGGATGGCAGGCGAGAGCGATCCAAAGCCCGTAACCTCTGTCTTCTTCGGGGGCGGCACGCCCTCGCTTATGGAGCCGAAGACCGTNGAGATTGTTTTGGCCGCGATCGACCGGTTATGGGGCCTCAATCAGGGTGTTGAAATTTCCCTCGAAGCCAATCCGACAAGTGTCGAGGCCAACCGGTTTCGCGATGTCGCAGCGCTGGGTGTCAATCGGCTGTCGCTTGGTGTGCAGGCGATGAACGATCGGGATCTGAAGTTTCTGGGTCGTCTCCACACGAGTGAGGAAGCACTGCATGCCATTGACCTGGCGCGAACACATTTCCCCAGACTGTCGTTTGATCTGATCTATGCAAGGCCCGGCCAGACAGAGGCAGACTGGGAAGCCGAACTGGTCCGCGCTCTTTCCTACGCGGTTGACCATCTGTCGCTCTATCAATTGACGATCGAGGAAGGCACGCCTTTTTATGATCTGGTGAGCAAAGGTGCGTTCACAATTCCCGAAGAGGAAGAGGCAGCACGCCTTTATGAATTAACGCAGCATATATGCACAGCGGCAGGTCTGCCGGCGTATGAAATCTCCAACCATGCAAAACCGGGAGCGGAGTGCCGCCACAATCTGACTTACTGGCGCTATGGTGATTATGTGGGGGCCGGGCCGGGCGCCCATGGGCGGATCACGAAGGATGCGCGAAAATGGGCAACTGTGACAGAGCGGATACCCACCAAATGGCTTGCAGACGTAAACACCCATGGGCATGCACAGGTTGAAGCTGACGAGATCAGGCCGGAAACCGCTGCCGAGGAGATGTTGATGATGGGTTTGCGTCTTCGCGAAGGTGTTTCGTTGGAGCGGTTTCAATCCATCAGTGGGCGGACGTTAAACGAAGACCGGCTTGACTTCTACACGTCGGAAGGTTTGATTGAGCAGCGTGGAGGCCGCCTTGTCGCAACACCGAGAGGCCGCCTCGTCCTCAATCAACTTCTGGGGGAGTTGCTTACCTGAACACCCCCCCATGCGTCACCTCGGACCTGATCCGGGGTCCATACAGGTCACTTCCGTTGCTCCAAAAACTCATGGATCCCGGCTCGCGAGCTGTGCTCGCGTCCGGGATGACAGTTGCGGCTGGGGTTGGTGCGCTCCCAACACAGCTTGTCGCCGCGCGGCTTGCGCGAGTAATCAGGGGCTGGGAAAATCAGGCTGGTTCTCAGGCGCGGCCTTGATAAAGGCCGGGTGTATATTGCAGGCATCGACCACGCGGCACACCCGTGCATAAGGCTCAAGGTTAAGACCCAGCTTTTTGTAATTTTCAATCTGCGGCAGGATGAAAATATCGGCAATAGACGGCACCTTGCCAAAGACGAAAGACCCGTCTTCCTGTCGCGACTGTTCTGCGCGTTCAATCAGCGCTTCGAGCGCGTGCAGTCCCTTGTCCGCCCAGTGCACATACCATTCAGCGCTCGCCTTCTGGTCCAGATGCAAAGACTGACCCAGATATTTCATCACTCGCGTATTGTGCAGAGGGTGGATAGCGGCGGCGACGGTCATCGCGATGGCTTTTGCGTGCGCACGCTCCATCCTGTCTGCCGGATAGAGCGAGGGTGTGGGATAAAGCTCTTCAAGATAATCGCAGATCGCCAGAGATTCAGTCAGCAGCACGCCGTCATGTTCAAGAGTGGGGATCAGCCGCATCGGATTGATCTTGCCATAGGCATCACCAAGCTGGGCTTCCGATGCCGGCGAAATATCGACCGACACATAGTCAAACGGAATATTCTTGAGATGCAGCACCGTGCGCACCCGGCGACCCGCCGAGTTCATGTAAAAATTGTGAAGCTTGAAGCCCATGTCGAACTGGCCTCCGACTAAAATGTTGGCGCAGGTACAAAACTGGCGGGCGCAGGATCAATGACCTTGGGACCGTTCCGGCTCATCTCAAGTACGGCCAGTCCCCGCTCGTTACGCCCGTCCGGCAGGAAACGGAAAATACCGTCAACGCCCGCAAACCCGTCCGGGTGGACCAGAATGGTTTCAGAGAAGCGATCATGGGCTGGTCGCCGCGAAAGCGCCGATGCCAGGCTCACCGCATCATAGCCAAGGCTGGCAATCCGTGGAGGTGTCGCGCCGAACATGCGCGCATAGCGGGCTTCAAAAGCATCATGCGCTTCGCGCGGCGGTGCGGCAAACCAGCCCCCGACAAGCGAAGGTTCACGGCCGAGAGAAGCATCATCCCATTGGCCGGTTCCCAGAAAGCGCACCTTGCGCGGATCTACATCAAAGTAAGGAAGCAACGGCGCCGCAGATCGCAACTCGGTCCCGCCGGCGGGCACAAAGACAGCCTGGAAAGGCACATCGCCAATCGTGTCGTGGTTTTCAAGCGCCCGCAAACGCGAAAGGCTTTCGGGGTCACCGGCAGCGCGCAGTCGCGCCCGTTCGGCATTGAGCGCCTGCTTGCGCGCGTCATAGCGTGCCAGACGGCGTGCCGGCTCAAACATTTCCTCAGCCCGTGGAGGGTAACTTTGAATACCCTTCATTTCTCCTGCCCGGGCGGTAACCGCCTGGGTGAGTGCATTCCCCATACGCGAACCATATTCGTTCTGTGGAACAAGCGCGGCAAAACTGGTCAGGCCTTGCAGCATGGCATAATCGACAATGCGCTCAACATCCTGCTCCGGCAGGAAAGACAACAGGTAAACACCATTACCCGCAACATTTCGGTCGGTGGAAAAAGCAATCACCGGTACACGACGCTCTGCGGCAATGGGCGCTACAACGGCCACTGACTGGGAGAAAAGCGGACCCAGAATGAGTTCCGCTCCTTCCTGCATGGCTTCGCGTGCAGCGCCGGCAGCACCAACAGGCGTCCCGCTTGTGTCTTTGGGGATCAGCAGCACGTCACGATTACCAAACTCAAACAAGGCAAGTTGCGCGGCATTGAAAAGTGCGTCAGCAACCTCGCGCACCCCGTTCTGTTGGGCCTTGAAGGGCAGCAGAACGGCAATCCGAACAGGCTCCTGATCGCTCATATGTGGCGGCCGGAGAAACAGGTCCTGATCAAGCGGAGCCTGTGGTGCAGAAGGGGGCGGGGTGACGGCGACAGGCGGCGTGGACACAACCGGGCCGGGTGGTGGTGTGCTCTTGTCACAGGCGGCAAGCAGCGCGCCGAAGAGAAGAGCAGTGGCAAAGCGGGTGACGATTTGGGCAATCTGTCCGGAAGATCGGGTCGGCAACCTATTTCCCCTTGGATAATGCGTGTCAGGTCTTGTTGCGCACCTTATACGAAAAATCTGCCACATCAGGGCGATTTTGTGATGGTTTTGGTAAAGACAATAGCTTCTTGCATGGACAAGTGGGTGGCCCCACGGCAATTTGACCTCATGACAAGAGATACACCCCCTTCAGACGATGTTGATCATCCGGTTCCCCGAGCGGCGACCGGTGAGCCCGTTCAGGGTACCCAGAGCCTCCAAGGTCGATTGGGAGCAGGTCTCTATATCGTGGCAACCCCGATCGGCAACGCGCGCGATATCACCCTGCGCGCCCTCGATGTGCTGGGCGCGGCAGATCTTGTCCTGTGTGAAGACACGCGGGTGACCTCCAAACTCTTTGCCATTCATGGGTTAAAAACACCTTTGCGCGCCTATCATGAGCATAATGCGGCGGCTGAACGTCCCCGTGTGCTTGCCAGAATTGAAGCGGGTGCCGCCATCGCGCTTGTCTCGGATGCCGGTACGCCCCTGATTTCCGATCCGGGATACAAGCTGGTGCGCGATCTGGTGACTGCGGGTCATGCGGTGACAACATTGCCCGGCGCAAGCTCTGTCATGGCAGCCCTGACACTGGCGGCGCTGCCGACCGACCGGTTTTTGTTTGCGGGGTTTCTTCCTTCCAGAACAGCCGCCCGCCGGGTGGCCCTGGCCGATGTGGCCGACGTGCCGGCAACCCTGGTGTTTCTGGAAAGCCCGCGCCGTCTGGCGGAAAGCCTTGGGGATATGGCGGCCCTTCTGGGAGAGAGGCCGGTGACAGTCGCCCGCGAACTGACCAAGAGATTCGAAGAGCTTCGGCGCGGTACGGCGGCAGAGCTTCACGCGCACTATGTCAAAGCGGGGGATCCCAAGGGCGAGATTGTGGTGTTGGTGGGACCACCGGGCAAGGAAGTTGAAATGCAGGCGGTAGACCTGGATGCCATGCTCGAAAAAGCCTTGGCGAGCCATTCGCTGAAAGACGCGGTCGCCGCAGTAACGGATGCAACCGGTCTGAAACGTAAACAGGTTTACGCCCGCGCACTGGAACTGGGGAAGGCCCGATGAGCGGTGGTGGGCGGTGAGGAAAACCCGCCAGCAACGGGGAGCAGAAGCCTACCAAACCGGGCTCTGGGCGGAGCGTCTCGCGCTCTGCCTTCTGATGCTGAAAATGTACTCTATTCTCGGCACCCGGGTAAAAACCGCGGCCGGGGAGGTTGATATTCTTGCCCGGCGGGGGCGTACCCTCATCATTGTGGAAGTGAAAGCGCGTCGCTCAAAGGCGGCAGCGGCAGAAGCGCTGCGGCCCCGGCAGCAGGTGCGGCTCGCGCGGGCGGCTGAAATATTGCTTGCCCGGACGCAAACCGCCCGGACCGTCCGTTTCGACGTGGTGGAAATCACCCCGTATACATTTCCCCGACATCGCAAGGACGCCTGGCGCCCCTGACTATGCAGGGAAATACCGGGCCCGCAGGAACTGAAGGCGGGGACTTAAGAATGACCCGGGCGCAACCTCATGTTAAAAAAGGAAATGAGGTTGCCCCTGAAACAGGCCGGGTGATTCGTCTGAAACCGCATGGGGAGGCCAGAATGCGTTTTGGAACATCAATGGCGAAGGTTGCACTTGTTGTCAGTGTTGCCTCTTTCAGCGCGGCCTGTTCGGTGCCCGGCATGGTGATCGGAGCGGGTGCGACGGCGGGCATAGCCGCCGCGGAAGAACGGGGCGTCGAAACTGCCTTTGATGACCTGAAAATCGATCTTGAGATCAAACGGCGCATCCTGAACCTGGACGACATGCTGGTGACCAAAGTTTCCACCGAAGTATTTGAGGGGCGTGTCCTGCTAACGGGCACGGTTGCTGACGACGCACAACGCCTCGCGGTGGCGCGGCTGGCCTGGGGGGTGGAAGGCGTTGCTGAAGTGATGAATGAGTTGCGTAGCGATGGAGAGAGCAGTCTGGCACATGCCTCCCGCGACACGATCATCACCACAGAGCTGCGGGCCCGCATCATGGGGGACGGCGATGTGCGCGCGATTAACTACAATATCGAAACCGTACGCGGTACGATCTATCTTCTGGGTATTGCCCGCTCGGATGCTGAGCTTACCCGTGTGGTCCATCACGCCCGGAATGTATCCGGTGTCCGGAAAATCGTGCCGCTGGTGCGGGTGAAGGCCCCGGAAGGGGTGGAGATGGCAACAAAAACACCCGAAAGTGCCATTTAGATCGAACGCTCCCCCAACCCGGATATACGCCCAGATCAAACCCCCGGATTGAACATTCCCCGTATCACGGTCTTGCCATTCGCGTTGCTCACCCCCATCTTGGCCCGAACGAAAGAATACCCATGCCCCACCGTAACCCGTGCCCCGGATCGCGCCGTCAGGCGCGCAGGGCAGAAAGAGTTCAATCATGAGCCTTGATGTCACCATTCAGATGGACCCAATCCGTTCAATCGATATCAAGGGCGACTCGACCTTTGCACTCGGGCTGGAAGCGCAAAAACGCGGGCACCGGCTGAGCTATTATGAACCCCGGCACTTGTCGATGCGTGACGGTGACGTGTATGCCACTGTGCAATCGATGGCGCTCCGCCGGGAGCAGGGTAACCATGTTGACCTTGGTGAGCCCGCGAAAATCAGGCTTGCCGATACCGATGTGGTCTTGCTTCGTCAGGATCCGCCGTTTGATATGAATTACATCACGACCACGCATCTTTTGGAAAAAGTGCACAGTGCGGAAAAGAAGGCCGGTAAAACGCTCGTGGTGAACGACCCGGCACATGTGCGCAACGCCCCTGAAAAACTGTTTGTGACAGAGTTTGAGGGCGTGATGCCCGCAACGCTCATTACCTCCGACGCCGATGAAATCAGGGCTTTTCGCGCAGAGTTTAAGGATATCATTGTGAAGCCGCTCTATGGCAATGGGGGGGCCGGGGTCTTCCGGCTGCGGGCCGACGATGAAAACCTCAACTCGCTGCTTGAGCTGTTTGGGCAATTGTTCCGTGAGCCGGTCATCGCCCAGCAATACCTGCCTGATGTGCGCAAGGGCGACAAGCGCATTATTCTGGTGGATGGCAAGGCGGTTGGTGCAATCAACCGTGTCCCGGCAGAAGGTGAAAGCCGCTCCAACATGCATGTCGGGGGCCGGGCCGAAAAATCCGACCTGACCCGGCGGGAGCAGGATATCTGCGAACAGATTGGCCCTGAGCTGAAGAAGCGCGGCCTTATTTTTGTGGGTATTGATGTGATCGGCGATTATCTCACCGAGATCAATGTAACGAGCCCGACAGGTATTCAGGAGATTGCCCGCTTTGGCGGCGCGGATATTGCCGCCCTGATCTGGGATGCCATTGAAAATCGCTTCTGACCCTGCGGGAAACAGACGCTTTCGATCTCATTCATGTGATCGCACTCATTAACATCTGCTTAGTTCTTGCCCCTGAAAATAAGAGCCAGCGCACCGGATAAGTTTGGCTGCAGGGCGCGGTAAAGGATAAGTCTGTGGATGTAACCTGGGTTGATGGCGGGACGGAGCTGCTGGTCTATGAATCAAGTGTTGCGCAAAGACGAATATTAAGTTCCATCCTGTCTGACGCGGACTACAGGCCGACACTTGTTTCCTCCAGCGAAGAAGCCTTGCGCGAGATCGAGACAGGCCGATACGGCGTCTTCATTTCCAATCTTGAGCACGCGGATGTGCCGGGACTTGAATTGTTCTGGAACCTGAAAGCCAATCCGAACACAAAATCCATATACACAATCGCCATTACCGCGAGCGAAGGAAATCGTGCGCTGATTGCAGCTTTGGATAGTGGTGCGGATGACTTCTTGCGCAAGCCGTTTGACATGGCAGAACTGAAAGCGCGGCTGCGCGTGGCCACACGGTCGGTGCAGATGCAGCAGGATTTAAGCAGGCTGGCCCTGACAGATGCCCTGACAGGCATTGCAAACCGCCGCGCTTTCCTGGATCAGCTGAACCGCGAAATCGCCTGCAGCGAACGCACAGGGCGCGCCTTGTCCGTCGCCATGGTGGATATCGATCACTTCAAACGGGTGAACGATACTTACGGACATGGTACCGGCGACAAGGTCATCAGGAAGACGGCAGACCGGATGGTAAACCACCTGCGCGCCAATGACCGTGTCGGTCGCCTGGGGGGCGAAGAGTTCGGGATCATCCTGCCCGACACGATGCCCGACGATGCCATGCCCGCGCTGAACCGCCTGCGGGAGGACATTGGTGCATCATCCATGCGGACGGAAACAGATGAGGCTCTCCAGGTTACCGTCAGCATGGGTCTCGCGGTACACCGCGGAATGGAGACCGCAGACGCTGTCTTGAGCCGCGCTGACGAAGCGCTTTATGAAGCAAAGGAAACCGGGCGCAACCGCGTCTGTCTGGCGTTCTGATCCGCTCTCCTCACGGTGTGCCTTGCGAAGGGGCCGCCTGGCACCCTTCAGCGGTTTTCTGGCAATGCACAGATCCCGGCGCTTTACCCTGAACAAGCGCGGACAGCCAGTCGACAAATGAAACGCCGTCCACCGCATAGGTATAGAGATAGGGTGCTCGCAAGATCGTATGCTCTGCCCCGCCCGCCGTGTAGCCGGTGAAGCCATCAATCTTTTCCGCAAGCGCCGCGCGATTGGCCGCAAGATTGGTCTCAATATCTGTACTTGCGCCGAGAGCGGCTTGAAACTGCGCCTGCACGCGGTCGTGGGCTGCATCATATTGCGCGAAAGAAATGGCCGGAAAGGCCGTCGCTGCCCGCTCCGTAAAAGCATTCCAGCTCGTCATCACCATGTCGTCTGATTTCGCCCAGTCAGGCAGAATTTGAGGAACACCCCATTGGGTGAGAATGCCGGACAGGTCAGGCGAAACATATCCACCCGCGCCATCACTCAGCGTGTGGAGTGTGGCTTCAGGATAGATCTGCGATACGAGCCCGGCATAGATCGGGGCGGCAATAGCCCCGGCACTGCTGCCGGCAACGAGGATGGTCTTTGGTGCGTCGAAGGCACGACGCATCCATTCGAGCGCAGCATGAGAATTGACATGACCCCGGTGGCGGACCGTCACATGGCTCCCGTCCGGTTTGGTGTAAGTCTGATCTGTTTCACCCAGATGCACATCGCCCGTGCAATAGGAAACAAACAACATGCTCCAGTCGCCGACGGGGTTGGCGGCATTCTCAAGGTCGAAAATACCTTTATGGGTACGCGGGTCGTTGTGGGCCATGTCCGCGCTGGGCACGTAAGTCGTGGGTTCCACGGCAGGATCGCAGGTCTGTCCCGCCCAGCAGGCCCCGCCACCGTTGAAAAAGACAACAAGCTTCCCGGGGTCCCCGCGCCGCGCATGAAAACGATAAGGCGTGTCCAGTGCGCAGGCTGTTTCGCCGCCCGGCGAAATCGTTTCCCAGGGGTCTTGCACATCTTCCGCAGTGGCGCCTGTGGCCCCCAACACGAACAGGCAGCCCGCCGCCAGAACCATCTTCACAAACCCGGTTGCGCGTATCCCAGACATTGTCTTCTCTCCCCAAAAATGCCGATCCCTCACGCTTAGCAGATTTGCTCCGCTCATATCACGTTCTTTTTTTGTTCTTGACGCGGGGCAATGGCTTCGACAAGCTGAAACACAAGTTTTGGGGAAATAGCTGCGGACGGGCAGGTTCATGGTCGCGCATATTGAAACGGTCGCCTTTCTGGGGCTCGACGCAAGATCAGTGGATGTGCAAGTCCAGATCTCAGGCGGGCTCCCGGCCTTCACGATTGTTGGCCTGCCTGACAAGGCTGTCGGCGAAAGCCGGGAGCGGGTGCGGGCCGCCCTCACTGCATTGGGGCTGGGTCTGCCGCCCAAGAGGATCACGGTCAATCTGGCGCCGGCTGACTTGCCCAAGGAAGGCTCACATTTTGATCTGCCCATCGCGCTGGGACTGTTAGTGGCAATGGATGTGATTGCCGCCGCTGATATGGATCGCTATGTCGCGCTGGGCGAACTCTCGCTCGACGGATCAATCAGCGCGGTTGCGGGTGCGCTTCCCGCTGCGATGGCGGCGAATGCCCGTGGGCGTGGCATCATTTGCCCTGCCGCCAGTGGGTCAGAGGCAGCATGGGCCGGGTTCGGGGCGGAGACAGCAGGCGTCCTCGCGCCTGAAAACCTGATCCAGCTCATCAATCACCTGAAAGGCGCACAGCTGCTGTCGGAACCAAAACCCCTCAGGGCGGAGGTGGAAACCGCTCTGCCGGATCTCGCGGACATCAAAGGGCAGGAAAGTGCCAAGCGGGCCCTCGAAGTGGCTGCCGCCGGGGGACACAATATGCTGATGGTCGGACCGCCAGGTGCCGGCAAGTCCATGTTGGCGGCGCGCTTGCCGTCCATCCTGCCGCCGCTTTCACCCCGCGAGATGCTGGACACCTCAATGATTGCCAGCATTGCGGGAGAATTGAGCGAGGGCCGGCTCTCGCGGACACGGCCGTTCCGGGCACCGCATCACTCTGCGTCCATGGCCGCGTTGATTGGCGGGGGCCTGCGTGTGCGACCGGGAGAGGTCTCGCTCGCGCATACCGGTGTGCTGTTTCTCGATGAATTGCCGGAGTTTGCCCGGGCCGTACTGGACAGTCTGCGTCAGCCGATCGAGACCGGCGAGGCCGTGGTCGCGCGGGCGAATGCCCATGTCACCTTCCCGGCGCGGTTTCAGCTCATCGCTGCCATGAACCCTTGTCGCTGCGGCTATGCTGGTGATCCGTCCCGTGCCTGCGCCCGGGTGCCCAAATGCGTGTTGGACTATCAGGCCAAACTGTCCGGTCCGCTCGTCGACAGGATTGATCTGCATATTGATGTGCCGCCGGTCAGTGCCCGGGATCTGGCATTGCCACCAGCGGCAGAAGGGAGCCGGGAGGTGGCGATCCGGGTCGCGGCAGCGAGGGCCCGGCAGGTGGCACGGTTTGAGACGGCAGGCGCTCCCCATATTCGGGTGAATGCCCATGCGGATGGGGATCTGCTGGAACGCACAGCGCACCTGAGCGAGGAGGCGCGTGCCTTTCTGATGGAGGCCGCAGACCGTGTTCGTCTCACCGCACGGGGTTATCACCGGATTATTCGTGTGGCACGAACCCTGGCCGACCTTGATGAGGCCGAAACCATTTCCCGGCTGCACGCGGCCGAAGCCCTCTCATATCGCAACCAGAACGGCGCTGCCCTTGGGGTGGCCGCCTGACAATGCGAGGGATAAACCGGCTTTTGATAAACAGGTAACCATTTCTCAAGTCCCCCCCTTCAAGATCGCGTGAAATATGTTTTTCACGCGCCTTTTGCCGGAGTGGACCTTGCTGGAGCCTGTTTCTGTCCTTTTTTATCTGTTGACCCTGGCGGTGGGTGGCGGCCTGGCAGTGCTTTTCTTCCAGCGGCGGTCGCGGCAGCAGGCGTCGGAAATCCAGAACCTGCATGTTGAGCTGGAACATCTGCGGGACGCCAATTGGGAGCTGAAGGAAAGCGAAGAGCGTTACCGTGATCTTGTGGCCAATCAGGGTGACATCATCCTGCGAAAAGACCTTGAAGGCCGCCTGACATTCGTTAACCAGGTTTTTTGTGACACGTTCGCGCTCCGCCGGGACGAAGCGCTTGGCGCGCCTTTCACCCCGACCTTGCCGGACGGGGAAACGCCGCGCATGCTGGGTACGTTTACCGGGCTCTCCTTGCCGCCCTACCGGGTGCGCTACGATCAGCGCATCATGACAATCCGCGGGCCGCGCTGGTTTGTCTGGGAAGATTTCGCCATCCGGGATGATGACGGCAGACTGTGTGAAGTCCAGACCGTCGGGCGTGACATTTCGGACCGGAAGGAAACAGAAGAACATCTGGCGCAGGCGCTGGAGCAGGCAGAAAGCGCCAACCGGGCCAAGAGCCAGTTTCTGGCCACCATGAGCCATGAAATCCGTACACCAATGAACGGTGTTCTGGGCATGATCCGCTTTCTGCTGGAAACGGAACTCTCGCCCGCACAGCGCTCCCACGCGCGTGCGGTGCAGCGCTCCGCAGAAGCGCTGCTGACGATCATCAACGATATTCTCGACTTCTCCAAAATTGAATCCGGTAAAGTTGATCTGTGTGAAGAACCGTTTCGCATCACCCCCCTGGTTGAACAGGTGTGCGAACTGATGGCGCCCCATTCGTTTGACAAGGGGATCGACATTGCAAGCTACGTCGCCCCCTATGTGCCGATCAAACTGATGGGTGATGATGCGCGTATCCGGCAGATCCTGATCAACCTGGTTGGCAACGCGGTAAAATTTACAGACGAGGGCGGTGTCTTCGTAACCGTGGACATGGATGTGAAAGACCAGCGTCTTCAGATCTGTGTAGAAGACACAGGGATCGGGTTGACCGAGGAGGAATGCGCCGCCATCTTCACCGAGTTTGCGCAGGCCGAACAAGGTCATGCCCGCCGTTACGAGGGAACAGGACTGGGCCTGACAATCACGCGCCGTCTGGCGCGCGCCATGCGCGGTGACGTCACAGTAACAAGCCAAAAGGGTGTGGGGTCCTGCTTCACGCTCTCTTTGCCGCTACAGGTGGTCGAGCCGGCAGAAGTACAGCAGCACCGCCATCTGAAAGGGCGAACCGCGCGCCTGAAAATCACATCACCTGTAACGGCGCGGGCCGTCCGCGCGTTGTTGGAGGATCATGGTGCGACGGTTCTGCTGGAGGAGGATGCGAACGGTACACCGCACGACCTCATCGTGGCGGAGACAGGATGCATCGCCCGGCACGAAGTGACCGGTGATCTCGACCTCTTCCTGTTGACGGCCCCCGGTGAGACATTGCCGGACCAACAGGCGCTTCCCTATCAGGGATATCTTGTACGTCCCGTCCGGGCGGCCTCTCTGGCTGCGCGACTGACCCAGACCGGGAGCGCCGAGGATAGCCATTCTAGGGACGGACCATCTAAGGATGGTCTGCTCAACGAAGACACCGGGGCAGACATATCGGAAACCACACCGCCCGCATTGCGGCCTGGCCCCGACGCGCTCAACGTATTGGTCGCGGAAGACAATGAGCTGAACGCAACATTGACCCGAATGATGGTGGAGCGTGCCGGACATATTCCGCATATGGTCGAGAGCGGGCTGGAAGCGCTGGAGACAATGAAAGACAGTGAGCCCGGTACTTATGATCTGATCTTTATGGACCTGCATATGCCCTTGATGGATGGCTATGAAGCCACGCGCGAGATCCGCGCGCTCGAAGGTTTAAGAGGCGACCTTCCCATTATTGCCCTGACCGCAAACGTCATGGCAGAGGATCGGAAAAGTTGTCAGGCAGCGGGCATGGATGACTATCTGTCCAAACCGGTGGACCCGGCAGACCTTGCAGCCATGCTTGAGAAATGGCGCGGTCGCCGTTCTGAAGCCGCGGCGTGAGCGCCCACTTCCTTCTGTCGTCCCTTGGGTGCCTGTGTTAGCAAGACAGATGAAAAGAACATGGTGTGAAGGGGCGGCATGAACACGCAGCTGTTAAACCGAGCGCGGCTTCTGCGCGCGTTTCGCGTTTATGGGGACCGGCAGGTTCTGATTATTCTGCTGCTGGGTTTTTCCTCAGGTCTGCCTTTGGCGCTTACCGGCTCAACCCTGTCGATCTGGATGCGGGACGAAGGTGTGGATCTGGGCACGATCGGCCTCTTTTCCCTGGTGGGTTTGCCATATGTTTTGAAATTTCTCTGGGCGCCGCTGATTGATGCGGCGCGCCTGCCTGGCCTGTCTCGCTGGTTGGGTCGCAGGCGCGCCTGGCTGGTTCTGACACAAGTGCTGCTTCTGTGTGCCATCCTGGGCATGGGACTGGTTGATCCGGTGCGGGCTCCCGGTGCCATGGCGTTCGCGGCGGTCCTGGTTGCCTTTCTCTCTGCCTCCCAGGATATCGTGATTGATGCGTTCCGGGTTGAAACACTCGGTGAAGATCAATACGCGGCCGGCATGGCCAATTATGTGGCGGCCTACCGGGTTGCACTTCTTGTGGCCGGCGCGGGTGCTGTGGGGGCGACCGGTCTTTTTGAAGCACTGGGGTTTCCGCCTGCCGAGTTGTGGGCCTATGCCTACGCGCTGATGGCGAGCCTGATGGGGGTTGGTCTGCTGGCGTCGTTCTTTGCGCGGGAGCCAGCTGAAAGCAGGCAGGTAGAAAACGCGCAGGCCGCGCTCGACTACGTTGCCCGGTTTCGTCAGGCCGTGGTGGACCCGTTCCTGGATTTTGCGGCAAAGCCGGGCTGGATATGGATCCTCGCATTTGTCATTTTCTTCAAGTTTGGTGATGCCTTTGCCGGTGCCATGGTCGGACCGTTTGCTCTGGATATCGGCTTCGATAAAGAAACGTATGCCTATATCGCAAATCTGGTCGGTCTGATGACCGTGATAGCGGGCGGGTTTGTCGGCGGTCTGTTGGGGCGTTTGGTTCCGCTGAAAGCGGCCTTGTGGATCACCGGCATCTTGCAGCTTGTCTCCAATCTCGTTTTCTGCTGGTTGGCTTGGGTGGGGCCGGATGCAACGGCGCTTGCCGTGAGTGTGGCCGTTGAGAGTTTCACCGGCGGCATGGGCACCGTCATCTTCGTGGCCTATCTGTCTGGCCTGTGTTCCGCACGGACCTTCACGGCAACTCAGTTTGCCCTTCTCTCGGCGCTTGCCGCTGTCGGGCGGACAATACTTTCGGCCAGTGCGGGCTTTGTGGCGATCGAGCTTGGATGGGTACTCTTTTTTGTCGCCACGAGCGTTGCGGCTCTGCCGGGGCTCATTTTGCTCGTCTGGTTGTCGCGCACAAACCGGATGGATTTTGTGAACCCGCTCAAGACAGTAGAAAAGTAACAGGAAAATCAATAGGTTGGATGCGACACAAGCTTGTCACAAAAACGGCCCACAAGCAGGGTAAAGGTCGGTTGACCTTGCAGTTTGAGCCGCGAAGGGGCAAGGATGATGCGTTCAGGAATTGAAGTCTTGAGTGAGGGCCCCACATGGGGTGGATCGACACTGGATGTACCTGTGGGTATGCCGGATGTCGAGCAAACGAGAAGTGAGACCAGTCTGCTGACCCAGTCCCAACCAGACACAAATGTCACACCCGCATCGACGCCTGTGAGTTTCGGGCGCCGGGGCACGCTGGAGGTGCGGCTCGCGAGCCGGAAGGAAGAAATCGAGGCCGCTCAGGCGCTGCGGTATCACGTTTTCTATGAAGAGATGTCAGCGACGCCAGATGCAGCGGCACTCGCGACCAAACGCGACGTCGACCGGTTTGATGCCTTCTGCGATCATCTGCTCGTGATCGACCACGAGCTGGTACCCGCCGGGCAGGAAGACAATCCACCCGTTGAAGCGGTGGTGGGGTGCTATCGCCTGCTGCGCCAGGAGGTGGCTGAGCAGAATGGTGGATTTTATACAGCCGGTGAGTTTGATATCGAACCCTTGTTGAAACGGGCAGGGCCTGACGTCCGGTTTCTGGAACTGGGTCGCTCGTGCGTTCTGGCACCTTATCGCGACAAGCGCACGGTAGAACTTCTTTGGCACGGCATCATGCACTATGTCGCGCTACACAAGCTTGATGTCATGTTTGGTTGTGCATCATTTGAAAATACGGATCCCGCCGAGCTCGTGGTACCGCTGGCCTATCTCTACCACCATCACCTGACACCGCAGAATTGGTATGTGCGGGCGCATGCGGCGCGCCATGTGCCAATGAACCGGATACCTAAAGAAGAGGTGGAGCTTCGGGCGGCACTGCGCGCCATGCCTCCCATGATCAAAGGCTATATTCGCGCCGGTTGTTTTATCGGGGATGGTGCCGTTGTCGATGAGCAGTTCGGGACAACCGATGTGCTTATTCTCTTCCCTGTCTCGGAAATCAACGAGCGCTACTCATCCAAGTTCAAAAAGGACTGACCCCGACCCGTGTCAGGCCCGCTGTCGTAGCAGCGCCTGACATCGGGACCTGAATGCCTCCGCATCATGTCCGGGCACGAAAATATAGTTCTCCGTCACGGGCTGTGCTGGGTCAATATCTTCAATCTTCATCAGCTTCAGGGCGGCAGCGTCGATGCAAAAGCCTTGATAATTCAGGTCGGCAAAGAAAGCGGGAACACGGGTCAGAATGCCCGGCGTATATGTCTCGACCAGCTCGGCCATAACAATCGGCTGGTTGCGCCTGATGGTTTCGCGTCCGCCCATCAGCACATTTTCTTCCCAGCCCTCAACATCGATTTTGACAAAGCCCACATCTTCAAACTGAAATGAATCGAGCGTCTTCGCCGGCACGTGTATCTCGCGAAATCCGAGCGGGTTGGATGTGCTGTCGTCACGAAGCGTGGCAGACGGCGTATTGAGCTTGCCCTTTTTCTTGGCATGATAAGGCACATGCAGAACGGTCATGCCGGGCTTCTCGCACAAGGCACATTGTTCAACCGTCAAGTCGGGGTATGCAGCGGCGGACAGATTGTTCGCCAGCTCCGGGATCGGTTCAAAGGCAACCGTCCGTCCCCATTCTTTCATCTGATAGGTATAGACGCCCTTGTTGGCGCCAATATCAATGGAAAGGGAATTGGCGCGCATCAGTACCGACAGCAGACTGAGTTCAATCTCCCCATGCCCGCCAAGGCTCTGCTTGAAAATACGCCGTGCACGCATGCCAATGTCGATGCGAGACAGGAGTTTTCTGATCACGATCGAAAAACCTATTCGACCGTGATCGTAATCACGTCCGATACAATAGGCGGGTTGTGGGGAATGTGGTTCTCATCACCAAGCAGCAATTGGAGAGTATGTGTTCCCGGTGCAAGCTCGATACGTGTCTCCGTCTGACCACCGCCGAAATGCACATGATGTTCATCAGCGGGAATGGAATAGTCGAGCTCTTCCCCCTCCAGCATCGGGGTATCGACCAGCAGGTGATGATGACCTGTCATTTCCTTGGCGACACCGGCAGGGGCGACACCCATGCCTTGAAGGCCAAAGACGACGTTCACGGGACTGGAGGTTGTGGCACCGTCTTCCGGTGAGATGAAGTAGACACGAGCGCCTTCAGGGGCAGGTGTTTCACCGGCGGAGGCACTCATCATTGTGGCGGCCAGCAGAAAAGGAACCGCCATCATAAGCCTGCTCGTTTTCTCCCCGACTGCGTTCGCCTTGAACATTGCAGCGCCTGCTCCGGTTTTTGATCCTGTCCCAGCCATCATATCCTCCTCACATAATAAATGTGCTCACCAACATGTATTGGTGAGCACAAAACCCTGCTTTCCGCTATGTCACCCCATATGGCAGCGGGACACAAGTATTTTCAGCCTAGCGAATGAGCTTGTAGGTTTGATCGAGGTCGTAGGAGGCGATGGCGGCCATATTCACGAGGTCTGAAACGGTTGCACCCATTGTGACAATCTGCACAGGCCGCGAGAGACCGGTCAGCAGCGGTCCGATCAGGTCAGCACCGCCCAACTCCTGCAGCATCTTTGTCGAGATGGATGCAGAATGAATGGCGGGCATCACCAACACATTGGCAGGCTCGGACAGGCGGCAGAACGGATAGAGAGCCATGGCTTCACGGTTGAGGGCTACATCTGCGGCCATCTCCCCGTCATACTCAAAATCCACATTTCGCGAGTCAAGAATTTCAACCGCTGCACGGGCTTTGGTTGATCGCTCACCGGTCGGACGACCAAAGGTGGAATAAGCCAGCAGCGCCACCCGTGGTTCATACCCGAGACGACGGGCAACTTCCGCTGATTGTTCGGCGATATCAGCCAGTTCATGTGCTTCAGGCATGTCGTGCACATTCGTGTCAGCAACAAGCACAGTGCGTCCGCGTGAAATAACCATCGTGACACCCATGGGGCGCTTGCCGGGCAGCGGATCAATGACGCTTCTGACTTCAGACAGCGCGACCGCATAATTGCGGGTGACACCGGTCACCATTGCATCCGCATCACCATGCTCAACCATCGCCGCGCCAAAAATATTGCGCTCATTGTTGATCATGCGGGTGCAGTCGCGCAGCAGAAAACCTTTGCGCTGCAATTTCTTGTAGAGGAATTGCGCATAAGTGGGTGCCCGGTCAGACAGGCGTGAATTAACGATCTGAAGATCTGTGGCGGCATCAAGACCGATAGAGGTCAGCGTTTCGCGAATGACCTCTTCCCGGCCGATCAGGATCGGTGTGCCAAGTCCATTGTCGCGGAAGCTGATCGCCGCGCGGATGACCCGCTCTTCTTCACCCTCGG
Organism: Rhodobiaceae bacterium; assembly: GCA_002715765.1. Taxonomy (GTDB): domain Bacteria; phylum Pseudomonadota; class Alphaproteobacteria; order Parvibaculales; family Parvibaculaceae; genus Mf105b01. Next base: position 32,164 of record PAZY01000031.1, on the reverse strand, counting down.
CGAAGACGACCCGTTTGGGGTCGCGCTTCACATGTTCAAAGATGACCTGCAGCGATCCAGCTGTCGGATCAAGCCGTGCGGAAAGCTGGCGTTGATAACCGTCCATATCAACAATGGGCGCGCGGGCAACGCCGCTATCCATGGCCGCCTTGGCAACCGCTGGCGGGATCTCGCTGATCAGGCGCGGGTCAAAAGGAACGGGGATAATGTAGCTTGGTCCAAAGCGCGGGCGTTCGCCTTGATAGGCCGCAGCCACTTCGTCAGGCACGTCTTCCCGTGCAAGTTTTGCCAACGCTTCCGCACAGGCGATTTTCATCTGCTCATTGATGGTGGTGGCGCGTACATCAAGCGCCCCGCGGAAAATGTAGGGAAAGCCCAGAACATTGTTCACCTGGTTCGGATAGTCCGAACGCCCGGTTGCCACAATCGCATCGTCGCGAATGGTTGATACTTCTTCCGGCGTAATTTCCGGATCGGGATTGGCCATGGCAAAAATGATCGGTTGAGCTGCCATGCTTTCGACCATGCGCGGGGTCAGCGCCCCTTTGACAGACAGACCAAGGAACACGTCTGCGTCCTTCATCGCATCTTCAAGTGTCCGCGCATCGGTCGCGACGGCATGTGCGCTCTTCCACTGGTTCATGCCCTCAGCGCGTCCCTGATAGATCACACCTTTCGTGTCGCACAGAAGCGCATTCTCGTGGGGCAGGCCCATGGCCTTGATCAGTTCCAGACACGCAATCCCGGCGGACCCGGCCCCGTTGACGACGACTTTGATGTCTTTGATGTCGCGCCCCGTCAGGTGCAGGGCGTTGATCAGGCCCGCAGCGGAAATAATCGCCGTGCCATGCTGGTCATCATGAAAAACCGGGATATTCATCAGCTCGCGAAGACGTTCTTCAATGATGAAGCAGTCCGGCGCCTTGATATCTTCCAGATTGATGCCGCCAAAGGTCGGTCCGAGATAGCGCACGGCGTTGACGAATTCATCAACGTCTACGGTATCCACTTCCAGATCAATGGAATCCACATCGGCAAACCGCTTGAACAGAACCGCCTTGCCTTCCATCACCGGCTTGGAGGCAAGGGCCCCCAGATTGCCAAGGCCCAGGATTGCCGTCCCGTTGGAAATAACGGCGACCATATTGCCTTTGGCCGTATAGTCATAAGCCGCGTCCGGGTTTTCCGCGATGGCGCGAACGGGCACCGCGACACCGGGGGAGTAGGCAAGAGACAGGTCGCGCTGGGTGGCCATCGGCTTGGTAGGGGTGATTTCCAGCTTGCCTGGCTTGCCATGGGCATGGAAGCGGAGCGCTTCTTCATCACTCAGGTGTGTTTTCTTTCCCATCTCGGGCCTTTCGCGCAACAAATGAACTCAAACGGCGCGTAGGCGTACCGCATATTGCGCGGAAATACCACCCCGAAAGTGCGAAAATTGCGTGAAAAGCTTGATCCGCAAGGGAATTCGGGTGGGAAACGGGCCTCTTCCTGAGCGTCGTAAACCTTGCCAGAAAAAATATCCCGTCATATTTTCGGGCTTTGGGGAACCTTCCATGCAGACGGATGTCGAATTTTGCTGGTGTGTCGAAAAGGCGTGCTGGTCCGCATGGCCTGTGGCCACTCAGCGTGAGATTGACGGTTGGCTCTGCCGGTCGTCCGGCGGGACCACGCGACGGGCAAATTCCGTCAATGCAACGCCGAGAGCAGGGTCCGTGCGCGACGTGATCCCCGGCGCCGACACCTATTTTGAAAAGCGGGGTGGCAGCCCGGCGCTCTTCCGGCTTCTATCCTTTCAGCCAGCCTTTGCGCACGCGCTTTCCGCGCGCGGCTACCGGCCGGAGGGCGCAACGCACACATTATTGGCAGACCTTGTGGAGATGGAAGCTCAGACAAGTTCGGCAAGCAGGCCATCAGTCGGGTCAGTCTCCGGGTCAGTCTCCGGGCTTCAGCTTGAGCCGGCGCCTTCACCGGCCTGGCTTGCGGACAAGCAAGAGCTCTCCAGCCAGTCTGAGGCAGAGGCGGAAATTTTCCGCGCCATGCTGGCGGATATCACGCATCCGGCCTGTTTTGCCCGCAAGGTGGCGGACAACCGGGGCCGCTCGCTCGCTTACGGGGTTTATGTGGCACCGTTTTTGGTGATTGAAGCGGTCGTCACCCGTGAGGAAGATCGGAACAAGGGCTTTGCAGGTGAGCTTGTGGCCGCGCTCATGGCCTGGGGCCGGGCTGAGGGCGCCCAACATACGTGTCTTCAGGTCATGGCGGAGAATGAACCGGCGATCGCGCTCTACCGACGATTGGGATTTGGAGTCACGCTCTACGATTACCAATATTGGCGAAAACCCTGATCTTCACAGTCGGGTGATCGCGTCGCGTACCGACTTGACGACGGGCCGAGAAAAAACATAATCACTATTATGTTGAAAACTAAAAAGATCAGCGAAAAGAACAGGGAACAACGCCGGGTGATCGCCAATGCGGCCATCTCCGTCATTCATCAGGCGGGTCTGGAAGGGACAAGGCTGCGCGATGTGGCGCGTGCCGCCAATGTGACAACCGGTGCCGTGACCCATTATTTCGATAGCAAGGACGCGGTTCTGGTCGCTGCCCTTGAAGAAGTTGTGCAAAACACCCTCGACCGGATTGATCAGGGCATGGCACAAAATCAGCCGGGCGATGTGGATGCCTTTGTGGCGCGCATGTCGGCCTATATCCCCGTAGATGAGGAAGGACGGCGGGAATGGCGCGTCTGGCTTTCCTTTTGGGGACGCGCCATCGCGGACCCTGTGCTTTGCAAGATGCACCAGGATTATTATCGCGCCTTCACTGACAAGCTGACCATTTCTCTCCTCACGCTTCGCCCGTCACCTCCTGCGCGTGGCGTGACCCAGGCCACATCTGCGCAAGAAATGGCGATGGCGCGAGAATGTGCAGATGCTGTTATTGCCGCAATTGACGGGATCGGCACCCGCGCCACGCTTGATCCCGACCTCTGGGATGCAGAGCGCCAGCGCCAGACCCTCGCCGCCCTCTTGTCGCCGCTCCTCCAGCGCTTTGCGAGCGCGGGAGAGACCGTATCACCGCCCTCAAAAGGATAAATCATGACCCAGCGTGACCTGACCGTCGACGATCCCCTGGACGATTTCACTGCCCGCGCCATCACGTTGAACGGCGTGGAAAAAACCGTATACGTGATGGGAGAAGGGCCCGGCGTGATCGTCATGACAGAAATGCCGGGGATCAGCCCTCATGTCGCCCGCTTCGCGCGGTGGGTGCGCGATGCTGGTTTTACTGTCTATATGCCATCCCTCTTCGGACGGGACGGCGCCTCTCCCACGGGCGACGAAGGGGCGGAAGTTTTTCAACGGGCCTGTGTCAGCGCAGAGTTTCGCGCCTTCGGGGCCAACAAATCCAGCCCTGTCACCCAGTGGCTCCGTGCACTGGCCCGTCTTGCCCACGAAGAATGCGGGGATCCCGGTGTGGGTGCGATCGGCATGTGTTTCACCGGCAATTTTGCACTGACCATGATGCTGGAACCATCCATGCTGGCGCCGGTCCTGTCGCAACCCTCATTGCCGCTGGACGAACCGGCAGGGCTTGAGATTTCTCCAGACGACATGACGGCGGTAAAAGCGCGTCTCGACAAGGATGATCTGACCGTAATGGCCTACCGGTTCGAGGGAGACAGTTTCTGCCGTGCGGAAAGGTTCAAGGCCTACTCGGACGCGCTGGGGGATCGTTTCGTGGGGCGGGTTCTGCCAGACAGTGCTGCCAACAAGAATGTGAGCCCTTTTCACGAAAAGTTCGTCACAACACCACATAGCGTGGTCACAGTTCATCTGATCGACGAGGCAGGGGAGCCGACGATCAAGGCGCGCGATGAAATTCTCGATTTCTTCGCAGAGCGACTGAAGCGCTGACTTGCTGGCGGTAAAGAGGGCAAAGTCCCGTAAAGCCACAAGGCAACAAAGACCAGACCATTCAGAAAATTATTCAGGGCGTGCCCAAAACGGAAGGTTGGCGCGTCAGAACTTGATCGAGACGCCGCTTTCCACCTTGTTTTCAGCGTCCCGGTCCTGGCCGAGCGTGTCCTGCCGTGTAACGCCGAGTTTAAAGTCAACCTGATCGTTGACACTGACAGTCGTACCTCCGCCGATACCGGTGGTGACATCTGCATTGACCGTGCTGCCGGTGACGAGCGGTTCGTCACCTGACTTGGCGACGTCGGCACCAAGCTCGACATAGGGTGTGAGCTTGCCGCGCTGATCAGCAAAACCCTGGGAACCAAGTTCAATGCGTTGGGTGGCCCCGACACTGGCTGCACCAGCGCGAATATCGGGCGTAATGCCATTGCGCTCAAGCAAAGTGGTTGTCTGTGGCGCATCAAGCGGGGCGGCAATATCGCCGTTGAGCCCGCTTTTGCCGCCGAATCCGGTCAGGTTTTCCGCCCAGTTCAGTTCTTCTTCCGTCGGTGCAAGATTGATGGAAGGGGACGTTGCTTCTTCAGCCAGCGCCGAAGCCGGTATAAAGGGCAGGGCAAAGGCGAGCGTCCCCGCGCAGACGAGGGTACTCACACAGGCAAGCCGGGTCGCGGGGCGGAAAAGATAAAAAGTAGAACAGAAGGTCATAAAGGTCTTATGGCTTTCGAATGTGGCTGCTTTGTGGAAAGGAGATCCGGACAAGTTTACCCGAATTTTCAAGCGCGCGACATTGGCGTGCGAGGGAAATCTGTTAGATTGCAAGGCTCTTTGCCCCATCGTGACCGCAGGAACATGAGCAAGCCCATGGCGACGGCCCAAACCCCTTCATCAGACGACAAACCGGCCGCCGTCACGCCGATGATGGCGCAATATCTGGAATTGAAGGCGAGCCAGACAGATAGTCTGCTTTTCTACCGGATGGGCGATTTTTACGAGTTGTTTTTTGATGACGCCGTCGCCGCTGCGGCCGCGCTCGATATTACACTCACCAAACGGGGCAAGCATCTGGGGGAAGACATTCCCATGTGCGGTGTCCCGGTCCATGCCGCAGATGCCTATCTGGAGCGTCTGATCCGCAAAGGGTTTCGCGTGGCGGTCTGCGAACAGACGGAAGACCCGGCTGAGGCCAAAAAACGTGGTTCCAAGTCTGTTGTGCGCCGGGAAGTGGTGCGGTTGGTAACACCCGGTACCTTGACCGAAGATACTTTGCTCGATGCCCGCGCCCACAATTACCTGGCCGCCTTGTCACGAACGGCGGCGGGCTGCGCGCTCGGTCTGGCCTACGCAGACGTCTCAACCGGTGATTTTGTCGTCACGGAGATTGCGGTGGACGCGTTAGGCGCCGCCCTTGCCAGGCTCGACGCGAGTGAGCTGATCCTGCCCCAGGCCCTGTTGGCGGCCGACGCCATCAGTACGGCACTTGCGTCACAAAAAGCAGTAACGCCCTTGATGGGGGAGCGGTTTGATTCAACCCGCGCCGAACGCCGCCTGAAAGAAGTGCTGGAAGTCGGTGCGCTTGATGCCTTTGGGGCGTTCAGTCGCGCTGAGCTGGGTGCGGCGGGGGCGCTGGTCGACTATCTGCATTTGACACAGGTGGGACGCTTGCCCGTCCTGAAGCCGCCCGTCCATCAAAATGACGGGGCAACGCTTGCCATGGATGCCGCGACGCGCGCCAACCTTGAGCTGACGCGGACGATGAGCGGCGAAAAACAAGGCGCATTACTGGCAACGATTGACCGAACCGTGACAGGCGCGGGCGCGCGGGAGCTTGCCACCCGGCTGGCCGCACCGCTGACAAATGCCCCCGACATTCGCACGCGTCAGGACACGATCGCTTATTTCCTGGAGCGCGAGCCTGTGCGCGCGACATTGCGGCGAGACCTGGCACGGGCACCGGATATGGCACGCGCGCTTTCCCGCCTGTCGGTGGAGAGAGGCGGCCCGCGTGATCTTGCCGCTATACGCGACGGGCTGGATGCCGCCCACGAAATTGCGGATCGGTTCGTCGCCGAGAAGGTAGACAGAGGCGACCTTCCGGCGGAAATTGAAATCGCACTTGAAGCCCTTGCGCATTGCGCTGCGGGTGTGAAGGACGAACTGGCGCGGGCATTGGGCGTGGATCTGCCGTTGATGGCACGCGATGGTGGCTTTATCGCCAAGGGTTATCATCCTCCACTCGACGAAATGCGCCTGTTTCGGGATGAGAGCCGCCGTGTGATTGCAGGCCTGCAAAGCAAATATGCGGGCGAAACCGGAATCCAGGCGCTGAAGATCAAGCACAATAATGTGCTGGGCTACTTTATCGAGGTTGCGCCGCGCCATGGCGACGCGCTGATGGCGGCCCCGTTGAACGAGACCTTCATCCATCGCCAGACCATGGCAAACGCGGTGCGCTTCACAACGCTGGAGCTTTCAGAGCTGGCGGAGAAACTGTCCCGCGCCGGTGCGCAGGCGTTGGAACTGGAGCTGGAGTCGTACTCCAGGTTAACCCGCCTTGTTTTGGATGATGGCCCGACAATCGCTGGCGCGGCGGATGCGCTTGCGGTGCTCGATGTCGGTGCAGCGCTGGCAGAGCTGGCGGCCGAAAAGCGGTGGACGCGTCCGCAGGTGGATGGATCCCTGGCCTTCGAGATTGAGGGCGGGCGTCATCCGGTTGTGGAGGCAGCGCTGGAAAAGGCAGGTTCTGGCCCCTTCGTGGCGAATGATTGCAATCTGACCGCGGACCAGGGGGATGCGCGGTCTCTTTGGTTGCTGACCGGTCCCAACATGGCAGGTAAATCGACCTATTTACGGCAGAATGCACTGATAGCGATCCTGGCGCAGACGGGGGCTTATGTGCCGGCCCGCCACGCCCATATCGGCATTGTGGACAGGCTCTTCTCGCGCGTGGGGGCGGCGGACGATCTGGCCCGTGGACGTTCGACCTTCATGGTTGAGATGATCGAGACCGCTGCAATCCTCAACCAGGCAGGCCCGCACGCACTTGTCATTCTGGACGAGATCGGGCGGGGGACAGCCACGTTTGACGGCCTATCCATCGCATGGGCGGCGGTGGAGCATCTCCATGCCGTCAATCGCTGCCGGGCGCTCTTTGCCACCCATTATCACGAGCTGACGGCCTTGAGCGAAAAGCTTGACCATCTGGCGAACGCAACCATGAAGGTCAAGGAATGGGAGGGCGATGTGGTCTTCCTGCATGAGGTGGCGCCGGGGGCCGCCGACAGATCCTATGGTATCCAGGTTGCCAAGCTGGCTGGTTTGCCGCCAGCGGTCATCGCCCGGGCGCATGAAGTTCTCACGGCGCTGGAGGAGGGGGCCGATGCCCGCGGCGGTGCCACTTTGGTGGACGATCTGCCTCTTTTTTCCGCAGCACCGCGACCGCAATCCGGTTCACGTGACGCGGGAGCGCGCAAGGGCGAGAGCGTCGTGGAAGCCGAACTGCTGGCCATCAATCCCGACGATCTTTCGCCAAAGCAAGCGCTGGAGGTTCTCTATGCATTGAAAGCGAAACTTGCGGATTCACCTAAGTAAATCAATAGCTTGGCTGACCAGGATTCGCTGGAATCTGATTTTTGCAGAACGTGGGATTCGCTATTGGAGTCATACTCTTATGGTCGCAAGCTCAGCATATGGTTTACAGATGTTCATATTTGCTGGAAGCAAATTTCAAGAATACACCCTAAGCCATTGAAATATATGTATTATCCAGATCAGTGCTCGTGGCCTCGCAAGTAGCGCGGGCGCTCTGGCGCGATCGACCGCAATCTTGGACTCTTTTTGTTCGTTTTCGCGCCAGGTGACGCGAGGTGTGAGAAGATGGCGGACGGTCTGCTGGACAAGCCGTGCTCTTCATGGTGCGCTGCCGAAATCGGTACAGGCGCAAAAGGATTTCACCACCCGATAGGAAGTCTCTCCAAGATGTGCTACTGGCCTGAAAACTGCATTTGTTCTCGTGCATCAGGCCCGATGTGCCGACCGACCGTAGAAGGAGTGCCCCATGGGCCGAATGCTGCCAAGCTTGCTTGAGATCGCTGATCCTGCCGCCATCGCGGATGCGCTGGATGCGGCACATGCAGATAATGCGGGCAACGACACGGCCGCACGGGCGGCGATGATCACGACCTTGAAAAAATTTCAGGCCCTCGGGCGGGCCAAGGCGCAGGAGCGGCTGGAACAGGGTGCGCATCGCGGGCGCGCCTGTGCGGAAAGCCTTTCCTATTTGCAGGATACGATTATTCGCGAGCTATTTGCCTTCGCAACCCGGACCCTGTTTCGTGCAACCAACCCTACAGATGCGGAGCGGCTGACCCTGGTGGCGACCGGCGGGTATGGGCGCGGCGCACTCGCGCCCGGTTCCGACGTCGATCTTCTCTTTTTGTTGCCTTACAAGCAGACCCCCTGGGGAGAAAGCCTCGCGGAGTTCATTCTCTACGCGCTTTGGGATCTGGGGCTGAAGGTCGGTCACGCGACGCGCTCTGTCTCGGAGTGCGTGCGTCTGTCCCACGAGGACATGACCATTCGCACCGCATTGCTGGAGGCGCGCTATCTTTGTGGCGATCTGCCCCTCTTTAACGAGCTTGAAAAAGCATATGACGAGCAGGTTGTCGAAGGAACGGCGAACGAGTTCGTCGAAGCCAAACTTGCCGAACGCGATGAGCGGCACAAGAGAAGCGGCCAATCCCGCTATCTGGTTGAACCCAATGTGAAAGAGGGAAAGGGCGGACTGCGGGATCTCCACACGCTTTTCTGGATCGCCAAATATGTCTACCAGGTGAAACGCCCGAGCGATCTCGTCAAGGCAGGGGTTTTCACCCGGAAAGAGTATAACCTTTTCCGCAAGGCCGAAGACTTCCTCTGGGCTGTGCGCTGCGAGCTGCACTTTCTCACCGGTCGGGCGGAAGAACGCATCTCGTTCGATGTGCAGACAGAGATGGCGGCGCAACTCGGCTACCACGCCCATCGCGGTCTCAAGGGCGTTGAACGCTTCATGAAGCACTACTTCCTGGTGGCGAAGGATGTGGGCGACCTCACCCGTATCTTCTGCGCCATCCTTGAAGAACAGGAAAAAAAGAAAACGCCGGGCATTGGTCGTTTCATGGCAGCCCTGAAGCGCAAGAAAGTGATCAAGGGCTTCGAGGTTGCCGGGGGCCGCCTGTCCGTGAAGTCCGACGATTTCTTCGAGAAAGACCCGGTCAACATCCTGCGCCTGTTTCATGTCGCCGATCAGCACCAACTGCACATTCACCCGACAGCCCTGCAATTGGTGACGCGCTCTTTGAAATTGGTTGATAACAATTTGCGCAAGGACGAGGAGGCAAACCGGCTCTTCCTCGACCTGCTGTCATCGCGCAAGGACCCTGAAACCATCCTGCGCAAAATGAACGAGGCGGGGGTATTGGGGCGGTTTGTACCCGACTTCGGCCGAATCGTCGCACTGATGCAGTTCAACATGTATCATCATTACACGGCAGACGAGCATCTGATCCGTGCCATGGGGATCCTGTCTGAAATCGAACAGGGCATTCTGAAAGAAGAACACCCGCTCGCCCATGAACTGATGGCAAAGACCACCAAACGCGAAGTGCTCTATGTGGCGATGTTCCTGCATGACATTGCCAAGGGAAGACCGGAGGATCATTCCGACGCCGGTGCCGCCATTGCCCGCAAGCTCTGTCCGCGATTGGGAATGAGTGACGGTGATACGGAGACAGTGGCCTGGTTGGTCCAGAACCACCTCCTCATGTCGGATGTGGCGCAGAAGCGTGATCTTTCGGACCCTAAAACGATTCAGGATTTTGCGGGGATCGTGCAAAGCCCGGAACGGTTGAAACTCCTGCTGGTACTGACCGTGGCCGACATCAAAGCGGTCGGCCCCGGCACGTGGAATGGTTGGAAGGCGCAATTGCTGCGTCAGCTTTATTTTGAAACCGATGCCGTCCTGTCAGGCGAGACCCAGGTCAATCGGTCCAACCGGGTCCTGGCGGCGAAAGAAGCCTTGACCGACGCACTGGCCGATTGGCCCAAGTCACGGTTGGATGCCTATCTGCGTCGTCACATGCCGGCCTATTGGCTGGGTTTTGATCTGGCAACACACAGGCGACATGCCGAACTGATCTGGGATCGCCGCGAAGAACCGCTCATCGTGGAGGCCCGTCCCGACGCGTTCCGCTCGGTAACGGAGATCACGCTTTTCACTCAGGACCATCCCGGCCTCTTTTCCCGGTTCGCGGGGGCCTGCGCGGTGGCAGGTGTCTCGATTGTAGATGCGAAGATTTTCACAACCCGCGACGGCATGGCGCTCGACACGCTCTGGGTGCAGGACGACACGCGCAGCGCGCTGTGCGAGCAACGCCGTCTGGAACGGTTGGAAAGCACGATCCGCAAAGTACTGTCGGGGGAGATTCTGCCTCCCGACGCGATCGAACAGCGAACCAAGAAGCAGGCGCGTATCAACGCCTTTACGGTCGCACCCAATGTCTATATCGATAATGAAGCCTCCAATGTTTTTACCGTGATCGAGGTCAACGGGCTCGACAGGCCAGGCCTTCTTCACGCGTTGACCCGCACGCTCTTCCATCTGGGGCTCACCATCGGCTCCGCGCATATCGCAACCTTTGGTGAACGCGCTGTTGATGTGTTCTATGTGAAAGACCTGATCGGGCAGAAAGTGACAAACACCAACAAGAAAAAGGCGGTCGAGCGTCAGCTTCTGGAGGCGTTGGACAATCCGATGAAAAAGGCGAGACCCCAAAAGCGCGAAACCGTCGGCGCTTGAGATTGAGATCTGTAAATGAACCTCGTTAAATCTGCGATGACTGTGGGCGGCATGACGCTTGTTAGCCGTGTGCTGGGTTTCATGCGTGACATTCTGATTGCAGGCGCACTGGGTACCGGACCTATGGCGGATGCGTTTTTCGTCGCGTTCAAATTTCCCAATCTCTTTCGCAGATTGTTTGCTGAAGGTGCGTTCAACTCCGCCTTTGTGCCGCTTTTTGCCAAGGCGCTGGAAGGAGATGGTAAGACCGCAGCCCGTCGTTTTGCGGAGGAAGCGCTCTCTGTTCTGCTTTTCACGTTGATCGCTTTCACCGCCATCGCGGAACTTGCCATGCCCTGGGCCATGTATCTCATCGCACCGGGCTTTGCCGACACGCCGGACAAGTTCGAGATGGGCGTCCTTTTCACACGGATCGCTTTTCCCTATCTCATGTTCATGTCCATGGTGGCCTTGCTGTCTGCTGTGTTGAACTCGCTCGGTCGTTTCTCCGCCGCGGCGGCCGCGCCCGTACTGTTGAACCTGGTCCTGATTGCGGCTCTGTGGTTTGTGGCCCCGCACACGGATAACCCGGGGCTGGTCCTGTCCTGGGGTGTGGCGATCGCGGGCGCGGCCCAGTTCGTGATGCTGCTCATTGCCGTCAAGCGCGCGGACATTTCGCTCCGGCTGCGCCTGCCACGCCTGACGCCGGGCGTCCGCCGCCTCATCAAGCTTGGCATACCTGGCGTGATTGCCGGTGGCATCACCCAGTTCAACCTGCTGGTAGGGTCCATCATCGCAAGCCTGCAGGATGGTGCGGTCTCACTTCTTTATTATGCGGACCGGATTTACCAATTACCACTGGGTGTCGTTGGGATCGCCATCGGGATTGTCCTGCTGCCGGATCTTTCCCGCCGTCTGCGCGCGGGGGATGAGACCGGCGCCGACAATGCACAGAACCGTGCCTTTGAGTTTTCCATGTTTCTGACCGTACCGGCATCCGTCGCTCTCGCCGTCATACCGGTGCCGATCATTCAGGTTCTGTTTGAGCGTGGCGCTTTTTCAAGTGACGACACGTATGGTGCGGCCATGGCGCTGGCCGCCTTTGCCATTGGCCTGCCTGCTTTCGTCCTGACAAAGGTTTTTTCGCCGGGCTTTTTTGCACGCGAAGACACAATGACGCCGATGCGGTTTGCCGCCATCGGGATTGCTGTAAACATCCTTGGCTCGCTTGTTCTCTTCTTCTGGATGGGACATGTGGGCATTGCGCTGGCAACCTCGGCCGCGGCCTGGGTGAATGCGAGCCTTCTGGGTGCAACCTTGATGAAGCGCGGCTTCTATGTGCCGGATGCACGGTTGAAGTCACGTCTGCCCCGTTTGGCGCTTGCCTGCCTCATTATGGGTTTGGGGCTCTGGGCGGGGGCTGCGGGCGCGGCCCCTTATCTGGCAGCGTCGTTCATCGAAGGCGTTCTGGCCCTTCTGGTTCTGGTCGTCAGTGGTGCCGTTCTTTTTGGGGGTGCGGCACTCGTTACGGGTGCGACCCACATGAACGATCTCAAGCGCGCCTTCCGGCGCGCTTGATCTTCAGTTTCGGAACGCGCCTTCCGGCGCGCTTGAGTTTTCCGAGCCTAAAGCCCGAGACGTTGGGCAATACCCGCGCCATAGGCTTTGTCTGCGGCTGTGAAATGCGCGACCTGTCTCTCCTGAATGTCGCGCGGCACGTCTTTCATCGCGCCGGCAATGGCATCCATCAGACGGTTCTGTTCGTCCGAAGGCATCAGACGGAAGAGATCGCCCGCCTGTCCATAATCATCATTTCCATCGCGGTGATTATAACGATCAGCCGCGCCATCAATGGCGAGGGGCGGTTCGACAACGCTTGGGTCTTCAACCGGGCCGCTGAACCCGTTGGGTTCGTAATTCACTGACCCGCCCCCATTGTCGTCAACGCGCATCTGGCCGTTACGTGCGTAGGAATGCACCGGGCAGCGTGGCTTGTTGACGGGCAGGCTCAGGTGATTGATGCCCAGCCGGTAGCGTTGGGCGTCACCATAAGATGCAATGCGGAATTGCAGCATCTTGTCCGGGCTGTGACCAATACCGGGCACAACATGGGCGGGCGTGAACCCCGCCTGCTCAACTTCCGCAAAGTAGTTTTCCGGGTTGCGGTTCAGCTCAAGTTCACCCACTTCAATCAGCGGATAATCCTTGTGCGGCCAGACCTTGGTGAGATCAAACGGATCATAGTCCGTCTTGGTCGCATCCGCCTCTGGCATGACTTGTACGCAGAAACGCCATTTCGGGAAATCGCCAGCCTCAATCGCATCATAAAGGTCGCGCTGGTGGGTCTCGCGATCTTCACCAATCGCTTTGGCGGCGTCATCACCGGACTGGGTTTTGATGCCCTGTTTGGTCTTGAAGTGGAACTTCACCCAGAAGCGCTCATTCTTCGCATTGATGAAAGAATAGGTGTGCGAGCCATAGCCGTTCACATGCCGGTAGCTTGTCGGCAGGCCACGGTCTGAAAACAGGATCGTGATCTGGTGCATGGACTCCGGAGACCGGGACCAGAAATCCCACATCGCAACCGGGTTGCGCAGATTGGTCCGGGGGTCACGCTTTTGCGTGTGGATGAAATCGGGAAACTTGTAAGGGTCCCGCACAAAGAAGACGGGTGTGTTGTTGCCGACAAGATCCCAATTGCCCTCATCTGTATAAACCTTGAGCGCGAAACCACGCACGTCGCGTTCCGCGTCCGCGGCGCCGCTTTCGCCCGCAACGGTAGAGAAACGCAAAAAGCACTCGCTCTCCGCCCCAGGCTGCAGGGCTTTGGCTTTTGTGAAGGCGCTGATATCGCCGGTAATTTTCACAGTGCCATAAGCGCCTGAGCCCTTCGCATGCACAACACGCTCGGGGATCCGCTCCCGATTGAAATGCGCATGCTTTTCAAAAAGCTGCCAGTCCTGAACGAGAAGCGGCCCGCGCGCACCTGCCGTCAAACTGTTTTGATTGTCGCCGACAGGGATGCCAGCATTGGTGGTCATGCGTTTGGGTGTATCAGCCATCGGGCCCTCCATAAATTAGAACAATTCAAAAGTAATATATCTGCACACATGTGTCAAGTAGTTTAGAAAAATTCTAATCTATTGAAAGAGGACCGGGATCGGGGCTCTTTTCAGGATGCGAGGGATTGAAAGCTGAAGCACTTCAGCGCATACCCTCACTGTCCGACCGCCGCGCCCAAACCGGCGGCTTTTAAGAGGTAAGAGAAGTCATGGAACAGCCAAAAAATCGCGTATTTTCGGGGGTTCAGCCCACCGGCAACCTTCATCTGGGCAATTATCTGGGCGCCATTCGCCATTTTGTGGGGCTTCAGGATACTCACGAATGCGTCTATTGCGTGGTCGATATGCACGCAATCACAATCTGGCAGGACCCGAAAGAGCTTGCACGCAACACGCGCGAAGTGGCTGCAGCCTACATTGCCGCCGGTGTGGATGCTGAAAAACAGATCATCTTCAACCAGTCGAAAGTTTCCACCCATGCGGAGCTTGCCTGGATTTTGAACTGTGTGGCACGCATTGGCTGGCTGAACCGCATGACGCAGTTCAAGGAAAAGGCGGGCAAGAACCGTGAGAACGCGTCGGTGGGTCTCTATGATTATCCGGTCTTGATGGCAGCAGACATTCTTACCTATCGGGCCACCCATGTGCCGGTCGGCGATGATCAGAAACAGCATCTGGAACTGGCACGAGACGTGGCGCAGAAATTCAACAATGATTTTGCAGACCATGGCGGTGCGGATTTTTTCCCGCTGCCTGAGCCGCTCATCATGGGGCCGGCCACACGCATCATGAGCTTGCGCGATGGCACCTCGAAAATGTCGAAGTCAGACCCCAGCGCCATGAGCCGGATCACATTGACAGACTCAGGTGATGACATTGCCAAGAAAATCCGCAAGGCAAAGACAGACCCTGAACCGCTCCCGTCAGAGCTTGAAGGATTGAAAGAGCGGGCCGAAGCGCACAATCTCGTCGGCATCTATGCAAGCCTGTCGGGGCAAACCAAGGAAGACGTTCTGGCGATGTATGGCGGTGCCGAATTCTCCAAATTCAAACCGGCACTGGCGGATTTGGCGATCGAGAAACTCACACCCATTACGAGCGAAATGGCCCGTCTCATGGATGATCCGGCCTATATTGACAGCGTTTTGCAGAACGGCGCGGACCGCGCGGCAGCCATCGCGCGGCCCGTACTGGCAAAAGTGAAAGAAATTGTCGGCTTTATCTGATCGGGGAATGGGTTCATGAGCGATATCAAAATCGGTGAGATCGACCTCGCCAACGACAAGCCGCTGGTACTGATTGGTGGCGTCAATGTTATTGAGAGCCGGGACATGGCGTTGAAGGCAGCAGAGACTTTCGTCCGCGAGGCTGAAAGCGCAGGCCTGCCGCTGATCTTCAAGGCTTCCTATGACAAGGCGAATCGCTCCTCCATCGACAGTTTCAGAGGTCCGGGTCTGGAAGAAGGATTGAAGATCCTCGCCGAGGTGAAAGAGACCTTCAACGTGCCGGTCATTTCAGACGTGCATGAAATTGAACAGGCAAAGCCGGCGGCCGAAGTGCTCGACATTCTGCAGATCCCGGCCTTCCTTGCTCGCCAGACAGATCTGGTGCAGGCGATTGCCCGCACTGGCGCGATCATCAATGTGAAGAAGCCACAATTTTTGAGCCCGCAGCAGATCGGCAACATCGTCGACAAGATCAAATCCTGTGGCAATGACAGGATCATGGTCTGCGAGCGGGGATCGTCTTTCGGTTACGACAATCTCGTGGTGGACATTCTGGGCTTTGGTGTCATGAAAAACGAGAATGACAATATCCCGCTTGTGTTCGATGTGACTCATTCCCTCCAACAGCGGTCGCCGGGATCGAAAGCCTCGGGCGGTCGCCGCGAACAGATTTATGAGCTGGCCCGTGCAGGTGTTCCGGACGGTATCTCGGCGCTTTTTCTGGAAGCCCATGAAGACCCCGACCAGGCAAAATGCGATGGCCCAAGCGCCTTGCCGTTTGCCGCACTGCCAAAATTCCTTGATCAGGTAAAACGGGTGGATGAACTGGTGAAACCGATGCTGTCGGGGAATTAAGGCCGGGACTTATCCCCGCTTGAATCTGGTGGGAAGAGTGCCCACATTTCACTCGGAGCATTTGTTAAATAAAAAGGAAAATGCATGGCCCTCTTCGACAGGCTGACCGGCTGGTATGACCGTCAACGTCATCGCTGGATGTACCGGAAGGGGAGTGGCACGGGCACTGGCATGAGTATGCCGGGCCTCCCGAAGCTTGGAGCCTTGCGGGGCAAAATCTCAGGCAGTCGGGCGCGCAAGGGCCTGCTTGGCTTTTTCGTTTTCCTTGTTTTTTACTATTTTGTCGGCGGTTGGATTATTCATTCCATTGATGATGATCCGGATTTCCGGCCCGCGGCCGAGTTTAATCAGCCTGGCGGTTCGCACGTTGTGGCCATGACGGCAGCACTTATTGAGCGCGAGGTGGAGGACAAGCGGTGGACGGCCAATGACCCCTGGTTTGTCCCCTCCGCCTTTTTGGACAATATGCCCAACTATCAGCAGGGCATTATTTCCGCACTGGCGCGCTTCTCGTTTGAGATGACAGATCAACTGGGCCGCACGCGCGGTTCCAGCCAGGCGGACCCGGATCTGCAATCGGCCTCAGGCCTGCTGCAATATGCAGGGGATGTCTGGATCTGGGATCCGAAAGTCTCTCTCATGCCCCGGGCATCGTCCGAAGCGCAATACCGCGCCGCGCGCGATGCGCTTCTGAAATACAATACACGCCTCGCGTCGGGTGAGGCTGTCTTTGAGCGTCGCGGCGATAATCTCATGGCAACGCTCGACCGGATCGCGCTTGATCTGGGCTCGTCATCGGCGGTTCTGGTCGGCTCGGTCGTGGAGAATTCCGGTCGCCTGATCGACCCCACCGCTGATGATAATTTCTACAATGTGAAGGGGCAGCTTTACGCCTATTACATGCTCCTGGGCGCACTCGGCAAAGATTTCGAGACGTTGATTGCGGAGCGCGGGCTTACCGGGGCCTGGGACCAGATGCAAGACAGTCTGTTGAAAGCCGCCATGCTGGATCCGCTTGTCGTCGTCAACGGCACGCCCGATGGCCAGTTTCTGCCTAACCATTTGGCAGCGCAGGGCTTTTATCTGCTTCGTGCCCGCACCCAGCTGCGCGAAATTACAAATATATTGCTGAAATAAGATGGCTAAGCAATTGAATTATATGAACTAATTTGTTTGTAGGATTTATTTGTGCTGGGTTATTGAATTGTTATCCAAAATGAATCATTTTCTAGCTAGGCCTAGCCTATGAGGTCGTCCTTTTTGACGGCTGACAGAGACCCGGGATTTTTTCCGGGTCTTTGCGTTTCAAGTGGTATCTTCAAAAGAATCAAAGCAACTGTATTTGCAACCAAGGTGTGGGATCGCTTCCGCCTGAAGAAGCGCATCTACAATCTTTTTGTCGTTCATTAGAGATTTGTATGTGCGGTTTTCTGGATCATATCCGCCGATAGCCATTGGCCATAGATACAGATCTGCTAGCTGCGTGAGCTTGGATGATTTAGCTTTGGTTCGGAACTCATACAATGTGTCGCTGAATTGTTCTTGAGAAAGCGGTCCATATCTTTCAGACGTATCCGCGGCAAAAGGCATCCCTTTGCTTTTAAGTTGTTTATAGTAATTTTGAATGGTTCCGTCGGTCTTTTTATCGCCTCGCTCGATATTCACACGTAACTTGCAATTCTGCGATATCGCAATTTTTGAAGCTCGTTCGACTACGATCGAGAACGCAGTTTTACAAAGCGCCCATCTATTTCGACCATACTTTTCGTAGTATCTCGCGTTGTAACCAGGACGATCAATGGTGCAGGCAATAGCTTGAACCGGACAGGTGATCATGAGCGTATACAGTTCATCGTAAAAGCGTTTGCTTTCTGGCTCGCTCACTTGCGTAAGCCATCTGAACTTTTCCGATTTGGCTCGAATGTTGGCGGACCGAAGTGGATAGGCAACTTCCCACTTTTTACAAAACTCATCGATCAACAGCTTCGCTCTTTCTTCTTCAAAATCACGAATGAGAATTCCGCCTAGTGCAAACCAGTCGTGCCCATGTTTTGGCTTGCGCCCTACTTTATGATCTGGATGCCTTGTGCCTGAGTCATCCAAATACAGATTGATCGTATCAACCATCAAAAACCCTAAAAATTGAGAGTTTTAATATATAGGTTTGTCGGGTACCAGACCATGGCATTCTTGCGGTGCGCAGGCGTTTTCCACATAGACGGCACGCCCGAAACCGGGCAGCATGGGCGCATGACAGAAAACGCCCCCAATGCTGCCGCCAGCTCAGCGACAGACGCGCAAGCAGAAGCCCAGCCGATCAAACGGCGCAAGCTTCTCGTGGTTGTTGACGAAACCCCGGAATGTGAAGTGGCCATCCATTTTGCGAGCCGACGTGCAAAACACACCAAGGGCGGTGTGGTCTTGCTCGCCGTGCTGGAACCGGGCGGCTTTGAACATTGGCTGGGCGTTGAAAACCTGATGAAGGAGGAGGCCCGCGCCGAAGCCGAAAAAGTTCTGCATCAGCACGCAGCCCGCGTAAACGAAATTGCGGGAACGTTTCCTGAGCTTGAAATCCGCGAAGGCAAGAAGGCCGATACGATCAAGGCACTGATCAAGGAAGACCGGGCGATTTCCATTCTTGTGCTGGCGGCTGGCACGGGCAAGGAGGGGCCTGGCCCCTTGGTGCAATTGGTGGCCGGCGGTGCCGCATCCGGCTTCCCGATCCCCGTAACCGTTGTGCCGGGTTCACTCACCGATGATGAGTTGCACGACCTGGCGTGACGCTGATGGAGAGAGCGGAACCGCGCCACACGTGAACGTGAAGGCATATGAGTGCAAGTCACTTGATGCAGACGCGAAACGGGGTGTATGCGGCGGCCACTGGCCCGTCGGGCGCGCAACAATTCACCAAGACAAGTAACATGCCGACCTCGAAAAATTGCGATCTGGCTTTTGTAAGGCTTAAGGATGTGGCGCCGGAAGACATTGCAGCCCACATGTCTCATCCGCGCTTGCGTGACCATATGCCCCTGCTCAAGGGGCGGTGGGATCTGGCGCGCGTGTCAGATTTCATTGCCGCCAAGGAGGAAAACTGGTCTCGCGACGGGCTCGGCCATTGGGCCATCCTGCACGACGGGCAATATATCGGTTGGGGTGGTTTTCAAAAAGAAGGTGATGACTGGGACTATGGTCTGGTTCTCAAGCCGGATTGTTTTGGCCTGGGTCCGAGGGTGACTGCCAAGGCGCTCGATTTCGCGCGGGCAGATGTGCGTATCCCGCATGTCACCTGTCTGTTGCCTCCGTCGCGCAAAAACCTCGGTGCCCTGGCGCGCATAGGTGCGCAATGCGTTGGTGAAACCTCTTATGGCGGGGCAAGTTTTCTGAAATACCGGCTCGAAACATCAGGTATCGAGCCGGACCGTCACCCTTGACGTAGGCCCGGGCGTGACCGTCAGGCATTAACACCCCCGTAAAACCCCCAGTATTGCAGACGTATTGCGGACGTATTGCGCAAAATACGGGATGTAAGACCGGTTAGCGAGTGCGAGGCAATGCGTCGCAAATCCTAGCTTTTTAGTCGGACTTGAAAACACGTGCAAAATCCGCCATTTAAGGGATGGACGGCCCGCAATGTTTTGTGCCGAACGGCGGCCCTCCACCCTCAATTCAGACACACGAGGAAGGTGTCCCATGTTCATTCAGACAGAATCGACCCCCAATCCCGCCACGCTCAAATTTTTGCCGGGAAAAGATGTGCTGGGTGAAGGCCACGCGGCAGATTTCCCGAACGATGAAGCGGCCAACCGCTCCCCGCTGGCGCGCGCACTGTTCGATGTAGACGGGGTGACGGGGGTCTTTTTCGGGGCAGATTTTATCACCATCACCAAAGGTGATGTTGAATGGCAGCATATCAAACCGGCCCTGTTGGGGGCGATCATGCAGCACTTCACATCGGGTGCGCCGATCCTGAACGCGCAGGACGGCGGCGGCGAGGCTGGCCCGGCTGTAGCGGCGGAGGACGAAGAGATTGTGGCGCAGATCAAGGATCTGCTCGACACACGCGTGCGCCCCGTCGTCGCACAGGATGGCGGCGACATTACCTTTCACGGGTTCGATCAGGGCATTGTGTACCTCAACATGGTGGGTGCCTGCGCAGGCTGCCCCGCCTCAACCCAGACGTTGAAACAGGGCGTTGAAAAGATGCTGAAACACTTTGTGCCCGAGATCGAAGAAGTTCGCGCGGTCTGACATCGCCAAGCTGATCTGCCCTGCCCACTTTGTAAACGATCAAGGAACGAACATGACAAAGCTCGACGACAAGAGCCTCGACACAATTTTCAGAACAGCACGCACCTTCAATGCGTGGAAGCCCGAGCCTGTGTCGGAGACAACGTTGAGCGCGCTCTATGATCTGATGAAGTTTGGCCCGACAAGTGCCAATTGTTCACCGGCGCGGATCGTGTTTGTGACATCGGATGCGGCAAAGGAAAAACTTCTTCCCGCTCTTATGCCCGGCAATCAGCCGAAGGTGAAAGAAGCGCCGGTGACCGCGATCATCGGATATGATCTGGAATTCTATGAAAAGATTCCGGAACTCTTCCCCCACAATCCCGACGCGCGGAACTGGTTTGCAGGCAATGACCCGCTGATCCAGGAAACTGCGTTCCGCAATTCAACCCTGCAGGGTGCATACTTCATGATCGCCGCACGATCGCTCGGCCTTGATTGTGGCCCTATGTCCGGCTTCGACCAGAACGCCGTCAACGAGCTGTTCTTTGCAGGTACCAGCGTGAAGTCAAATTTCATCTGCTCAATCGGCTATGGTGATGCGACCCGTGACCTGTTTGAGCGCGCGCCGCGCCTGGCTTTCAAGGATGCATGTCAGATCGTGTGATCTGGTGAGCATATCTTTCCCATGACCCATTCCGCCCCCTGCCTGCTTGCCATCGATACAAGTCAGGCGGCTTGTTCGGTTGCGCTGTGGCGTGACGGTGCGCTTGCGGGCTATCGATATCGCGATATGCCCAAAGGGCATGCCGAAGCGCTGATCCCGATGCTGGACGAAATGCGGGACGAGCTGGATTTCAGCTTTGATCGTCTGGATGCCTTTGCGGTCACTGTGGGGCCAGGTACCTTTACCGGGTTGCGTGTGGGGTTGGCCACGGCGCGCGGTTTTGCCGTGGCGATGGACAAGCCATGCCTGGGCGTGACCAGCCTCGAAGCGATTGCCCATCCGGCCGCGCAGGAAGCGGCGGCGCATGAGTTGATTGCGGCCTGTTTTGATGCCCGTCGGAACGAGGCTTATCTGCAAGTGTTTGGCAGTGACCTTTCGCCCGTCACGGCGCCCGCTCTTGTTTCCCTTGATGATCTGTCCGGCATCCTGGACACAGCGTCCGGTGCGCCGCTTCTGGCCGTGGGGACCGGGGCGCATCTTGTGCAGGACCATGCAGGCTCTCGTGTCCGCTGCGCCGGGGCTGCACCTTTGCCGGATGCCAGAAGCGTTGCCGCAATTGCCAGCGCGCGCACGGCTGACAAGGCGCTGCCGCCAAGCCCGCTTTACCTGAGGGCGCCCGATGCAAAAGTGCAGACCAACCCTCTGCGCAGGCCCGTGTGAACCCGTGCCGATGAACCGGGCACAGACGCGCAAGGTATCCCGTATCGAGCAGGTTGATAAAACCCATGCGGCGGTCTTGTCCGGGCTTCATGCGGCGAGTTTTGAGGACCCGTGGTCAGCCGCAGCCATCGCGGCGATGTTTGACGTGCCGGGCCTGATCGCCCTGCTTGCAACGCAGCGGGACGCACCGGAAGGCTTTCTGCTGGCGCGGTTTGTGGCTGGCGAGGCGGAAATATTGAGCATCGGGGTGTTGCCGGCCGCCCGGGGCAGTGGCACGGGGATGGCGTTATTGGACAGGCTTCATGCCCTTGTGCGGGAAAAGACGGCTGCGCCGGGCCTTTTGCTGGATGTGGCCGCGGACAACCAACCCGCACTCGCCCTTTATGAAAAGGCGGGATATAAGCAGGTTGGACGGCGAAAAGCCTATTACCGCAAGCCAAATGGGGTCTTCGTCGACAGTCTTACCATGCGGCGCGATTTTGCCTGAGATTTTGCGGCGAAACAGGCGGCAGGCGGTTCCGAAGAAGCTGGAATTGCTTTAATGTGACACTGATTTCCCGAAGGTGGGCGGCCAAAGTCTGGAATGGAAGTGATGACCGAAACAGAACGTGTAAATCCTGTTGATACCAATCCGGGCCGGATTGAAGATCTGTGTGTCAAAAAGGGCATGCGGATGACAGATCAGCGTCGCGTGATCGCACGCGTGCTCTCGACGGCGGCGGATCATCCCGATGTCGAAGAAGTGTATCGGCGGTCGTCGGCTGTGGACAACAAGATCTCCATCGCAACTGTCTATCGTACGGTACGACTGTTTGAGGAAGCAGGCATTCTGGAGCGGCATGATTTCCGCGATGGTCGTTCCCGGTACGAGCAGGTGACGGAAGAACATCATGACCATTTGATCAACCTCCAGACCGGGGAAGTGATCGAGTTCCACAATGATGACATTGAACGCCTGCAGAAAATCGTTGCGCGGGAACTCGGGTTCAATCTGGTGGATCACCGTTTGGAGCTTTATGGCGTCCCTTTGGTGGATAGCAAAAAAGCCCCCAGCACCAAGTAATCACAAAGGGATGAGCATGGTCTGGCGTCGCGTGGTGAAAGGCGAACCCCGGTGAAAAATGTACGGGCAGGGGCAAAACTGGCAGCGTTCGTTCTGGGCGCATTGCTCCTTATCCCGATCCAGTGGGTAGGGTTGAAACTCAATCTGCCTTACGCAAAAAAACTGCCGATCCGTTTCCACAAATATCTTTGTGCGATCATTGGCATTAAAGTGGTTGTACGGGGCACCCCCTTTGAAGGGGCCTGCCTTCTTGCGTCAAACCATAATTCCTATCTCGACATTCCGGTTTTGGGCTCGGTCAAGCCGCGCCTTTCTTTCGTCGCCAAGAAGGAAGTAGCGGCCTGGCCTTTTTTCGGCACACTGGCCCGCTTGCAACAGACGGTTTTTGTAGACCGGGAGCGGCGCACCAAAGCAGTCCATACTGCCAACGAGATCCATCAGCGCATTGCCGGCGGGGATACGCTGGTCCTGTTTCCCGAGGGGACATCAAGCGACGGCAATCGGGTTTTGCCTTTCAAGAGTGCGCTTATGGTGGTCGCCCAAATGGCGGCCGGCGGGGGGGCAAACGCAAAACCCCTTATTGTTCAGCCCTTGTCCGTGACCTATACAAAGCTCTGCGGCATGCCCATGGGGCGTCAGTTCCGGCCCTATTTTGCCTGGTATGGCGATATGGATCTGGGGCCGCACCTTTGGGAGGCGTTTACCCTGGGGCCGTTCGACGTGGTGGTGGAATTTCATGAACCGGTCACGCTGGACCACCATGGTGACCGGAAAAAACTGGCGGCCTATTGTGAAGCCCGCTCCGCCGAAGGGGTGTCCCGCGCCCTGCTGGGGGAGGTTTCTTCCCCTAAATTGGCGGAAACAGCCCCTGATCCTGTCGCAATACCTGTTTTACCACCCGTCCGGTCACCATCGGTGCCGGGTGGCGAGAAAGCCTCTCTCAACGCCGAATAGGTATGAGCGAATGGCGTCCCCCATGGTAATCTTGTCGCAATAGCTCTATATGAGCCGCAATGACATTTGGGGCAAACCAAACGGAGTTGAAAGCGCCAACAGTGGCTGAGCAAGTGAGTGAGACCCTGGACAGAGACCAGAATAAAAGTCAGGACGGCCATCGGGATATCAAATCCGGGGTTCGCGAACCTGCGCGACCGTCGGCGATGCGCGAAAGCGGCGCTGCATCAACGATCGATGACACATCCCGGAAAGTTTTCATAAAAACCTATGGGTGCCAGATGAACGTCTATGACAGCGGTCGTATGGCCGATGTTCTGGCGCCGGCAGGCTATAGTGAAACGGATGAGGTGGCAGATGCTGACCTCGTCATTCTCAACACGTGCCACATTCGCGAAAAGGCCGCTGAAAAAGTCTATTCAGAACTCGGGCGTCTGCGCAAACTGCGTGACCAAAAAGAAGCGGCAGGCGGCAAACTGCTTATCGGGGTGGCCGGGTGTGTTGCCCAGGCCGAAGGTGAAGAGATGGTGCGGCGGGCGCCGGTGGTCGATCTGGTTTTCGGCCCGCAATCCTATCATCGCCTGCCGGAGCTTTTGGCGCGCACATCAAACGGTGCCAGAGGGATTGTCGAAACCGACTTTCCCGTTGAAGACAAGTTTGATGCCTTGCCGGCCGCAGAGAAGAAAAAAACCATCGCCAGAGGGCGCACAGCCTTCCTGACTGTACAGGAAGGATGCGACAAGTTCTGTGCCTTCTGCGTAGTGCCTTACACGCGTGGTTCCGAGTTTTCCCGGCCCGTTTCCCGCGTGCTGAGTGAGGCCCGGACCCTGGTTGAGGGAGGGGTTGCCGAAATGACCCTCTTGGGGCAGAACGTCAATGCCTATCATGGGCAGGGTACAGACAGTGAAGACTGGTCGCTGGGCCGTCTGTTGCACGCACTGGCGGATATTCAAGGTCTGGAGCGGCTTCGTTACACAACCAGTCACCCCCGCGACATGGATGACGAACTGATCGAGGCCCATCGCGATATTGAAAAGCTGATGCCTTATCTGCATCTGCCGGTGCAGGCCGGCTCGGACCGCATTCTCGATGCGATGAACCGGCAGCATGATGCGGCAACCTATCTCAAGCTGATTGAACGCATCCGCAAGGCCCGGCCCGATATCGCACTGTCTTCCGACTTTATTGTCGGCTTTCCCGGCGAGACGGAAGAAGACTTTGAAGCGACACTCGCCATTGTGGACGAAGTACGATACGCGCAAGCCTATTCATTTAAATATTCGCCGCGCCCCGGCACCCCCGCTGCCGGCAACGGTGAACAGGTACCGGAAGACGTAAAGACCGAACGCCTGGCGCGTCTGCAGGCGCGTATTGCCACGCATCAATTGGGTTTCAACAAAAAATGTGAAGGTGAAACCATGCGCGTCCTGTTTGATCGTCGCGGTAAGCGCGATGGCCAATTGGTGGGACGAAGCCCCTATCTGCAATCGGTCTATGTGACCGCGCCGGAGACCCTTTTCGGGGCCTTTGCAGATGTGCGTGTCATCAACGGATTTGCCAACTCACTGGAGGCTGTCCTCATTGACGGGAAACAGCCCCGATCAGAAGGAGCCCACCACTCTTGACTCAGTCGAGCAGAGGACGTCGTGACGAGGAACCTGCAAGCCTCATTATTGGCTTTGATGACAACCATCTGCTGAGTGAATTGTTCGGCTCCAATGGCAGCCACCTGGCCAGGCTTGAGCGCGCTTTCGACGTGACAGCCAATTCTCGCGGAAATGAACTCGTTGTCACCGGCACAGCAGATGCGCGTGCCCGCGCCGAGATTGTTATCAAAGATCTTTATGCACGATTGAAGTCGGGGCTCGAAGTGACAGCAGCCGAAGTGGAAGGAGCGGTCCGCATGGCGAATGCGCCAAAGAGGGAACAGGCGCGCGGGTCGGGCGCAAACAAGAAATTGCAGGTCACGACGCGCAAGCGTGTCATCTCGCCCCGCTCACCGACACAAGGCGCATACATCGAAGCGCTGATGGATAATGAACTTGTATTTGGGGTGGGCCCTGCCGGAACCGGCAAAACCTATTTGTCCGTCGTGGTCGCCGTATCCATGTTGATCCAGAAGAAAGTGGACCGGATCATCTTGTCGCGACCCGCCGTGGAAGCAGGGGAACGGCTGGGCTTTCTGCCGGGTGATCTGCGGGAGAAAATCGATCCTTATCTGCGCCCGCTTTATGATGCGCTGTACGACACATTGCCGGGTGAACAGGTGATGGCCTCAATCGAAAGCGGCGAAATTGAAGTGGCACCTCTTGCTTTTATGCGAGGGCGGACACTCGCCAATTCATTTGTCATTCTGGATGAGGCACAAAACTGTACCCCGGTTCAGATGAAAATGTTCCTGACCCGCCTGGGGGAGAACAGTCGTATGGCCATTACCGGTGACCCCAGCCAGGTCGATCTTCCGATGGGTGCGAAGTCCGGTCTGGCCGATGCGCTGAGTGTGCTGGAAGGCGTAAACGGGGTGCAGACCATTCGCTTCACCGACAAGGATGTCGTGCGTCACCCGCTCGTGACCCGGATTGTGCAGGCCTATGGGGTGCGTGAAAAAGGGTTGCTTGATCGTGTTGCGCCCAAAAAAGAGGAACCATCCTCGTGAGCACGGATGGGACAACAGGCAACGCGCGCGCGCGTTATCTGGCGGTGGAAATATCAAAGGGTGGCGGCGCGTGGGATGTTGCGGCTGAAGAGGTCATGCTTCGTGTGGCACAGATGACCTATGAACTGGGTGCGTCTGCACGCGCTGGCGCGGCCGAGTTGAGCATTCTGCTGGCGGATGATGAGTTTGTCCGTACCCTCAACCGCAAATACCGGCATCAGGACAAGCCGACCAATGTTCTGTCTTTTCCCCAAACCGCGGTTTATCAGAATGCGGTTGACCACAATTTGGCCAACCAAAATTTAGCCAACCAGGGCACAGATCCGGCTGCCCCACAGTTTGGCAGTGTTTTGCCATTGGGTGATATAGTTTTAGCTTATGAAACGCTGGTGCGCGAAGCGCATGAACAGCATAAGACATTTGAAAATCATCTGGCGCATCTCGTGGCCCATGGCGTCCTCCATCTGATGGGGTACGATCACGAGGAAAGCGAAGAGGAAGCGGAAGAGATGGAGGCGATGGAGCGGGCTGTATTGGCGCGTTTTGACATTGTGGATCCTTACGCAGCAGAACACGAACTGGAAGACATGCCTACAGGCACGGATAAGACGAAATGACCGACGCGGTAAGCTCACAAGTGAAGGAACAGGAGAAAAACGGCGGTCTATGGTCCCGCCTGGTGCATCGCTTGACGGGTTTCCTGTCCAGAGGCGAGGAAAACCAGACATTGCGGGAGAGCATTGAGACCGCATTAGGCGGGCATGAGGCGGCGCTGGAAGATCTGGGTCCGCAGGCCCGTCATATGTTTATGAATATTCTCTCGTTCGCGGAATTGCGGGTCGATGATGTGATGGTACCGCGGGCGGACATTGTCGCGGTCGATGTTTCCGCATCGCTGGACGCGGTGTTGGCGCTCACGCAGGAGGAGAGCCATTCGCGCATGCCGCTCTATCGCGAAAACCTGGATGAGCCGATTGGCATGGTCCATATCAAGGATGTATTGGGTTGGATGACCTCGCATCGCAACGACCGGGAAACGTTCGACCTGCGCACGGTGCGCCGCCCTGTCCTGTTCGTCCCGCCTTCCATGCCCGCAAGTGACCTTCTGCTCAAGATGCAGTCTTCGCGTATTCATATGGCGCTGGTGGTTGATGAATATGGTGGCACCGATGGTCTGGTTTCCATCGAAGATCTGGTCGAGGAGATTGTCGGGGACATTGAAGACGAACATGATGTGGCGGAACGCGCACCCTTGATCGAAAGCGCGGACGGGTCCATTGACGCACTCGCCCGTGCCCCGATTGAAGATCTTGAAGATATGTTGGGTCTGACCCTGGTTGACCCTGAAACCGACGACGACGCGGATACGCTCGGCGGGCTTGTCTTCCAGCTGGTCGGGCGTATTCCGCAGCGGGGGGAACTGATTATGCCCCCCGCCGGTATCGAGTTTGAGGTTCGCGATGCGGATCCGCGTCGTATCAAGCGCTTGCGTGTGCACCGCGATACCAATGCGCGCGCCAGACATGAGACCAGCCCCGAGGCTGGCACCGTGGCAAACGCATCTTCCACCGCGACAGAGACCCCGGCGCCGCATGAAAAAAAATGAGCCGTCAAATGCTCTGGAAGAGCGTGCCCGTAATCTTTTCGATGTGATACTGACCCGCGCCGAGCAGGCTGCGCTCTATCTCTATAGTCTCACAGGCTGGCGGCAGTTCGCGGCAGCTTTTGGGCTGGGTCTTGTCTCCGTGGCAGCCCAGCCTCCCTTTGAACTTTTCGCAGTCCTCGTGTTCACNTTGCCNGCGCTTGTCTGGTTGCTGGACGGAACGGGTGAGCCCTCAAAACAGAACTGGCGCGCCGCGCGCCGTGCTGGTGCAATCGGCTGGTGGTTCGGGTTTGGTTACTTCTTCGCGTCGCTTTACTGGATNGGTGAAGCGTTTCTGGTCGAGGCGGAAACCTTTGGCTGGATGTTGCCTTTTGCCGTGACGGGCCTGCCGGCGGGTCTGGGGCTTTTTACCGGCATGGCCTTTGCTNTCGCGCGCTTCTTCTGGAGCGCAGGCATGGCACGCGTTCTGGTGCTTGCGGTGGCATGGGCGGCGTCCGAATGGCTGCGGGGTCATGTGTTGACNGGTTTCCCCTGGAACCTGTTGGGCCAGGTGGCGGNGCTGTCGGACCCGTTGATACAAAGCGCGGCCCTGTTTGGCGTCTATGGTCTGACCCTGATCCTGATGTTNGTGTTTTTTTCGCCNGCCTCTTTCGATCCGCGTCTCAAACATCAAGACAAGTCCTATAGCTGGAAAACCGCTTCCGTCGGTCGCCCGGTCCTGGTGGCCTACATGGCCCTGATCCTTTTGTGGTTCGGCGGGGCGATGCGTCTGGCGGCTTCGGAGGTTGAGTATGTGGACGGCGTGACGCTGCGCCTCGTACAGCCCAATGTGGAGCAACGTGCCAAATGGTTGCCTGAAAACCGACAGGAAATCATGGGCCTCTTTTTGCGCATGAGCGATGAAGCGCCGAAGCAGGGTCCGGAGCCCACGCATATTCTGTGGCCGGAATCGGCACTTCCGTTTTTGGTGGATCGCGAACCGGTCATCCGGTCTGCAATCTCCCGTATTTTAAGGCCCGGTGGTGTGCTGATGTTGGGATCCGTGCGGGGAGAGGCGGATCCCANCAGACCGCCTGATGTCAATGGGCGGATCCCCATGCATTTTTACAATTCGTTCTATGTGATGGGTCCGGACGGAGAGATCCGCGATACCTATGACAAAGCGCATCTGGTTCCGTTCGGCGAATATCTGCCTCTCCAAAGCTTGCTGGAGGCCGTCGGGTTACAACAATTGACCCGGTTGCGCGGGGGCTATCAGGCCGGGCCCGGTCCCCGGACGCTAGAGGTTCCCGGGGCGCCGCCCGTGGGGCCTCTCATTTGCTATGAGATCATTTTTCCGGGCCGGACCGTGGGGGCCGAACGACCTGGCTGGTTGGCCAATGTGACCAATGATGCCTGGTTTGGCCAGTCTGCCGGCCCCTATCAGCATTTGGCACAGGCTCGTCTGCGCGCGGTGGAGCAAGGTCTGCCCGTGGCNCGGGCNGCCAATACGGGTATTTCCGCGATGATTGATCCATATGGGCGGGTTCTGGCATCGGTGCCTCTCAACACTGCCGGTGTGCTCGATACTGGCCTGCCGACGGCGCTGTCCGCCCCGCTTTATGCGCGGATCGGTGATCTGTTCTTTTTCCTCTTGATCGGTGTCGCGCTTGGTGTGGCGCGGTGGGGCTTTTCACAGCCAGTGTTGAAGCCCGCGAAAGACCAGCACTAAGCCCGGCAACGGGTCATGCTGGGTGAGTTCATGCTTTCAGTTAGTCATAAAAAATACTAACTTATAGTTGTATGTTGGTTGCGAATCGCTCATTCGGATGGGTGTGCGATGAAACGTGCAGCTTGACGTTCAGAATTGGCATGAACTACAAGGTTAATTTCAGCATCATACGTTTCGATACTTGAGTGGTATAGTAGTCATATAAGTAAATTCAAATATAATACTAAATAACTATTTTAAGGGAGCGTACTTTGCCGCGTAAATTGCCAAATCCGATTGATGTGCATGTGGGGAGCCGTGTTCGGATGCGCAGAATGCTCATTGGTATGAGCCAGGAGCGTTTGGGGGACCAGCTCGGTCTGACCTTCCAGCAGGTACAGAAATACGAGAAGGGGGCCAACCGTATTGGCGCGAGCCGTCTCTATCAGATCGCGCGTACGCTGGATGTACCGGTTGACTATTTTTATGACGGGCTGGAGCTGGCGGATACAGATCAGGAAACCGGTTTTTCAGAGGCCCCGGTGAGCAGCTTCAACCTCGATATGCTCTCGACGTCCGAAGGCATTCAGCTCAACAGTACTTTTTTTGCGATTGCGGACCCTGAGATCCGTAAACGCCTGTTGGATCTCATGAAAGTTATGGCGGAACAGTCCGTCGCAACCGGCGATCCTGACGGTGGAGCAGCATAATTTCCAAGATTATCAGGAGAGCGGGGGATGAAAGGGTCATCCTGCTTGACGCCTCGGCTATTCCTTGCAAAAACTCAGGCCGCGTCAGTTCTGGCGCTTGCCCCACCACGCCCCGTCAGAAGGGCTGCATAACTGGGAGACATTTAGCGTGGCAAGACAAGACTATCTCTTTACGAGTGAATCCGTATCTGAAGGCCATCCGGATAAGGTCTGCGACCGTATTTCAGATGCGGTGCTTGATACCTATCTGAGCGCTGATCCCCAGGCACGTGTGGCCTGTGAAACATTGACCACAACCAACCGTATCGTCCTGGCGGGCGAGGTTCGCGGCCCTGAAACCATCACCAAGGAAATGATCGAGCAGGTTGCGCGCGATGCGGTGAAGGATATCGGCTACGAGCAGGATGGGTTCCACTGGAAGAACGCTGACGTATCCGTCTACCTGCATGCGCAATCCGCCCATATCGCTCAAGGCGTGGACGCGGCAGGCAATAAAGACGAAGGTGCGGGCGACCAGGGCATCATGTTTGGCTATGCCTGCCGGGAAACACCGGTCCTGATGCCAGCGCCGATCTATTATTCCCACCTGATCCTGAAGCGGATGGCGGAGCTTCGCCATTCCGGCAAGGTCAAGGGGTTCGGGCCGGATGCAAAAAGCCAGGTCACGCTGAAATATGTGGACGGCAAGCCGGTGGGCGCCACGTCTGTTGTTGTGTCTACACAGCATGATGAAGGCCTGACCCAGGCCGACATTCGCGAGCTGGTGCGCCCGGTTGTGGCGGACATTCTGCCCGATGGCTGGATGTGCCCTGAGG
Organism: Rhodobiaceae bacterium; assembly: GCA_002715765.1. Classification (GTDB taxonomy): domain Bacteria; phylum Pseudomonadota; class Alphaproteobacteria; order Parvibaculales; family Parvibaculaceae; genus Mf105b01. The sequence continues at coordinate 1,185 of PAZY01000031.1, read as the reverse complement.
ACGAGTTCTACGTGAACCCGACCGGCATTTTCATTATTGGGGGCCCGGACGGCGATGCCGGTCTGACGGGCCGCAAGATCATCGTGGACACGTATGGCGGGGCTGCACCGCACGGTGGCGGGGCTTTCTCCGGTAAAGATCCGACGAAAGTGGACCGTTCAGCGGCTTATGCGGCACGCTATCTGGCCAAGAACGTGGTCGCGGCCAATCTGGCAGACCGCTGTACCATCCAGCTTGCTTATGCAATTGGTGTGTCAAAGCCATTGTCCATCTATGTCGACACGCATGGTACCGGCAATGTGGACGAAGCCGCGCTTGAGGTTGCGTTGGGCAAGGCAATGGACCTGAGCCCCCGCGGTATTCGTGAGCATCTGTCATTGAACCGTCCGATCTATGCCCGCACGGCAGCCTACGGCCATTTCGGTCGTGAGCCGGAAGCGGATGGCGGCTTCTCCTGGGAGAAGACAGACCTGGTTGACGCGATTAACAAGGCGCTCCCATAAGCAGCCTATCGGACAAGACGTGACAGACGAACGAGATCAGAAGCCGCCATCAGTGGAATTTCCCCGTCGGCGGCTTCTTTATGGCCGGCGCAAGGGCCATACCCTGCGGGCCCATCATGACAATCTGATGGAAGTCCTTTTGCCGCAAATTCAGGTTCCCGAAAACGGCCCCCTCGACGATCCGAAAACACTCTTTGACGATGCCGCGAAGGAAGTCTGGCTGGAAATAGGGTTTGGTGGCGGGGAGCATTTGGCGGCGCAGGCCGTCGCGCACCCGATGGTTGGCCTGATCGGGTGCGAACCGTTTGTAAACGGTGTGGCGAAACTGTTGAGTGAGGTGGAAGAGCGCGGCCTTTCCAATGTACGTATTCACCCCAACGACGCGCGCGACGTGCTGGAGCGCCTGGGCGATGCGTCGATTGCGCGCGCATTCCTGTTGTTCCCCGACCCCTGGCACAAGAAGCGCCACCATAAACGTCGTTTTGTCTCCGCGGAAACGCTCGACGAGCTGGCGCGCGTCATGGTGGACGGGGGAGAATTCCGGGTGGCAACGGACATCAAGCACTATTGCCGCTGGACCTTGCGCGAAATCCGCGACCACGGCCTTTTCACCTGGACTGCGGAAAAGCCGTCCGATTGGCGGGTCCGGGGGACGGACTGGCCGGGAACGAGATACGAGGCG
>PAZY01000030.1 GCA_002715765.1 Rhodobiaceae bacterium | reverse complement strand
GGCTTCTACATTATGCAGCTTCGCTCAAAACGGGAAGGTCTTGGCCCGAACCCTCTCAACACCCAGTTCACCATTATTCAGGTTGTGCTTGCCCTTTCTCCCGATGCCCCGCAGGNACAAGCCCAGGAGCGGGCGCGGCAGGCNGAGCAGTTGCGTCAACAGTTTAAAACCTGTGCAGCCCTGCCGGAACAGGTTGCTCAAATTCCCGGTGCCAATGCGACACCACCATCAACTGTCACNGCAGCGCAGATCCGCGACCCGATCCGCACCGAGATCCTGAAGCACGAAGCCGGNACATTTATTCCAGCCGGGCGAACCCCACGCGGCATCGAAGCCATCATTATCTGTGATCGNAAAGATGACCTNGGTAATCAGCCNACCTTCGAATCCATCGAAAANAACCTGTTTAACCAGGGTGTTTCCATGATGGCGCGCCGACATTTGCGTGACCTACGACGGGATGCTGTGATCGAGATGCGCTAAGCATCAAATTACAGCCCGGATTGGAGTTCCCAATGGGGGCCGAGACAAACAGCACGACGCGGTCGAATGACANCTCAACGTCGCANGACACTGTCTATGCCGTAACGATGGGGGATCCGGCCGGCATTGGCGGGGACATTGCGTTGGCGGCGTGGGCACAACGTGCTGCCCATGAATTACCTTGTTTTTTTCTGATCGATGATCCGGCACGGTTGATGCTCTTGGCCGCCCGGTTGGCTCTCGATATACCCATCATTGAAATTGCAAACCCGCGGGAGGCGGCTGAATGTTTTGATGAAGGGCTTCCCGTCCTGCCGTGCAGACTGGCGCATGCATCTGAGCCTGGAACACTAGACCCACGCAATNCGGATGCAGTGCTTTCCTCCCTCAAACAGGCTGTCTCCATGGCCANGACCGGGCAGGTATCTGGTCTGGTCACCAACCCTATCCACAAGAAAACGCTCTATGGTGCGGGGTTCACCCACCCGGGGCANACAGAATATCTGGCAAATGCGACTGACGCGACGCCCGTTATGATGCTCTCATGTCCGGGGTTGCGTGTTGTACCGGTGACCATACATATTCCGCTTTCCGACGTTGTCGGCCAGCTCAACAAGAGCATGATTGTATCTCTCGGGGNGNTCCTCTCACAGTCGCTNAAGCGTGATTTCGGCATCGCCGCCCCTCGTCTGGCGGTAGCCGCCCTCAACCCCCATGGTGGGGAAAGCGGGGCCCTGGGTCGCGAAGAAATCGACATCATTGCTCCGGCTGTTGCGGCGCTGCGGAACGNAGGCGTTGATGCCCAAGGTCCATTCCCGGCGGATACGCTATTCCATACGCAAGCGCGGNCCCGATACGATGCTGTACTTTGCATGTATCACGATCAGGCTCTCATACCGCTCAAGACCATCGACTTCGACAATGGCGTTAATACGACACTTGGCCTCCCGATTGTGCGCACGTCNCCGGACCATGGCACGGCGCTTGATATTGCGGGCACCGGAAAAGCCAGCCCTGCAAGCTTTATTGCCGCACTCAAACAGGCGGATCTGATCGCNCGAAACCGGGCGGNGGCGGCATGAGCGATATTGACGGGCTTCCTCCTTTACGGGATGTGATCGAGCGTTATGAACTCAACGCAAAAAAGTCACTCGGTCAGAATTTCCTGCTGGATCTTAACCTGACGGGACGTATTGCCCGGCGGGCGGGCTCGCTCGATGATGTCACTGTTCTTGAGATTGGTCCGGGCCCAGGCGGTCTCACGCGTGCACTTCTTGCCAATGGTGCAAAGAAAGTTGTCGCGATTGAACGGGATCAGCGCTGCCTGGCGGCTCTGGCCGATGTCGCGGCGGCCTATCCCGGGCGTTTGCAGGTGATTGAAGGGGACGCACTTGAACTCGATCATCGTTCTCTCGTTGAGGGGCCGGTGCGTATCGTTGCGAACCTGCCCTACAATATTGCCACCCCGCTGCTGACGGGTTGGCTGGAGAGTGAGCCCTGGCCTGCCTGGTATCAGAGCCTCACGCNTATGTTTCAGAAGGAAGTGGCTGAGCGTATTGTCGCCCAACCGGGGGGTAAAGCTTATGGACGACTTGCGATCCTCGCCCAATGGCGTGCAACAGCGACAAAAGCTTTCGATATTGATCGGCGGGCCTTCACACCGCCCCCGAAAGTCACCTCTTCCGTTGTTCATCTTGAGCCACGGGAGATACCTCTTGTAGAGGCAGACAAGGAAGCNCTTCAGACTGTTGTCAAGGCCGCGTTCGGTCAGCGACGGAAGATGATCCGGGCGAGCCTCAAAGGGCTTGGCNTGGACCCTCTGGTGCTCACCGAGATGGCTGGTATCGATCCGTCACTACGTGCTGAACGCCTGTCTATCCCGGACTTCGGGGCGCTCGCCCGCGCTTATGTGACACTCAAACAGAAACGCGAACAGAGTTGAGCGAAAGCGTGTNCCGTGCCACATTGCGCCCCAACANGATCGCTTCAAAGATCACAGCNAACAGAGGAAATTGCGGTATGAAGTCACAAGCCATTGTCGAATATGGGGCTCCCTTGCAGGAGGTTGAAAGCGACCTTCCTGCGCTGGAGGGAACGCAGGTTCTCCTGAAAGTCAGNCATTGTGGCGTCTGCCACTCCGACGTACACCTTCACGATGGTCATTTCGACCTGGGTGGCGGNAACAAGCTTGATGTCAGCCGAGGCCGCAAACTCCCCTTCACACTCGGTCATGAGATTGAAGGCGAAGTCGTCGCGGTTGGGCCTGACGTTAAAGACGTTGCTGTTGGNGACAAGCGGGTTGCTTATCCATGGATTGGCTGTGGCGACTGCCCGACCTGCCGTCGNGGCGAGGAAAANCTCTGNAACAAGCCGGCAAATCTGGGCATTCAGGTTGCCGGTGGTTACTCCACACATGCTGTGGTACCGCACCCGCGCTANCTGCTGGACTATACCGGCGTTTCGCAAGGTCTTGCCGCTACCTATATGTGCTCAGGNCTTACCGCATTTTCAGCCATGAAGAAGCTTGGCGATATCAGCGCGGAAGAGCGTGTCGCGGTTGTGGGCCTTGGCGGCGTTGGCATGATGGGTCTGCAGTTTGCCAAAACCATGTTCGATGCAGCGCCCATCGGNGCNGATGTTGATGCGCANAAACTGCAGGCTGCCATGGGTGCGGGTGCCCATGCGGTTTACAATCCGAAAGATGAAGACGCGATCAAACAGCTTCTGGCGGATACGAATGGTGGCGTGCCTGCTGCCGTGGATTTTGTCGGCTCTGAAGCTTCTCTCAAATTCGCAACATCTATTGTGCGCAAAGGCGGCAAGGTAATTGTGGTCGGCATGTTTGGCGGTGGTTTCTCGATGCCGATCCCGATGTTCCCGATGCGCGCCATCTCCATTGGTGGCTCTTATGTCGGTACGCTTGACGAAACCATCGAAATGATGGAACTCGTCAAATCGGGNAAGATTGACCCCATCCCGGTTGAAGAGCGTCCCTTGTCNGCAGCCACNAAATCACTCGACGATTTGCGTAATGGAACGGTCATGGGCCGGGTTGTCCTGACACCCTGATCTTCTGATCTGTCAAAGCGCCTGCTGGAGCTGTTGCACGAAAGTGCGCAGCCCCACGCGGCGCTCACGGCGAAGGCGCTCGGCGGTGAGTATTGCTTTTAACTCTACCAGTGCCTTCTCCACATTATCGTTCACGATAATGTAGTCATACTCCGCATAATGACTGATTTCATCCGATGCCTTGGCCATGCGTGCGGCGACGACATCTGCCGGGTCNTGCNCGCGGGTGTTCAACCGTTTTTCCAGTTCATGGCCAGAGGGTGGCAGGATAAAGACTTTCACCAGATCTTTTGATGCGCTTTCCTCCAGCTGTTGCGTGCCCTGCCAATCAATATCNAACAATACATCACTGCCGGCCGCCAACGCTTTTTCAACCGGCTTCCGGGGCGTNCCATAATAATTGTCGAAGACTTTTGCATGTTCCAGAAACTCGTTCTGGTTACGCATCAGACCAAAATCCTCCGTCGTCAGAAAATGNTAGTCCTTGCCGTCCACCTCGCCCGGACGTGCGGTCCTGGTTGTTGCAGATACCGACATTGTGATGTTGTCATCTTCNGCCAGCAAACGACGGGACAGGGTTGTCTTCCCTGCGCCTGACGGTGAAGACAGAACCAGCATCAGNCCTCTGCGATCAATATCCACTTCATTCATTCGACGTTTTGAACCTGTTCTTTCAATTGATCGATAACTGCCTTGAGATCCAGCCCGATGCGGGTGAGACTCACATCTGAAGATTTGGAGCAGAGCGTGTTGGCCTCNCGATTAAACTCCTGTGTCAGAAAATCAAGCCGACGCCCGACAGGCTCTCCTGAGGCGATCAGGTCCCGTGCTTGCGCAACATGCGCGCGCAACCGATCCAGTTCCTCCCGAATGTCCGCTTTGGTTGCCAACAGCGCGGCTTCCTGCGCCAACCGCTCTTCCGTCAAACCGACAGACGCGTCCAGCAANTCCGCGATCTGGTTTTTCAAACGCGCTTTGAATGTGGCTTCGTTGTTGCACGGCGAGGCGGCAGCGGCTTCTGTCAGCTTTGCAATCGTTTCAATCTGACCTTCGACGATTGNCGTCAACTTNCGTCCTTCATCACCGCGTGCCACAGCGAGACTNGAGGCGGCGCTGGCAAAAGACNCCAGGAGCGCATTTTCCAGGCTGGCCCGCGCGGCATCATCTTCCACATCTTCCTGGGTCTCCAGGACACCCCGGATGGCCAGCAGGCCTTCCACGGTGGGCGGAGATAAATCAACACCATGCTCAACCGCTNTTTCAGCTAACTGCTTTGCGGCGGCCAGAACCTGCGCAGCCACAGACTTGTTCACCTGAACGGAGGTTGTTGGGCTTGTTGCCTCCAGCACCAAAGCAGCCTGACAATTGCCGCGCCGAATATGTTTGCCCAGCGTGTCGCGAAACCNNGGCTCAAGCGCTTCAAAACCNGAAGGCAGACGAAAGCGACAATCCAGCCCCTTGCCGTTGACGCTACGCAATTCCCAGCGCCATCTGTAGGCACCTTCTGCGCCCTCGGCGCGACCAAACCCTGTCATACTATTGAGCGGCATTTTTGTCCTTTTAGGTGTCCCGTTCAGGCACTTTGGCTACAGAATCGCGATGTGTTGATGGGACAGTATACCCCGGCAGCCGCCCAAACCTACTGCCGGCGCGCCCGTTCAATCCACAGGCACTAAGCGAAATTACGCTGATGCTCGGCAAGAGAGGTCGCAAATGCGTGTCCTCCCGTCCCGTCCGCCACAAAATAGAGATCTCTGGTCTGGGGTGGATTGAGCACAGCCGCCAGCGCCGCTTCTCCCGGGTTGGCGATCGGTGTCGGCGGAAGGCCATCGATCTGATAGGTATTGTATGCTGTTTTTCGGTCAATTTCGGAGCGACGAATGGGGCGCCCCAGCGGGCCTTTGCCTTCCGTAATGCCGTAAATGATGGTCGGATCGGACTGAAGTCTCATCGGTATTTTGAGACGGTTGACAAACACGGCAGCAACGCGTGGGCGCTCTGCCGCCAAACCCGTCTCCTTCTCAACGATGGAGGCAAGAATAACAGCCTCCTCTCTGGTCGTGATCGGCAGACCTTCTGCTCTTGTATCCCAGAGACGGTTCACAACATCCTCATGCGCACGCCGCATCTGATCCACCAGTTCCGCACGGGTCATGCCGCGCGTGAAAAGGTAGGTTTCCGGCAGCAATGTCCCCTCGGCAGGAAGCTCTGGAAGCTCGCCTTCCAGCACGGGATCAGCTTCAACCAATGCCATAATTTCGAAACTGGTCAGCCCTTCCGCGATTGTGAGCTTATGAAGGATAGATTTCCCTTGTTCCAGAATAAGGGCTATTTCGGCCATGCTCGCGCCGGAGGGGATGAGATATTCACCTGCCTTGAGACCGGCCCCTCTCTCCTGCAGCTGCAGCGCCCAACGGAAGATCCGCTGATCAGAGATCAGATGCTCCCGCTCCAGTTCACGTGCGATAGTAATCAGGCCTTTTCCCCGCTCCAGCATGAAGATCTGATCTTCTGCGGCGGGGCCTCGCTCAGTAAATTTATCGCGCACGTAGAAATACCCGCCCCCCAGAAGAGAGGTGGACAAGATGAGAAATACAAAACTGAAGAGAAGTATCCAACGCAGCCAGCGGCGCGGCGGCTTCGCGCTGATGCTCATTTCAGATGAACCGGCCTCAGGCTGGAGATCGCCTGAGACCTTTTCTTCGTGAGCCTTGTTTTCGTCTGACGTCGGCTCGCTCAATCGTCTACTTTTTGCATGATGAGCGATGCATTCGTCCCGCCAAAGCCAAACGAATTGGTCAAGATCGCATTGATCTCTTTCTTTCGCGGCGTGTTTGGCACCAGATCCATATCCGTTTCAATGGAAGGATTGTCGAGATTGATGGTCGGCGGCGCGATATTGTCGCGCATCGCAAGAATTGTGAAGATAGCCTCCACCGCGCCTGCGGCTCCCAACAAATGCCCGATTGACGACTTGGTCGACGACATAGACATAGTTTCGATCGAATTGCCAAAAAGCCTTTGTACAGCACCCAATTCAATTTCATCACCGACCGGTGTCGATGTGCCATGCGCGTTGATGTAGTCGATGTCACCTACGCCCAGGCCAGAACGTTTCAGGGCCATCTCCATCGCACGGAACCCCCCATTGCCATCAGGCGCTGGCGAGGTGATGTGATAGGCATCGCCTGTCAGGCCATAGCCTGTGACTTCGGCATAGATTTTCGCGCCGCGCGCTTTTGCGTGCTCATACTCTTCCAGCACGACAATACCGGCCCCCTCGCCCATGACAAAACCATCGCGATCTTTGTCGTAAGGCCGCGAGGCTTTTTCCGGCGTTTCATTGAACCCGGTAGACATGGCACGGGCTGCTGTAAACCCAGCGATGCCCAGCCGGCAGATTGAGGCTTCCGCACCGCCAGCAACCATCACGTCGGCGTCGCCCAGCATAACAAGCCGTGCGGCGTCACCAATGGCATGTGCGCCCGTCGAACAAGCTGTCACGACGGAATGGTTTGGCCCTTTAAGACCGTACTTGATCGAGACCTGTCCCGAACACAGATTGATCAAACGACCCGGAATGAAAAACGGGCTCACGCGCCGGGGCCCTTTTTCGTGCAACACAATGGATGTGTCATAGATGCCCGGCAGACCACCGATCCCCGAACCGATCATCACGCCCGTTGCACACTGATCGGCGTCCGTTTTGGGATGCCACCCGGCGTCTGCCAGGGCCTGATCGGTTGCCGCCATCGCAAAAATAATGAAGTCGTCAATGCGCTTGGCTTCTTTCGGCTCAATCCAGTCGTCCTGAATGAACGCACCTTCGCCTTCGCGCGGCACTTCGCAGGCAATCTTGCATGGCAAGTCATCTGTTTCGAATTTGGTGATCTTTCGTGCACCGGATTCTCCGGCAAGCAAACGCTTCCAGGTTGTGTCCACACCACAACCCAGCGGTGACACCATTCCCAATCCCGTAACTACGACCCGTCGCATGCCAATTCACTCCGCTACAGAAAAGTCTGCCCCTTGTCGGGCAACCTCATCTTCTGTTTGACCCCGCCCGACCAAGGCACGGTCGAACGATAAAACTCTAGCCTGAAAACAAGCCGCTCGCTTCGAAAAAAAACGGGCGCATGCATCCTATCGGGATGCTGCGCCCGTCCCTTACCTGATGAAATCAGGAAGCAGAAGAGATGAACTTCACAGCATCGCCAACCGTGAGGATGGTTTCTGCCGCGTCGTCTGGAATTTCTACGCCGAACTCTTCTTCAAACGCCATTACCAGCTCAACGTTATCAAGGCTGTCTGCGCCAAGATCGTCGATGAAGCTTGCGTTTTCCTGAACTTTGTCGGCTTCCACCCCAAGGTGTTCGACGACGATCTTCTTCACGCGCTCTGCAATATCACTCATGTTCTGTCCTCAGATCCTTCGTGTTCTAACCCGGTTTCATGCACCGGACTTTGATTGCTGGCATCCAACCCATTTCATTGATGGACACCGTTGGCTGGCCTCGCGCAGAAGCGCTTGGAACTGTCTTGGCCTCCGGCCCAGCGACCGTTGGCCTGCTTGGCGGCTGTTCTGGCCTCTTCGCGCCGCTTTCGCAAGAGAAAATCGCGGGTTAGGTACCATACTTTTTCCGCTCACACCAGAGGCCGAGAAAGCGGTAAAGGCCAAGTATATCTACCTTAACCCCCTGATTTCCCTTACCTTTAGATCATTATCATACCGCCGTTTACGTGAATTGTCTGGCCCGTCACGTAGGCTGCCTCTTGTGAGGCCAAATAAAGTGCCGCCGCCGCGATCTCGTCGCCTGTCCCCATACGCCCCATGGGAATCATTGCATTCACGCGAGCTTGCTGAGCCTCATCCAGTACATCTGTCATTGCGGTCGCAATAAAGCCCGGGGCGATACAATTGACCGTGATGTTGCGGGAGGCCACTTCCTGAGCAATGGATTTGGTCATGCCCGTGATCCCGGCTTTTGAAGCGGCATAATTCGCCTGACCGGGGTTCCCCATTGTGCCCACAACAGAGGTAACGGAAATGATGCGCCCCCAGCGGCGCTTCATCATGCCGCGCATACAGGCGCGGGCGAGCCGGAAAGACGCTGTGAGGTTGACGGCGATGACCTGATCCCACTCCTCATCTTTCATGCGCATGAAGATATTGTCTTTCGTCATGCCTGCATTGTTGATGAGGATATTGAGCTCGCCCATGGCGTCTTCGGCCTGTTTGGGGAGCGCGTCAACAGCAGCGCCATCTGACAGATTGCAGGGCAGAATGTGCGTCCGCTCGCCAAGTTCACTCGCCACTTTTTCAAGCGCTTCGACCCGCGTACCGGACAGCGCAACTGTCGCGCCCTGTGCGTGCAGTGCCTTGGCCACAGCGGACCCGATGCCGCCTGATGCCCCGGTTACAAGGGCGGTCTTGCCGGTCAAATCAAACATGAATGTCTCCTTTATGGGCGCCCACGGGATGGGTATCGCCATTTTTTTGTGACGGAAGCTCAGAGGCTTTCGAGGAAGGCTTTAACATCTGCCGGAGTTCCGACCGCTGAACCACCGATTGACTTGTCGATCCTTTTTGTGAGTCCGGTCAGGACCTTACCAGCGCCCACTTCAACCAATTCCGTAACACCTTGCTGACCCAGATAGATGACGCTTTCACGCCACCGCACCATACCTGTTACCTGCTCAACCAGCAGATTTCGGATTTCTGCGGGGTCCGCCACGGCGCTTGCCCGTACGTTTGCGATCAACGGCACGCAAGGCGCTTTCATCTCTACCGTGCCAAGTGCCTCCGCCATCGCATCCGCTGCGGGCTGCATCAGGGCACAATGGAAGGGGGCACTCACCGGCAACAACATAGCGCGTTTTGCGCCCCTGCCCTTGGCCAACTCTGCCGCGCGCTCCACAGCGGCCTTTGATCCTGAAATCACCACCTGACCGTCTGCATTGTCATTCGCGGCTGAACAAATCTCACCCTGGGCTGCTTCTTGTGAAACGGCGACAGCATCTTCAAACGAGAGGCCAAGCATTGCGGCCATTGCACCGACGCCCACCGGAACGGCTGCCTGCATAGCTTTCCCGCGGATTTTCAGAAGACGTGCTGTATCTGCGATCGAAAAAGTGCCGGCTGCCGCCAAAGCTGAATATTCGCCAAGCGAATGACCCGCAACGAAGCTCGCCTTGTCCGCGAGTTTCCAGCCGCCTTCAGCTTCGAGCACACGCATGGCGGCAAGTGATACGGCCATCAGGGCTGGTTGGGCGTTTTCAGTCAGGGTCAACTGGTCTTCGGGGCCTTCCCACATGAGAGTTGTGAGTTTTTGCCCCAGCGCCTCATCAACTTCATCGAACACGGCCTTTGCGACGGGAAACGCGTCTGCCAGCTCTTTGCCCATGCCCACCGCCTGTGAGCCCTGTCCCGGAAAGGTAAATGCCCGTGTCATCTTGTCCCCTGATTTTCGTTTCTTTCGCCGCTACCAACCTTGGCGCCCCTACTAACCTTGGAAATGGGGCCAAAATTTGCCGACCAGAGATACAGGCTAATCAAGAGGTGTCAAGCGGCTGCAAAATCCCCGGCTGGGGCGGCAAAAAGCACTTGCGCGCCGCCATTTCCCCACTATAGTGCGGCACTTCGAAGAGGTCCCGGTTGGGGGCTGAAGGAAGCGTCGGTTTTATTGCCGACAGGAGAGGTCTCCGCGCTTCCAGTGTCTCCGCTTCTTTGTGCACCTTTAGAGCCTTCCGGGGCTCAAAGGGGGCTTTGCGCCGGGGCTTCATATTTAGGAAAGGAAGGCCGATATGCCTCTTTATGAGCATGTCTTTATTGCGCGCCAGGACGTGAGCGCGCAGCAGGTCGAGAGCCTCACCGAGCAGTTCTCGAATGTAATCACTGAAAATGGCGGCAAGATTGCCAAAGGCGAATATTGGGGCCTTAAGAACCTTGCCTACAAAGTGAAAAAGAACCGTAAGGGTCACTATCAGCTCCTGAACATTGACGCGCCGCACGCTGCGGTTGCTGAAATGGAGCGTCAGATGAGCCTGAACGAAGATGTTCTTCGTCATATGACACTGCGGGTTGATGCCCACGAAGAAGGCCCGTCTGCCATGATGCAGAGCCGTGGCGACCGTCGTGGTGGCCGCAGTGACCGGGGCGAACGCGGTGATCGGGGTCCACGCGAAGGTGGTTTCCGTGATCGTGGTCCGCGCGAAGATCGTAATCGTGACGAAAACAAAGCGGAGTCAGCAGAATGAGCACACCACAGATTCCGGCTCGCCGTCCCTTCTTCCGTCGTCGTAAAACATGTCCGTTTTCCGGTGCCAACGCGCCTGCGATCGACTACAAGGACACGAAACTGCTCCAGCGCTACATTTCCGAGCGCGGCAAGATTGTGCCAAGCCGCATCACTGCGGTTTCGGCGAAAAAGCAGCGCGAACTCGCCCGTGCGATCAAGCGCGCTCGCTTTCTGGCACTTCTGCCATACCTGATCAGCTAATATAGTATACGGCCGGATATCCTTATCCGGCCGTTTCACTTCCTAGCGCTCCGGAGGCCTTCCACAATGCCACCCTATCTGGTTATCGGTGTTGGTGCGGGTATTGCCGGGGCGATATTGTTTCTGACGGGCGGATTTGGTTCCCCTCTTCTGGGTATTCCGCTGTTTTTTGCCGCTCTGCCGGTTTTTCTGGCCGGACTGGGCTGGGGAGCTGTTGCAGCCGGCATTGCCGCCCTGACCGGCTTCCTGATCCTGACCACGGCCTCCAGCTTCTCAGCAGGAATCGTTTTCCTCGTCGCGGACGGGTTGGCCCCCGCCTGGCTCAGTTATCTTGCCCTTTTGCACAATGCCCCCGAGGCTAAAAAACAACTGACCCCGGCAGAACAAGCCCGCCTTGCGCGCAAAAGTGTTGACCTCCATCCCCAGGAAGAGAGCGCCGAAGACGACACAGCGCATGAAACGGAGTGGTATCCCCCCGGCGCTCTGATTGTCTGGACAGCCTTTGTTGGCGCTTCCGTTCTTGTCGTCGCAGGCCTGTCGACCATGCTGATGGGGGTAGATGGCGGCCTTGAAGGGTCCCTTCACCTCCTCCTTGCGGATGAGTTGCTGGAGGGACGCGCAATTGAATCTTCACTTCAGGAAATGGGCCTAAGTGCTGACCCTGAAAGGATTTTAGACCTGACTGCCCTGGCCCTTCCGGCCTTCGGCATTCTCGTCTGGAGCCTTATTACGCTAGGCTCCATGTGGCTTGCGCAATTCATTCTGGTCCGCGCGGACCAGAACCTTCGCCCCATGCCGGACCTCGCCCAGATCGAGCTTCCAGGCTTTCTGATGGGCCTGCTGGGCGGCGCTCTGGTCCTCTCATTTATCCCGGGTTCCGTTGCTCCCTTGGGAGGCGCGATCACGATTGCGCTTTTTGTGCCATATTTTCTGTTGGGTCTTGCGGTAATCCATGCTATCTCGCGTGGCTTAGCGGCCCGGATAGCAGTTCTGGCCGTTTTCTATGTTTTGCCGATTACTACCGGATGGCTGATCGTTCCGGTCGGCCTGGTAGGTCTGCTTGAACCGTGGACCCAATTACGGACCCGGTTTGCTCGTGCTGAAGCCCCGTTGGGCGAGGAGAAAGATTAATGGAAGTGGTTCTTCTGGAGCGGATTGAAAAGCTCGGTCAGATGGGCGACGTGGTTAAGGTGAAAGACGGCTATGCCCGTAACTTCCTCCTTCCCCGCGGCAAAGCCCTGAGAGCGAACAAGGAGAATCTTGCCCGTTTCGAACAAGATCGTGCGCAGCTTGAGGCGCGCAACCTTGAAGCCAAAAAAGAAGCGGAAGCCGTTGAAGCCAAGCTCAACGGGTACGCAATTGTCGTTATTCGTCAGGCTGGTGATTCAGGCCAGCTTTATGGTTCGGTTAGCCCGCGCGATATCGCACAGGGACTGACTGAGGGCGGGTTCTCTGTTGACCGTGGCCAGATTATTCTGGCAACGCCGATTAAAACACTGGGGCTCTATGACGTTACTGTTCGCCTGCACCCGGAAGTTGCAGCCACGATCGTTGTGAACGTCGCCCGCACAGCTGAAGAAGCTGAAGCTCAGGCACGTGGTGAAGATATCCACGCCCAGGACGATGATGACGATCTTGATGCTTCCGAGTTCTTCGATGAAGACGCAGAAGATGATGCTGAAGCAAATGTGGATGCTGAGGAAGAGCAGACGGACGTTTAATACACGCCCTCTCTGCATGCGACGTTTAAGGGCACCTTCGGGTGCCCTTTTTCATTAGATTGCCGTTTTATTCAGCAAACAGGCCCCTCGGAAACAAGGCTTGCCTACACGTCGCTTTCTGGTTTTCAATATTGAAATGCGCTCATTTGTTTAGACGCCAATAACCCTTGTTCCCCTTCTTCATCGGAGGTGCCTGAGTGTTTGGAGTATTACTTGATCGTGTTGTGAAAAAAGGGTCGGTTACGCTTGTACGCGCATCCGGCCGGACGAACACGTATGGCGATGGGTCCGGCAGCCCCATCACCATACGCTTGCATCAAGATCGCCTGTCCTGGAAGCTGGCGCTTAACCCCTATCTGCGGTTGGGTGAAGCCTATATGGACGGCTCCCTTACGATTGATCCACCCGCCCGCATATACGACTTCCTCGACATATTGCTCGCCAATATCGGCATTGAATGGGCTCACCCTCTCGCAAAAGTCGTTGGGCGGGTCCGCCGGGCCAAAAGGCGGATCGACCAGTTCAATCCCACGGGCAGAGCAAAGGCCAATGTCGCTCATCACTATGATCTGGATGGCGGTCTCTACGACCTTTTTCTGGATGATGACCGGCAATATTCCTGCGCCTATTTTGATCATCCGGGCATGAGCCTGTCGGACGCCCAGCATGCAAAAAAGCGCCACATTGCCGCGAAGCTCCAGATTGCACCTGGCATGAAAGTTCTTGATATCGGTTGTGGTTGGGGCGGGATGGCGCTTTACCTTGCCCGGACGACGGGTGCCCATGTCACGGGTGTCACGCTCAGCGAAGAGCAACACAAAACAGCAACAGAACGCGTTGCGGCAGCCGGCCTGTCGCATCAGATTGATATCCGCCTGCAGGATTACCGTCAGCTCGATGCGGAGTTTGACCGCATTGTCTCCGTCGGCATGTTTGAGCATGTTGGTGTCGGTCACTATGACGAGTTTGCCGCGCAATTGAAGGCACTCCTGAGCCCGGATGGCGTGGCTCTGCTCCACACGATCGGGCGACTGGACAGTCCGGGAGCGACCAATCCCTGGATTGCCAAATATATATTTCCCGGTGGCTATATTCCGGCGCTGAGCGAGGTTGCGCCGGTGCTGGAGCGGCATGGCTTGCTTCTTAACGACCTCGAAGTTCTGCGTCTGCACTACGCAGAAACATTGCGGCACTGGCGCGAACGCTTTCTGACCCGCTGGGATGAAGCTGTTTCACTTTACGATGAGCGCTTCGCCCGCATGTGGGAGTTCTATCTTGCAGGGTCGGAAACTTCGTTTCGGCACGAGGGCATGGTTGTGTTCCAGTTTCAGCTGACCCGGCAAATTGACCGTCTCCCCCTTACTCGCGACTACATATCAGCATGGGAAAAGACCCGTTCGGCGGAAAGGACGCATTTCGCGGATGCCGTGCCTTCAGACACACGAGCCGCCTTGCTTACTTATCCACAGAGCCATGTGTGAACCCGTGAAATTGTTTCCCAAAACTCATGCTGCCACTTCCTGTTAGGGCCCGGGTAGCTTAAAAGAGAGGTATGGAAAACTCCTTGCCGCTATATGACGCCGAGCAGAATGCCGGTGATGATTACCGTGTTGCGCCTCACAATATCGAGGCGGAACAGGCATTGCTTGGTGCTCTCCTCATCAATAATGATGCGTTTGATCGAATTGCGTCTTTCCTGGAAGCGGAGCATTTCTACGAGCCGCTTCACGCGCGTATTTTTTCAGCCATCTCCAAACTGGTGTCTGGCGGACATATTGCGACACCGGTGACGCTCAAAAGCTATTTTGATGCAGATGAGGGGTTGAGGGAGGTTGGTGGCGGCCAATACCTTACTCTGTTGGCGGCTTCTGCCACGACCATTATCAACGTTGCGGAGTATGGTCGTACAATTTACAACCTTTCGGTTCGTCGCGATCTCACTCGTGTCGGTGAGGAAATCCACAACCGTGCCTTTGATGCTCCGGTCGACGACCCTCCCTCTGCGCAGATCATGGACGCGGAGCAAGCGCTCTACAGCCTGGCTGAGCGTGGTAAGTATGAAGGCGGGTTCCAAAGCTTCTCGGACTCCATGCGTGTTGCCATCGACATGGCAGCGGCAGCCTATGAGCGCGACGGCGGCTTGTCCGGTGTCTCCTCCGGCCTGCGTGATCTGGATGAACAGATGGGTGGCCTGCAACCTTCCGATCTGATCATTGTCGCGGGTCGCCCTTCCATGGGCAAAACCGCGCTTGCCACAAATATTGCTTTCAACATTGCCAAGTCGTACAAGGCCGAACACCACACAGACGGCACGGTTGAAGTCAAGGATGGCGGCATTGTCGGCTTTTTCTCGCTGGAAATGTCGTCTGAACAGCTTGCCACCCGCCTGCTCTCCGAACAGTCACGCATCTCGTCCGGCAAGATCCGTCGCGGCAAGATTGACGAGCATGAGTGGCACGCGTTTGTTGATGCAAGTCGGGAACTTGAAGGTATTCCGCTCTATATTGATGATACAGGTGGCCTGACGATTGCGTCTCTGGCCGCGAGGGCGCGCAAACTCAAACGGCAGCGTGGCCTGGGACTGCTGGTGGTTGACTATATTCAGCTCCTTTCCGGCTCCGCCAAGTCCAGCGATAATCGCGTGCAGGAGATCACAGAGATCACAACAAGTCTGAAGGCGCTCGCCAAAGAGCTGAATGTGCCCATCATGGCTCTGTCACAGCTCTCTCGTCAGGTGGAAAGCCGGGACGACAAGCGGCCGCAATTGTCCGACCTTCGTGAATCCGGCTCGATCGAGCAGGACGCTGATGTTGTGATGTTTGTTTTCCGTGAAGAATACTACGTATCACGCCGCGAGCCCGGGGAAGGCACACCGGAACATCTGGCCTGGCAGGATGAGATGGAAAAAGTTCACGGTCTGGCGGAAGTGATTATCGGAAAGCAGCGTCATGGTCCCACGGGTACGGTACGGCTGCAATTTGAGAATGAAATTACACGCTTCAGCGACCTTGCTCATTCCGATCGTTTTCCTGAACGGATGGAGTGAGACGGTTTGACGGCTGAGGATAGTCTCCAGTCCGCCCGGTTGGCTGCCTCCGGCGGCACCCTTTCCATAAACCTTGATGCGCTTGCCGATAATTACCGCCTTGTGCAGTCCAGGACAAAAGCGGCGGTTGCGGCCTGCGTCAAAGGCGACGGCTACGGCCTGGGAATTGTGCCTGCCGCTCGTGCTTTTGCGCATGCGGGATGCGAAGTTTTCTTCGTCGCCAGCGCTGATGAAGGTGTGGAATTGCGGGCGGCATTGCCGGACGTCACAATCTATGTGCTGAACGGCCTTTTTTCGGGGTCGGAAGCGTTTTTCATGGCGCACAACCTCCGCCCCAGCCTTTCAAGCCTGCCGGAAGTGCGGGAGTGGGCCCGTTTCGCAGCCACAATGCAGGGACGCGTTGTTCCCGCAGCATTGCATGTCGATACAGGCATTCATCGGCTGGGGTTTGCCGAGAGCGAGCTTGCGGAGGTAGCGACACTTGCTCAATCCTTCCCTGTCTCATTGGTGCTAAGCCATCTGGCCTGTGCCGACGACCCGACACACCCGTTGAACGCGCAACAACATTCCAGGTTCTCCGCTGCCTGCCGGCAGTTGCCGGCTGCGCCCGCCAGTCTTTGTAATACAGCCGGTGTTTTGCTGGGTGCGAACTATCATTTTGATCTTGTGCGCCCCGGGATCGGCCTTTACGGCGGCAACCCGTTTTCCACACCCGGCCACCCGTTCAAACCGGTTGTAACCCTGTCTGCGCGTATTATGCGCGTCTCCACCATCCCTGCCGGGGAAAGCGTGGGCTATGGCGCAACTTTTCAGACCGTGGCACCAACCCGCGTTGCCACACTTGCCGCGGGCTATGCCGACGGCTATTTCCGGGCACTTGGTACTACGGATGGTCGCGGTCTTTCCGTATCGATTGATGGGAAGATGGCGCCGGTGATCGGCCGTGTCTCGATGGATATGATCACTGTTGATGTCTCGCACCTGCCCGAAAAGCAGATCAAAAGAGGCCAGTTTGCTGAACTTATCGGTGAAAAAATCACAATTGGCGACGTTGGGCGGGCTGCCGGTACAATCGGTTACGAAGTGCTTACCCGTTTAGGGTATCGATATAGAAGAAAGTATATTTCGCAGACCGGAATCACCCCGGCTGCGTGAGGGGAAGCAAGGAGCGCATTGTGAATCCATTAGCCATCATCGGGCATGTTGTCCTGGCGGCACTTGCCGAGACGGGACGCCTTTCCCGTTTCAGCTGGACGAGCCTTACGCACGTCCTCCGTCCGCCTTTCTATGGGCGTCTGATCTTCCAGCAAATGATGAGGATCGGCTATTTTTCGCTTCCCGTGGTTGCGCTCACATCCTTCTTTACCGGCGGTGTGCTGGCGCTCCAGATCTACTACGGCGGTGACCAGTTCAATTCGGAGAGCATTGTCGCCACCATCGTGGCGCTTGGGATCACACGTGAACTTGGGCCGGTGCTCGGGGGGCTGATGGTGGCTGGTCGCGCGTCTGCTGCAATCGCAGCGGAACTGGGCACAATGCGTGTGACGGAGCAAATTGATGCGCTCACCACGCTTTCCACCAATCCTTACAAATACCTGGTTGTGCCGCGGGTTGTCGCAGCTGTGCTGACATTGCCTGCCCTGGTATTTGTCGGCGACGTCATTGGCATACTGGGCGGTTTTGCCGTAGGCACCCAGTCGCTTGATTTCAATTCTGCGGTCTATGTGAAAAATACGGTGGATTTTCTCAAGCTCGACGACATTACGTCCGGGCTTATCAAATCATCGGTTTTCGGCCTGATCATCGCGTTGCTCGGTTGCTACCATGGCTTTCATAGCAAAGGCGGGGCTCAAGGTGTGGGCCGTGCCACCACGAATGCTGTGGTGACTTCATCCATTCTTATCCTGGCGTCAAACTACCTGATGACGTCCCTCTTCTTCTCGTCCTGAGGCTCACATGACGTCTACCATTCCCACTAAAGACGCGAAGATTGAACTAACCAAGGTCGAAAAGAAGTTCGGCAAAAAAGTTGTGCTGAACGGCCTCTCACTCACTGTACCCAAGGGCAAATCACTTGTTGTGATCGGGGGCTCGGGTACCGGTAAATCCGTCATGCTGAAATGTGTGCTGGGCCTTATTCGGCCAGACCGCGGCAGTATTAAAGTGGATGGAAAAGAAACAACCAAACTCGGCGCACAAGACCGCGAGACCGTGCTGACGAAGTTCGGCATGCTGTTTCAAAACGCGGCCCTGTTTGACAGTCTGCCTGTTTGGGAGAATGTGGCCTTTGGTCTCATTCAGGGGCGCAACATGAGGCGATCCGACGCCAAGGACATTGCCATCAGCAAGATGGGTCAGGTCGGACTTACACCGGAAGTCGGTGAACTTTATCCGGCAGAGCTTTCCGGTGGCATGCAGAAACGCGTCGGTCTGGCGCGGGCCATCGCAACAGACCCGGAAATCATTTTCTTTGATGAACCCACTACCGGGCTCGACCCGATTATGGCGGATGTCATTAATGATCTCATTGTTGCCAGTGTGAGGGATCTCGGTGCCACAGCNCTCTCCATTACCCATGACATGGCCAGCGCCCGCAAAATCGCAGACTATATTGCGATGATCTACAAGGGCGAGATCATCTGGGCGGGCCCAAAGGAAGATGTGGACCATAGNGGCAACGAATATGTGGACCAGTTTATCCACGGTCGTGCCGAAGGCCCCATCAAGATGGACGTGCTGAAGCCCTAGATTCCACCCTTCTTCATGTTGTTTGTACCCTTTTTGTTCGCNNTNNTGCCGCTGAATNGGTTACATTTGCCGGGAATCAACTGTTCCCGCGAGAGGCGCTGCGCGTCTCTGGCCAACCGGATTTNGTGAGATGGCCAAAGCCCGTCGCCAATTTGTCTGCCAATCCTGTGGTGCTGTCAGCGCGCAATGGTCGGGGCGGTGCGACGCCTGTGGCGAGTGGAACACGATCAGNGAAGAGGTTGCTGANAGTTCCGGTGTTGCGGGCGGTCCTTCAAAGGCGGCCGGGTCCAAGGGACGGCAGATCAGCCTTGTCCCGCTTGCAGGCGAAACNAAGGAAGACCCCCGNCGCACAACAGGCATGGCAGAGTTTGACCGCGTACTGGGNGGTGGTCTGGTGGCTGGTTCCGCCATTCTTGTTGGTGGTGATCCGGGGATTGGCAAATCGACCCTGCTTTTGCAAGCAACCGCCATGCTTGCCCNAACCGGCTCCCGNGCTGTCTACATTTCCGGTGAAGAAGCGATCCAGCAGGTGCGCATGCGNGCCAAACGTCTGGGGCTTGCCGACGCGCCGGTTGCGNTGGGCGCGGANACAAATCTCAGAGATATTCTGGCAACNTTGCAGGATGGGCCCCCTCCTCATGCTGTGGTAATCGATTCCGTTCAGACCATGTGGACTGATGCTCTTGAGTCCGCGCCTGGCACGGTGTCCCAGGTACGGGCAACCGCACAGGAGCTTGTGCGCTTTGCCAAGAAAAGTGGTGCAGCCATCATTATTGTGGGCCATGTCACCAAGGACGGGCAGATCGCCGGGCCCAAGGTTGTCGANCANATGGTGGATACGGTGCTCTATTTTGAGGGCGAGCGCGGCCATCATTTCCGGGTTCTTCGTGCCGTCAAAAACCGCTTCGGGCCTGCCAACGAGATTGGCGTGTTTGAAATGGCNGAAGGCGGGCTCATGGAAGTTTCCAACCCGTCCGCGCTTTTCATCGGTGAACGGGACCGGGAAACAAGTGGTACGGCNGTCTTTGCCGGCATNGAAGGTACACGGCCGGTGCTGGTCGAGATCCAGGCGCTTGTCGCGCAAAGTGCCTTGGGGACGCCCAGGCGTGCCGTCGTCGGCTGGGATGGCGGGAGATTGTCTATGGTGCTTGCGGTATTGGATGCGCGCTGTGGCCTTACCATCGGCGGACANGATGTCTATTTGAACGTCGCAGGCGGCCTGCGTATTGGGGAGCCGGCGGCAGACCTTGCTGTAGCCAGTGCGTTGATTTCCTCACTTTCCGGCCTCCCCTTGCCCGCCGATACAGTCATTTTTGGAGAAATTTCCCTGTCCGGCTCGATCCGCCCGGTCAATCANATGGAAGCGCGCTTGAAAGAAGCAGAAAANCTGGGCTTTACCCATGCGATTGTGCCCAAAACCGGCGGTCGGCAAAAGCCGGCAGCNGGNAACCTCAAGCTGACAGAGATCGAAGACCTGGGCAGTCTGATTGCGCTTCTCTCAACAGGTCAAAAAGCCAAGAAACAGGCCGTCGGGTGAGGTGACGTGTGCCTGGTGACACGTTAGACTGCCCGCTGGACGCAAGCCTGCGACAGGATCGTGACGCGTTCAGGTTGGGGTCGCATAACGAGTTTAGGGGCAGAACGGAATGACGCTGTTTGATATCGCGGTCATCGCCATCATGGTGGCATCCGGTCTCCTGGCGATGGTCAGGGGCTTTGTTAGTGAAGTTCTGTCGATCCTCTCCTGGNTTGTGGCCGCACTCGCGGCCTTGTTGCTGTANCCGCTTCTGACGCCGCTTGTTCAAACCTTCGTGTCTGCCAACTGGNTGGCACAAGGTATTTCCGCGCTCAGCATATTTGCCATCGCCTTTATAACCGTATGGGCTTTTACCTATCGCTGGCTCGAACAGGGNCATGGCGGCGAGATCGGCTTTCTTGACCGGTCTTTCGGCTTTGTGTTCGGCATTATTCGCGGCTTCTTCATCGTCTCTGTCGCCTATCTCATTTTCGTCTGGCTGGTCCCGGACCGGGGAGAACACCCAAGCTGGATCGCCCGCGCACGGTTAATGCCGGTTGTGGATGCCGGTGCGGAAATTCTCGGGTCACTGGCAGCACAACAGTCAACCGCACCAAAAGAGCCGTTTTTCACGCCTCAGGGTCAAAGAAACACACCGCGGGCGCCTTCGCGTCAATCAGACGCTGACACGAACAGTTCGACGGGGTATAAGCCTTCCGAACGCAAGGGGCTCGATCAGCTTTTCGAAGCCACACAGGAATAGGGACCGTTTTGTCTATGTCGGCATTGTCTATATCCACACTGCTGACGGCTGCGGCACATATCTCCTCCCCCGCCCCTTACTTCCATACTCTCTCCTCGCTAGCCGAGGTCACAACAATCGGGGTCTCGTATGTCTGACACTTCTGGTCAGGACTCATTTGTCAGCCTTACGCATGATGAACTTCATGCGGACAAGCTACANGAAGAGTGTGGTGTGTTTGGCGTTTTTGGCCACCCGGATGCGGCAGCGCTTACCGCACTTGGCATGCATGCGNTGCAGCATCGTGGTCAGGAAGCTGCAGGCCTGGTCTCGTGCGACGGCGAGCATTTCCACTCNGAACGACGTATGGGACTGGTGGGAGACCATTTTACGACCCCCAAGATCATGGAACGNCTGGTGGGGCAAGGCGCTATCGGGCACGTTCGNTATTCCACNACAGGCAGCACCATCCTGCGCAACGTACAACCGCTGTTTGCCGACCTGTGGGGGGGCGGGTTNGCGATCGCGCATAATGGCAACCTGACCAATGCGCTCCTCATCCGCGACGAACTGGTCCGCTCCGGCGCGATCTTCCAGTCAACCTCCGACACGGAGGTTATTCTGCAACTGGTGGCACGCGGTCGCCATGACCGCACGATGAACCGTTTTGTGGAGGCATTGCGACAGATTCAGGGTGCGTATGCGCTCGTGGCCCTTACCAACAAAAAGCTGATCGGCGCGCGGGACCCGCTGGGTATTCGCCCTCTTATTCTGGGTGAAATTGANGGNGCCCCGATCCTTTGTTCTGAAACTGTCGCACTCGACATTATCGGGGCNAAATTTATCCGCGAGATTGAACCCGGCGAAATTGTCGTGATCACGAAGGATGGTATCGAAAGCCTTCACCCCTTCCCTACAATGAAACCCCGGCCGTGCGTGTTTGAGTTTATCTATTTTGCACGCCCTGACAGTATCGTTGCCGGTAAAAGCGTTTATGAAGTCCGCCGCCGCACCGGACAGGANCTGGCGCGTGAAAGCATGGTGGAAGCTGATGTGGTCATCCCCGTGCCGGATTCAGGCGTGCCTGCGGCCATCGGCTTTGCGGCAGAGTCCAACATTCCTTTCGAACTTGGTATTATCCGCAACCATTATGTCGGGCGGACATTTATCGAACCCACCCAGCATATCCGCGCCCTTGGTGTGCGGCTCAAACACAATGCAAACCGCGCCATGGTAGAAGGCAAACGCATCGTTCTTGTCGATGACAGCATCGTGCGCGGCACGACCTCCGCCAAGATTGTAAAAATGATGTATGAGGCCGGTGCGAAAGAAGTGCATATGCGCATTTCGAGCCCGCCCATCACCCATCCCGATTTTTACGGCATTGATACGCCGGACAGGGACCAGTTGCTGGCGGCAAATTATGACCTTGAAGGCATGCGTAACTATATCGGCGTGGACAGTCTCGCATTTGTATCTGTTGACGGGCTTTATCGTGCGCTTGGCTATGAAGGTCGCGACAATGAAAATCCGCAATTCGCCGATCATTATTTCACCGGCGATTACCCGACACTCCTTGCCGACCAGATGCAGGAGAAGCGCTCACAGCAACTTTCCCTGCTGACGGAAACGGCCTGACTTTTCGAGACTTGATATGACTGTAAATTTAAAAGACCGGCTTGCGCTTGTGACCGGCGCCTCACGCGGTATTGGACGCGCGGTCGCCCTTGGGCTTGCCGCCGCCGGGGCTCATGTCATTCTTGTTGCACGCACGGTCGGTGCTCTGGAAGATGTGGACGACGAAATCCAGAAGTTGGGTGGATCTGCGACCTTGGTCCCGCTTGANCTCACCGACTATGAAGGTCTCGACCGCTTGGGCGCGACCCTTTTTGAGCGTTGGGGCAAGCTGGACATACTTGTTGGCAATGCCGGTATTCTGGGACCACTTACCCCGATCGGCCATGTATCACCCAAAGAGTGGGACGAGGTTTTTGCTGTCAATGTCACGGCAAACTTCCGCCTGATACGCTCTCTGGATCCACTCCTGCGTCGCTCCGATGCCGGGCGTGCGATTTTCGTCACTTCCGGTGCCGCACAAAAATGCCGTCCTTATTGGGGGGCCTATTCAACAACCAAGGCAGCTATGGAGGCGATGGTCAAAACGTGGGCGCACGAAACGACCAAGACAGACCTCCGGATCAACATGCTCAGCCCCGGTCCCATCGCAACAAAAATGCGCGCGAAGGCCATGCCGGGGGAAGACCAGGCATTGCTGGCCACACCGGCTGACCTTGTACCACTCTTCCTGCAATTGGCTTCCGCCGATCTCACCGCGCATGGCGAGACGTTCGCGTTTCAACGCAAATAAAAGCGGGCACATATAGCTGACGGCAAAAGAGCTGAACGGGAGGATTGAACCGGTCAGCTCCTTTTTTTTGCTTTCGAGGCAAAAGGATTATCGCCCCGGCGCATGAACAAACGGATTGGCACACCGGGCAAGTCAAACGTCTCACGCAGCGTGTTCACCAGATAGCGTTTATAAGATGTCGGCACCTCATGGGCGCGGCTGGAGAAAACAGCGAAGGTGGGTGGGCGCGACTTGACCTGCGTTGCATACCGCAACGATACCGGCCGTCCTTTTGACGCTGGTGGCGGGTTCTTGGACCTCACCATATCCAGCCACTTGTTCAACCGGGACGTTGACACACGCGCATTCCAAACCCGGTGCACTTCTTCAATTTTTGGCATCAGCTTGTCGACACCGCGACCGGAGAGAGCGGAGAACGTCACAATCGGCACGCCGCGTATCTGTGGCAACAAACGCCCCAGCTTCTCCTTAAGCTCCAGAAGAACTTCCTGCGGGTTTTCAACCAGGTCCCACTTGTTGACGGCCACGAGAAGTGCGCGCCCTTCCTGCTCGACAAGATCTGTAATGTGCAAATCCTGCTTTTCAAAGGGGATGGTGGCGTCAATGAGGATCACAACAACTTCCGCGAAACGGACAGCGCGCAATGCATCCGCAGCCGACAGTTTTTCAAGTTTCTGTGTCACGCGGGCGCGCCGACGCAGCCCTGCCGTATCAAACAGCTTGACCCGACGCCCCCGCCATTCCCATTCAATCCCGATTGCATCGCGGGTGATCCCCGCCTCCGGCCCTGTCAGCATGCGATCTTCGCCAAGCAGCTGATTGATCAGGGTTGATTTACCTGCGTTCGGGCGCCCGACGACAGCCACACGAAGAGGGGCTTCCAGATCTGGTTCGTAAGGTGCGTCCGGGTCGAAATTTTCCTCATCCAGCAGCGCGGCCTCAATTTCAAGATCCGCATCCGCATTCTCAACCGTCACCTCGTACGGCAGGAGTGCGTCATAAAGATCACCCAGCCCTTCGCCATGTTCGGCGGAGAGAGGCAAAGGAGCGCCAAGGCCGAGTTCATAGGCTTCCATACGTCCCGCATGTCCGGCCCCGCCCTCGCACTTGTTGGCTGCAAGGATAACCGGCGTTTCAGACTTACGCAGAAGTTGTGCGAAATATGCATCTGCAGGGGTGACGCCGGCACGTGCATCGATCAAAAGAATGCAAACATCGGCTTCAACGATCGCCGCCTCGGTCTGCCGCTGCATGCGCGCTTCCAGCACATCCCCTTTGGCATCTTCAAGACCGGCTGTATCGATGATCGTGAACTCCAGATCACCCAAACGCGCATCCCCTTCCCGACGGTCACGGGTTACGCCCGGCGTGTCATCGACCAGAGCGAGCTTCTTGCCCACCAGTCGGTTAAAGAGGGTCGACTTGCCTACATTGGGCCGGCCGACAATGGCGAGTTTAAACGACATGGTTTTTGCATCGGACTTACGTCCGATTCCTAATTAGTGCCGGATATCCCCGGACATGCCACCATCTGAATATCAGATGATGGTTCTGATTATTTTAACGCAACAAGATCTGCGCTGTCTGTCAGCACGTAGAGGGTCTCGTTCGCCACGATGGGCGGCAGATAGACGCCGTCGGGCAGTTCAACGCGTCCGAGCACTTCGCCTGTATAAGGTGACAAAGACACAGCCTCACCGAGCGATGATGCAAGGATCAGTCGATCCCCTGCCAGAACCGGACCCGACCAGGTGATGGGGCCATCCCGATCTTCTTCATCTTCAAACCGGGGCAGTTGCTGGATCCAGCGAATGCGGCCATCGCGCTGGGACAAGGCAACGACTTCCGCATCTGTTGTCACCAGAAAGATAAAGCCACCAGCCACCCAAGGGGTTTGCACACCGGCAATGTTGCGGGTCCAAACCCGCTCACCCGTCCGAATGTCGATTGATACCGCCCGCCCTGAATGGCTCACAGCATAAACACGTCCGCGATCAATTACCGGACGCCCCGCAATGTCATTCAATTCTGTCAGCGAGGTGATGTTGCCCGTGCGTGTCAAACTGTCCGACCAGAGCGTATTGCCGTTCTCTACGCGAAGAGCAAAAAGCTCCCCGGAGGAATAGGGCGCAATAACAATGGAGCCTGACACGGCAGGTGATGTTGCGGCCAGAATGCCCGCACTTTCCACGATACCGCGGTGCCGCCAGAGAACCTCGCCATTTTCCGCGTTTACACAGATCAGCTGGTTGTCAGAAGTAATTGAAAAAACCCGTCCACCGTTGACAGTGGGTGCTGCACGAAAAGGCGTGCCCACCGGCGTGCGCCAGTAAACTTCACCCGATGCCGCATTCAGCGCAACGACTTCACCAAAGCCGGTTGTGACGAACACACGACCTGCTTCGTAGGCCGCACCACCACCGCGTCCTTCATCAGAACTTTCATTGTCCGGGGTCAGTTCCACTTCCCAGACACGCTTGCCGGTTGCGGCATCAAATGCGCCGATGGTGGTTTCAGCATCCAGAACATAGACACGCCCTTCTGCCATAACAGGCGCTGTCGCGAGTTCTGTTGATCCACCAGACCCTGTTCCTGCATCTGCCCGCCACTGGCGTGTCAGAGAGCCTGATGCCTGTAGATGGTGCATTGCATTGTCAGCATATCCGCCGGGCTGTGGCCAATCCTCGTTCACATAAGGTCGGGGCAGGACAACTTCCAATGAAGCAAGGCGTGGATCCGCTTCCAGCGTCCGCTCCAATGCCATGATCGAAATCCGCTCACCCGGCAGACGCTCCGCACTTGCCGGTTTGATCCAGTCGGAGACAGTGTCGCAACCTGACAAGGTGACGAGGGTCGCAAGACCAACTAACGCAATACGCATCTTCATCATTCGGCGTCCCCGGTTTCCGGCTCTGTTGGCGTTTCTGTTTCTGGCGCTGCGACCGCAGACCGCGCTACATGCGGGTCAACAAGTGCAATCATTACATGGGCGCGGTCTCGCACACCCGGCGTGGCTGTCGGATCGTTCACAATTTCCTGGAAGTACGCATAAGCCCGTTCGTATTTCTGCTCACGATATGCGGCCAGCCCCAGTACTTCCCGAACGGGGTTGCGCCATGGAGCACTCTCGTCCGTCAGCGCGACAAGTCTGGTCGCCAGATCATCATAACTTGCCTCACCGACCAGCAAAGCTCCTGCTTTGACCTGTGCCAAATCCCGGAGAATGGGTTCCGCGCTCGTGTCGGCGACCAACGTTTCGTATGTTTCAACCGCGGCGACTTTCTCACCTGCCTCCGTGAAGGCAGCAGCGGCCCGAAGCCTTGCAAGCGCTGCATAGCCTGCCGGCGCATCTTCAGCGAGGGCTGCATAGATTGCCGGTGCATCCGCACCCTCAACAGAAGCGGCCCGCTCAGCCTCAATGAAGGCAAGAGCCGCCGTCTCAGCCTGGGAGGTCGTAAAAGCACGCCACCCGACAAACGCACTTGTTACCACCACAATGGCAACGGCAGCGCCGATCAGATAGATTCCGTATTTGTCCCAAAGCTGTTGTGCATTGTCGCGGCGAAGGTCGTCATCGACTTCGCGAAAAATGTCGGCCAAGAATAGTCTCCGATTAAGTCGAGGCAGGCGCCGGATGGCATCAGGGCGCGTAAAATAGCGCTATTTCAAAGGCTTGCCAACCGTTCCTGAACTGATTGGACCTGCTTTGATTGCTTAACGCCCCCGGGCGCCATCCAAAGCCGCGTTTTGCCTCTTAATCGACCTTCTTCATGGCGTAAGTGTGTTCTTTTGACGGAAAAACACGCCCTCGAACCTCTTGCGCATAGGCTTCTGCCGCACCANCAATAGCGGCCCCCAGNGTCGCGAACTCCTTAACGAATTTCGGTGGCTTGGGTGACAGGCCCAACATATCTTCCAGCACAAGAATCTGCCCATCACAGGCGGCNGACGCACCAATACCGATGGTTGGGATAGAGACCTGCGCAGAGATTTTTGCTGCCAGTGGTTCTGCCATNCCTTCCAGNACAACCGCGAAGGCGCCGGATTCGGCCACGACCAAGGCNTCGTTCTCGATTTCAGCCCAGTCTTCTTCCACGCGACCTTGTGTTTTGAACCCACCCATTGTGTTCGTGCTTTGAGGGGTCAGACCGATATGCGCCATTACAGGGATGCCCCGTTGGGTCAGATAGCGGATGGTTGGGCCCATGCGCGCGCCACCTTCCAGCTTTACGGCGGTNCAACCAGTCTCCTTGATCACCCGGCAGGCATTTCGGAAAGCGATTTCCGGCGATTCTTCATAGGACCCAAACGGAAGGTCCACCACGATCAACGCACGCTCTGTGCCACGTACCACCGCAGCTCCATGTGCGATCATCATATCAAGGGTCACGCCCAGGGTGGTTTCCATTCCATACATCACCATGCCGAGACTATCGCCCACGAGCAGAAAGTCGACATAAGGGTCAATGTACCGCGCCGTGTGCGCGTGATAGGCCGTCAGGCTCACGATGGGAGATTTGCCCTTATGGGCCATAATTTCAGGAACAGTGATCCGCTTGACGTTTGCACGAACCGATCCGCTTGNATGCACAGACATAGGCTTCATCCTTCCATCCGTTTGAAGCCCGGGGATCGTGCCCTCGCTCTTCAATGATGTGCCAAGGTCGCCGCTCCCGAACATAGTGCGTCAACAGCGCGGGGGAGCGCTTCCGGTGTCATGCATATGGGCCAAATAAGAGGCGGGGTCAAGCCTGTTGACAACCTATTTTTATTCAATAGTTTCAGATAGTTAAGAACAACACATCGCCATATTCCGGCAAAAATGTCAGGTTTTGCTGATTGACACNCCCCCATCACAGAGCATGGCGCTACCTGTCACGAAGCTCGCCGCATCCGAGGCAAGAAACAAAGCGGCCCTNGCCTGCTCCTCTGGTTTAGCCAGCCGCTTCAGGGCGTGNATCNGGGCGACGAAGTCCTGCATTTCAGGCGTATTGGCCATAATGTCTGCCATGTCGGTTNCTGTTCCACCTGGCAGCAAGGCGTTAACCCGAATNTTTTGCTCTCCATATTCCACCGCGAGCGATTTCATCAGACCGATCATGCCTGCCTTGCTTGTCGCATANGCNGCAACACCAGGCATGGCTGCCGTGTATCCAACAAACGAACTGACAAAAATGAGAGAGCCGCCGCGCCCCTGCTCCACCATGACCGGCAGTTGATGCTTGGCACCCAGAAAAGCGCTTGTCAGATTGGTGGTCTGGGTNTCCTGCCATTCCGCCAGGGTCAGTTCGTGGGTTGGCGATATGGGNCCCATGNTTCCGGCATTGTTAACTGCGATGTCNAGCCCACCGAATGATGAGCAGGCTTGATCCACAAGTGCGGCAGCATAAGCCTCGTCGGTAACATCCCCCGCCAGTGNCACGGCCTGGCCACCTTCTGCTTGTATCTCTTCAGCCAGTTCGGCCAGCAGGGCNCCCCGACGCGCGCCCAGAACAAGCTTNGCCCCTTCGGCGGCAAAAAGCCTGGCCATTGCCCGCCCAATCCCGCTACTTGCACCGGTTATAAGTGCTGTTTTGCCGTTAAGTGATTTTGTCGTGAGCATTTGTGCCTCCATTTGTCAGAACTGGAAGCGCAAACTAGATCCGGGCCTGTAGTGTTGCTCGCTGTTTTCGGACGCTGCAACCGGACTTTCTTCAGNCCCCGTNCCTTCAGTCTTCCGGCACATCCTCCCCTGTCAGAGGCGCGGGCATGCGTGCCAAGACAAGCTCCCGATACATGATCGACAAGATTGCNACGGAAATGATCTGGCTGAAAATCGTGAAGAGGGAACTTGTAATGGCCGTCCCTGCCGCCCCGACAATGAGGTTCATGATCTCGCCCAGAATACCAAGACCGATGGCAATAAAGATAAGTCCGAGCAGGTTCAGCAGATGAACCAGAACGATNTTCAGCACCTGACCACGTGTGGCATCAAGAACCGTTTTGGCGTCCGTTTGAGCGTCTGTTGCAACCGANGGAAGCAGAAGACTTAAACGAGCAGCGTAGAGCAACCCCACAACGATCAAAACCATCCCGGCAGGCAAGGCAAACAGGATCATCGGTCCCGCGCTTCCCACCATTATTACAAGCACCCCCGGGACAGACAGCAGCGACAGGAAGATCGTCGTCAGCAGGAAACGGGCTTCACGCTTGCCGAAGCGGAAATANAGTGTCCGACTGCTTGTTTCTCCCAACAGGATGAAACGATGCCAGGCAACAGCAATCATCGGCCACAGAAAGATCGACGCAAGCAGCAGCAGCACGGTCTGCCAGCCCCATGCCGCGTTCAGCAGGGCCATCGGGTCATCCTGATCCACATGCACAAGTTCCGTTTGAACAAAACTTGCGTGAATGACATTAACCGCGATGTAAATGGCCACCGGCGCCCAGACCAGCTTGGTCATGTCTCCGAAATGCGACCAGGCTCCCTTGTAGGCCTCTTTTACTGTTGCAACGACATTGAGTGAAGGCGTGCTTGAATGAGGGACGTGTTGATCGGCCATCTGCTTCTCCGGTGGAGCTGTCAAAATATCAAAGTCAAGGTTGGGTACTGGCACCCAGCGCATCAGCTTTTGCGCGGAAATCAGCATTAGCGGGAGCCATTTCATGGGCGCGAAGGAAGTCACGGCGCGCATTCTCCAGATCCCCAATCACTTCAAATGTGAGACCGCGGACATAGAAGGCTGCCGGATTATCNGGATTGAGGCTGATGGCCTTGTTGATATCGTTCAGCGCGTCTTCAACCCGTCCCATTTCACGGTACGCGTTGGCGCGGTTGGAGAAAATCAAAGCGTCNTCCGGCGCGAGCTTGAGCGCGGACGAGTAGTCCACCACAGCCATCTCCAGATTGCCCGTGTTTTTGTAAGCCACGCCCCTGTTTAACAACGCGGCCACCATGTCCCCTGTTTCCAGCTCACCCGACTGGATGGCCCGACTGCAATAATAGATTGCNAGTTTCATATCGCCACCCAGAAACTGCTCATAGCAATCAGAATTATCGTCTATCGCGTTGGCAAGAACCGACCTTGGCATCAGGATAAGGCATGCAAGCCCAAGCCCTAAAAATGAAAGCTTCCCCAACCCGCCAAATTTCGAGATTTGCATTCTCGCCCCTTCGGTGACAATTGTTACTTANAGGGCGAGACTACAGGGCTTCCGGCTTGATGAAAACAGGGAGTGCTCTATTTTGCNGCGAATGCGTTCGCCGCACTCACCGTGTTCATGAAATCGCNGAATTTGGACCAACGGCCATTCTGCATCGTGATCACATGAACAAAATCCGACTTGATGTCGCGCCCCGTTGACCGTGCGGTCAGGTGCAGATTGCCGGTAACCACCACCTTGTCTCTCTCGGCNATAAACTCTTCAGGCTCAAACACATGGATGTCGACAGATGAGAGCACGGTTTCAAAGAAGCGCTTTGCCTCCTCTTTCCCGTCATACATGCCTGCATAGGGAATAATGTCTTCTGGTCCGTAGAACTCGATACGAATGTCTTCGTTCAAGTAAGACAAGATGTCCGGNACATTCCCGGCACCGAAGGCTGCAAACAGTTTTTGAGTTTGATCAATGTTTTGAACGCTGCCCATTATGCCGCCTCCTTCTTTGGTGACAGAAATTTGAGTGTCAGCCGCTCAAACCCGTGATTGAGGAGACTGGCTGTTTGCGGCACAGGAAAGGCNCCCCCCAACGCTATTCTGNCCTGCCGCTCAAGCAGGGCTTCGAGCAGTGTGCGCGCCTCCAGCTTTGCCAAAGCGGACCCCAGACAATGATGTATTCCCACACCAAGCGTTAGCTGCTTATTGAGATTATCGCGGTCCATGTTGAACGTATGCGGCGCNGGAAAGACCGAAGCATCATGATTGGCCGCGGCGAAGAAAAGTGCGACCCAGTCGCCCTGCTTTATCTCGGCATGTCCGACCTTCACATCTTCTGTTGCAATTCTGAACAATCGTTGCGGTGGGCCGGAATGGCGCAGCGTTTCCTCTATAAAACGATCAACCAGGCTCGTGTCTCTTTTAAGGCGCGCATGCACCTCNGGCATCGTTGCCAGATTGTAAAGGAGATTACCGATCAAAAAGGTTGTTGTTTCCGCGCCGGCGACAACAAGTGTAATGCAAAACCGAATGACCTCATCAAGACTTAGTTTTTCACCGTCNGCTTCTGCNNTCAGCAGCGCCCGCATGAGACAGTCGTCTACNGTTTCGCCNCGCTCAAGGGCGACCTGCATAGCNGATACCTTCTCTATGAAATACGCCGCCANTTCTTCGTTGCTTGCCTGNCGNTCACTCGGGGTAAGGTCGGCGGAAAGCATAAAAGCGGTTGCCCAGTGGCGAAAGTGATCTGCGTCTGCTGCCGGTAGCCCCAGCATGTGGACCATGACACGCGCCGGAAGCATGGAAGCAACAACGTCCATCACGTCCACATCTTCATCCTTCAGGCCGGTAATCAGATCGTCCACGATCAACCGCACCGACTGCTTCTCCGCCTCCATTCGCTTTCGGGAAAANGCCAGGTTGACGATGTTCCGCAACCGGTCATGCTCCGGGTTATCGTGGTTCACCAGCATCANGGTCGGAGCACTTGATCCCTCCTGAAGCGGGTCAGTCGACGAAAAAACCCTGTGGTTACGCGCTGCGGCCGATACGTGCTCATAAGACAGGAACACCCAGGCGTTCACCGCCTCATCCTGCCCCGGTACCGTGCCCGGCGGAAAATCACGGTAGCCTTTGACCGGCGCGACTTCACGTAAATCATCATAAAGCGGATATGGGTCCGATATTGTTGCAGCTGATGTCAGCCGAGCAATCAGACTTTCTGTTCTCTGTATTGGCGTCGTCATCACCTTGAAGCCCTCCCCATCAGGTTCTTAATATTTACTNCATAAATTATTTCCNCTGTAAAGTGTTTAGTGAAGACAATGTGTTGTGGAGCCGATAAGCTTCCGCGCGTAATNTGAGGAACCCCACCGTGACATCAGCAACCGAAGCGCNCCCCAAATCTTCCAAGACAAGAAGNCNTCAGAACGAAAACATTCGCGAAACAGCGGCCCTTCGTTTTCTCGAATTCTACTATCCCATTCACTATAAGGCCGGCGTGCGGGTTGAAGACGCCATGCGCGGACACGATCTTGGCCGTCACCANGTCGCCATTCTCTGGCTTATCCATTCAGAAGGCGAAGACGGGACGCGTTTATCCCGCAAGGATATCGAGCGGCANCTTGATGCCTGGTTTGAAATTTCCGGCGGGGCCATCACAAAGGCTTTGCGAAGTATGGCGAGCCCTCCCCTGTCTTTACTGACNCTGGCAGANTCGGCGCATTCCGGACGCGAGAAAATCGTCACCCTGACACGCGATGGCGAGCGCTTTGTCGCGGCGATGATTGGCCGTGGTGATGCCTTTATTCAGCGCATCATTGAAACGATGAGCGATCAGGAAATCGCACAGGGCCTGCATTTTTTCCAGCGTATCTCGGAAATTGTGAATGAGCTGGACTAGCGCCCCGATCCGTTCCCCTTGTCGATATAAAAAGGAAACTATCTTTGTCTATTAAGANTTATATTTCTCTATAGACAAANTATTTTCTTAANGTAATGTGCCCGCATGAATACAGACGCNCAGACATTCGAGGCCGCCGCAGACAAAATCGCCGCGCTTTACGANCGGCCCTTTGGAGGCAAACCCAAGGGACGTTACCGCATAGCTGCCAAGCAGGTCCGGCAATTGCTGGGTNGTCGACGGCTTTATGAAGATGATGTTCGCCACCTCACCCGGGCGACGTTGGAGCGCGGCTTCATTCTGGTGGATATGGATAGTTTTTTTGTTGTGATGAATGCCAATTCGTTCGTCAATTACCGGCGAGCCAATGAGGACAGTCTAAAATGATCACAGAACTGCGCCGGCGGGACAAAGCTGCAATTGGCTGGCGCGAAATTGTGTCATTGCCAGACCTCGGCATCCCCTCGCTCGGTGCCAAAATTGATACAGGCGCGCGCACATCCGCTCTCCACGCAACGGCCATCCGTCAATTGGATCGNGATGGCAAGCACTGGNTGGAATTTGAAATTCCAGCCTCAAAGTNACGCCCCGCACAACGCTGCCTTGCTCCGTTGGTGGATGCACGGCAGATCAAGAATACCGGCGGGGTCCCCGAAACACGNTATGTCATTGAGACAAGTCTGGTACTCGGAAAAAAAAGATGGAAGATTGAGGTCTCGCTTGCGGATCGGGAGAATATGACTTTCGACCTTATTCTAGGTCGAACAGCTATTCGCCGCCGCCGCCTTTATGTTGATCCCGGGCGTTCCTTTCTGGCCGGTCCACCCGGTGGGGCCTCTCAGAACCTGTCTTTGTCTGCGTAGTTTTTGTTTCCCACTATTTTCATCTTCTGGGCTGCCATGTCGCAGAAGTANCCGTCGCCATCGGGCGATCAGCTGTCAACCCTGGAGTGACTCCATGAAAATCGCCATGCTCGCGAGAAACGCCAAGCTTTACTCGCACCAACGCCTTCAAGAGGCAGCTGAGGTGCGCGGCCATACGCTCGATATTATCGATACGCTGCGCTGTTATATGAACATCGCCTCGCGTCGGCCGGAAATTTACTACAATGGTGAAAAACTGCCGGTCTATGACGCCGTCATTCCGCGGATCGGCGCCTCTATCACGTTTTACGGCCTTGCCGTGTTGCGGCAGTTTGAAATGATGGGCGTGTATCCGTTGAACGAGTCTGTTGCCATCGGACGTTCGCGGGACAAGCTGCGCTCTTTGCAACTGCTTGCGCGCGAAGGGATCGGCCTGCCCGTCACTACTTTTGCGCATGATCCCAAACAGACGGACGAAGTGCTCGCGGTGACTGGTGGAGCGCCGCTGGTGATCAAACTTCTGGAAGGAACGCAAGGCATCGGGGTCGTACTTGCGGACTCCGACCGGTCCGCAAAATCGGTTATTGAGGCGTTCCGAGGCGCAGGGGTGAACATCCTCGTTCAGGAATTCATCAAAGAGGCTGGCGGAACCGACATTCGCGCCCTCGTTGTGGGTGACAAGGTTGTGGCTGCAATGCAGCGCAAGGGTGCGGAAGGTGAGTTTCGTTCAAACCTGCATCGTGGTGGCTCCGCCCAGGCGATCAAGATTTCTCCCGAAGAACGCTCAACAGCCATTCGGGCAGCAAAGAAGCTGGGCCTGAATGTATGCGGTGTCGATATGTTGCGCTCCAACCATGGTCCTGTGGTGATGGAGGTGAACTCCTCTCCCGGCCTGGAAGGTGTTGAAAAGGCGACAGGTATTGATGTTGCCGGAAAAATCATCGAGACGCTCGAAAAGCGCGCCCGCCCCGGCAAAACAAAAACCAAAGGAAAAGGCTGATGGGGGGTATGAACGGTTTTGAGATTGCCGGTCATCACCTGGCTCCGGGTGAACGGCGAACGGTCAATCTGCCGATCAGCGTTTTATCCGATCACACACCGGCGACACTCTCTGTTCATGTTGTCCATGGCCGGAAGCCGGGGCCGACAATGTTTGTCAGTGCTGCCGTGCACGGAGACGAAATAATCGGCGTGGAAATCGTCCGCCGCATTTTGCGGACAACACAGCTCGACCGGCTGAGAGGAACCCTGCTGGCGATCCCGATCGTCAATTCATACGGCTTTATGAACCATTCCCGATACCTGCCCGACCGGCGCGATCTCAACCGGTCTTTTCCCGGCAGCCAGACCGGCTCGCTTGCCGCACGGCTGGCCGCACTCTTTATGCAGGAGATTGTCAAGCGCGCTGACTATGGCATTGACTTGCATTCTGCCGCCATTCACCGGACCAACCTGCCCCAGATCCGGGTCTCGCCGTCCAAGCAGGAAACAATGGAGCTGGCGGAGTGTTTTGGGGCTCCTTTGGTGATGACTTCCAAAGTTCGTGATGGCTCCCTGCGCGCTGCCGCTCAGGACGCCGGCATCGACGTTCTGCTTTATGAAGCAGGAGAGGGATTACGG
The DNA here is from genome assembly GCA_002715765.1 of Rhodobiaceae bacterium. Taxonomy (GTDB): domain Bacteria; phylum Pseudomonadota; class Alphaproteobacteria; order Parvibaculales; family Parvibaculaceae; genus Mf105b01. Next base: position 10,909 of record PAZY01000030.1, on the reverse strand, counting down.
TTCGATGAATTTGCTGTACGCGCCGGCGTCAAGGGTGTTCTGCGGGTTATGCACAAGGTCGGGATGCTTTCTGAAAAAGGGATCTCACGCAGCAAAGTGAAACCACTTCTGTCTGACAGTTCCTACTGGGTACGGGCACCAGCCGGCGGACTTCTGCGGACATTCAAAACCGTGGGAGAGCAGGTTGTAGCCGGAGAATTGCTCGGCATGATCTCTGACCCTTTCGGCGAGGCGGAAGCCGAAATCACTGCACGGCAGCCCGGTGTCATTGTCGGACGCAGCAATCTTCCGGTCGTGAATGAGGGAGATGGTCTCTTTCATGTTGCCATGGTGCGCAAGGGTGTAGACGCCAGCGAGACAATTGATGGCATTGCGGCCCAGTTGGACGCCGACCCGCTGTTCGACGAAGACGAGATTATCTAGGCAAAAGCTCAAAACAGGAGATGGGCCCCTTGAAATCTGTACCGATAAGTACAATATTGTACCCATCAGTACAACAAAGGAGCCTGCCATGTCTGATCGTCCGCCACTTCCTCCCTTCACTGCCGAAACCGCTGCGACAAAGGCCAGGCTTGCGGAAGACGCCTGGAACAGCCGAGACCCTGGCAAAGTTTCCCTCGCCTACACTGTCGACAGTGAATGGCGAAATCGTGCGGACTTCCCCAAGGGGCGGCAGGAGATTGTCGAATTCCTCGCCCGTAAATGGGAAAAGGAACAGGATTATCGTCTGATCAAGGAAGTCTGGGCCCATTCCGACAATCACATTGCCGTCCGTTTCGCCTACGAATGGCGAGACGCGCAAGATCAATGGTTTCGCTCGTATGGTAACGAGAACTGGGAATTTGATGAGCACGGCCTCATGCGTCGCCGATATGCATCCATAAATGACTTGCCGATCCGCGCTGATGAGCGAAAGTTCCACTGGCCCCTCGGGCGCCGTCCGGACGATCATCCCTCTCTCTCACAGCTCGGGCTTTAAGCATGTCCAAACGAGTATCCACACGCACCGAAGCGGTGCCGCTGATTGCCGAAGTTTTTCGTGAGCATGGCTATGAGGGGACATCGCTTTCGCTCATAACCAGTGCAACAGGCCTCGGCAAAGGCAGCCTTTACAATTTCTTTCCGGGTGGAAAGGAGGAGATGGCCACCGCCGTTCTGGATCATATCGAGGCGTGGTTTGCGGCGCACATCTTTGTACCCCTTGCCACGGCAAAGGCCCCCTTGCCTGCCCTTGATGCGATGTTTGTCTCCGTTGAAGAATATTTCCTGTCCGGTCGCCGGGTTTGCCTTGTCGGCGCTTTTGCCCTTGCGGATACGAGGGACCAGTTCAGTTCCGCTGTGCGAACCTACTTTCTGCAATGGCTCGACAGTCTCGCCAAAGCCCTCGTCCGCGCGGGGCACCGCCCGGCGCAGGCAAAAACCCTTTCGGAAGAGATTGTCAGCGAAATTCAAGGTGCGATTATTCTGACCCGGGCGTTGGAGGATCCGGCCGTCTTCCGCCGTGCGCTGAAGAGACTGAAGGAACTGACTTTGCAACCTGCGTGACAACGGCTCCATACGGGATTGCCCCTGGTTCTTGCGTCCTCACCTGTATTCTGGAGAATGAACACCCAACTTCCTTTGATTGGCACCTGAACTTACTGGGGCAGAATATGGAAATCATTGTCCACGAATTGTTCGCCGGCCAAATTGCGCCACTGGGCAAGCGCGCCGCACCCAGCAGTATCGCCAAAACCTCTATCGCCGGTCCTTGGCAAATATCCGCGACAGGTCTTGTCGGCGATATGCAGGCCGACCGGAAAAACCACGGCGGCCCTGAAAAGGCCCTGCATCATTACGCATATGAGCATTACAGCGTCTGGGCCGCTGAAATTCCTGATGCTGGCAGGCGCCTTTCCTTAGCTCCTGCTTTCGGCGAAAACATCTCTACAACAGGTCTGATGGAAGCGGACGTCTGCATCGGGGATATTTTCCGCCTCGGCGAGGCCGTCCTGCAGGTCAGTCAGGGGCGACAACCCTGCTGGAAGCTCAATGAATGGTTTGATGTCCCGGACATGGCCAGACGCGTGCAGACCAGCGGGCGCACGGGCTGGTACTATCGCGTGCTGGAAGAAGGCGAAGTGCTGCCAGGTGCCACGCTTACCCGTCTTGAGCGCGACTATCCCGACTGGCCACTCAGCCGTCTTTCGACCCTGCTCTATCGCGACACCCAGAATTATGACGCGCTGGCCGAAATGGCCGTGCTTTCCCCACTAGCAGACAATTGGCGCACGCTTGCACAACGCCGGATCGACAATCGTCGCACCGAAAGCTGGGACTCGCGACTTGTTGGCGAATGATTCCATCAATCTAATTTATATTGCGTCTCATTCTTATTATGAGATAGTAACCTGAGCAGCGTGCAAACCACCTCTTGGGTATCGTTCAATGAGCTCAGCTCCCACCGTCACCATCGTTACAGATCGCGCACATATTCCCCTGTCTGCAGGGGATCAAGCCTACGCTGATGCCATGGAAAGCATGGGTTGCCATGTTGTGCCTGTTTCGTGGAATGACCCGGCCTGGCGTCAGACGGGGGGCCCCACCGCCAGCGATGTCATTGTGTTCAGATCACCCTGGGACATTTGGGAACAGCCCGGCCGCCATCTGGAATTCCTGTCTCTACTGGATCATCTAGAGCATCACGCCAAATGCGTCTTGAATCATCCTGACGTTTTAAGATGGGGCCTGGACAAGGAGACAATCTCGGACCTCACCCCTTTGGGGCTCAACGTTCCCCCTTCACTGCAGGTTTCAGGTGTTTCCGATGCTCTTTCAACCATGAGAGCGAAAGGCTGGTCTCAATCTGTCATCAAGCCCTCAAATGGTGGCAGTGGGTTTGGCGTTGCGTTGCTTGATAACGCTCGTGAAAACAAGATCCAGCTACCCGAGATTGATGGCAGCTGGTTGCTGCAACCCTTCTATCCCGAAATTGCAAAGGGAGAGCTGAACCTTGTCCTGATCGACGGCGAACCTTCTCACATGATCCGCAAAGTACCGGCTGAGAACGAATGGCGCTCCAACTGGAAATTTAAACCCACCTGGACACTCGAGCCCATCGCACCCAAGGTTGCGGAAGCCGCCAGGAAAGTCATGAAACGTTTCAGCGAGCCCCCTCTTTACGCCAGGGTCGACGGTATCATGGTGGATAATGCCTTTCTCTTACTGGAAGTCGAGGTCGTCAGCCCTTCACTCTTTATCCCTTTTTACCCTGAAGCTGCACATCTTCTCGCGACGGCAACACTACGACACATCAACGGTTAATGCGCTCGTCCTTCTTGCGACCTGGCCATAATTTACGTATCCGGAAATTGGCCAACTGATACGTTTGACGAATTATTGTCGCTATTCGTTTGGCCAAATTGCCACCCGTGGACGCAATCGGATCAATGATCACGCCCACCTTTATGATCGCACCTAAATTATCTGTTGCCGCGACAATCAGTTCAATCGGGCCGAGGGTCAGCCGGTCACCCAGGTCGGGCTCACCGCCATAGGCCCGCTCGAACAGTTGAGCGAAGCTCACTTCCTCCTCGCTGAAGAAGACATCAAGCTCATAGAAACGGCAAAAATCTGCAACCTTGGCGCTGCCTTCAATCGTAAAATCACCAACCTTGCCGACCAGCACCGCGTCTGCCGGTTTTGCATATATCTGGTCAAGAATAGTGGTCTGTTGGGGTGAGGCGAAAAGATAAACGCTGTCATCTGCCTGCAGGGGCCCTGCGTTGTGAACCGAGAGGGAGCGATTTCCCCTCGTAATCAGAATGGGCCTTGCCCAGCGTGGCACTCGCTCCCCTTTGGCCACGGCGCTTTCCGGGTGAATGTGGTATCCCACCAGTTCAAGCTCCGTGTCACCAGGAAGTTCCAGCATGACGCGGTCCACAAGACCGGGCTCTTGGGCTGCGACCATGTTCAAAAGGCGCGCAGAGACCGCAATCGTCCATCCTTGAATCACGAGTGATCCGATGACCATGACAAAGACAATGTTGAAAAACATGTCCCCCCCGGCCACCCCCCCCAACCCAGGCAGGATGGCCAGCAAAATAGAGACCGCGCCACGCAAGCCGACCTACCCGACGAAAAGCACTTCTCTCCATTTGAACGCGAACGGAAGCAGGCACAACCAGACAGCAAGTGGTCGCGCAAAAAAGATCAGAACAAAGGCCAGGGCGACCGCCGGCAAGATAATGCCCCCAAACTCTGACGGTGTGGCAAGCAGGCCGAGGGTCAGGAACATGCCGATCTGCGCAAGCCATGTCATGCCCACCTGAAACCGTTTCAGACGATGTGAAAACGCTACCCTTCTGTTGCCTGCCACCAGTCCGGCAACATAGGCGGCCAGAAAACCGCTCCCCCCCACAAGCCCGGTAATGGAGAAAACCAAAAGCGCGAGGGAAAGACCGGCAATCGGAAAGAGGCCCGCGTCTACCCCGCGCAAGCGGTTCAACGCCGCGGTAATGCCAAGTCCGCCCACCCCACCCAGAATGATCCCCAGGCCAATCTGTTGAACAAAAGCCAGTATAAACTCAAAATTCAGGCCAAACCCGTTCTCGCCTTGCGCGATTGCCAGCTCTACAAGCGTTGCTGTCAGGAAAATGGCCATCGGGTCGTTTGCACCTGACTCTATCTCCAGAGTCGACTTCACCCTGTCTCGCAGACGAAGCCCTCCGACACGCAGCAGAAAGAAAACGGCTGCGGCGTCTGTCGAGGCAACGATTGAGCCCAGCATCAGGCTTTCGATCCATGGCAGACCGAACAGAAAGTGCGTTGCAACCCCCACAAAACCGGCGGTCAAAACAACCCCGAGAGTGGCCAAGGTCAGCGCTGGAGCTGCGGCGCGGCGATAACTGCTGAAAGATGTGTCAAACCCGCTATCGAACAGGATAATTGCCAGCGCCAATGACCCGACAAAATAGGCGGAGGTATCACTGTCAAACTGGATCCCCAGAACACCGTCTTCCCCCGCCAGAAGCCCAATTCCCAGAAACACCAACAGCAAAGGTGCCCCGATCCGTTGAGACACCAGACTTGTAACCACACTCAAAATGACCAGCCCCGCGCCTATCAAAACAGTCAGGTTGATCACATCAAGCAATTGTTCACTCCTTTGGTGACGGGTGGCTATCCGGGGGGCTACTCAAACAGGGCGGGACGGTATGGAGGCGGACAATCTCCCTACATCTCATCTTACAAATAATAATGGCTCAATGTGACCTTCAAGCGCGAAGAAATGTAAAATTTTGCCATTCGACGCTTCCCCCGGCGCATTCCTTCAGATGCGCATCAAGTTCATCGCGTAAACGTGTCTTGTGTTCAAGCCTGCGCAGTCGCTAGGGAGGCATGTGCCCTCCAAAGGAGAGGCCGTGATCATTAGCAACCTTTGAGGTGACCATGTCCGTTCGCTCCCTTGTCGCACCGCTCGTCATCGCAGCAAGCCTGGTACCATATGCGCTCTCGCCGCACCCCGTGGCCGCGGAGACAATATCTGCGGCGGATGTGACGGCGGGGAGCGACCTGCCCGCACCAATCACGCGCGGGGTCAATCATATCGGCTTCACCGTCTCTGACCTGGACGGCACCACGTCCCTGTTTACGGATACACTGGGCTGGCGCGAAGTGGGTGGCGACCCTTCCTACCCTGCGCGCTTCGTGACAGATGGCGCCGCCTTTGTGACGCTATGGCAGGCGACAGAACCGGAACGTGCCGTGGCTTTTGACCGGAAACACAATGTCGGTCTTCATCATTTTGCAATGACAGTGCCGGATCTGGAAACCCTCGAAGCTCTTCACAAGACACTCCTCGCGCACCCTAAAGTTCAGGTTGAATTCGGTCCGGAGTTAAACGGCAACGGCCCCACCATTCATATGATGGTCAAAGGGCCAAGTGGTCTTCGGCTTGAGTTTGCCGTGCCCGGCGGGCGCCGCCGCGCAAGCGAGTAACGCGTGCCGCGCGCGCCCAAGCAACGGGACACAGGTGGCTTCGCCAGCCTTATTCCCACTCAATGATCAATTGAAATTGTAACATATTGATCTTTCTATTGAATATTTTTTATTGATTTTCCGAATACCGTCAAATCTACCGTCACTTTTCTGCGGTTTTGAAAAGGTTGACTTTATGCAGTCTCAATCGCGACATGCATTTTGACGACTCAATTGTCGCCTATGTGCGGAAGAATGATACGATTTGCCCTATCCTTGGCCAGATCACCGGCAGCTTATCTTATCCGACACTTGAGACGCTGCTTCACAAAGGCAGGTTGCGATCCCTCAAGAACATCCACAATCTGGACTGCTGCCGATTTCACGGACACGAAGTTAAGGTGTCATGATGGAACCGGAGGTGGACTATGGGACGCAGGATATTCAGCCGCGAGTCCAAGCTTGAGACGGTGAAGCTGATCAGGGACGAGGCGGTCGATCCGTCGCATGTCTTTCCCGGCCATGGGCAGATAAAGCCCGAACAGCTGGAGATCGAACGGCTTCGCCGCGAGGTCACAAAGCTCAAGGCGGAGCGCGACATCCTTGCCATAAAACTCACCGTCCAGGCTGCTTCCGGTATTATGAACGCAGGGGCTTTTCTCCATTGCGGTATCACGGCACGCCGCAGATGACGTGTGCGTCCAACGCGAGACTCGGCGAGCACAATTGCGAAATTTACGGCGGCGTGCTTGGGCTCAACGACAGCAAAATCGACGCCCTGAAGGCCGATGGCATCATCTGACGTCGAGGCAAGCTGATCTTTTTTATCCACGCGCCGGAGATTTCGCGGCGGCTTTCAGGCCATCGACAGCCTCCCGCAAAAACATTATAATGTTTTGGAAAATACGGATGATTAAACCATCCAAAGTCGACCGCTAGAGTCGGCAATCGGGGAAAAACGTTTCAGGGAGGAACCATGACAGCTGCGTCAAGCCTGTCGTTCGAGGACGCTGCATCGAAGGGAATGATCGTCGCCTGGCACGCAGCCCAGACGCCGGACCGGCTCGCGATTTCCTCTTAGAAAAGCCACCGCAGTTTTTCGGAGTTGAATGCACAGACCAACCGGCTGGTCAGGGTGTTGCGAGGCGCGGGCCTTCAACCCGGCGATGGTGTGGCGCTGCTCTGCATCAACCGTCCCGAATTCGTCGAAACCGTCATGGCCTGTCAACGGGCCGGATTCCGGATGACTCCCGTCAACTGGCATCTCACGCCTGCGGAAGTCGCTTATATCGTGGACAATTGCGAGGCCAAGGCTTTTATCGCGGATATACGGCTTGCTCCCTCGGCGACGCAAGCCGCTACCGCGGCGTCCAGTCTGCGCATAAAGCTCGCCGTGGGCGGACCAATCGAGGGTTTTGCCCCTTACGACGCGCTGGTCGCGCGCGAGTCCGGCGAGAATATCGACGATCCTGTCATCGGCAGCCAGATGCTCTATACGTCGGGCACGACCGGTCATCCGAAGGGCGTTTACCGGGGCAGCGCGCCAGCGGCCTCGTCGCTTTTCAGCAAGATGGTCGAGACGGCGCGGTTCAACAACGCCACGGACCTGGCTGTGGTGACAGGGCCGCTCTATCACGCGGCGCCGCTGTCCCTCAATCTCCTGCTTCCGCTCTCGGCCGGCGTCGGCACGGTACTGATGGACAAGTGGGACGCAGAGGAAATGCTTCGGCTGGTCGATGAACAGCGCATCACGCATACGCATGTCGTACCGACCATGCTTCACCGCATTCTCCTTCTTCCGCCCGAGGTCCGGGCCAAATACGATATCTCGACGCTGAGGTGGATCCTCCACGGGGCGGCCCCCTGCCCCGTGCATGTGAAGCGGGAGACAATCGAGTGGCTCGGTCCGGTCGTCTTTGAATATTACGGCGCGACGGAAGGCGGCGGCGTCTTTGTCCATCCGGACGAATGGGTGGAAAAGCCCGGTTCGGTGGGCAGGCCGACGGAGGGTGTCGTTCTGCAGATTCAGGACGAGAACGGCAAAGAGTTGCCACGGGGCGAGATCGGCACCGTCTATTTCAAGGCGCCGGAAACCGGCCGGTTCGAATATTTCAAGGCGCCGGAAAAAACCGCGAGCGTCTACCGGGGCGACTTCTTCACCATGGGCGACATGGGCTATGTCGATGAGGACGGATTCCTGTTCCTGACTGGCCGCAGCGCCGAGGTCATTATTTCCGGCGGCGTCAACATCTATCCCGCCGAGATCGACCAGGAAATTCTTCAGCACCCCTCGGTCAAGGACGTGGCCACGGTCGGCGTTCCCAGCAAGGAGTGGGGCGAAGAAGTGAAGGCGGTCGTTCAACTCAATGAAGGTTACGAGCCGGGCGAAGCGCTGGCCAAGGACATACTTGATTTCGTGGGTGCGCGGCTGGCGGCCTATAAACGCCCCCGATCCGTCGATTTCGCGGATGACCTGCCGCGGCTGACGACGGGCAAGATCGTGCGGCGGACGGTTCGCGACAGATACTGGCAAGGCGAAAAGAAAATATGACGGGAAGGGAAAAAGAATGACGTCTGGATTGTGCAAGGGGCGCGTCGTTATCGTGACGGGCGGCGCCAGAGGTATCGGGCGGGAGCATTGCCTGGAATTCGCGCGTCAGGGCGCCAGGGTCGTGGTGAACGATCTCGGCGGAGAGCGGACAGGCGAAGGCCGGTCGAGCGAACCCGCCGAAGCGGTTGTGAAAGAAATCAGGGCCATGGGGGGCGAGGCGGTCGCCAATGGCGATGACGTGTCCGATTGGGACGGCGCCAAACGGATGATCGATCAGGCGATCTCGACCTTTGGCGGCCTCGACGTGCTCGTCAACAATGCCGGCATTTTGCGCGACCGCATGCTGACCAACATGACGATCGACGAATGGGATGCGGTCATCAAGGTTCACCTGAGAGGCACGTTTTGCCCGGCTCACCATGCCGCGAACTACTGGCGGGCACAGGTAAAGGAAGGCAAGACGGTCGACGCCCGCATCATCAACACAACCTCCGTCTCGGGCCTGCTGGGCAATCAGGGACAATGCAATTATGGCGCGGCCAAAGCCGGTATTGCCGCTTTCACGATCACGGCGGCGATGGAGCTTGCGCGCTACGGCATCACCGTTAACGCAATCTCGCCGGGCGCGCTTACCCGGATGACGGAAGATCTCGGCTATGCCGTGGCGGTGCCCGAGGGCGAGTGGAACCCCCGCGATCCCGCCAATATCGCGCCGGTCGTCGTCTGGCTCGGAAGCAGCGAGTCGAAAGACGTGACCGGACAGGTCTTCGAGTCGACGGGCGGGCGGCTGACAGTCTTCGAGCGCTGGCATCGCGGGCCCGCCATCAATCCGAAACGCCGTTTCGATCCGGTCGAGCTTGGCCCGATCGTCAAGGACCTCCTCAGCAAGACGAGACCGCCGGACGCGATCGGCGGCTGACGGGAATACCAGCGGCCATATGGAACCGTGCTGTCAGGCCGAAGACAAACACCAGACAAGGATGAATGCCGACAATGGATTTTTCGTTCAGCGAGGAGCAGACCCTGCTTCGCAACACGGTGCAGAGCTTGCTCGCCGACAAATATGACTTCGACACGCGGCGCAAGATCGTGAAGTCGGCCGACGGCTGGAACCCGGCGATGTGGAAGCAGTTGGCCGAGCTTGGCCTGCTCGCCGCGCCTTTCTCGGAAGAGCTTGGCGGCCTCGGCGGCGGCGCCATCGAAACCATGATCCTCATGGAAGAGTTCGGCCGTCACCTCGTCGTCGAACCTTTCGTCGAAACGGTCGTGCTTGCCGGCGGCTTCCTGCGCGAAGGCGGATCGAAGGCGCAACAGGAAGCGCACATCCCCGGCATCGTCGACGGCTCAACCGTCTGGGCTTTCGCCTATGCCGAGCCGCAGGGTCGCTACAACCTCGCCGATCTCGTCACCACGGCGAAGAAGGACGGCGCAGGCTATGTCCTCAATGGCTTCAAATGCGTTGTGATCGCGGCGCCCTGGGCACAGAAGCTCATTGTCACGGCGCGCACATCTGGCGGCCAGCGTGATCGTGATGGCGTCTCGGTCTTCATCGTCGACAAATCCGCGGCTGGCGTCTCCACCCGCGACTATCCGACGGGTGACGATCGTCGTGCTTCGGAAATCACTTTCGAAAACGTCAAAGTCGGCGCCGACGCGCTGATTGGCATGGAAGGCAAGGGCCTGCCACTCGTCGAAAAAGTCACGGACCAGGCCATCGCCGCTCTGTCCGCCGAAGCTGTCGGCTGCATGGGTGAGCTGAACAAGACCACTGTCGAATATTGCAAGACCCGCAAGCAGTTCGGCGTGCCGATCGGCAAGTTCCAGGTTCTCCAGCATCGTATGGTCGACATGTTCATGGCCTATGAACAGTCCGTCTCGATGACCTACATGGTCAACCTCAAGCTCACCGAAGGCGAGACCGAGCGCGTCAAGGCGGCGGCGGGCGCGAAGGTGCAGATCGGCAAGGCCGGTCGCTTTGTTGGACAGCAATCCGTCCAGCTGCATGGCGGCATGGGCATGACCGACGAACTCAATGTCGGCCATTACTTCAAGCGCCTGACCATGATCGACACCCAGTTCGGCAATGTCGATCACCAGCTCAAGCGCTATTCGCAGGCGGCCTGAGACCGAAGGATTGGTGGACTGACATAAAAAAGGGCCGCATCCCGGATGCGGCCCTTCGCATGCCCGGATGGTCCGTCAAAGTCCCAGAACGGCCTTTGCGATGACATTGCGCTGGATTTCGTTCGAGCCGCCATAAATCGAAGCGGCGCGACCGAAATTATAGGCACTTGTCACACTCACCGCATAGGCGGGCCCGACAGGCGCTTCATCGGCGATTCCCATCAAATGTTCCCTCTGGAACGGGATGGCGTAGAAGGCGGCTGCTTCGACGGCAAG
>PAZY01000029.1 GCA_002715765.1 Rhodobiaceae bacterium | reverse complement strand
GAATACAGAACTATGGTTGATAGAAACAATTCAAGTGCCGCTGGAAATTAACATTTAAGAATACAACGATCATTTGAATTAAAGACGAATAAGAAGTGGTGCGGCCGAGAAGACTCGAACTTCCACGGGGGTTAGCCCACAGCGACCTCAACGCTGCGCGTCTACCAATTCCGCCACGTCCGCAAATCAACTGGCTGGTGTGAGGCGCTCTGTAACAAATCGCCAGCGCGGCGGCAAGCACTCTCTTGGCAAACCGGTGAAAATCTCACATTCAACCCGCCGCCCGCCGGCAACATCCCCCGGTTAAGCCTGAGCTGTGAACCGGGCATAAACGGGAAACCTTTGCCTGACCTAGATCCCGTCACCATCCATATTGGTTGAAACATGGATCCCGCATTCATCCTTGTCCTTGCCAGCCCACCGGCCGTCGCGGTAGCTCCCGCCTTCCGGCACCCGGTCTGTACAAGGCATACAACCAATAGACCGGTACCCGTCTTTCACCAGCGGATGCTTGGGCAACCGATGCTCGCCAAGGTAAGCATTCAGCTCTTCCTCACCCCAATATGAAAGGGGATTGATTTTAAAGCGCGTTTTGGCAATTGGCGTGATGCCGGGCACAACCCGCGACAGCTCTTCCTCAATCGGGTGCATGCTCGTCCGTGTGGAAGTCTGGAAGCGCTTTCGTCCTGTAATCGAAGCCCTGAAAGGCGCAAGCGCCCGCTCCAGCGGCAAGACTTTGCGCACAAAACAACAACCATCGGCATCCTGGTTCCACAGCACCCCATTCGGGTCCTTGGCCTCCAGGTCAGACGGCAAGGGTCCGATGGCCCGGATATCGGTCAGGCCAAGTTTTTCCTGCAGCCGATCCCGATAGCGAAGTGTCTCGCCAAACAACTTGCCCGTATTGAGGAAAATCACCGGCACCGTTGGGTCGATTTCAGCAACCATGTGTAACAGCACTGCCGATTCCGCACCAAACGACGAAACAACGGCAATCTCGCCGGGAAACTCCTGCTTGATCATCGATTCCAGCAGAGGGCCGCCAACCAGCCCCTCATTGCGTGCACGCACCGCCGTCAACTCCGCGGAGCTGACAGTTTCTGAATCCATGGCGGCGGGGCGCCCTCTGGGTATTTTCAGTTCTACTACGCTCATGACAACCATCCTTGCTGGTCTACAAATTCATCCGTTTTCCGGGCAACTTCGGGAAGCGTATTCCCGGCTTGTCGCCATTCATTCCGTTGCGCGGCAACCTGGTCCAGTCGGCCCGCCCATTCCGGGCCAAACAAACCTTCCAGAAAGCGCCTCAGCTTCCGCGCAAGTCCTGGTGCACGCCCACCCGTGGAGACCGTCACCAGCAAATCACCTCGTCGCACCAGCGACGGCATATGAAAATCGCAAAGCGGTTTCACATCCTCAATATTGACCAGTGTGCCTTGCTCGCGGGCCATTTCTCCGAGAGCCACACCGTCCGCCTCGGACAGGCCAGCCCCAAACACCAGCGCAGCACCCGCCACGTCGCCTGCCTGCGGCCACCCTCCCACCAGACGGNCCTGAACCGCCTCAGGAAGCGCCTCCAGCGGGTCTGACGAGTAAAGAGAGACCTGCGCCCCTGCGGCGTCCAGAAGTGCCAGACGGCGCTCCAACAGCTCTCCGGTTCCCACCAGGATAACCGGTCCGACCGCGCTCACATCAATCAGGATGGGCAGCATTTCGGCTCTCTCCACAAAACGCTTCGTCGAAGTACACAAACCTATCGCATCAGGCACAAGGCCCAGGCCAGAGAGATAAGCNCGTTCTCCCATTAATTCAACATGAAAGCGTGAAATAGATTAATTCACAAAAAATCATGTTAATTAAAATGAAAAAAGCCTGCCCCCTGCGCTGCTGCCACAGTCCGGAGCANAAAGCCGCCTAGCGGATCGTATCGGAATGGTTGAGGCGCTTGGTCACAGTCACGGCAATCCGGTCTTCCTGCACCAGAATCTCGCCCCTCGCGATGGGGATATTATTGGCCATGATCCACACTTCATCATCCTGATGAGCGTCCAGTTCAATCACGGCCCCACGCCCCATCTTCAAAAGCTGGTTGATCGGCATTTTAGAACGGCCGATAACAACAGAAAGCTCTACATAGACTTTATCAACAGCGTTCACGAAGGTCGCACCCCAATAAGGCATAGGTCGGCCACCCCTTGCGATGACCGCGAAATCGCCACCAGAATTCCATGCTAGGGTTAGCGTATGGTTAATCTCGACAAGACAACAGCAAATTTGACGGAAACCAGCGAACTGGAGTGGCGGGTTTCCGATCATCCGGTCCCTTATCCGGAGGCACTTGCCTTCATGGAGGCGCGCGCCACAGCCATTGCCGAAGGCAGCGCCCCGGAATGCGTCTGGCTACTGGAACACCCGCCAACCTATACAGCCGGAACAAGCGCCAGGCGCGAAGACCTGCTGGCACCGGAACGCTTTCCTGTCTATGACACCGGCCGCGGCGGGCAATACACNTACCACGGGCCCGGCCAGCGGGTTGGCTACGTCATGCTGAACCTGAAAAANCGTGGACCGGATGTGCGCGGCTTTGTGCACGATCTGGAAGAATGGTTGATACGGACACTTGCCGCCTTCAACGTCAAAGGCGAACGCCGTGATGACCGCGTAGGCGTCTGGGTGCGCCGTCCCGACAAAGGCCTTGATCGCGAAGACAAGATCGCCGCCATTGGTGTGCGCGTGCGCAAATGGGTAACATTCCACGGCGTTAGCCTGAATATTGAACCGGAGCTAGAGCATTTCTCGGGGATTGTGCCCTGCGGCGTTACCAAACACGGGGTCACCAGCCTTGTTGACCTTGGCCATCTTGTCACAACACCTGAGGTCGATATCGTGATGAAACAAACCTTCAGGGAAGTGTTTCAGGACGCTTCGTAACGCACCCTGCCCGCAATCAACGTCGCACCGATCCCCAGCGCAATACAGGCAAACCAGAAAAACCCGCCCAGGAGCGGCGCAGACGCCCCACCCCACAGGATCAACGCCCCCGTGACAACAACGAGCAAACGCTCAAGCGTCGCCCCCAGATCAAGCCGGAAAAAACCCATAACGAACCGGCCCACCACAATCACCGCCAGAACCGTGCCCGCAAGAAACACCAGCCCATAGAGCAGCATCAAAAGCACCGCAAACGGAATACCGACCACCGTAACCGCCGCAAAGATTGCAATGACGGGCAGACCAAACATCCACAACAAACCATAGAACAGAGCAAGCGCAGGCGAGGTCATAGCCGCCACGCTGACCTTCTCGCTCCACCCGGCAGCCAGCAACACAACAAGCCCTGCAAAGAAAGCAAGCACCACAACGCCCGGCAATGTGAGCTCTACAACCCGGCGGCCATCCCGCTCCTGCTCCCAGCCACGGCGCCAGTCATCCTGAATGGTTTGTGACGCCTCATCACCTTCCGCAAAAAAATGTGCCTCCGTCGCGCCTGTAACTTTTGCGTCGCGGGCGATATCCGCCTCACCGCGCGTGTAATACGTCAGATCCCCATCAATGAGAGCATCCGGCCCCAGGGTCAGGTCCACCCCCCAGACCGATACATCCCCGTCGATCGGACCGTTCAGCAAAACAGACTGACCACGAATATCAATGTCACCGTCAATCCGGCCATCTACAACAATATGACGACCGGCAAGCCAGACATCACCATCAACCGTGACATCGTCGCCGATAACAATGGAATCCCCGGANGCACGAAGATTGTCATCAACATCTTCGCTGACAAGGATGTTCGCACCGGCAAGGTAAAGCGCATCCCCACTCTCCCACGAAACAGTCGCCTCATCCGCAGACGCAGCAGTACCTGTAAACAAGATCAGGCTGAAGACAAGTGACGGCAGAATGGCTAACGCCCGGCTCCACATGGCAAACTCCAGATAATGGCAACGTGACCGCCGCCAGTGTCGCACAGAGCAGTTGAAACGCACAACGCCCGCCAGATGAAAACCTGACGGGCGCGGCTNATTTCACTCGCGTTCGATGTTTATTCGAACTCGATAATGACAGCATCCACCTGAAGGCTGTCACCCGCTTTCGCTTCCACCNTGGCNACAACNCCGTCACGTTCGGCACGAAGAATGTTTTCCATCTTCATCGCTTCAACAACGGCAAGTGTCTGACCNACTTTAACCTCGTCACCGACAGCAACATCGATACGCACCACGAGGCCCGGCATGGGGCAAAGCAAGAATTTGGACGTNTCNGCAGCAACTTTCTCCGGCATGAACTGCACTAAATGGTGTGCATTCTTTGTCCGGACAGCCGCATTCACCGACGACCCGCGATAGTGGATATTATACCCCTGCAGACCTTTCGCCCGCTCAACCCGCGCCGTAATAAGTTCGCCATCAATAGCGCCNGTAAAGATGAACTCACCCGGACGCCAGTCACTCGCCACCTCATGGCGGGACAGCTCCTTGCCAGCCTCATCTTCGACAATGACGATCAGACAATCGTCTTCCGGCTCGGTCCGCACATAAACCGCATGCTCACGCCCNAGCGACACAACCCAGTCATCCGGCAGATACCGGGGACGATTGGGCAACTGTCCCGAAATCTCCGTCGCGCGAAGCACATGGATTTCGTTCATGAACGTCGCAATCAGCGCAAGTTTGCAAGCCCGGTCCTCGTCNAGCGCTATTCCGCTAAACCCGTCGGGGAATTCTTCAGCAATGAAGCCGGTTGTCAGATTACCGGATCGGAACCTGTCATGCTCCATGATAGCCCCAAGGAATGGGATATTGTGCTGAATACCTTCAATATGAAACGAGTCCAGCGCCTCCGACATCGCGTCAATCGCTTCTTCACGCGTTGCCGCATGAGTACAGAGCTTNGCAATCATCGGATCATAGAAGAGCGAAATTTCGCCCCCCTCATAAACGCCCGTATCATTACGTACCGTCGCACCNGAAGACAGCACACCTTCTGCGGGTGGGCTGTAACGGACAAGACGTCCCGTTGAAGGCAGGAAACCACGATAAGGGTCTTCTGCGTAGATCCGGCTCTCAATCGCCCAGCCGTTCAACTTCACATCAGACTGTTTGATCTTGAGGCTTTCCCCATAAGCGATGCGGATCATCTGTTCGACAAGGTCAATCCCCGTGATCAACTCTGTCACCGGATGCTCCACCTGAAGACGGGTGTTCATCTCGAGGAAATAGAAGTTCCGGTCTTTATCAACGATAAATTCGACCGTACCCGCGCTGCGGTAATCCACAGCCTTCGCCAGGGCAACAGACTGCTCCCCCATCTTCTTGCGGGTTGCTTCGTCCAGAAACGGACTTGGCGCTTCTTCAATAACCTTCTGATTACGCCGCTGAATGGAGCATTCACGTTCACCCACATAAATCGCATCCTTGCCGTCAGCAAGCACCTGAATTTCAATGTGGCGTGGCTCGGTCACAAACTTTTCGATGAAGACGCGATCATCACCAAAACTCGACTTCGCTTCATTCACGGCCGATTGGAAGCCTTCAGCAACTTCCGCATCGCTCCAGGCGATACGCATACCCTTTCCGCCACCGCCTGCAGACGCCTTGATCATGACCGGAAAACCGATCTCGCCGGCAATCTTCCGCGCTTCTTCAGTGTCTTTGATGACACCGAGATAGCCCGGGACCGTGTTGACCTTTGCCGCGTTCGCAAATTTCTTGGACTCGATCTTGTCGCCCATCACCTGAATGGCTTTGACGTTTGGACCGATAAAGGCGATGCCTTCCTTCTCCAGCATTTCAGCGAAGGCAGCATTCTCTGATAGGAAGCCATAGCCCGGATGCACAGCTTCGGCACCGGTTTCTTTGATCGCCTTCAGAATGTTCGCCATCACGAGATAGCTTTCAGATGACGCTGCCGGACCAATCCGCACAGCTTCATCCGCCATCTCAACATGCAGTGCATCGCGGTCCGCATCGGAATAGACAGCGACAGTCTTGATACCCATTTTGCGCGCCGTCTTGATAACCCGGCAGGCAATTTCGCCACGGTTGGCGATCAGAATCTTCTTGAACATATGATCGCCCCCTTAAAGCGGAATGTTGTCGTGTTTCTTCCAAGGATTTTCGAGTTCCTTGTCGCGTAACAACGCAAGAGCGCGCGCAATACGTGGCCGCGTGCTATGCGGCATGATCACTTCATCAATGTAGCCACGTTCAGCTGCCTTCATAGGATTGAGGAAACGATCCTCGTATTCCTTCGTATGGTCAGCAATCTTGTCCGCATCACCAATGTCTTTGCGGTGGATAATTTCAACCGCACCCTTCGCGCCCATTACAGCAATTTCAGCCGTCGGCCAGGCGTAGTTGATATCCCCGCGCAAATGCGTCGACGACATAACAACATACGCACCGCCATATGCTTTGCGTGTAATCACGGTGATCTTCGGAACCGTTGCTTCAGCGTAAGCGTAAAGAAGCTTCGCACCATGTTTGATGAGCCCACCATATTCCTGGCTCGTTCCCGGCAAGAAGCCCGGCACATCAACGAAAGTCACGATCGGGATTTCAAAACAATCGCAGAAGCGCACAAACCGCGCTGCCTTGCGACTGGCGTCACTGTCCAGAACACCCGCAAGCGTCATCGGCTGGTTTGCGACGATCCCGACGGTCCGGCCTTCAATACGGCCAAACCCGGTAATAATGTTCTTGGCAAAATTTTCCTGGATCTAGAAGAAATCGCCCTCATCCACCGTCTTCAGAACCAGTTCCTTCATGTCGTAAGGCATGTTCGGGTTCTGCGGGATAATCGTGTCGAGTGACATTTCCACCCGGTCCTGATCATCGAAGAAAGGCCGCTCCGGCACTTCCGCACGATTAGACTGCGGGAGGAAATCAATGAGCCGCCGAACCTGCGTCATGGCAACAACATCATTTTCAAACGCGCCATCTGCCACGGAAGATTTCGTGCTGTGAATGCTGGCACCGCCAAGCTCTTCCGAGGTCACCGTCTCATTTGTCACCGTCTTCACAACGTCGGGCCCGGTCACAAACATGTACGAGGTATCGCGAACCATGAAAATAAAATCGGTCATAGCCGGTGAATAAACATCACCCCCGGCACAAGGCCCCATAATGACGGAAATCTGAGGAATGACGCCGGACGCCAGCACGTTGCGCTGAAAAACCTCGCCATACCCGCCGAGCGCATCCACGCCTTCCTGAATGCGCGCACCACCCGCATCAAACAGACCGATGATCGGCGCGCCAACTTTCAGCGCCATATCCTGCACCTTGGTGATCTTCTTGGCATGGCTTCGGGAGAGAGAACCGCCCATCACCGTAAAGTCTTTGGCAAAAACATAGACTGGCCGGCCATTCACCGTGCCCCAGCCGGTCACAACGCCGTCACCGGGCACCTTTTGGTCTGCCATGCCGAAATCAGCACAATCATGTTCGACAAACATGTCAAACTCTTCAAAGCTGCCATCATCAAGAAGCAGACTGATCCGCTCCCGCGCCGTCAGCTTGCCCCGGCCGTGCTGGGCATCAATACGTTTTTCGCCGCCGCCCAGACGGGCAACCGCGCGCCGCTCTTCCAGCTGGCGTAGGATTTCTTTCATGACGTCCCCCTCGATCCGTGGCCATCCGATACGAGCCACGATCCGGATTTTTGGTCAGACCCGAAACATTGCGTGAACAATAGCCTCGGCAAGAAGCAGATACCCGGAAAGAAGCCTCTCCCCGGCACGATAAGGCGCCTTGAATAGCACCGAAAAGCTCCAGTTGCCAACGACTTAAACGAAATTTCGACGGGTCGGCACTTCCTGTCAGGGTGACGTAGCGGCCTAGAGGGAGTTGAGAAAAACCCCTGCTCCCTGAAGGCTTTTCAGGCGCCCCTGCAGCCGGACCTCAGCTTCTTCATCCTGCCCCCATTTCTCTGCCTGCCAGGTTTCATCCACATGAGCGACAGCAAAAACCTGCTCCGCATCCAGATGGTGCTCCAGCATGGCAAGCCCCAGTATCAATGACCCGGTCAACGAGACCGCCTCATGAAGACCGGCAAGTTCAAAAGCAGAACAAGCCGCAACACGAGCCTTCAGGGCGTCGAGTGCCGTCTCCGCCTGTTTCTGAAAGACAATACCCTGCGTGACCTTCAGTTCCGCCCCGTAGGTTTTGGCGGCCCAGGCCAACAAAGGGTCCCAGGCACCGGCCTGCCGCGCAACCAGCGCTTCGGGATGTTCGGCCCGGTAACACAACAGGTCAGATGCCCCAAACCCCGCGATCTCATCCACCACGTGCGCGCGGATATCTGAAATCCGGTCAATCGCCGTATTGGCCATCTTGGTGAGCGGCATCGTTTCCGGATCAATCTCCTCACCCTGACCAAGCCACTCATCCGCCACCGCTGTTGCAAGCGCAAGGGTCGGCAGCATCAAGACGGCACGACCCGGCGTTTTTATCGACCGCCCATCCAGCGTCAGAACAAATGCTTCATCCTCTGCTTTCACTTCAGCCGAAGCATAAAAACGCTTTCTCAATGCGCGTTTGTTGTGCCCGCCAGCGTGCGAAACAAAGCGGTCCGTCGAACCACCCTTGGTAATTGCTGTATCTTCCATCGTCTCGTTGACACGGATCTTGCCAGGCTCGTCCGACATGGTTTCCTCACTTAAACGGTGACGTCAGCACGTCTCCAATACCTTCAACAACACCGGTTGCACCATCTTTCACAAGTCCGGCACCCGACCCGACAGTGCCCACCAGACCACCACGCTTTCCCGCGCCCTCTCCGCTTTCCAGCATAGAAAGACACGCACCCGCATCCTCCGCATCAAAATTCTGAACGCTCAGCAAAGGCAGGATCGCACCCAGCCCGCCGGTAAAGATACCCGCTCCAACGGCTGTTGCCACATCCACCAACAATGCGCCGGTGTCCGGCGACACCCGCGGGTCAGACAAGGTTCCTCTCACCCGAAGGGGCGTCGACAAGCTGACCAGCGAAACGTCATTAGGCTTGGGTACAAAAACCAGATCAAGGCTCTCGTCATTAAGATCAATCACACCCTTGCCGCCAGTACGCATCCGTTTGGTGACCAGGGCGAACGATTGCATATCGCCAACACCGTTCTCGAACTGAAAACCGGTCACGATGCAACTCAGTTTTGCCACCCCGCTGTCGCCTCCCTTTGGCACAAGCGCAAAAGCAAGGTCCGCCGCGATCAGCTCAACCACGCCCGAGGCAATTTCCCCCTCACCAGCCACAAGGTTGATCTCACCGGTAAAACTGGATGCCAGCTCCCGGGGACTATATCCGGTCGCCACACCATGCATCGCAAAATCAGCACGAACAGCAATCAGGTCCGTTGCTTCAATTTCTTTCAGCAATAAACCCAGATCAAAATCATCTGCGATCACATCGAACTCAAATCTGGGCACCTGATCCAGCATCACTTTGTGCGTAACGCGGACATCCCGGTCTTTGTAGAATGCCCTGAGCTCCGATGAAATATGGCGTCCTTCAAAGACAAGGGGAAGTTCCACACCTGTCACAACAAGGTCGCGATAACGCACTTCCTCTGCCGTCACAACAAGGGTGCCTGAAAAGCCGTCGATCATGTTCAAAGGCAGGGGCTCATTACCAAAGACAAATATGTCTCCCGCTTCCGCAGCCTCTTCATCAGGGGAGGCTGTGTCAGCGCCCTCAAAAGACGCAAGGTCGATACGGTCCAGCAAAACCTGCGCATCAACCTTCCCGGCGAGCGCCGCCATAAGTTCAGAGCGGGTTCGTCCCTCAGTCTTCAATGCGAAGGAACCTCTTGCGGTTGCAACCACCCCGTCACTCACGCCGGCATTCGACGCCAGCGAGCCAAGATCAAGTTCCTCCAGCTCGGCGTTGAGCGAGACTTTCGACACAGCTCCCCCGGCCAGCTCAACAGAAGCCGAAATCCGTTTCCCTTCGTAGAGAGCCGAAATCTCGGCCTGTCCGGTCCGGCCCGAGGATTTAAACCGGGCGCTAATCTGCTTGAGCGCAACGCGTCTCACATCAAGCCGCTCAATGTCCAGAGTGACGTCACCATCCACGAGCCGCAGAAATGAAAGGTCAATATCATCACCCCCATTTTCTTCCGCACGCGGGTCAGACAAAAGGGCTTCCACAAGATCGGTCGCCTGCACACGCCCGGCCCGAACATGGGAGACAACAGTGTAAGGGCTTTCAGGGTTTGGGCGCTTTGCGCTCAGGTCGCCATTAAATCGCATATCGCCAAATCGAACGATCAGATTGCTGATCTGAAAATCTGCGGGCGCCCCGTCCAGTCCACCGGCAACGAGCAGCCGCTGCCCCTCCACCTCGCCCTCCAGCTCAACACCAAGACCGGAAAAGCTATTCTGAAGCTCGATCCGGTCAAGAGCCGCCTTGAGAACCTGCCCCGTGCGGCCGACCCGGTAGCTAACGGCCACATCACGCAGATCAAGCGATGGCACGACGAAAGGATCTTCATCCCCGGCATCACCTTCACCAGATCCGCCTGTCTCTATATCCCAGTTGGCAGCACCATTCGCATGGCTTTCGAGCAGAAGAGAGACCCCCTGTGCGCCCACACGCGATACCTCAACCTCACCGGCAAAAGCATTCACGATAGAAAGACCAATGCTGAGTTCCGCCGCACGCATCATCTCCGGTTGCGTGCCCCAGGCGACATTGCCGAACCGAACATTCTCCGCCACGATTGTGGGTGACAAAGAAAAACCGATCCGGATCGGCCCTTCCAATGTAAGCTTGCGTCCGGTCTGCTCCTGCACCGCGGCCTCAATCTCTGGCTTGAAACGGTTCACATCAACAAAAGTCAGGCCGACAAGCCCAACCAGAAGAATGCTCATCGCACCACCAAACGCCAGCAGAGGCCACGAGGGACGCTTCATCGTTTTTCTCCTCCACCACCATGAGTGGAACCAGCAGCCTGGCCCGGTTGGATATCTGCCAACCACATGTTTTCAAGTACCGGACGAAGCTCTGCAAACTGGTTCACGACAAGCTCCGCCCCATGGGCATGAAGTTCATCTGCTTCGTGATACCCCCAGGAAACACCGATTGGCCGCACACGGGCCTCGCGCCCCATCACCATGTCATAGCTGGTATCACCGACAATCACGGTATTTTCCGGCCGAGCACCTGTTTCAGCCATCGCTTGCAGCATCATCGAAGGGTGCGGCTTCGACGGGTGATCGTCGGCCGTCTGCAACGTCACAAAGAGGTCGCGAATATCATGCAGTTCCAGAATTGCGCGAAGCCCGCGCTGCGATTTGCCTGTCGCAACGCCAAGCAAGACATCATCCCGCGCGGACAGCTGTTCCAGCACCTCTCGTGTCCCCTCAAAAAGAGGCTCATGAAGCTCCGGGTCATCGCGGAGGTGAAAAAACGCCTGACGGTAGCTTTCCTGTACCAGCGCGATGGTGGCCAGGTCTTCGGCGGGGAGAAGTCTGGTAATTGCCTGCTCCAGCGATAATCCAACGATTGAGAGAACCGTGGCCCGTGGCAGGGCGGGCAGCCCATGCGCCGTCATCGCCCGCCCCATCGCCGCAACAATCATGTGCTGACTGTCGACGAGTGTGCCATCACAATCAAAGACAACAAGTTTCAGGTTGCTCATAGCTCCAGCTCCTCAAACGGGTTCCCGTCATCCTCCTGATCAAGACCGAGCAATTGCCAGCTCTTGGTCACATGTTCGGGCAATGGGGCTTGAATGGTAAACCGCCCGCCATCGGGGTGAGTAAGTTCAAGTGAGCGCGCGTGAAGATGTAGCGAGGTTGAGATTTCTCCCCCCGGATGAGCCGTAGCCCCCCCATATTTGCCATCACCGACAACCGGGCATTTAAGCGCCTCTGCCGCATGCACACGAATTTGGTGGGTACGGCCCGTTACGGGCATAAAAACCACCCAGGCAAGCTTCTGTCCCGCACGTGCCGCCGTCGCAAAATGGGTTTCTGAAAATTGCGCATCTTCAGCATGGGCGGATACGCCGGTTACGCGCTCCCCCTTTTTTCCTGCCTGTTTGGCAAGGTGCATACGGATAGTACCTTTGTCAGGCCGCGGTGTCCCGACTGTCAGCGCCCAGTAAATCTTGCGCGTGTCCCGTTCCTTGAAACTACGCCCAAGTTTAGCGGCTGCCGCGCTTGTCCTGGCGAGCACAAGCACGCCACTCGTATCACGGTCCAGGCGGTGCACAAGTCGCGGTTTTTCCGGCGCGTCGTAGGTCAGCGCATCAAGCATCCCGTCAAGATGCCTTTCTGTACGCGTCCCCCCCTGCACGGCCAGCCCACACGGCTTATTCAGAACAATGATGGATGCATCCTTGTGAATTACGAGACTGCGAACAAAGGCTGTGTCTTTCCGGCTCAGGCTCGGCTTCTCCTGCGCCTCATCTTCCGACACCTCGGTAGTCGCCCCGAACGGTGGCACACGTATGATCTGCCCTGCCTCGACTCGCGTGCTGGTTTTCGCCCGTGAGCCATCAATCCGCACCTGTCCGGTGCGCAACAGCTTTTCCAGGCGTCCGCGCGGCAAAGTAGGGTAATGCCGCTTGAACCACCGGTCAATGCGAACACCATCATCACCGCGCACCACTTCAATGTGGGAAACACCACTCATGCAAACACCATCCGCGAGACCCATAATCCAAAAAATAAAGCCAGAATTGACCCGGTGACCGCACCGGCAACGTAAAGTGCGGCCAACGGCAACTCCCCCTTCTGGATCATCAACGACACGTCCAGCGAAAACGCGGAAAAAGTCGTAAAACCACCCAAAAGCCCGGTCACCAGAAACACCCGCATTTCGGGCGATACACTGAACCGTAGCGCCAGCATCTCCACCAGCACACCCATGGCGAAAGAACCCAATATGTTGACCCCAAGCGTCCCCCAGGGAAAACCCGGCCCCATAAGCCGCAACGCTTGGGCGGCAAAAAGATAACGTCCACTTGCACCCACGGCGCCACCAAGGGCAACAGCCAATAACATCTTCAACTGTTTCTCTCCCGTCTGAGCCTCTCCCAATAGGCAAGGCGTTTGGCAATATCGCGTTCAAACCCGCGCTCCACCGGTTCGTAGAAACGCTGCCGGGTTATCGTATCGGGGAAATAATTCTGCCCGGAAAANCCGTCCGGTGCGTCATGGTCATACGCGTAGCCTGCGCCATACCCAAGCTCTTTCATCAACTTTGTGGGTGCATTGAGNATATGGGCAGGCGGCGCGACCGACCCTGTTTCACGTGCAACCTTCATCGCGTCCTTAAACGCAACATATTGCGCGTTCGACTTGGGTGCTGTCGCCAGATAAAGCACCGCCTGGGCCAAAGCGAGTTCGCCTTCCGGACTGCCCAGAAATTCATATNTCTCTTTGGCTGCCAGCGCCTGAGTTACGGCTTGAGGGNCTGCCAGACCAATATCCTCAATCGCCATGCGTACCAACCGGCGGAGAATAAACTTCGGATCCTCGCCACCATCCAGCATCCGCGCCAGCCAATAAAGCGCCGCGTCAGCATCTGACCCTCGAACGGACTTGTGAAGAGCACTCACCAGATTGTAATGCCCCTCCCGTGACTTGTCGTACATCGGAGCGCGGCGTTGCACGAGTTTGGTCAGGGCATTCACGTCAAGGGGNGCGGGGGGCGCGAGNGCGATCAGTTCCTCAACAAGGTTCAGCGCAAACCGTCCATCCCCGTCCGCCATTGCACGAAGCGCTTCACGCGCGTCAGTCTGTAACGCCAGGTCGATGCCACAGAATGCCTCCGCTCGCACCAGAAGCTCCTCAAGCGCTTCATCATTCAGCCGATTGAGCACCAGGACCTGAGACCGGGACAACAGCGCGGCATTCAGTTCAAAAGACGGGTTCTCGGTTGTGGCACCCACCAGTACAATAGTTCCATCTTCCATCACGGGAAGAAAACTATCCTGCTGGGCCCGGTTAAACCGATGGATCTCATCGACAAACAAAAGCGTGCTGCGCCCCTGAGTGCGACGCATACGGGCAGTCTCGAAGACCTTTTTCAGATCTGCAACACCAGAGAAAATCGCAGATATCTGCTCAAACGCCAGTCCGACAGCATCAGCCAGCAAGCGGGCCGTGGTGGTTTTGCCCGTTCCAGGCGGCCCCCACAGGATGATTGACGACAAATGCCCTGAGGCAACCATCCGGCCGATTGGCCCTTCTGGCCCGATGAGATGATCTTGCCCAACAATGTCAGACAGACGTGNCGGCCGCATACGGTCCGCAAGCGGGCGTCGGTCATCGGCCGCCGGGGCAGCATCTGTCTGAAACAAGTCCGTCATGATCCGGGTGTAGCACGTTTTACGTTAGGGTCGCACGCGCCTCGCATCCGGCGCGCCAGCCTCTCATATCAACAAAAAGGGGCGGAAAAGCGACGAAATCAGCCTCGCACNCGCGCCGAAAAGCGTTCTCCGCCCCGCTCGATCGTAAATTCCCACTCCGCACGGCGACCTTCTGTCAGTGATTTCAATTCATCCACCGAAGCAACCTCTTCACGCCCGATCATCCGCACAATATCACCCGGTCGAATACGGAGCCGATGTGCCGCACTTCCGCGCTGAACCCGCAGAACAACAACACCGGTCAAAAACGGATCAAGACGCAGTTCATCAGCAAAAGCCGGTGACAAATTGCCAACCGTCGCCCCGGAGAACGGATGGCGCCCGTTCAGTTCCGCAACCTCACGCGGCGGGTCTTCAGGCGCAGCCTCCAAAGACAGACGAGCAGACAGTGAACGTGCCCCGCGCCGATATCCAACATTCACGCGGCCGCCAATACCCTTCGTCGCAATCCGATACCGCACAGCCTGCGGATCAATCACCTCAAGACCATCGACCTCATAAATAACATCACCTGTTTCCAACCCCGCGCGNNCGGCCGGCCCTCCAGGATAGGTACGCTGCACGAGCGCGCCTCCGGGGCGGTCAAGCCCCAGGCTTTCTGCCAGCTCGGATGTAACAGCCTGCAAAGACGCACCAAACCAGGGCCGTTCGACACCACGCCCCCCAAGCGCTGATTGCACAACGGCACTCACCATGTTTGAAGGAATGGCAAAACCGATCCCCACAGACCCGCCGGAACGGGAGAAAATAGCCGTATTAATCCCGACCAACTGGCCGTCCGTCGTCACAAGNGCGCCACCTGAATTACCTGGATTGATGGCAGCATCCGTTTGAATAAAAAACTGATAGTCCGTCGCACCGACCTGCGTTCGTGCCAGTGCAGAGACAATCCCGCTTGTAACCGTCTGCCCCACACCAAACGGATTGCCGATCGCAAGCACCAGATCCCCAACCTCCAGCGTGTCACTGTCTCGGAAAGCCAGGGCCGGGAGCGCCGGTCCAGAATAATCGATCTTGAGGACAGCAAGGNCAGTCCGCTCGTCCGCAAGAATGAGCTCTGCCTCAAATTCCCGGCGATCAGCCAGCGCTACCGTAAACGTNTCNCCTTCGGCAACAACATGATTATTGGTGACGATAATCCCTTCCGCCCCGACAATGACACCAGAACCCAGTGATTGTTGAACACGTTCCTGCGGCATCCCGAAACTGAACCGGTCACCAAAAAACTGCTTGAAAAAAGGATCATTGAACAAAGGGCTTGAAGGNTGGGCCTGAACCGTTCGCTTGGAATAGACGTTCACCACTGCCGGGGCCACGCTACGCACCACTGGTGCAAAACTCAGTTGGANCTGGGCTTGCGAGCTTGGAGTAACGCGGTCTGCCGCATACACACGACCATCGAGCAGCAAAAACAGTCCTGCGACGAGAATAGCTGCTGTTCCCCACCACAAGGTTGTAAACCAGGATTGTGCCATCATTTCCCACACCATGACGCCCGCCTTAACGGTTCGCCCAAAACAGTCTCAATTGTTCTTATGATTGCGTGCTGACGCAAGTNTTTAGCTGATNAGCAAAAGCCAACCGACAACACCAGAACGGAAAAGGGCAGAACGTCGCCGCTCTGCCCCTCCAATTCCAAACCGTGTCAAAACCTCATGCGGTTTCGAGAGCATCCTCATCCACCATGACAGGACCGGAATCCTGGCCTTTGGCTTCAAGGTCGCGATCAACAAATTCGATCACGGCCATTGGTGCATTGTCNCCATGACGGAACCCGGCCTTCAGAACGCGCGTATAACCGCCATTNCGTTCCTTGTAGCGAGGGCCAAGCACATCAAAAAGCTTTGATGCCCACTTTTCTTCCGGCAGGCGGGCAAAGGCCTGACGACGTGCGTGCAGATCNTCGCGCTTACCAAGCGTGACTAGCTTTTCAACATAAGGGCGAAGTTCCTTCGCCTTTGGCAGTGTCGTAACAATCTGCTCGTGTTTGATCAGCGCAACGGCCATGTTTGCCAGCATTGCTTTGCGGTGGCTGGCTGTCCGATTGAGCTTGCGGCCGGCTTTCCCGTGACGCATGACCCTCTCCTCATTCAAGCGACGGCGCCTCTCGGCGCGGTCAGTGATACTCAGTAATGATCTTCGAAACGCTTCGCGAGATCTTCGATGTTTTCTGGCGGCCAGCTGGCAACTTCCATCCCAAGATGGAGCCCCATTTGGGCAAGAACTTCCTTGATTTCGTTCAGCGACTTGCGACCAAAGTTCGGCGTCCGCAGCATTTCTGCCTCGGTCTTCTGAATCAGGTCACCAATGTAAACGATATTGTCGTTTTTCAGGCAGTTGGCTGAGCGTACAGAAAGCTCCAGCTCGTCCACCTTCTTGAGAAGTGCCGGATTGAATTCCAATTCCGGGTGCTGCTCTTCGACAACAACTTCCTTCGGCTCGTCAAAATTCACGAACACCTGGAGTTGATCCTGCAGAATGCGCGCTGCAAATGCGACAGCATCCTCCGGCGTAATCGAGCCGTCTGTTTCCAGTTGGACCGTCAGCTTGTCATAGTCCAGAATCTGGCCTTCGCGTGTGTTCTCAACCTTGTAAGACACACGGCGTACCGGGCTGTAAAGACTATCCACAGGGATCAGACCAATAGGCGCATCTTCCGGACGGTTCCGGTCTGCAGCCACATAGCCCTTGCCGCTCGCGACGATGAATTCCATGCGGATATCAGCGCCCTCATCAAGCGTGCACAACACCAGATCCTTGTTCAGGATCTCAATGTCGGAACCAGCTTCGATATCACCAGCCGTCACAATGCCCGGTCCCTGCTTGGACAGCATCATGCGCTTTGGGCCCTCAGCATGAAGCATGAGAGCCATCTGCTTGATGTTCAAAATGATGTCTGTCACATCTTCCCGAACACCGGCGATCGAAGAAAANTCGTGCAACACGCCGTCAATATGCACAGCCGTCACAGCAGCNCCCTGCAAGGACGACAGCAGAACGCGGCGCAGCGCATTGCCAAGCGTCAGACCGAAGCCGCGCTCAAGCGGTTCCGCAACAACAGTTGCAAGACGCTTAGGATCATGACCAACCTGAATATCAAGCTTGGTCGGCTTAATCAGCTCTTCCCAGTTCTTCTGGATCACCTGTAGAACCTCATGTCTTTCTTACGTTCTGAACCATCCAATCGTCCAGATCCGTAGCAACGGCANCGCCGTCAAAAGCTGAAGCCAGGCATCAACACACCCGGCTCCTAGATCACCCTGTTACAACCTTAGACGCGGCGGCGCTTCGGTGGGCGGCACCCATTGTGNGGGATTGGNGTCACATCACGAATNCTCGTAATAGTGAAGCCACTGGCCTGCAACGCACGAAGCGCTGACTCACGNCCCGATCCCGGCCCACACACTTCAACCTCAAGGGTCTTCATGCCGTGCTCCGCAGCCTTTTTTCCAGCATCCTCTGCAGCCATCTGCGCTGCAAACGGTGTGGANTTACGGCTTCCCTTGAACCCCATCGTNCCCGANGACGACCAGGAAATAGCATTTCCCTGCGCATCCGTGATGGTGATCATCGTATTATTAAAGGTCGAATTAACATGCGCCACACCTGACGTAATGTTCTTCCGTTCCTTGCGCCGAACGCGAGCTTTTTCCTTCGCCATCCTGTAACCTTCTTTGTCGAACGGGCTGACCCGTCAATTCCCGTTCTTACTTCTTCTTGCCTGCAATCGCCTTCGCTGGACCCTTGCGTGTCCGAGCGTTGGTGTGCGTCCGCTGACCGCGAACCGGCAAGCCGCGACGATGGCGCAGGCCACGATAGCAACCCAGATCCATCAGTCTTTTGATGTTCATTGCGACTTCACGACGCAGGTCACCTTCAACAAGGTAATCTCCGTCAATCGTCTCACGAATTTGGATCACTTCCGCATCGGACAACTCGTTCACGCGCCGCTCAGAAGCAATTCCCACTTTTTCGCAGATTTCTGCGGCCTTTTTATCCCCAATCCCATGNATATAGGTGAGCGCAATAAGCACTCGCTTATTCGTGGGAATATTCACACCAGCTATACGAGCCACGTTCTTCTCCTGCCGAAAGGAATCGCTGTAACAGTNCCGCAACGAAAAACACGGACTTTATCGCCGAAATACCGCAGTTTTCTGCTGTTTTCCAGAGAGAATCCGATGGTTTGCTTTGGAGCTGCCGTCGCGCTGGCCGGGATTATAGGTTTTTTACCTTCCCGGTCAACTGCTTAGCCAGCGATGTCTGTCTCCTTGAGTTCGAGGGCCGCCTCAATATCAGCGGTCACCGCATCCATATCCTTCATCCCATCAATCGCCTTCAGGATACCTGCATCCTGATAATAGCCAGACAATGGGGCTGTCTGTTCTTCATAAACCTTCAGGCGCTTCTTCAACGCCTCTGCATTATCGTCTGCGCGAGCGCCGCCTGCCGTCTCTGCTGCCCGCTTCTCGATGCGTGACAACAGAATGCTGGCATCAACCCGCAATTCCACAACCGCGTCCAGGCGCTCCCCCCGGCTTGANAGCATCTCGTCGAGNGCCTTTGCCTGGGTTACGTTGCGCGGAAAACCATCGAGAATGTACCCATTCTGACAATCCTGCTCNTTGGTGCGGTCGGCAATGATGCCGACAACAACNTCATCNGGCACCANGTCGCCACGCTTCATNATCGCGTCAGCCTGTTTCCCGACCTCGGTACCTGCAGCCACAGCAGCCCGGAGCATGTCGCCCGTCGAGAGCTGAACCANCCCGTGGGATTTCTGAATACGCTCTGCCTGAGTGCCCTTGCCGGCACCAGGTGGTCCGAGAAAAATCAGCTTCACCGACGCGTCCCTCTTAGCTTGGACTTCTTGATGAGTCCTTCATATTGGTGCGCCAGCAAATGACTTTGAACCTGCGCGACCGTATCCATGGTGACATTCACCACGATCAACAAAGATGTACCACCAAAATAAAACGGAATGCTGTACTNAGAGNTCAAAATCNCCGGCAGCAAACAGACGAAAGTCAGATAAGCCGCCCCGACAACTGTCAGCCGAGACAAGACGTGGTCGATATACTCCGCCGTCCGCTTGCCTGGCCGAATGCCAGGAATAAAACCACCGTACTTCTTCAGGTTTTCTGCCGTCTCCGTTGGATTGAAAACGATCGCTGTATAGAAGAAGCAGAAAAACACAATCCCGCCGGCATAGAGGGCCATATAGAGCGGTTGCCCATGGCCAAGCCACGCCGTCACAACGTTCAGCCACTGTGGCCCCTGCCCTGAGCTGAAATTGGCAACCGTAATCGGCAGCAACAGCAAGGACGATGCGAAAATAGGCGGAATAACGCCGGCTGTATTCAGTTTGAGCGGCAGATGAGAGCTATCGCCCCCATACATTTTCTGTCCAACCTGGCGTTTGGGATACTGAACCAGCAGTCGACGCTGCGCACGCTCCATGAAAACGATGAACGCAATGACGCCTACAACCATCAACATAAGAACCAGGATCAGACCTGTAGACAAGGCTCCCTGACGACCCAGTTCCAGCGTCCCGGCAAGGGCTGCCGGCAGTTCTGCCACAATGCCTGCAAAAATAATCAGCGAAATACCATTACCGACACCGCGCGCCGTAATCTGTTCGCCAAGCCACATCAGGAAAACCGTACCGCCAACCAGCGTAATAACGGTCGTAGCCCGGAAGAAAAGACCAGGATCCAGCACAACATTCCCTGCACCTTCCAGACCCACGGCAATACCGTACCCCTGAAGCGCAGCGAGGAAAACCGTACCGTAGCGCGTATACTGATTGATCTGCTTGCGCCCCTGTTCACCCTCTTTCTTGAGAGCTTCCAGATGCGGGCTGACCGTCGTCATCAGCTGAATGATAATAGAGGCCGAGATATACGGCATAATGGTGAGCGCGAAGATCGCCATACGGCCAACCGCGCCACCGGAAAACATATTGAAAATGCCAATGATGCCGCTCTGCTGCTGGCGGAAAATTTCCGCCAATGCTGCAGGGTCAACGCCAGGAATGGGAATATAAGTCCCCAGACGGTAAACCAGCAGCGCGCCGAGCGTGAACCAGATGCGCTTCTTCAGCTCATCAGCCTTCGCGAAGGCTGAGAAATTCAAATTCGCGGCAAGCTGTTCTGCGGCAGAGGCCATTCACCTAACTCCAGAGCTCGAATTGAACGGAAGCCATTGTTGGCTTCCGTCTATCAGGCTTACGCCTCAGCTGCTGCTGCGGCTTCCGCTACCTTAACGGATCCACCGGCTTTTTCGACAGCCTCAATCGCGGCTTTCGATGCACCAGCTACATCAAACTGCAGTTTTGCAGTGATTGTACCTTTTGCCAGAAGACGAACACCGTCCTTCTTCAGGCCCGTAACGACGCCGGCTTCAACAAGCGCAGCCGCTGTAACTGGCTTGGAACCATCAAGCTTACCCGCATCCACGGCAGCCTGAACGCGACCGATATTAACCGCATTATAGGCCTTCCCGAACGGGTTCTTGAACCCACGCTTTGGCAGGCGCTGGTAAAGCGGCATCTGACCGCCTTCAAAGCCCTTAATGGCAACACCCGAGCGAGACGTCTGGCCCTTAACACCGCGGCCGCCCGTCTTGCCTTTGGTCGATCCAATACCACGACCCACACGGATCCGCGCTTTGCGAGCGCCGGCATTATCGGAAAGCTGATTGAGCTTCATTTTTCTTACCTCAAATCACGTTCTCAGGCCAAACCGGCCCAACGCGCTCTCGCATTACGCTTCTTCGATGACCTGTACCAGGTGACCGACCTTCTGGATCATACCGCGAACAGCAGCAGTATCCTCAAGGGTCCGAACACGGTGCATTTTGTTGAGCCCCAAGCCAACCAGCGTCTGGCGCTGATCCTTCGGGCGGCCAATTGCACTGCCGGTTTGTTCGATGGTGATGGATTGTTTCTTTGCTGCCATGACCCGCGCTCCTTATGCTTGTTCCGCCTGCGTGGCGTTATCATTTGCGGCCGGAGC
>PAZY01000028.1 GCA_002715765.1 Rhodobiaceae bacterium | reverse complement strand
TAGCGGGAAGCCCGGCAGGCGTTGGAATTGAGGAGAGTATAAGAAAGTAGAACACGAACTTGCCTCATCAAAACTTGCTTTCTGTCGTCATTGCCGGACTTGTTCCGGCAATCCAGAGCCAAGTCCAAAAGCCTACGCGCATCGCGCCTGGACCCTCGGAACAAGTCCGAGGGTGACGCTAGAGAATGGGTACGATCCGGAACATGAAACAATGGTGCTGAGCGCCAGTCAGCCGCGCTCCGACGCGGCACCCATTTGCTAGCGTACGACGGGAGCGACATAGGGCGGCATGTTCACAGCTCTATCAGGTCCATCGGCCCCCTCCAAATCAACACCAAATTCCAGGCCGGAAAAATCGACCTCAAGCAGATTCATGGAGGGATATTTGCTTCTCAGCGCATTCAAATCCCGCTCCCAACTATTGAGATAGGCAATGTCGTCGAGAAACTGAATTGGTATTCCGAAAAGGTTGTGGCCTTTCCCCATAGTGAAGTTGAAATCACCCATATAAGTGCTTTTGCCGCGCTTGATAGAAAACGGAAGCGAGAAGTCTGAGGATGGGTAATACGACGCAACACCGGTGCTGACCGACCAGCGATGGATTTCATATTCGCCGGGTGGCAACCTAAGAGCAAACAAATGCCCGCCGCCCCCGCTCAAAAGAAAATCGAAGCCATTATTCTCTTTCCAGGCGGGCCCAAGTATGCCGTCAGCGGTTTTGACACGTCGAACGTTATTGCCATCACTATCTCTGAAGGAAACAGTAATCTCTGCAATTTTCCACCCTTGCTGCGAAATAGAAAACAGCAAGAGACCTTCCGTTTCGGTGGGGCTAAGCTCCTCGGTCGTTGGAAGGGAGCTTGTCGCACAAGCACCCAAGCCAAGAAACGCAAGCGATATAACCGCTAAAACCAGAGAATTCTTCATCGCACACCTCAATCACCCACTCGATGATCGAACATTAATGAGAATCGAAAGTTTAGCAAGTGGTCGCCGAGCTAGATTTGACGCTCACCGGTTTGCTTCTAAAGCCTGATCGACCGCATCGCAGGTGGCGTCAAACGTGAGGAGCGTGGACGCATGCCGCGCCTTATACTCGCGCACAGGTGTCAGCACTTCTGCATCCACCCATTTGCCGGACGGCGGCTCGCCACCCTCTTTCAGCATCTTGCGCATCGTGTCGCGAAGCACATGCAGCTCCTCAGCTGTAGACCCCACCACATGCGCCGCCATGATGGAGGATGAGGCCTGACCAAGTGCACACGCCTTCACGTCGTGGGCAAAATCCACAACCCGGTCGCCATCCATTTTGACCTCGACCGTAACCTTGGACCCGCAAAGCTTGGAAACAGCACTCGCGACACCATCCGGCGCGTCGAGATGCCCGATACGAGGAATATCCGCCGCCAGCTTCAAAATCCGCTGATTGTAAATGTCATCCAGCATCAAACACCCGTCATTTGTGCGCTAGGCTTTGCGCCAACTTGTGCCGCCGGCACTATCTTCGATCAGAATACCGGCCGCCGCCAGCTCATCACGAATACGGTCAGCTTCCGCAAAATCCTTCGCCGCTCGCGCCGCGTTCCTCGCCTCTATTTGGGCCTCAATGGCGGCTGCATCAAGCCCCCCTTCAGCAGAAGGTCCACCTTCAAACCAGGCCCTGGGATCGTCCTGCAAGAGCCCCAGCAAATGCCCGGCCTGCAAAAGTGCCGCCTTGAGTTCGGCTTTCGCCGCCCCGTCGGTCGCAACATTTGCCTGTTTGGCGAGGGCGAAAAGTTCAGCCAAAGCCTTTGGCGTATTGAGGTCGTCAAGCAACGCCGCGAGAAACGCTGACGGCACCTGGTCCCCGTTTGCGGGCACCGCATCGCCAAGTGTCTTCAAGGCTCCATAAAGCCGGTCGAGCATCGCCTTTGCCTGTGGCAGGACATCATCATTCCAGTCGAGCGGCTGACGGTAATGGCCGTTGAGCAGCGCAAGACGGATAGCTTCACCCGGTGCCTGCTCAATCAAGTCATGCACCAGCAACACATTGCCCAGTGACTTCGACATTTTCTCCGAGTTCATGTTCACGAAGCCATTGTGAAGCCAATAGCGCGCGAACGCCGCCCCGCCATGGCTGCAGA
Source organism: Rhodobiaceae bacterium (assembly GCA_002715765.1). GTDB lineage: Bacteria > Pseudomonadota > Alphaproteobacteria > Parvibaculales > Parvibaculaceae > Mf105b01. The sequence goes on along the minus strand of PAZY01000028.1, from coordinate 101,007 downwards.
CACTTTGCGCCACTTCATTCTCATGATGGGGAAATTGAAGATCAATCCCGCCACCGTGAATATCAATCGTCTCGCCCAGATGCTTTTCAATCATGGCCGAGCATTCAATATGCCAGCCCGGGCGACCCCGCCCCCACGGGCTTTCCCAACCGGGTTGGGCATCACTGCTGGGCTTCCAGAGCACAAAATCCGCCGGGCTCTTTTTGTAAGGTGCAACCTCAACACGCGCACCGGCAATCATCTCGTCCATCGGCCGGCGCGACAATGCGCCATAATCAGGGAAGCTTGGCACATCGAATAGCACATGGCCTTCCGCCACATAGGCATGCCCCGCTGCAATCAGCCGCTCCATCATGGCGACCATTTCAGCAATCGTCTCCGTCGCCAACGGTTCAATGTCAGGCCGGGCAACCCCAAGCGCGCCCATATCAGCACGGTAAATATCCGCATAGCGTTCCGTAATTACAGAAATCTCGACGCCTTCTTCGGCCGCCTTCTCGATGATTTTGTCTTCAATGTCGGTAATGTTGCGCGCGTAAACAACATTTGGATAAAGGTGCCGAAGCACACGCGCGAGTACATCAAACACAACCGCCGGCCGCGCATTCCCTATATGCGCATGATTGTAAACCGTCGGCCCACAGACATACATGGTCACCCGGTCCGGGTTCAAAGGCGCAAAAGCGTCCTTAGAGCGTGTCAGGTTATTATGCAGGTAAAGCGTGCGCTGGGAGCTGGCAGTCATGTCTGTCTCGCGAATTCTGTCTTCTTGGGAAGCGGGCCCCACCACCCGCAACCGGCGCGAGCTGGCTAAGCCAGTGATTCTGTTTGTATTTTTCTACAGCTTCGACAGGTCATACCAAATCTCCTGCTGCGAGGATATACATCAAAAAGGCGGGTTTCCAACCTTTATGGGCCCCAAATCCTAAAATATCTCGAACATGGGTCCATTAAGCTTTGCACATGTTAGGTCAAGACCTCCCTTGATAGGTCTTTTGCGCAACGCTATATGCATCCTTTAGACGGTGTCGCATCAGCTGCAGCATGGCATAAGACCCGTGCTTGATGGGCAAAATGATCAGCGCCGGAAGCATTCCGCTTCTGACTGATCGTGACTTGAACCGAACGTACATCAGCGTGGCAAAAACCACGAGCGTTCGGGAAACCCCAAACGAGATTGGTCATATGGACATGAACTCTGTAGTAGAAGATTTGAAAAAAACAGCCTCACAAGACGCGCGCCCAAGCCGCAAAGAAGCTGAAGCCGCGGTACGCACGCTCATTTCATGGGCGGGCGACAATCCGGAACGCGAAGGCCTGCTCGAAACGCCAAAGCGTGTCGTTAAAGCCTATGAAGAGTTCTTTGCAGGCTATAACGAAGATCCGGATGAAGTTCTGGGCAAAACCTTTGAAGAAGTCGAAGGCTACGACGATATGGTCATGCTGCGCGACATCGATCTGGAAAGTCATTGCGAGCACCATATGGTTGCCATCCTGGGCAAGGCGCATATTGCCTATGTTCCAACCAATAAAGTGGTGGGAATTTCCAAGCTGGCACGTGTGATTGAGATCTATGCCAAGCGCTTGCAGACCCAGGAAACCATGACCGCACAGGTTGCAGAGACCATCAATCGGGTTCTGGCACCAAAAGGCGTTGCCATTCTGATCGAAGCAAAGCATCAATGCATGACGACACGCGGCATCAAGAAACCGGATGTTGCAACAATCACCAGCCAATTCACCGGTGTCTTCAAGACAGACCCGAATATGGAACGGCGTTTCCTCACCATGCTGCGGGGCTACTAAGCCCCGAGCCACGGAAACCCGCTCCCAACGAAACAAAGGAGCAGCGCCCCGTGACCAGTCTGCCGACATTTGCAAGCCTTTCCTCGAAATCAGAAATCGAGGAAGGGCTTCTTTTTGCACCCAAGTTTGACGAGCGCGGCCTCATCCCCGCCATCACCACCGATGCAAAAACCGGTGAACTGTTGATGCAGGCCTGGATGAATGAGGAAGCCCTCGCCCGCACCATCGCGACTGGCGAAGCCTGGTACTGGAGCCGCAGCCGGAATGAGCTTTGGCACAAGGGGGCAACCAGCGGTCAAGTGCAGATCGTGAAAGATATCCGCACCGATTGTGATCAGGATTCGGTCTGGCTCATTGTCGAACCCCAGGGAAACGGCGGCTGCTGCCATGTCGGCTTTCGCTCCTGCTTCTACCGCTCTGCCCCCGTCGGCCAGACAAAGGGTGACGCAAAGCTGGTCCGCGATCAGGAAAAACTCTGAGCGCTTGATGATGGCAGAAATCGTTGAAATCAGTGCCACCTACGACAACAGGGACGACGCACTGGGTGCGGCAAGATTGCTTGTGGACTTACAGCTGGCAGCCTGTGTACATGTTGAGGGTCCAATCACCAGCATATATCGATGGGAAGGGAAAATCGCGGAGGAAGCTGAATGGCACCTGACAGCGAAAACAAGAACCGATCTCCGGCATGCCGCCATCGAGCATATGGAAAAGACACATCCCTATGAACTGCCGGCGATCCTCAGCCGGGACATCCAGACCTCCCCTGCTTTCGCAGCCTGGGTTGCGAACGAGACCAAAACCTGACGGACACAGAATGCACAAGACCAGATCCTAATTGGGTCAGCCACCCCCACCTATATTTTCCTATTTAGAAACATCCCCATGTCACACTGATGATGAGTGTGCATGAGCACCAGAACGGCAAATAACATGTCAAAAGTTAAAATCGGTATCGCATTCGGATCTGGGGTCGCACGGGGGTGGGCGCATATCGGTGTTTTGCGTGGCCTCACAAAAGCGGGCTATGCCCCTGACATTATCTCCGGCACGTCCATCGGTGCCCTGGTCGGCGGGTCCTATGCTGCCGGAAAATTGAGCCAGCTCGAACAATTCGCACTTTCTTTCCACGGCCGCAAACTCATCAACCTGCTTGATTTGCGGCTGGGGGGTGCAGGGCTCATTGGTGGCAAACACCTCGCCCGCGCGATGGAGGAGCATCTGGGCGACGTCCAGATCGAGCATCTAGGGCGAACCTTCATCGCCGTCGCAACCGAATTGTCGACCGGACACGAAACCTGGTTGCGCCAGGGCTCAATTGTCGAAGCTATTCGCGCGTCATACGCATTGCCGGGCCTGTTTGAGCCTGTCTCCCACGAAGGTCGCTGGTTGATCGACGGCGCACTCGTCAACCCCGTACCCGTCTCACCCTGTCGGGCGATGGGGGCCCGGCTGGTGATCGCCGTCAACCTCAACGCCGATGCTCTTGGCACCGCCAACATTTTTGACGGTCACACCGTAGAGACCATGTCCGGCGAACCGGTATCCAGTAAAACCCGTCCAGACGAAACCGCAGATGACGAAACACACAAGCACAGCTGGTGGGCGAGAACGAAAAACCGGGTCTCCCCTTCCGAGCGTACAATTGCCCGTCATTTTCTGGGAACAAAAAAGAACGCCCCGGGCCTCACCAGCGTCATGTCCGGTGCACTCAACATCATGCAGGACCGGCTCTCGCGCTCACGATTGGCGGCAGATCCTGCTGATGTCATCATCACACCACATGTGGGGCATATCAGCCTGATCGAATTCGACAAGGCAGAAGAACTGATCAGCCTGGGGGAAGCCGCAGCAAACCACGCCCTCCCCTTTATCGAAGAAGCAATGAAGCGATTGAATGGCGGCGTTGAAACGCCAGCGCTTCAACCTGTTGCGATATAAAGCCGAAGCTGCTCCGCTTCCATCTCGGTTTCGGCAAGCCTGTGCTTCACCACGTCACCAATGGAAACAATGCCGATCAGCTTGTCGTCTTCAACAACCGGCAGATGACGAAACCGACGACCGGTCATCAGGCTCATCAACTGGTCCAGCGTGTCTTCGCGCGTACAGGTAATCACGTTCTGCGTCATCACCTGCCCGATTTCCATGTCCAGAGCCTCAGCACCGGCAACCGAGAGAGTGCGAACAATATCACGCTCCGAAACAATACCGCGAACCCGGTCGCCATCCATGACAACCAGTGCCCCGATTTTCTTCTCGGTCAACAGGTGCGCAGCCCTGGCAAGTTTTGTAGACGTATCAACAGTGGTGACATCGTCACCTTTACCTTTGAGAATGGCCTCAACGTTCATTGCGAATTCTCCCAATCACGGGTCCAAACCGCGCCGTCAGGCGATTGCCGAAGAGCCACCCGTCTTGTCGCGGGCTTGCGAGCCCCTTCGATGGAAAAAGAGCCTAAACTCGTTTTTTTCACACCTTCGAGCACACAGGGTAAAATCATGTGCGAGACGAGGCACCGATGCAAGACCTCATCTTAAATTACCGTAAACACGGGCCGTTTTCGGCCACAATTAGGCCCTACCACGTGTCAGAATAGAAAAACAACGCCAATAGAAAGCGTGACGCATGCGTCACCCTTCTTCCGCTGACGGAGAAAAAACATGTGGGGAAGCCTCTACACAAAACGACTGACCCAGGATCTGGACCAGTGGGTGGCAAAAGGCTGGGTCACGAGTGACAACGCAAACGCTATTCGGGCATCGCTGGATAATGGCCACGCCGCAAGTCGCCTTCCCACCATTATCTCCATCCTTGGGGCCATTCTGATCGGTTTCGCAGCTATGGCTTTTGTGGCCGCCAATTGGCAGGACATGTCAAAGGCTCTTCGCCTGGGTCTTCTTTTCGCTGCCATGGGTGCGACCTATGGAATTACCATCTGGACGCTCTTGAAAAAATGGACAGGTTTCGGCGAGACAGCGCTTCTCATCGGCACGGGGCTCTTTGGCGCAAACATCATGCTGATCGGCCAGATGTATCACCTGCCATCGGACTTCTCTGCCGGCATGCTGGCATGGGGCCTCGGTGCCGCAGTCACGGCCTGGGCGGTCCGGTCTCGTTCAGCGCTGATCGCAAGCCAGTTGATTTTCCTCAGCTGGTTTTTCAACGATGTCTTCTCTGAGACACTGCAGCTCACGTACCTTTTGCCGTGGCTCGCAACCACAGTCCTCGCATTTCGCATCAACTGGGCCCCGGCCAAACATATGACCATGCTGGGACTTCTTGCCTGGCTCCTTGGCAATGTACCGGTCCTCACCGACATGTTCGCATTGGGACCATGGGAAGCACTCACAACCGTCACCTTCCTGCTCACCCTTGCATGGATTGCTGCCATCTGGGGCGAGGCATCGGGCTTTCCTTTCGCCCGCACGGCGCAAGCCTATCTCTCGATCAGCGTCGTTGTGGTGCTTTGGTTCACTCAGGTCGCCGACGAATTGGTTGCAAGCCACACGACACTCACAGCTCTTGCACTCACCATCCCGCTCACGCTCGCGGCGGCTACCTTCGCCTTAAGAAACATTCCNCAATTGAAACCGCTGGATATTCTGGCGTTCGGGGCTCTTCCCGNGCTGCCGCTCCTCGCTGGCTTCACGATGAATGAGGAAAGCGGACCCGTGCTCTGGATCATGGCCCCACTCATTCTCGGTCTCTCCATCTGGCTCGTGACACTTGGGGCACGACAACTCAACCGCTTTCTGGTCAATTTGGGATTTGCGGCATTCGGCGCTGAAGCGCTTTTCCTCTACTTCGAAACCTTNGGCACCCTGCTCGACACGGCTGCCTTCTTCCTCATCGGTGGTGTGTTTCTGATCGCAGGGGCTTTCCTTCTGCAGCGCATGCGACAGCGCACCTTGCCGCCACCCCCAGCCTCAGNCGCAACCGAGGAGNTCGCTCCATGACACGCACCCGNATCATCATTGGTATCACCGTCGCGGTTCTCTTCCAGACCGCCATCCTCAGCCAGATGGTGTTGGGACAGGTTCGACTNCTCAACTCACCCATAGAGGCCGTGCTGAAAACAAGACCAGTGGATCCTCGAGACATTTTTCGGGGCGACTATGTGATCCTGAATTACGAAATGGAACAATTGCGCAGCGATCAGGTGGAGATTGCCGACAATCTGAAAACAGACCAGGACATCTATATCGTTCTCAGTCTCACCAGCCCCTACGCGACACCGCTGAAAGTGCTGGCGTCCCCACCCGGGCAACTGGAAGCCGGTCAGGCGGTCATCCGTGGAACACTGAACTGGTTCGACGGCGGAGAAAATCCCACCACCGACANGGACTGCATTGACTGCAAAAATCTGTTTATCAACTTGCCCATCGACAGCTATTTCGTGCCGGAAGGTACAGGGACTGACATTGAAGAATATCGAAATGAACGCGCGCTCGGCGTCATCGTTGCACTCAACGAAGACGGTGATGCAGCAATCAAAGGCCTGATGCTGGATGGCCGGAAAGTCTACGACGAGCCNCTGTTTTAAGCAGACGCNCTGATAACAGCGGCAAAACTCCCGGGCCTCACTTTGAGGCCCGGCNCTTCATTTGGGTGGTCGGCCTAGAAGCTCGCCCAGTTACCGTGGAAACCGTAGGGCACACGCGTGGGCAATTCAGCAGAACCGACAGGCCCTTTGGATATGTCCTGAGTATCCAGCACAACAAAATCAGACAGGTTCTTGTTGCCGTCATAGACAAGCGAGACAATATGGCCGTCCCCCTCTGCCGCATTCTCATGGCGCGGTACGAAGACAGGCTCATGCACGAAACATCCAGGACCAGGCTCCCAAACCTTCCGGGCACCTGATTTCAGGTCAACATGGACAATCGTATCATAAGGCGCTCCTGGTGCTTCCGGCCGCTGCATCGTCGCGTAGAAACCTTGCGTATAAGCATGGCCGACAAACCGCTCATCAAANCGCGGGAACTCGCCCCCCATATCGGTCAGCAAGGTCTCGGTATAACCGTTCGTATTGCCATCAAGATCAAACGTCCAGCGTACCAATTGCCCAAGTTCGGTACCAAGGNCCGTCACCTTNTTCCCGTCAACATCNGGGAACAAGGGCGCGCGCGAATACTTCATAACATCGGCAATAACTTTCGTATGCCCGCCCTCATGCACCGTATAGGCGTTCATCGGGTGATAGACATAGCAGGGATCGCCCTCAAACCAGCGGATACGGTCCACACTTTCATGCCGTCCCATAATCCCGATCCAGCTGGACTGGCTCGGATCCCAGGCNATNGTCGGACCGCCCTTCATGATGCGTTCAANATCAATAGTCGCGGGAAAGATCGGAAAAATGACATGCTCGTCCGTGGTGATNAAATCATGCACCATGCTCGCATAAGGCGCCTTGAACATTTCTGTCCGGGTCATCGTGCCATCAGCCGCCACNACATTGTAGGAAATATCGGGCGACCCAGGTCCCGCAGCCATATACCCGAAAAACAGCATTTCGCCGGTCTTCGGATCAAATTTCGGGTGCGCCGTCATCGGCCCTGAATATTTACCTTTGAACGTGGACGACCCCTCCGTCNCAAGCGTNCGCATATCCATCAGCATNGGGCTTGACCCCTCATCCAGCGCCCATAGCTTGCCTGCATGCGCCACCACATTGGTATTCGCAACATTGCGCGGCACCCCTTCAGTACCAGGTGCGGACTGCCCCCCAAAACTTGTGGACAGAAGTCTTTCACCCTTCTCCCGCTGTAGCTTGTATTGCTCCGTCCGGACCCAGCGATTGCGGTAACTTGCCTTGCCATCCTCAACATGGATTGCATGGATCATGCCCTCGCCCAGAAACCAGTGGTGAGAATGCCCCATGGGCGGAAACATCGGATTGGGCCCGTTTCGATAAAGAGCCCCATGAAGGTTGGCCGGAATTTCACCCTTCACCACCAGATCGGGCGCATCACATTCAGCCATTACCGGCGCGAAATTGTTCTGCAACACAGCTATGTTTGGAAATGGTTTTGTCATAAAGCCCTCCTCGGCAACGACAGGTCCCAGTGCGTTGCCATAAAAATAACACTGTTATATAATTCAACAAGCGGGAAGCCTGCACAAAATTAGAAGCGCGCACAGACACAAATGAACACGGACACAAAACAACGGAAAACCCGACGCATTTCGGCCGAGGCTCAACGCTCGGAAATTCTGGATACAGCCAGCGAAATGCTCGCCAAATCAGGGCCCGACGGCCTCTCCGTGCGAAAGCTGGCCACCATGCTCGGCACCTCCACAATGGTGATTTACACCGCTTTCGGGGGCAAGGACGGCCTCATTACCGCTCTTTACGAAGAGGCTTATGAGCGCATGGCCCAAATGCAGGAAAGTGTCCCGAGGCCGGCAAACCCGCTGGAATGGCTGGCCCGTCTGGGCGCCGCATATCGGCGCTTTGCCCTTACCTTCCCTGCCTACTATTCGCTCATGATCTCGTCGACATTGCCGCTCGCCACAACACAAAGTGACGAACCGGTTGCGCGCGGGATCGCCCGCCAGCGTGCCTATCAGTCAATTGAGGATTGCGTTGCCGCCTGTCAGGCCAAAGCCTATTTCGATCCGGCTTTGAAGCCCGCGGACATTACGGCCGTGCTTTGGGCGACGGTACATGGTCACGCCAGTCTGGAGCTGGCCGGATTTCATGCCACCCACGAAGACGCAGAGCGCGCCTTCCAGTTACTTACCAGGTCGATCCTGATCGGACTTTTGACTGGCAAGGGAAAATCCTATTGGTCAAAGCAGCAGGTATCACCGTAAACCTGCAAACCGGATCGCCCGGATACAACCCTATGACGGGTCATCGTTCACATCTTCTCGTGCGGGAAAACGCCCCAGGGGAAATGGTTTGTCGTCCTGGCCGAACGTAATATAGGCAAGGCATTCGCGGGTATAGGCCGCCAGGCGCTGGCTGAACGACAGGAGCTCGGCATTTTTCTCACCTGTGACAAAGAGCAAAACAAGCTGCACAGCACCTGACACGATGGAAAGAGCAAACGCGATCCGGCCGAGGATCCAAAATCCGATCATGTAAAGAAGCCGCTGCCAAAGAGGTTCGCCACCAACCTCTTCATCATCAAAAAAAGCATCCTCGACATCTGGATCATTAGGTGTTGACGAACTGCTCATAGGGGGTCTCCGGCAACAAGTCAAAAAAGGCAGCATCCCACTGCCTTTTGTAAATGGTTACTTTATGGAGAATGTCAATACCAGCGCAACGCTCCGCAGCCGGATGAAATCCTAGTCACCACGCCACTTCCCATAACCGACATTGCCAGGACCGCCGGAAGGTGACCGTTTCATCGGGTCAAACANNCCAAAAAGAAACAGGCCTGCCAGAAANCCGCCCAGATGGGCCTCCCACGCAATCGAGACTGTTTCGCCATCCAGCGTAAGACCGGAAAGACCAAATACGAGATTAAGCGCCANCCAGACACCAACAAACANAAGTGTGCGCCGGTCTGTCAGCGCACGCAGGATCGTGGCTTGCGCCCGCGGCGCGCCGGGCAATGATGGATCGCGGGAAGTCATCAGACCGAGCGGTCCATCGCCCAGAAACACAAACCGCGCCGCACCGCCCATCAGNCCGGAGATCGCGCCGGAGGCCCCAACCACAAAAGCCAGTTCGCCCGCGTGGATCACCACATGGGTGAGACCACCCACAATACCCGTCACAAAGAAGAACACGACAAAGCGTATCGCACCAAAACGGCGCGCGAGCGGCGTCCCGAAAGCCAGCAACCAGACACAATTGAAAATCAGATGCGTCCAGTTTGCATGCAGAAACATGTGCGTCACAAATCCGGCCAGGTCGATAAACAATCCACCTGGCAAAGGCAGATATTCACCCGTTGGCAAAGGGGCAAAACGCGCCGGGCTCAAGGCGAAATACGCAACCAGTCGGTTTTGCTCCGATGGGTCGAGAAACAGGCTGATGACATGCACCCCTNCCAGCATACCAATCAGGCCGATGACAACGGCAGGCGCGTTAAACGCCGGTGGTTCCTGCATACGTCCAGTGTCTTGGTCAAATTCAGCCACGGCTCAGTGCTTCCTCTACAAGCGGCAAACGATCATTGCCAAAATACATATCATCTCCGTTTACAAACATCGTGGGCGACCCGAAGCCACCCCGGGCAATCACCTCTTCCGTGTTCTGGCGCAAACGGTCTTTCACATCGGCGTCCTTGATCCGTGCCGCGACATGGGCAGGATCAAGCCCCGCTTTCGTACAAATCTCCGCCAAAACGTCGGGCTGCGAAATATCCTGTAACGCGCCCCAGTAAGCCTCAAACGTCGCCCAGNCAAATGGAGGCAACTTCCCTTCGTCCCCGGCAACAATCGCTGCCCGCATCGGATCAACCGCCCGCACCGGAAAAACCGGCGGCTGGCCAATCTTCACNCCGCAAAACCGCGCCCAATCCTGCAAGTCTTTAAGATAGTAGCGGGATTTGACCGGATGCGGGTTCGCCCGCGTCTCGTAAACCTGATCGTTAACGGCATTGAAAATGCCGCCAACCAGCACCGGTTTCCANACAATTTCAGCNCCCGTGCGCTTAACCATATCCTCCACCCGGGCGAAACAGAGATACGTCCAGGGGCTCGAACAATCGAAGTAGAATTCCAGCACCGCCATGATCAGCGCCCTCCCTTGGCTAATATCTCGCGTCATCGCGGGCGGAGTGTGGCCGCTCCCCGACGGATTCGCAAACAGAACNGCTTTCCCGTCACGAATTGTCCCGGGATGAGACACCNCCCGGCCAAACCTTAACGTATTGGCTGTCCCGCCCGGGCACGTCTCGGGCCAGCTGACGCCAATCCTTAACGCNCACAAGCCGAAAACCCGCCATTTTTGGCCGTTTTTCCCCAATCATTAAGATTTGAACAAAGCTGGCATGCCCGTTGCTACTTACTGGACAAGCTAACAAATGATTGAACGAAAACAGCAATGACCGCCAACCGCATCCATAACCTGAGCCTTGCAGCAGCATTGAGCTTCGCACTTGCCCTACCGGCCCTGCCGGCAGGCATTTTCGACGCCGCCCCTGCCGTAACGACCTCAGGCACNGCGGAACCAGCGCGCAACCGGACAAATAAAAACAACCGGGCCNCTTTTGGCACGGCGTTTGAANTAAACGCCTCCAACGAACCTTGGTAACGGAGTAAGTCTCGTGTTCTCAACGACAGCGAAACACCTCATTCAGCAAAAAAGCCTTCAAAAGGCAGCTGTACTTGTTGGTCTGGGCCTCGCCCTGACAGGTTGTATCAGCCCAACGGCTGGCAGCGACGGCCGGTATACAACACCAATCGGCTCAGCCCCGGTGATCAACAATGAAACCCCCTATTCCAGCGCTCTTCGTTGCATCGGCAGCCGCATGTCCGGCAGCGCTGCAACACCGCGCATCGCTGTCGGTAACATCAAGGACTATACCGGCAAGGTAGAGCTCGAAGGCGGCGCAAAGCTGACCCAGGGCGCATCTCTCATGGCAATCTCCGGCCTTTCAAAGGCAGGCGTCATGCTGGTGGAGCGTTTTGATACATCCGTTGCCGAGCTTGAGCTGAAATATGCCAACGACCGCCTGATCGGCGATGCAAACCCGGACGAGCAATACCGTCAGATCTATGCCGGTTCGATCCGTGGCTCCGACTATTACATGGTCGGTGGCATCACCGAGCTGAACTTCGATATTCGCTCAGGCGGTATCAATGCCGGTTTCTCCGACCTTGACCCAACAGGCATCAGTGCCGCCATCAATGGCCGCCTGTTCGTGATGAATGTAGGTCTCGACCTTCGCCTGGTAGACAGCCGCACGCTGGAAGTTGTGCATGTTGTTTCCTACCAGAAACAGATCATCGGCCGGGAAATCTCCGCCGGCGTGTTCGACTTCCTGAACGGCAACACGTTTGAGATCGGCGCTGGCGAGCGTGCCAATGAACCCCTCCAGCTCGGTGTTCGCTCGGTGATCGAACGTGCGATCCTGGAGATGATTGTACCGCTCTATGGTGTACAGCCTGCTGACTGCCGCAACTTCTCAAATGGTCAGGACCCGCTGGGCGAAATCAACTACCGCAACCCGCACCGCAATGCACCACGTGTCAATGCACCACGTGTCAATGCACCTGTTGAAGCATCAGCCCCTGCTGCCCCCGCCGCAGCACAAGTGGCCCAAAACGCAACACAGAATGCAACACCAGCACCGACGCAGACAGTTGCAGCCCGCACCACCGCCGCCCCGGTCATGAACGACCCCTACGGCTATTATTCGGAGCCAATTTTCTCCGGCACGCTTCGCGGCGGTTACAATTGAGGCACACGAATTACCAAGCTTTCAAGGTTCGTTGAGAGCAACTTGGGGAGGGCTTTGCCCTCCCTCTTTTTATGTCCGCGCCCTCCTGTCGGGTTATGTTCTGCTTGCCCGCCATGCGTCAGCCGCCGACCAAAGTGCAATCCCCAACAAGAACACATCCTTGAGTAAAAAGCCCTGCGCATCCTCCGGCAAACCAGGCGTCGTAAACAGAAAACTAATGGTCACGACAAGAGAGCCTACCGCCGCCAACCCCGCATAGGCCGCCAGCACAGGCGCAAACCGACGAGCCAACAACAGAGCACCGATGGTAATTTCGATGACCCCAATAAGGTTTGAAGCGGCCTGAACACTGAACGGGATATAGAGCCAGAACAGGAAAGGGCTGCTTTCCACCAGCGGTCTGATCCCCTCTGCCTCGTGGGCGGTAAACTTCAAAGCACCTGAAAAAATGAAAAACGCACCCAGCGCATAAAGCAAAATAAAATGTCCCACAACGTGGAAGCGATCAAACAGACTATTCATAGGTAACCTCTGTTGGTTTGAGATGAGTGTGGGCGGCATCTCCCTGAACAACAGGCCGACTGCGCGTAAACCAGATCACCGCCAGAATAACCATCAGACACCCGCCCAATTGAACAAGGCTCAACCCCTCACCAAGAAAGAGTGTCGCCCCGGTGATGCCGAAGACGGGAATAAGAGCGAGGAAAATACCGGCAAAACTCGCGGGCAAAACCTGCAACCCGTAAAGGTAGAACCAGAATGCCCCCGCATACTGAACAATGCCGGATAGAATAACGACCAACAGCACGAACGGTGAAAGCGTGCTCGGCAGTTCCTCCGCGCCAAACCCGACGGCCACCATCCAGACAGTGCAAGCGAAAACCAACCCGACACTCTGCTGCAGAGCAGCAAGCGTAACCGGCGAAAACTGAACCACCAGGCGGCTGGTTACAATGACATAAAGTGCGGCAAACCCCGTCGCCAACACTTCCAGCCCGTCTCCCAGAATACTGGACGACGAACGGAGCCCCTCCTCACCACCAAATACACTGACAAGAACCACGCCAACCATGGCGGTCAAAATAGCAAGCACGCCTTGAATACCGGTCCGCTGCCCGAGAAAAATCCAGGCGATCACGAGAATAATCAACGGTTCCGTTGTCCCGATAAGAGATGTGTTGGAGGCACTGGTAAGTGTCAATCCATACACACCAAACGCGTAAGCCAGCCCCGGCTCCAGCAGTCCGGCGAGGCTCGCCCGGCGCGCCGCCCGGTCGAACCTGGGAAGCCGCCCCAGAAGCAGAAGAACACACCAGAGGAAGAGGACACTCGCACCTAGCTGCCCTACAAGAAGGCTGAAGGGCGGCACATAGTCGAGTACACCTTTACTTGCGACCGTCGCCAGCCCCCAGCAGGCCGCGGACAGGATCATCGCCGCAACTGCACGGCCATAGGTCGGTCGCACCGTCAGCAACTTCACCTTGCACCCGTAGGGAGACCAGAAGGATCATCAAGTGCGTGCTCAACCGGGCAATCGCCACAGGCCTCCTCATCGCAAAAACGGCAAATCCTGTCCGCATGCACCTCGTCTTCCGTAATTGTCGCCAGCATTGTACCGACAAGAGTTTCCGCAACCCGCAACTCGGCAGCCGTTAAGCGCGATAATGCACGTGCAAAAAGGTCAGCCCGGGCCTTTAGCAACTGCTGCCGGACAAGTTTGCCCCGCCGCGTCAACCTGAGTTGCACCTCCCGCCGGTCCTGCCCGGTCATCCGCTCCACCAGGCCTTTCTCGACCAACTGGTCCACCAGCCGAACGGTAGCGGAATGGCTGAGGCTCAACACTTGCGCCGCATCACGAATGGTCTCGCCGGGATAAAGCCCAAGCACAACCACAAGCGCAGACGCACTGACATTCGCACCAGCAATGGCTGTCACAATAAGGTTCTGCTCGTCGGCAAGTGCCAGGGTCAGTGCACCAAGCTGATTTGTAAGGTTTTCCATGCTCATGCTGAAAACATATGCACGATGCATATATTTTTTCAATCCGACTCTTCTCACAAATGAGTGATGTACGACGGCAACATCAAACACCATTACATTGACACAACAATGTAATGGTGTTTATACATTGATTAATCAATGTAGGAGATACAGAATGAACCTTGTGAAACTGTTTATTGAACAACGCAACGCCTTCGAAAAAGCATATGAGAGCGACGATTGGCAGAGACTTGCTCCCTTTCTATCGGAAGAGATTACCTATCGTGTCATGGGCATGCCATTTCACTGCGCCATCACCGGCAGACAAGCCGTGCTCAACGCCATGGCCAAATCCGTTGCAAACTTCGACCGCCACTGCAAAAGGAACATCGTCTCTTTGTCGACGCCAAGGCAGGAAGGAAACACCGTCATTACCCACGGCGAACTCAGCTATTCGCGCGACAACCAACCGGCGATCGTCAGCAGATTATACGAAGTTGCCATCTTCGACGGTGATCACATATCAGAGCTGATCGATATCTATGAGGCAGGCTGCGCCGAAACATATTCATCCTGGATGGCCGAATGGGGCACCGGATTGGACGCGGCGTACATTTGACAGCACAACACAGAAATGCGCCCATATGCGTCAATACTCAAATTGAGAATCGCATATGAAACAACCTGGAAAACGCATCCGCCGCTCAAAGGAAGAGGCGAAGTCTCTTATTCTTGACGCGGCGGAACACCTGCTGATTGAAGGCGGCACGACTGCCGTTCAAGTAAGGGCGGTTGCTAACACGATTGGAATAACGGACGCCGCGATCAACCATCATTTTGAGAACCGGGATGGACTGCTGGAGGCCATGCTGCGCCGCGCAGGCAAGCGATTAAAAACGCAGATCAGCGAAGTTGTTATACAATGGGAAGAAACCGAGTTTGATCTGGATACCTTGATTGAGCTATTTCAAAACCTCTACGCCAAACAAGGATATGCCACATTAGCTTTGCAGCTGCACCTCTCCGGTTGGAGAGACAAAGGCTCTGGCTTATTGACCCCCATCGTTGAGTCCATTCACAAAGAAAACATCTGCCGCGCCCGAGAGAGCGGCCAAGCAGCCCCATCGCTTGATGAAACACGTTTTGCCGTCGGAGCATTACATCAGCTTGTCGCACTTAATCCCATTTTTGGGAATGAGTTTGCCCGCAGCGCGGGTGCGTCGGATAAGAACAAGCTGTCCGCAGCCAAGAAAAAAGAAATGTGGGCAGATTTGGCGCGACGTATCCTGCTGACGTCGAAGACCGAGTAAATCTCCCGCCAAAAAAAGGGGGCTCCGTAGAGCCCCCTATCCGCCACTCCCCTGGGTCAGCCTTAAAAGGCCATACCCGTTAGAGCTGATGTTGGAGTGCCAACCCCGGTCAGTAGCCTACGCCGCCGTTAAAGGTCGTCGCGCCGTAACTTGCTGTTGTCTCGGTTGAGTGACCTGAAATCTTGCGAACCAGATAAACTTCCGCAAACCGGGCACCACCGCGGGCAGACATGCCGGCAAAATGCGGCTGACTGGAAGGTCCACAAGCCAGGCGCCCACCATTACCGAAGTAAAGGGACTGCCCTTCAAGGCACTGTACCGGTGGCTGCAGACCAAAGTTCACGTCGGAGCTTCCGTTCGTGACTTCGCCGATCATCGCAACCAGAACGTCCCCGGCCTGACAGAACATCAGTTCGCCCGAGCCCTCGCTCACATCCACTTGCGAGGATGCTGTCGCCAGATACGCTGCTTCCTGCAGACCTTTCGCATCTTCACAAACACCGCGTACAGCGCGCGCCGTTGATTTTTCTTCCTGCACAACAACACGCAATGGACCGATGGTAATAGGCGCACGCGCTGCATTTACGATCGTGCCACCTGCGCCCCGGCGTTCGGGCCCGAAAATGCTGTTGCGCAGATTGTTGGCATTCAATCTTCCGCCGGCGGCAGAAGCCGCAGTGGCCGCACTGACAGCATTCGCATTGGCAATGGCTTCGTTCTGCACGTTCACATTCACGCCACCGTCACCACCACCATCAACCTTGTTGATGATCGTGACATTGTTGTTGTTCGTGTTGTTATTCGTATTGGAATTATTGTTCGTGTTGTTATTGGTGTTGTTATTAGTGTTGTTATTGTTGTTCACAACATCAACATTCACATCAACGCCGACATCCACATTGACGTCGCCACCATCGTCACAGGTATTACAATCATCCCAGGGATCCGGCTCGGGCTCTGGTTCCCAACATGGGTCTTCCCACTCACAGGCATTAGCGGTTCCGCTGCCGACTGTCAGGAAAATGGCACCTGCTGCAAAAGCGAACAGGCCAAGGAAAAGAAAAAGATAAAAGCGTTTCATTTTGGCACTCCGGAGAGCTGTTTTGGCCCGCTTACGCGCGCTCTGAGGGTTGTTTCCCCTCCCGTTGCAGGTCCCGTGCCGTTAATCATACTCCTCCAGTAAGGGGAAAAGCGGCTCATTTTGAGCGGGATCACTCTATACAGGAGAGAGCTGGTCTCCTCTATTCATTAACAGTGCCAACTATCACCAGGTGCTGGTCCTGGCAGAAAATACAGCCATTCCGCGGTTATTCCTCCGCCATCCCTTGCGTTTTCAACCTTGCTCTACCGCGCTGACGCACCTGTTTTTACGTTCCGTTAAACTTTGGCACGCTTTTCGCTCTTCTCCACCTCGAATGTATCCGCGTTCCACCGGCTGTTTCAGAGCGGCACGGACACGGGTCAAAACATGACAGGACTCAGGGGTCTCGAGATCGAGAAGCGGGCGCCGCGATGGCACACCATCAAAGCACCCCGCCAGACAGGAAGATGAGAATGACACATCAAACGGTACAGGCACTGCTCAATTACTGGAATGAGCTGAGAGGCGATCGACCTGCGCCCATGCGGAGCGAGATAGAACCACGCGACATCAAAAACATTCTGCCACACGTTTTCATTCTGGAACGTAATGACAGATGGACCTATCGCTTTCGCCTGGCCGGTACGGGCTTGTGTACCACCTATGGAATGGAATTCCGGCGTCACAACATGGCCGCCCTATGGCAAGACGACAGCCAGCAGAAAATTCTCAGCCTGCTCAACGACGTAACGGGAAGCGGGATTGTAGGGACGATTGATTACACCGCCGAAACGCCAGACAATCGCCAACTCTCCATGCAGATGATCCTGCTCCCTCTCGCCCAAGACAATGGCGCGATCACCCGTGTGCTGGGTGCGGCCATCCCTGTCGATGATCTACCCTGGGTTGGCGACCATATGCTTATTCGCCAGTGGGTCGAAACAATTCAACGAACCGACCCTGTCGATATCCCGCTTGCCCCGCCATTGACCGCCAACCACATGCCTGACTTTGCGGGCAAGATCATCCGGGCCACGCCACCCCGCCCCACACCGGTCTCAAGCCTGGCAACCAGACGCCAGCGATTGAACGCGGAACGCCCCTATTTACGGCTGGTACGGGATTCCAGTCTGGATATCGAGAAAACAAAATGAATATTGAAAGCCGGCAACGAAAGTTAGCCGGCTTTCTTTTCCATCGTATCCAATGCAGCAGCCACGCCTCGCGCGCCACGCAGATCACAAGAACTTAAATCAACCCCTGACAGATCAGCACCATTGAGATCTGCTTCGAGAAAACTCGTTCCAACCACCAGCGAAGCACTAAGATCCGCGCCTTTGAGAACAGCACCGGTAAAGTCACAGTGAGAAAGGTTGGCACGGCTCAAATCACTGCGCGTCAGGTTGGCCCCTCGAAAGTTGGAAGGCCAAGTGCGCCCGCCACCACCGGCAATCGGCATTGCGGAGAGATCCGCCTCACACATAACCGCACCGGAAAGATTGCTGCACTCAAACTTTGCGCCGCGCAAATCGGTCTGCGACAGAACTGCATTGACCAGCATCGCACCCGAAAAATTAGCCATTGAGAAAATACCGTCTTCAAAATTGGCACTTGCAAGAATGCAGTCGGTAAACTCCGCCGCAGACAGTTCAATCCCTCGGTGCATGAACCCCGTCAGATCAACCCCGCGAAAGACAGCCTGCTCGCCTTTAGCGCCGCCGGTCATCATCCAGTCCTTGTGCCGACGCATCAACTCGTCGATCGAAATACCAAGATCAGCCGCAGATCGCGGCATAATGGCACCTTCGGTGGACTTTGCAGCCATCAGCTCCGTTTTGTTAAAACGAGCCGCTGTCAAATCCACCCCTTCAAGGCAGGCACCATCCAGAACAACACCAATAAGCTCAGCCCCGCGCAGATTAACCCGCGAGAGATTGGCGTCCGTAAGATCAGCCCCGTCCAGCAGCGCGCCGGATAGGTCTGCCCCGGTAAAATCACAACCGGCAAGACGCGCACCCTTGAGATTGGCTTGAAAGAGGTCGGTCCCGGACCCGTTGGCCCGGTTCATACGTACCTTCTCCAAATTGGAGTGGCGCATACTGGCATTGTCAAAGCGCGTCGCCTGATCCCCATTGTCAATGTAGGACAGCCCCCCTTCGGACGATTGACGCATGATCGTCCCCTCACGCAAATCACTATCCGTGAGATCGGCACCCTCCAGATTGGCGCGTGTGAACCGCGCGCCACGCAGGTCTGCACGGGTCATGTTCGCATCGCGCAGATTGACACCGGTCAAATCTGCTCCAAACAGATTGGCCCGTGTCAGCGTTGTACCTGCGAAACTGGCATTGCATGCCCGAAGCCCGACAAGCTCCGCATCACTCAAGTCCATCTTGTCAAAACGAACAGACTCAACGTTCTTGTGGCTCAGGTTGAGGCGATCACCGCCACGCTCACGTCGCACATAGCGGGCATGGTTTTGCAGCGCCAGCTTGAGCGCCTGGATATCCATCCGCTTGGTATCGTCCCTGCTTGCAACCATATAGTGAACTCGCAAAATTTATCCACATATGCTGGCATCAGATTTTTTACATTTCGTAAAACCAAAGACTATCGAAAAGTAAAAACACAAAAGCCGTGGCGCAATAGACACGCCACGGCTTCAAATCTTCATACTTTCTTAAAGGTCAGGCCGCGCTTGCTGCCGAATCTTCTGCAATGCGCACATCTTCTGCAGGCAAAGGAGCCTTACCAAGAATATCGTCAGAAATTTTCTCCGCGATCATGATCGTCGGCGCATTCGTGTTACCGCCAACGAGCGTAGGCATGACGGATGCATCCACTACACGCAGCCCCTCAACCCCACGAACCCGGCACCTGGTATCCACAACAGCCATGTCGTCATAGCCCATCTTGGCTGTGCCCACCGGATGATAGATAGTCTCTGCACACTCCCGAACCCAGGCATCGATCGCCTCGTCGGACTGTTTTTCTTCACCCGGCCAGACTTCCGGCCCGCGATAAGGGTCCAGCGCCTTCTGGGCTACAATGTTGCGTACCAGACGAACCCCGTCGCGCATCACTTTACGGTCATACTCGCTGGCCAGATAGTTTGGCTGGATCAGCGCATGCTCCGTCGCATCAGTTGACTTCAACCCCACAAAGCCTTTGCTCTCGGGCCGAAGCTGACAGACATGCACGGTGAAGCCGTGACGGTCAGATTTTTGACGCGCATGGTCCCGCATCATGGCCGCAACAAAGTGGATTTGAATATCCGGCATCTCAAGTTCCGGACGGGTTTTCAGAAAACCGCCCGATTCCAGCCCGTTGCTGGTTCCCACGCCCGATTTAAAGAACACATACTGCATCCCGTCATCAGCATGCGGATCGGATTTGTCTGACTATGCAACGATATCGGCTGCAAACATTCGTTGATCACCGTCGCGTCCAGGTGGTCCTGGAGGTTCTGCCCCACACCGGGAAGGTCAGAAACAACATCAATACCAAACTTGCGCAGATAATCACCATTCCCGATACCTGACAGAAGAAGGGTCTGCGGGCTGTTGACCGCACCGCCGGACAAGATCACCTCTTTGCCCGCTTTCGCCTGCAATAGCTTCCCCTTCTGACGGTACTCAACGCCGACGGCACGCTTGCCTTCAAACAGGATCCGGGTTGTGAGCGCCTCCACTTCAACGCGCAAATTCGGGCGGTTCAGCGCTGGCACAAGATAGCCCTTCGCTGCACTGCACCGCTGTCCGTCTTTGATCGTCAACTGGTAAGGACCAACACCTTCTTGCTGGGCGCCATTAAAGTCCTGTGTCTCCGGATGACCGGCCTGCTTGCCAGCCTCGACGAAAGCATCAAACAGGACATTGGTCTTTTTCGCGTTGGATACCCCAAGAGGACCATCACCGCCATGGAACGCATCATTCCCGTTTTCATTGCCTTCCGAGCGACGGAAATATGGCAGACAATCCGCAAAGCCCCAGCCTTCAAGGCCGAGCTGGCGCCAATGGTCATAATCGCGCGCATGGCCACGGATGTAGATCATGCCGTTGATCGAGGACGAGCCGCCCAGAACCTTGCCACGTGGCCAGAACATCCGCCGATTGTTCAAATGCGGCTGTCCTTCGGTCTCATAACACCAGTTTGCCTTGTCCGTCCCGATCAAGCCGCCCACACCGGCCGGCATATGAATTAGGACACTGCTATCCTTGGAGCCAGCTTCCAGCAGAAGAACCTTGTTCTTCGGGTCGGAAGACAAACGATTGGCAAGAACACAGCCCGCACTGCCTGCCCCAATAATGATGTAGTCGAATTCACTCATACCCGGCGTTCTCCTATAGGCGTTTGCTTTTACGGGCTTGTAAGGGGGGCCCGCTTTTGATCGACCTCACATGCGACAACACATGATGAAGGCCTGTTTCCTCTTGTCCCGATGAGCCGGGAAATCTGCGCGCTATATTTCATTGCGCACTTCGATGACGCAAGCGTCAACTTTGCTTTTCTGGAGCTTCCTTATGGATTTTTGACCAAAAAGCGACACGCAAGCCCCGCTTCAAGCCTCAAGCTTGGCGCAAAGTGCTTCGCCGGGCAAATCAACACGATCTTCCCCTGCGTCAGCTCCCTGCGCCCTCGCTCCCGGTCAGTCATGAGAGATATCGGCAATCGCCCGGAAAACCCTGCGACCCTGCAGGGTCAAGGAACGAGCGTCACGACAGTCCGGCGGTTGAGCGGTTCACGCACACCATCGCCCGTTTGCACAGCAAGACGCGATTCCCCATAGCCGATCACTTCAACCGCGTCCTCCAATGCACCCATCTCCACCAGTGTCACCTTTACAATCTCGGCGCGCCGAACTGACAGATCATCATTGTACCAGGACGGACCGGAACTATCGGTATGGCCCGCAGCAATGATCTTACCATGCCCGCCAGCGCGGGCTGTATCAATGGCAGCACTCAACACTTCCAGTGCTTCTGCCGACAAGAACCATTCATCAAACCCGAAATAGACCACGTAGTCGCTCTGCGTGGCGCGGACAGCAACAGGTTCCGGTGCCAGCTCCACTTCAAGCCGACCCATCAAGGTCAAAAAGCGCGATTTACACTGATAAACATGTGCTTCCGGAGAACTCATCGCGAGTTCACGGGCAAAACAATCATAAGAAACCTGGGATCGGGCAGTAAGGTCCGGTTGGGTCTGCTTCGCTCCCTTGGCAAACGCACTCGTCAGACGGCCTCGCGCCTGGTCCAGTTCAGGCTTGATCGCACCAGCGGTTGCAGGCGCTTGCAATGGCTCAACATCCACACCTTTGCCAGCCTCAATGGCGCGGCCAGCATAAAAATCGGCACCCGTATCATCGCCCCACTCTCTCTCACTCACAATGGCTTGATCGACATAACCCGCGTGCAGAGCTTGTTGAAACGGTGTGCCTTGCGGCTGCATATCACGCGCGTCATCCAGCACAGACGCACACGCAGAAAGAGCAAAGCCAAGCATGGCGAGCACGACCGCCCGGCCAGCCGCGACAAATGTTCCACCCGTCTTGGTTTTATAGTTAATGCTTTCTTGCCCGATCATCCTGGTCCCCGACATGGATTTGCCTCTCTCTCAACGGTGCGATAGAGCAACTTGACCCGGCATCCCCTGCCAAATGGCAGTTTCCCGCCGCTTTCCAAGCCGCCTCCCCTGTCCTTATACCCCGACTGCCAGCCCAAAAGCCAGCCATCAGCCGCTCAATCAAAATGCGAATTGCTAATTCACCTTTAACTCCCCGGCTATAGCCTGAAAACATCGGGATGGCGGATCGCCCGCCCTTCCACCACCGGCGGAGTCTGAAACGGGCATGCTGCAATCGACCTCTCACTCACCCCACCAGCCGCAAGGCGCCGAGAGACGTCGCGCACCGCGTACACAGGTGGACGCTACAGGCCGGTTGATGGTGACAACAGGCGTCGAATATCCGTGTCAGGTTCTCGATATTTCCGAAAATGGCGTCGCTTTCAACTGTCAGGGACGTCCCGCAATCGGCGACAAGATTATCGCGTACCTGGACCATCTGGGGCGTTTCGAAGGCAAGGTCACCCGCTTGATGGAAACAGGTTTCGCCATAGAAACCCATCTGCCGGACAATCAACGCCAACGTTTGCTGGAGCGGATCGCCTGGCTCGAAAACGGTGCCAAGCCGGACGAGCGCCGGGTTGCCACACGCCGCCTCCCGACTGCCGACGACGCAGGAGAGAGTGCTTTCCTGATTACGCGCGGCGACGAACGGTTGCCATGCCGTGTTCTCGACATCTCCATGACCGGCACCCATGTCCAAGTGCGCCCACGTCCCGACATTGGAACCCATGTCACGGTCGGTCGGATGTTGGGGCGCGTCGTACGCCACACATATGAAGGTGTGGGCATCGAGTTTCTGAACACCATTCCACGCTGACAGAGCGTTCAAAGCTCAAAAGCAACACAGTTTCAGATCGCCAGAATGGGTAACTCCCCTTTTTACGACAATCCTTGTAAGCTCTCACGAAATGGCACCCGATGAACATGAGAGCGAACAAGATGACCGCAAGCATTCTGACCTATGAACTGAAGAACGATGTCGCGCACCTTCATATGGACGATGGCAAGGCCAACGCTTTGAGCCACGCGATGATTGATGCGTTGAACGACGCCATTGACAAAGCCGAGAGTGAGGCGAAAGCCATCATGATCAGCGGACGCGAAAAACGCTTCTGCGCAGGATTTGATCTGTCGGTCATGTCCGGGGGACCGGCAGAGGTGACACGTTTGGTTTCACGCGGCGCCAACCTTCTGACGCGCCTGTACGGATTGAAGCTCCCCGTCATCATTGCCTGCACGGGCCACGCATTGGCCGCAGGCGGTCTGTTGCTCCTCGCCGCAGACTACCGGGTCGGTACAAAAGGTGATTTCCGCATTGGTCTCAACGAAGTGGCTATTGGTATGACGACACCGATGTTCCTGCTCGACTTTGCACGTGACCGCGTGCCTGCAACATGGCTCCCGCGCGCCACGGTCCATGCTCATCTTTTCAATCCCGTCGAGGCAACCTCATCCGGTTTCCTCGACGAAGCTGTGGATGCAGCGGATCTTCTCACCCGCGCCACAAGCATTGCAGAGCAAATGGGTGCCCTGCCCCAACCGGCCTTTGCTGCATCCAAGAAAAAACTGAACCGGGAGACCATTGAGCGGATCGAGGCCAACCTGACCGCAGACTCGTCAACTTTCGACGGTGCATCCTGACTGGCCCGAACCAGTGGCAAAATCCAATCTAAAAGCATAAGCTGGTGTTGTGACGGCCAACCACCGACCGTCACAACGCGTACTCATGGCAGGAGGATAGGTCATGAAAGTAGCTGTTCTGAAAACAGGTTTCGCCGCGTTGACGCTCAGTGCGGCCCTTTGCCTGTCTACAAACCATGCACAGGCTGATTGTGCACCCACCAGCACAGAAGGCGTCATCGGCGGTATTGCCGGGGCGGCGCTTGGCGGGTTTCTCGGATCCAGGATCGGCAGTGGAAGCGGTCAGACATTCGCGACAATTGGCGGTGTCCTCGCAGGCGGCCTGCTGGGCAATCAGGTTGCCACCCGGTTGACCTGTCAGGACCAGCAATCCCTCTACACAACAACCCAGTCCGGCCTGGAAACATACCCGACCGGGCGCGCCGCATCCTGGAACAATCCAGACAGCGGCCATTATGGGACTGTCACCCCCACACGCACTTATCAGAACGCGGGGGGGCAGAATTGCCGTGAGTTCAGGCAGACAATTTATATTGATGGACGTGCAGAAACCGGCACCGGTCAGGCGTGTCGCCAGCCGGACGGCACCTGGCGCATCATCGACGGCTAAGCCTGTCACAACCGGAGATTTCCTCAGGAAAACCGCCAGCGCGCCTTTGTGGCGCGCTTTTTATTTGTCTAAAACTTGAATCAAATAAAGTAATTTAAAATAAAAAATAATTTTTACATCAATACAAGACAAATACACTTAAATATTGGCAAGTAAAATTACTCCAACATAAAAACATTACTGAGATAGTCCCCAAACAAGTTCGACAGCTTGGGGTTAGTTAAATGTTTTTATTGCGTATTTCTTTGAGTTTCCTGTTTGCAGCATCCTTGGCTGCTTGCAGTTCAACCGTCACCACAACGGCCGCTTTCGGGCCCATGCCTTCCGGGTTTGAAACCCCGAATGCTGAACTGCAGATACTGCCGGTGGTGAACAAGGGCTCAATGCCCGTTGGGGCTGAGACGCCCCCACCCATGGGCTATGTAGGTTTCTGCCGGCGATATCCGGCAGATTGTACGGGCTCAACCAGCAATCCACGCCCGCATCGCTTGACAGAAGCGGCATGGCGCGAGCTGGATGAGGTCAATGCACACGTGAACCGGACCGTACAACCAGTTGAAGATGCGGATCTGTACAACAAGCCGGAATGGTGGACCTATCCCGATAATAATAGCGGCGACTGCGAAGACTATGTTCTTCTGAAGCGGCGCATTCTGATCGAACGCGGCTGGTCTCCCAACACGCTTTTGATTTCCGTAGTACGTGAACGCAATGGCGATGGTCATGCCGTGCTTCTCGTTGTCACAGATCAGGGCGAATACGTTCTGGACAACAAAACACGGCGCATCGTTGCCTGGCAGGACACACCATACACATGGGTCAAGCGCCAATCCCAGCAGCACCCTTATGTTTGGGTTCGTGCAGGCCAGGCAAGTGGTGGCAACCGTGCCGCACTGGATGTGTTGGAATTCTTCCGCCCCGTTGTGGAGCAGCTCTCCCCCGAGCTGAAACCGATTGCGGACGAAGCCCTTCGTCCATCGCTCTCTTAAGAGCGACAAGGTTCCCCGATCAGGTTTTCCCCAAAGACCTGATCCTGTCGAGCCGGCCCCGCCTCTCATTCCAAAACGAGCGGCGGGGCCGGATTCTGACATTAAACGTCAAAAAACCAGTCTGTCTTTAGCGGCCTTTCCATTGCGGAGCCCGTTTTTCCGCAAAGGCACGAGGGCCTTCCACCAGGTCTTCGCTTTTGAAGAGAGCACCGACGGCCGGATAATGGCCGGTTACCGCCTTCTCAAGATTGGCCTCATCAAGCCCCTTGTAGACAGACTCTTTTGAAGCCCGGATCGACATCGGACTACAGGCCATAATCTGCTCCGCCCAGCGGCGCGCTGTTGCCATCAAGTCACCTGCGGGCACCACTTCATTCACAAACCCGAGGGTCTGGCCTTCCGACGCGGGCACAACACGTCCTGTCAGGATCATCCCCATCGCCTGCTTCACGCCGATTTGGCGTGGCAAACGGTGCAACCCGCCCGCAAGCGCCGCCAGTCCGACCTTGGGCTCTGGAAGCGCAAAGGTTGCCTTCTCCGATGCGATAATCAGATCGCAGGCAAGCGCAATCTCAAACCCGCCCCCCATCGCGACGCCGTTCACCGCAGCAATAACCGGTTTGTTAAGATCGTAGCGTGCGGTAAGGCCTGCAAACCCGGTTGCAGGAACCTCAAGCTTCTTGCCCTCCGCCGTCCATTTCAGATCGTTTCCCGCGCTGAAAGCACGATCCCCAGCGCCTGTGATAATCGCCACCCAAAGCTCAGGGTCTTCCGCAAAATCATTGAAAATCTTTTCAAGTTCAAAATTTGCAGGTGGATGCAGCGAATTCATCCGGTCGGGACGGTTCATCGTCACAATCAACAACCGGCCATCTTTTTCCGCCGTGCAATGTTCATACGCAGTCATTCGGGGTCTCCCTGATTTGAATGATTTCAAGCCATTTGCGCCAAAATGTGCCCTTATGCAGGGCGCCCTGCAACTCCCCCGCGAAAAACGTAGGGGATTAGATGCTTTCCATAAATGATTTGGAAACCATGGACTTCATAAAGTGTGTAAGAGTGGCTGCGTAACCGATGAGACGCGTGCCACTGACTATCCGACCTCAGGGTCACTTCCATGTCCGCAGGGCCAGTCCGATGCAAAACAACGCCACCACACCAGAAGAAGGCGCCGGTCAACCGGAAGACACCGCGCCGACACAAAGCCCGGATGCAGGGAACCAACCTGACGGCGACGGGCGTGTATTGGCCGATGGCCACTGGTCTTTGAAATATGGGGACGACGTTTACGGCCCGTATACCTACGAAGCCATGGAAGGCTACATCGCAGAAGGTCGTGTCGCCGCCCACTCTGTCATTGCACCGACAGGATCGGAAGACTGGCAGGAAGCACGCAATGTGACGATCTTTGCGGCCTTCTTCGACGAAGAGCGGGCCAACTTTACAGCCTCAACTCCCTCACATCCCCGCGACCGGGAAACAGTATACGGCTCCAAAAAGGGACAAATCGATCGGCGTAAACGCCCTGACACGTCCAACTTCATCATCATCACAGACATCAAGTCCCGGCATGGCGCAACGCTGGAGCAGACAATCATGTCTCTTGGTTCCGCGTTGAAAGTTGCCAACAATGCCTGGGTCATCAATTGCGCAGGCACGGCACCCGGTATCCTGAACCAACTCTCAAAAGTTGTTTCCAAACAGGACGGGCTTTTTGTTGCCGATGCCACCCGTGACCGGACAGCATGGTTCAATTTCGGGCCGGAGACAGATGCCAAAATCCGCCGGGTATGGCGTAAGCCGGTTTAGAAAAACCGCTAAACAGCCTAGTACCTTCCCGGTCTGGCACGCGGGAACGGCCTATCGGAAACCGGCGCCATGACAGCGCCAGAACGCCCTTCCTGAGTATCCGGCACAACATCCCTGTCCACCTGTTGCGTAACGGGGAGCGAAGCATCGCCCGACTGCCCACGCATTTGCGCATCAGCCTGTCCTCCCGGTCGTCCACCAGGTCGTCCTCTAGGCAGAGGCCCATCCCATTCCATTTCCACATCTGAGGGCACTGGGGCCGTATCGACACCCACAAGGCTCCCTCGCAAGGGGGCAAGGGGCACCGGCGCGTCCTCATCTGGTGTGAGAGCATCCGGTGCGGCATTGGTGGCAACGGACGGTGCCGCCGCACGAGACGCCGGTACCGGGGCTTCGACGGCTCGGGTACCGGTAACAGCCTCATGCCCGCCGCCCAGCGCAATCATCAGGTCAACAGCCCGCCGCCAGCGCAACATGAGCGGACTCGTCATCGCGCCCACATCCGCACATTTTGTATCAGGTGATTGATTGCGGTCGCATTTCACCGTCTCCCGGATCAACTCGAACTGAAAATTCGCCTTTCGCACGAACTCTCCCAACAAGCCGTCTTTCCGGGCTCCATCAACTGCAGCAAGATAGTCTGCACAATTTGTTCCCTGCCGCTCCAGAAGGCGCGCAAGATCGGCCTGTGTAAAATCAGCACTCGGTGGCTTGATTGTGCAGACTCGCCACAACATTTCAGCCGCAGCGTGATCAAACAACAAAATCAGCTCACGGTAACGGTCATCAAGCCCAGCATAAACACGCGCCATATCCGCCGGTGACCAGTCTCTAAAACCGTCGATAAAATCGATAATATCAACAGGTACGCCGCGCGGCGGAGCGGCCTTGTACTGAGAAGGTTCAGGCAGTTGCAGCCCTTGCTGGACAAAGGAATAATCCGTCGCCCCGGCAACGTCAGGCCCACCATCAGCGCCGTGGGGGATCAGCAAAAACTGCAACCCCAAAGGTCGCCGTTCCACATGGAAAAAATAGCTCTGTTCACCGCGTTCAACCGAGCCTTGCGCGGCTTCCCCGGTACGTCGCCCGTTCAGCGAATAAGGCTCACCCCGCCCCGTATCAAAACGCCCGACGACACGCCCCTCAGCCTCCTGCAAGGTAAGTCGCATGCCGGTTGACGTCCCGATCCCTTCATAACGCCCGGAAAACTCCGCGGCGAACGCCGCCCCGCTCAGCCACAGCAACCCGGCCCAGAGCAGAACAAATGCTCTTCCCAGGTCTCGTATGCCCGGATCTCGTACGCCTAGACCTCGCACGCCTAGACCTCGCACGGTCCCGGTTTCAACAAATTGAACAGGCCGGTAAGCCATACAACACAAACTCCCCGGCGGGCTGAAACGCCCCGGCGACCAGATGAGAAAACTCAACGCCCCTTAAACTGCGGCGCTCTTCTTTCGACAAATGAAAGCATACCTTCTTTCACATCTTCCGTCCGCATCAATGGCAGCAATTGCAGGTAAACATGATGTACATGTTCGGGGAACGGCTCATTCAGCCCCATCCGCATCATCCGCTTAGCGGCTTGCACCGCAAGCGGTGCATTCTCGGCAATCTCCCGGGCCAACGCGCGCGCACGCCCCATCAACTCCGCCCCAGGCACAACTTCCGAGGCCAACCCCCACTCAACCGCTTCATCTGCCGACAAGGTGCGACCGGTAAAAATAAGCTCGGCCGCTTTCGACCATCCCAACAGGCGGGGTAAGAACCACGTCCCGCCGGACTCCGGCACCAGTCCTCGCTTGGTAAAGGCCGCAGCCATCTTCGCATTATCCGCCATCAGGCGGATATCACAGCCCAGCGCCGTATCAAGCCCATAACCCGCAGCGCCACCATTGATGGCACAAATAGTCGGCTTGTCCATCGCGTGAAGCACGGTGGGTGGCGTATTGCGCAGATCAAGGTCACTGTACCCACCACCGCCCGACAACAGCCCTTTACCCTCCGATTGCGCCTTCACATCAAGCCCCGCACAAAAAGCCCGCCCGGCCCCTGTCAGCAGAACCACGCGGACTTCGGCATCCTCATCAGCCTCTACCAGACGCGCCGTCAAGGCCGCGAGCATTGTCCGCGAAATCGTGTTCATCCGCTCGGGTGCGTTAAGCGTAATCGTCGCAACATGATCTGATACCTGGTAAAGAACTTCGTCTGTCTCCGCCGCAACTGCCTGCGCTTTCATATCCGCCACTTGTGTCTTCCCTGTCCATTGGTCTGTACGGTTGCAAGTCTAGAGGCAGTAGGGTTGAAACGTCGACCCCGCCCGTGAAACGCAGCTTCAGCCGACGACTTTCAGCTCTTTCGCGTAACGCTGCCAGTTTTCAACATAATGCATCGCAGAAAGCGCCAGTCCCGCCGCCTGATCTTCCGAAAGTGTCCGCACAACACGGCCCGGCGCGCCCAGCACCATGGAATTATCAGGTATCTCCTTACCTTCCGCGATCAGGGTATTCGCGCCGATAAGGCAGTTTTTCCCGATCTTCGTGTTATTAAGAATAATGCTCCCGATCCCGATCAGGCTGTTGTCACCAACCGTGCAGCCATGCAGCATGACCTTATGCCCAATTGTCACGTTTTTACCAAGGGTCAGTGGGGATCCGGGGTCTGTATGAAGCACCGAACCGTCCTGAACATTTGAATTCTCGCCGATCGTGATCATTTCATTGTCACCACGCAGCACAGCGGCAAACCACACACTCGCATTCTTGTGCAAGGTCACATTGCCCATCACCTGCGCGTCGGGCGCAATCCAGTAAGATCCTTCTGCGGGCAGCTGAGGGCGGACATCGCCAAGGGCATAAACGGGCATTTCTCTCTCCAGACACATCATAAGGTACAAATTCAGATACCCGAATATGCCACGCGCCGGAACACCTGTCTCCCCTGCCACGGGCGGTGACTTCGAGCGACGGCTTCTTGCCCCCGATCCTTCCAATGTCCCAACATCCCAATTTTCCCAATGTCATGGCCGCGACACGTTTGACAGGGTATGGTGACCTCACCAGGGTGCTTGAGGGGAGAACCATGAAACGAGACACGGCACAGCCATCATACGACGCGACGGACGATCAGCCGATCCAACGCCCGCGCGGGCGCAGTCTGACAGAAATATGGAAAGCATCTGTCAGCCGACGCAGCTTCCTGAAGTCTGGCGCAAGCACCGCTCTCCTCGCCTCTGGCGGACTGGCTGTCCCTCTCTCGCTGGCAGCCTGTGGCGCGACGCCCGCCTTCCGGTTTACTGAAATCGGGCATGGTGTTGATGGCCATCATCATGTTGCGCCTGACCACGAAAGTGACATCCTCATTCGTTGGGGCGACCCCGTTCTGCCCGGCGCACCGGCCTTCGACCCCGAAAACCAGACCGCCGATGCACAGACCCAGCAGTTTGGATACAATAATGACTTTGTCGGCTTCGTACCTTTGCCCTTCGGTACACCATTGCAAGACAATGCACTTCTTTGCGTCAATCACGAGTTCACCAATGACGACCTGATGCACGCCGTGTTTGCCAATGTCGACAACCCGCTCCAGGCCTACAGCAAGGAAATTGCTGAAATCTCCATGGCAGCGCATGGCGGCTCGATCATCGAAATTAAACGTGATGCGAGCGGAAAATGGCAACTCGTCCCGGATAGTCCTTTCAATCGACGCATCACGGCCTCAACAACAGCCATGACAATCAGTGGCCCGGCTGCGGGACACGACCGTCTTCAGACATCCCGTGACCCGGAAGGTCGCAACGTCATTGGAACCTTCAACAATTGCGCCGGCGGCATGACCCCGTGGGGGACATATCTGATGGCGGAGGAAAACATCCATGGCTACTTCATGGGAGATCTCACCAATCATCCGGAAGCACAAAATTTCGGTCGCATGGGTATTCCGAGCACTTTCTACCCCTGGGGACTGTACGATGATCGCTTTCACATCAACAAGGAACCGAACGAAGCCAACCGTTTCGGTTGGGTTGTGGAGGTGGATCCTTTCGACCCCACTTCAAAGCCGGTAAAACGCACCGCCCTGGGACGCTTCAAACATGAAGGGTGTGAAACAGCCATGTGTCCACTGGGCCGTGTCATTGTTTATTCGGGCGACGACCAGCAGTTTGAATATCTGTACCGCTTTGTCAGCGACAATGTCGTCAGCCCCGACAATCGCGATGCTAATCGCGACCTGCTTGACCACGGCACCCTTTTTGTTGCCCGCTTCGACGAAGATGGAACAGGCACCTGGCTCCCTCTGACATTCGGCAAAGGCCCACTTACCCCGGACAACGGTTTTGCCTCCCAGGCAGACATCCTCATCGAGACCCGCCGCGCTGCCGATCTGCTGGGTGCAACACCGCTGGATCGTCCCGAAGACGTGCAACCCAACGTCAAATCCGGCAAGGTCTACGTCGCCCTCACGAACAACGCCAAGCGTGGTGAAGACCAGACCGACGCCACCAACCCGCGCGGACCGAATTTTTGGGGCCAGATTCTGGAAATCACCCCGGAAGCCGCCAACCATGCGGCCNCCAACTTTACCTGGGACATGCTTGTTCGCTGCGGCGATCCTTCCGACCCAACCGTCGGGGCGATGTGGAACGAGTCCATCAGTGACGATGGCTGGTTCGCCTGCCCCGATAACCTGGCAGTAGACCCGCAAGGCCGCCTGTGGGTGGCAACCGATCAGGGGAAGTATTGGTCAAAAACATCGGGCTCCGCAGACGGTTTGTGGGCTGTCTCCACCGACGGAAGNGCGCGCGGACAGGCACAAATGTTTTTNCGGGTCCCCATAGGGGCGGAAATGTGCGGCCCCTGCTTTGCCGATGACGGAGAAACACTCTTCGTCGCCGTTCAACANCCCGCATCAGATGGTACAGAAGACTATCCAGGCTTTGAGCGGAAATCGACCTATCNGGACCCGGCAACCCGATGGCCGGATTTTGATCCTCAAATNCCGCCGAGNCCATCTCTGGTCGCCATCAGACGGAAAGGAGGCGGCCCGGTCGGTTAAACACCGCCCCACNCAGCCTCCTTCAACACCATGACGGCTGCGCAGGTTAACCAGCGCATTTNGCTTCCTGCGCCAAGTAACGCATGCTGCGTGTGATATCTGCAACGAAAGGGACCGGGTATGCGCTTGTTCAACTTTCTATTCATTATCCTGATCGCACTTCCGATCAGCTTTATGTTGGCTTTTGAACACGGCCTTCTGGACCAATGGGTGGAAGAAGATCTGATCCCGGCTGACCCCTTTATCAAGGCGGAGCTGGCGAGCACCGTCACANCCCAGGAGCTGGACCTGGCCATCAATGATGCGCTCGATCAGGANGCATACGAAGACGCGCTGATGTATGCGGATATCGCAGACTACGCGTCTATTCCCCTGTCTGAAGAAACAACAAAGCGACTGACTGATGCGGGTTCTCTTCTTCTGCGGGTCTCGCGTGATACTGGCAGTTTTTTTGAAGGTTTCCTNACCGGCGAAGGNTCCGACACCGCAGGCTTCATGGGGGCCATCACATCCGACCTGACAGTTGTAGGNGACCTTCGTGATATTGGTCAGGAAGGCACAAAACTGGTAGCAGGTGAAGAATACTCGGAACTTATCCTGGGACTTTCCGTTGTTGGTGTTGCCGCGACCGGTGCCACCATCGCCTCTGGCGGCAGCGCCCTCCCCGTCAAAGTTGGGGTCTCGCTGATGAAAATCGCCAAGCGAACGGGTGCGCTGACCCGCGCCTTTGCGCGCCAGCTCGGAGACCTGGTGCGTGCCAGCGTCAATTTCTCGCGCTTGCGACGATCGCTGAGCTCAGCGGACCTCGCCAACAACCGCGCCACGCGCCGTACCGTGACCGAATTCGGCAAAACCCTTGATCTCTCNAAGCTCACACCGGTCCTGGACGATATGGCAAGCCTTCAGCGGGCCGCCGGNCCGGCAGAATCTGTGCGACTGCTCTCCCGCGTGGAAAGCGCCAATGATTTGCGCCGTGTTACCCGCATGAGCGGCAAACTGGGCACCAAAACCCGTGGCGTCATGACCCTGACCGGCAAAACCAGCCTGCGAGCCTTCAAGACCGTCGCCAACCTCGTCCTCATGATGTTGCANTGGGTATGGGCAATCGTCGCAGGNCTCGTAACCCTCTTTCTGGGGATGGGAGCAAGNCNGACGTTCCGCAGGGTTCGCCGCGCTTGAAANGAAANCAACCCGGGAAACGCAAAAANCCCGCCCTGCGCATAATCACGAGGGCGGGCTTTTTTAAAAAGAAGGAAAGCCGCTTCAGGTAAAAGTCAGCGTCTGAACAACTACCAGNCTNCCCAACCCGGCAACCACCAGATGGGACGCATAAGCCATGGTCGATACACTCGTTCCTGGCTTGAAGAAAATGGACCAGAGCGCATCACCCAGAGACTCATTCTCATGGGCAAGCAANAGCGCGCCCACATAAACAGTCACAAGCGTAAAGATGGAGAAGAAGGCGTCGCGCGGGGCCATCATGCCCGTTTCAAAAGCCGCAACCATCGCGACAAGTGCAGCAACAGCCGTAAAGTTCCAAAAAAGAGAGCGCATTGGGGGGACCACTCCTATTTATCTTGCACTGCAGCAAACGTTATTGCGCTGCATGAATTATAAATAGGAACTGACTGACAAATAGTCAAGTATTCACGGTGAAATTGCCCCGACTTTGTTTTCTTAGGATTTTCAAAGAGTTAACAGTCAGGCTAAAAGAATGTCCAAAACAAGAAGCCCGACAAAAAGGCTCCAGACACCCGACAGAAACGCGCTCGCNGCAAGCCAGACAGGTGGGCGNTTTTCAATAACCTGCGCACGCAGTGCATTACGCATAATAACAGATGGTCCTGCAAAAATGAGGGTCGCAATGCCACCAACCAGTCCAAGTGTGGTCTCCTGCCACATTTGAAAGCTCGGCGGTTTCTTGGTGATCAGACGGTAAAAGCTGGCGACAAGCCCTGCTGTCACGATCCCGGTCGCCAAACTCCAGACATAGGCCATGATCATTCGTTCATCCCCTCTTGCGTGTCGCGGACATTGCTCGCATCAGCCCCGTCGAAAGCCCCGGTTTCTGCGCCAAACTCCGTGCGGGAGGAGCGAAGCAGGGGCATTTTGACCTCTTCCGGCAAGATCAGATGCGCTGTACGAACCGGTCCCGCCACCACGCGCGCCACTGTCTCGGTTTCACAACCCACCACACACTCAACACCATCATGTGCGCCCCCAAGCGGCGTACCGAGGGCCAGACTGACCGCATCNACAGGNCCTCCGGCATAAAGAATATAGCCGAGCAAAGTCAGCATTTTAACGGCAAAGACACTCATTGGATGGCGGCTCCCTTTGGTTGCCACCCTCTTCGCAAGCGTCATACCAGTTCAAAACGCCGCAAANCTCANACAGAAAGCCGGAAAATATACGAAATTACAACGAGTTAGAGAATAGAAAGGGAACACACCAACGAAGACCGTGCCAAAACGACCAACCAGGAACAGACATCAAACCCGAATGACACAAAACCTGTTTCAAATCAGGTCACGGACAGCAGGCAATGAACCGGGTATGATGCCCGCCGGGATACGAACAAGCGCCCAGAATACAAACAAGGGAAGAGCGGAAGCATTCGACCATGAGCAATGATCAATATGTACAGGAGCGACCAGCCTGGTTGATCCCGGTGATGGTCATCGCAGGGGTCATCATCTTCTCAGCGATTTTCGTCTATTACTATTTCGGCCCCACACCATCAGAACTGCTGGGGCTGGATCCACGCGCCAGCGAAAGTACTGAACGGGTTGATGTCGAAATCGGCGATCTGCACTTCCTGATTCCAGCTAATTTTACCCGCTATCCGCTGCAGCGGGTCGGCGGACTGCAGGATGAAATAGACCTGCATGCGCTCCTGCCGGAGCTCTCTCCCTACTCGCAAGAAAGACGCGAAGCCTTTGAGAGCAACGCTGAAGACGCAGACGCAATCCACTTCAAAATCTATCTCGCCAAAGACCTGCTCCCGGCCTCACGGCGTCTGGATGATATCTACATGCGCCATCTGACCAACCGGGAACCTCTCGAAGGTCCATACGGTCTGGCGCTATACAATTTCAACGACAGCTCAGGCTACCGGGATCAATCACTCCTCACGGCTCAGTTGGACCAGAACCTGCTTCTTCTGCTCTGTTTCAACGCAAGCGACATTGTGTTCAGCCCATCATGCACCAGAACTTTTCATCTGAGTGACGAGGTGGCCGTTACCTATCGCTACAAGCGGGCGCAC
The DNA here is from genome assembly GCA_002715765.1 of Rhodobiaceae bacterium. Taxonomy (GTDB): domain Bacteria; phylum Pseudomonadota; class Alphaproteobacteria; order Parvibaculales; family Parvibaculaceae; genus Mf105b01. Next base: position 65,466 of record PAZY01000028.1, on the reverse strand, counting down.
CTCGAAGACTGGCATCGCATCGATAGTGTTCTGACTGCTCTCGTGAACAGCTTCATCGTTGCCAACAAGGGCGACGANCCGTCCAATCCGTAAANGACTTACGACACCTTCCGTGGAAACAACCGGTGCAGCACAGCGGCCAGCGCCGGCAGTCCGGTCACTGCGCCGATCATGTTTGCGAAGAACATGAAGCTTAACAGCAGNCCCATATCCGCCTGAAACTTGAGGTCAGAGAACACCCAGCTTGCAACGCCCAACGACAATGTCAGGCCCGTAAAGATGACGGCCATCCCGGTTTCCTGCATNGAAAGAGAAAAGGCCTCCACCACGTCCCGGCCTGCATCCAAATGNATTTGAAGCCGCGAGTAGATATAGAAGGCATAGTCTACCCCGATACCAACCGCGAGAACGAGCACCGGCAATGTCGAGATTTTAAGCCCGATCTCCAGCCAGCTCATCAACCAGTAACCAAGGAAAGTTGCGACAACCAACGGGGCACAGCAGCAGATCACAGCACGCCAATCGCGATAAGCCAGCAGAACAAGAACAATNATGGCTCCATAAACATAAACCAGCATCGGCAATTCAGAGCTTTCAATCACATCATTCGTCGCCGCAATAAGTCCCACATTGCCCGTGGCCAGACGGAATTTGTGCTCCGGATANGCCTCACTGTTAGCCGCGATCCAGTCCTCCGTCGCCTTGATCACCCGTTTGACCGTCTCCGCCTTGTGATCTTCGGTAAAGGCAATCACATTCAGATAGTTGCATGTGTAGTCTGTCAGACCGGAACTGGTGCTGATCCCCTGGGTTGTCAAAACAAGGGTAAACCGGTTGCGNGGNAATTCCTTGAANTTCAGGTTGCCCTCACTCCAGATCGTATAGGCAAGCTTGGAGGCTTCCGGCAGCGAGACAACGGAGCGAACCCCATCAACATTCATCAGATGGAGACCAAACATCTCGACCGGCTTCATNAGGTCCCACCGGATACAAGCATTCTCCGGCGTCTCAACCACAACCACAAAGACGTCAAGATTGACGGCAAAATTCTGCACAATAAATGCAGAGTCCAGATTGTAGCGNGCGTCTGCACGCAGCTCAGCCGCACCGGGGTGCACNTCACCAATATGCCGGTCCCGGCTCTGATACACCGCAAACACAAACAGAACGCCAATCAGGCCAAGAGTGACAGCCGACGGGAACGGACGTGCAATACGCGCCAGTTGCGCCATCAACCGGANNCGACCAGCCCTGAGCTGTGCGGCCCGNTCCGCATAGCCGGCTTTGACGGGAAAATATGCTGCCACCAGCGGCAGCATGATCAGNTTTGATACAATTTTAAGAGCNACCCCGACCGAGGCAACAANCGCCATCTCCTGGATCATCGGGACGGGTATCAGATAAAGCGTGGCAAACCCGACAAGGTCCGTTACCAGCGCCATGGAGCCAGGCACGAGCAAACGGGANAACGTCGCGCGGGCTGCCCCTTCCGCCGTGGCGCCGGCTACAATCTCCGANGAAATNAGATTGATCTGCTGAATACCATGGCTGACACCGATAGCGTAAACCAGAAACGGAACCAGAATTGCCAGCGGATCAAGACCATAACCCAGCAGGTTGAGAAGCCCGAACTGCCAGACAACAGAGACAAGGGAAGATCCGACAGCCAGCGATGTCAAAACACCGGAGCGGCAATAGGCGTAAACAGCCGCCGTCGTCAGTACAAACGAGATCACAAAAAACCAGACAACGCCGCCTGCCCCGTCGGCTATATCGCCAATCATTTTGGCAAAGCCGATGATACGGATATTGACGGTCTCACTTTCATACTTTGACCGGATACTCGTCTCTATCCGTTGGGCAAAGTCGATATAATCAAGCGGCTCCCGACTGATCGGATGAATTTCCTGCAACTCAAAACGGATCAACGCTGCCCGACTGTCGTTGGAAAAAAGGTTCCCTTTGAACCCCCAGCGATCTGCATCTTCCCGGATCCGCGCGACGGCTTCTTCGTCAATATTGTCCCGCGTGACATCGGCCGGCACAAGATTGTAAGCGAGAAACCCCTCTTCGGTGATTTGCATCACGCGCGTATTGGGTGTCCAGATCGACTTCACCGAGCCGCGAAAAACACCGGGCAGAAAGAAAATATCATCCGTGACATCATGCAGAACCCGCATGAACGCCGGGGTCCAGATCGTGCCATCCTTTGCCTCAACCGCAACCATAACAGCNTTGGGACCNGGNAGTTTGTCCCTGTAATCGATAAAGGTCTCGACATAGGGGTGGTCTGTCGGCAGTTGCTTGAGAAACCCGGCATCCAGACGAAGCTCCGCCGCATGCAGACCAAGCCAGATTGTGAACGCCGCCAGCACCACAAGCACCAGAGCCTTCGCCCTGAACATCACATTTTCAATCTGCTTCAGCATCGCGCACGCCCCCCCCAAACNCCCCTCTCACACCAANCCAAAAACCAGGACGGATGCGCTACGGCAATTCCCGCCGTTATTCTATGCTGTCATAAATGTGTGCCGTCCATCTTAACGCACGCCCACTCCCCTCGGACAAACGCTATCTTAACGGCACCCGCGCACGAAAACGTCGCGGTAGCCTCGATCAAAAGAACGCGAGACCATCGATAAATGTTAGCGGGCAGATGCAGAAACCCGCCCGCTAAAACGACTGCATTTATGCCTGCGGCAAGTCGATTTCGAGAATCGCCATGTTGAAATCGTATGAGATTTCACCCTCGTCCTCGTCCCGGAAAATCACACCGATAAACTCATCACCAATGTTAACTTCAGCCGAATCGTCCTTATTCGCCCGACCTTGAACCGTAATCGTGTCCAGCCGGAATAGTTTACGAAGGTAGGTTTGAATGCGGATCAGTTCCGATTTTTCCACGAGGGCATCTCCAGTTGTTTTCGCGAGGCAAGCCTGCCCCGCAGACAGTCGGGCTACAGCCCCAATGGGCCTCCCCCGAACTGCGATGAATATGCGCATGTTGTAGCGGCTCCCCCCAACCGGCGCAAACCAGCTGAATTGAACAGCACCAAACAGGAAAATAGACCGTTCTCCAGCAGAAAAACCCGCCAAACAAACGAACCTGCGGCGCTTCGTCCCGTTGTGAAGAAAGGCCAATCTGTGAAAAGCTCCATTCCATCTTGAAAACACTACCCGTCCGGGGAGGACCGTTCGTGAACAAGCAGGCATCCAACTGGCTCATTATCGTCGCTGTCCTGATCACAGCTGCTGCCGTCGCCGCCTTGGCCAGAGCTGAAAACAGTTCCCCACAGACGGAAGCACACGAAACCACACCAGCCTACAGTTACATCAGCGCTGAAGGAGCATGGATCCGGCCAACACTTGGGGCAAACCGCAATACTGCAGCCTACGTGACGCTGATGAATACCGGCAGCACCGTGGACCGTCTGATCGGCGGTAGCCTTCCCGGCGCAGACAAAGTCGAGGTCCATAACTCGATCATGGAAGATGGTGTTATGCGTATGCGCCGCCAGGACGGCATTGATATTCCGGCGGCTGGGTCTGTCACGCTGATGCCCGGTGGTTTTCACATTATGGTGTTCGACCTGGAGGCTCCGCTAAAGTCGGGTGACACCGTGTCGCTTACACTTCATTTTGAAAACGCAGGCGATCTGACGGTAAAAGCCCCCGTAACCTTGAGCGCGCCCGCCAACCAGCCGGGCCACGCAATACCGGGGGAACCCGCTTCAACCGACAATATGACGGATCATACCGGCCACCATTGACAGCCGGTATCATCAACGTTCAACGCGCGGTATAACCACCGTCAACCACCAACTCAGCGCCCGTCATAAACGCAGACTCTTCCGAGGCCAAAAACAGGATGGCATTGGCAATGTCGCGCGGCACGCCCAACCGTCCAATCGGGTGCAGCATCGTCAGCAGTTCGAACGCCTCGTTCTCACTCCCCATACGCCCCGCGACAACACCATCGCTAACAGCGTTGCGAACAAGTGGTGTGTCGACGAAGCCCGGATGGACCGAGTTGACCCGAATACCATACCCTGCCTCCGCGCACTCCAGCGCGGCGACCTTGGTCAACAACCGGACCCCCCCTTTCGCCGCATTATAGGCCGCTGCATTGGCCTGACCGACAAGCCCCATGATGGATGAAATATTGATGATGGAACCACCGCTCTCTGAAGCATTTTGCTTCATGGCGCGGATCGCGTATTTGCATCCCAGAAATACACTATCAAGATCAATCGCCGTTACGTGGCGCCAGTCCTCAAGACTGAGATCTTCAATCGGGCCTCCTTTGGGCGCAATGCCTGCATTGTTCACCAGAATATCCAGTCGGCCATAAGTCTCTACAGCATGCGTGACAACCCTCTCCCAGGCCGCTTCATCCGTCACATCGTGCGCGATAAAACTGGCCGTGCCTGACTGGTTTTGCACCTGATCCGCTGCCTTTTCACCAGCGGCCTCGTCAATATCGGTCAGGAGCACCTTAGCGCCCTCCGAAGCCAGCAAAGCGGCTGTCGCTGTACCAATTCCCTTTGCTGCTCCGGTAACAAGAGCCACCTTCCCGTCCAAACGCCCCATAACACTGTCTCCTTATTATTTGTCTTTTGTCTTTGGCGCATTGTGCCGAGCCTGCACAGCAATGAACAGGCTCAATTACTGTTTTCGGCACAGGTAACCCCTTTTTCCCGCGCCCGCATGTTGATATGAAGAAAACAAACAAAGGAANCGCTTCATGACAATTGCCCATCTCGTCACCTACACAACCTCCTCTCCCGACACGATTGTTTCCCAGAGTGTGGGATACAAGGAACGTGANCTGGACCGCTCGCCACCTGATGGGTTTATCGCCGCTCGCGTATTCCGCCATGATGCAGACGGGAAAGTCATGTTCCTGACCGAGTGGGAGAGCGTGGAACAGCTTGCCGAAACGCAAGACTCCGCTCCCTGGGAAGCGGCGATGGATTTGAATGAAACCTTCTCCGANACGGTGNTCGCAGAAACGTTTAATATCGTTATCTGATCCTGCCAAAGGCCGCTGGCAAAATTTCTGAAACGCGGCATATCATGGCGCATGANCCAGCCTTCGCCCCACAGACATGCTTTTGCCGGCACTGAACACCCCGCGTCCTACTATGCCGCGACAGCCAAAGGCGCACCGGTTACATCACGGCTGACCGAAGANAAAACCTGCGACGTGTGTATCGTCGGTGCCGGGTATACCGGCCTTTCTGCCGCACTGCATCTTGCTCAAAAAGGCTTCAGCGTCATCGTTCTGGAGGCCGCCCGTATCGGCTGGGGCGCCTCCGGGCGCAATGGCGGCCAAATGGGGACGACCCATCGCAAGGGACAGGCTGAACTGGAAGCCATGCTGGGAGAAACACGTGCCCATGCTATGTGGGATCTTGCNCGAGACTCAGTCTCAACCGTCCACGCCCTCATCAAAGATTACGAGATCGACTGTGACCTGACACCCGGCATTCTCCACGCCGCATGGAAAGAAGGCGACATGCCTGACCTGCGGAAAGAAGCCGAACACATGTCCCGCACATACGGATACGACAAACTCCGCATCCTNGACCGTGACGCGATCAGCGAAGAAGTAAGTTCAACCTGTTACAAAGGNGGCGTTCTGGATGACGGGGGTGCCCACCTCCACCCGCTCAATTATGCGCTTGGGCTCGCGCGCGCCGCCATTTCCCACGGCGCNNAAATCTTCGAACAGACNCGAGTCCTTGANNTCACCCACGACAAACCCGCGCAACTCAAAACTGCAAACGGGACAGTCACAGCCAAGCAGGTCATTCTCGCGTGTAACGGATATCTGGGAAATCTGGAGCCACGTGTCGCCGGCTACATCATGCCGATCAACAATTTCATCATCGCAACCAAACCGTTGGGCGACGACGCGCGCACGCTTATTCCGAATAACGTCGCCGTTCAGGACACAAAGTTTGTCATNGACTATTACCGCCTCTCAGCCGATGGACGNTTGCTGTTTGGCGGCGGTGAAAATTACTCAAGCCGCTTTCCACGTGACATTGCAAACTTTGTACGCAAACCCATGGCGCGCGTGTTNCCTCAGCTCAAACATGTGCATATCGATTATGCGTGGGGTGGCACTCTCGCCATCACGCTCAAACGCATGCCACAGTTCGGTCGCTTTGCACCCAACCTGTTCTTTGGGCACGGTTATTCAGGCCAGGGNGTGAATATCGCAACATTGGGCGGCAAACTTCTTGCTGAAGCTGTTGCGGCTGAAGCCGGCGGAAAAGCCTCACCCGAACGCTTCAATCTGATGGCTGGTATTGAAGCCAGCAAGTTCCCCGGAGGTACATGGCTGCGTTACCCAGGACTTGTTGCAGGCATGCTCTTCTACGCGCTGAGAGATCGGCTGCCCTGACCACGGTCAGGCCGTGTACACAGACCTGTCTGTGATCAGACCGGAAGCTGTCACCCNGGTNTGGTCCGGGGTCCATGCGCATTACGCGCCGTCCGTATCCTCATCCTTGTCTTCAATAATCTGGTTCATCGCACGCGATGGTTCCGGACAGCCGGCACACCCGACCACTTTGGCCGGGACACCCGCAACCGTGCAATTGGCAGGAACATCAGCAAGCACCACGCTACCCGAGGCAACGCGTGCACAATCACCAATGGTGATATTACCAATTACTTTGCTGTCGGCCCCAAGAAGAACACCGCGCCCCACTTTCGGGTGCCGGTCACCATTGGTCTTNCCTGTCCCGCCAAGCGTCACCCCATGCAGCATGGAAACATCGTCGCCAATAACCGCTGTTTCGCCGACAACAACGCCTGTCGCATGATCCATCATGATGGCTTTGCCAATACGTGCGGCGGGGTGGATATCCACACCATAAAGCTCTGAAACACGGCTCTGGATAAACAATGCCATCGCTTTCCGGTCTTCATTCCAGAGCCAATGAGCAATCCGATGCGCCTGGATCGAGTTAAAGCCTTTGAAAAACAACAAAGGCTGCAAATACGCATCACAGGCAGGATCCCGGTCGAACACCGCCATGGTATCCGCACGGAAGGCNTCAATAATCGACGGGTCCGCTTCAAACGCATCTTCAAACACTTCGCGCAGCACCATGGNACTGACTTCAGCACTTGAGAGTTTACGCGCCAGATGGAAGCTCAGAACTTCCTCAAGACGGTCATGGTTCAGAACAGTCGCAAAAATAAAGCTGGCANGAACAGGCTCCGAGGCCGCCATATCTTTCGCTTCACGCCGCATTCGATCCCAAACCGGATCGACGATTTTGACCTTCTCAGCGGGTGTCGGCATGGGGGCCTCCCTTTTCTCCGCAGGTTTCTGCGTGTTTTCCTTCGCGAGGTTAGCACATAAGGCGCTGCAATCATCAATTCAACACTTTATGAACATCAAAAACGTCCCACATCCCGCGCAACGACACCGGGTCACGCAAGCGATGACGGCAGACAGCCAACTTGCTAGGCTTTTTCATCANTATTCAGGAAAGAATCGCCCGTCATGCCCTTCATTGAGACTGCACGTCTGCGTATTTATGCTGAACGAAAAGGTAACGGTGACCCTCTCCTTTTCATCAGTGGCACAGGCTCGGATCTGAGAAACAAGCCCAATTTCATGGACGGGCCTGCACCGAAACAGTTCGACACCCTGNCATATGATCAACGCGGTCNGGGTCAAACAGACAAGCCGGANACGCCCTATACAATGGCCGATTATGCAGACGATGCTGCAGCCCTGCTCGATGCAACGGGCTGGCANAGTGCCAATATTCTCGGCGTCTCGTTCGGAGGCATGGTCGCACAGGAGTTAGCCATCCGGCACGCAAAGCGCGTCCGGCGCCTCGTTCTCGCCTGCACATCGCCCGGTGGTGAGGGAGGCGCCTCCTACCCGCTGCACGAAGTGCAGGACCTGCCACCCGTCGAGCGNGCCAAATTCATGATCCCCATCTCTGACACGCGCAACGATGCCGCCTGGGCAAAAGCCAATAAGGACACCTATGAAACGATGCTGGATTTCGCCGCGCGTGACCCGTTCGGGGACGAACCAGGCCACGCCACCGGTGCCCGGCGCCAGCTCGATGCACGGCGACATCACAACACATGGGATCGCTTGGGAGATATCGACTGCCCNACGCTGGTCTGTGGCGGGGCCTATGACGGCATTGCCCGCCCCGAGACTCAGGAAAAGCNGGCAAACAGGATACCAAACGCTGAACTTGCAATGTTTGAGGGAGGCCATCTCTTTATGTTGCAGGATCGCGCTGCCATTCCNGCCATGCTGGATTTTCTGTCTCGCCACTAAGCCCNGCAACCAGACGCTGACCATTCAGCACAGTGCCGATACACTGGTATTGCGCTAGAATGCTCGCACACAAAACCTGCTAATTTTCTACATCCCCGTTTCAAGGAGTATCTCATGCCCTCACCCACCGAACGGATGGTCGCCCGNAAAGAAGGCAGCATCGGCTGGATGATTTTCAACAATCCCGACCGGCACAACGCCGTGAGCCTGGACATGTGGCAGGCCGTCCCCATTATCCTGGATGANTTTGAAGCAGATCCTGAAATCAGAACCATCGTTCTGACCGGTGCGGGTGAAAAGGCTTTCGTGGCAGGTGCTGACATCTCCCAGTTTGAGGAAACACGCTCCAGTCCCGACAAAGTGCAACTCTACGAAGACATCTCCACTGCCGCCTTTGACCGCATAGCCAGCTGCACCCGCCCGACCATTGCCATGGTTGACGGTTATTGCATTGGCGGCGGCCTGGGGATNGCACTGGCGTGTGATNTGCGCATTGCGGCNGAAGGCTCAACCTTCGGTATCCCCGCAGCCAAACTTGGCCTTGCCTACCCGCTTTCCTCCACCAAGCGGTTGGTNGATGTTGTAGGCCCATCTTTCGCAAAAGAAATTTTCTTCACCGCCCAGCGTTTCACCCACGACGAAGCCCTTGCCATGGGGCTGATCAATCGCGTGACCAAAAAGGCGGAACTTGAACAACGCGTTCGCGGCATGGCTGCCGAGATCGACACAAATGCGCCGCTCACGGTGCAGAATGAAAAGAAGATCGTCGANCAGATCATCCGTGAAGCCGACAGTTTTGATAAAAAAGCCTGCATGCGGCTGATCGCTGAATGCTTTGGCAGCGCGGACTACGCCGAAGGTCGCACGGCCTTCATGGAGAAAAGAAAACCCGTCTTCACCGGGAAATAACAAAAACACAAAGGGAGAAACCCGCATGGGCGAGAGACTGAAAGACAAAGTCGTCATTATTACTGGCGGCACAAGTGGCATTGGCCGAGGCTCGGTTGACCTGTTCTTGAGTGAGGGCGCAAAAGTCGTCGTTGGCGATGTGCAAGACCACCGCGNCGAAGAAATGACGCTCAGCCTGGGAGAAGACTTCGCCTACATCCACACAGATGTTTCCAGGGAAACGGACGTGAAGGCCATGGTNGACCTCGCCGTGGAGCGTTTTGGACGTCTGGACTGCATTTTCAATAATGCCGGGTTTGGTGGTGTCGGCGGCGCGCTGGAGGAAATCGACATGGACGGGTTTGACCAGTCCGTCGCCGTCCTTCTGAAAGGTGTTTTCCTGGGCTACAAATACGCAGTCCCACAGATGAAGAAACAGGGCACCGGCTCCATCATCTCCACGGCCAGCGTTGCCGGTCTCCAGGCGGGCTTTGGACCACAAGTCTATTCAGCCTGCAAAGCAGCCGTCGCACATCTCGCCAAAACGGCGAGCCTGGAACTAGGCCCTTTCAATATCCGCTCCAACGCCATCTGCCCCGGGGGCATCGCCACCCCCATTTTTGCCAATGCGCTTGAGNTGGGTGCCAATGCGGCCGACGAGTTTGCTGAATTCATGAAACCAAAGCTCGCCAAGCTGCAACCTGTCACCAGAGCGGGCCTNCCCAACGACATTGCTGAAATGGCTCTTTTTCTGGCGTCCGATGCTTCCAGTTTCGTCACAGGACAAATTATTGCCGTCGACGGAGGGCTCACAGCCGGTCGGATGCGGGGGCTTTCTGACGCTCTTGACTTCGAAGCCACGATCAACGAGTTCCTTTCGTCCCGCGGCTAAAGCTTGATACACAAAACTGTTAACAATACCGCGACTGGACGCCGGTAAAGCGTCCAGNCACAATGGCTTGGGTCATTTACACACTAAAATATTGTNTTTCTATATATTTCACACACCTATTGACGTTGATTAGAAAAAACACCATGTTTGCGCCAATTGAAACAGGCTGTCGGTGGACCACCGCCGACATGCTANTGAACATGAATAATCTGTGGAGGATTGGGTTTGGCCCAACACACAAATAAACGCGCGACAACGCAATCAGTCACCGCCAACCGGTTGATTGACGGTGAAGTTGTGTATTTAACGGCGTCCGGCGAGTGGTCAGACTGGTTGAAAGACGCAGCCGTGGCTGACGGCAAAGAAGCCTGTGCTGCCCTGCTNNACCAAGCCGCCCCTGCTGTTGCTGCTCAACATATTGTTGACCCCTACCTCTTCGAAGTGTCCGTCGAGGACGGCGTGATTATTCCTGCAAGCGTACGGGAAAAAATTCGCATGGCAGGACCAACCATTCGTCTCGACCTTGGGAAACAGNCCGTCAGCGCCTGAAGANCCCGCAAGGTTTGACCGCATGGTTGGCCGGAGAGACTGACTGGAAATTACCTTTCTGAACAGAAAGAAACGCACATGTATCGTTACGATGAATTTGANACCCAACTTGTGAGCGAACGCGTCGCACAATTTACCGGACAGGTCGCGCGTCGCCTCGCGGGGGAGATCACCGAAGATCAGTTCAAGCCGCTCAGGTTGATGAACGGTGTCTATCTCCAGCTTCATGCCTACATGCTGCGCGTAGCTGTGCCCTATGGCACCTTGTCGGGCAAGCAAATGCACATGCTCGCTCATATCGCCCGGACCTATGACAAAGGCTATGGCCATTTCACAACACGCCAGAACATCCAGTATAACTGGCCTGCCTTGAAAGATATNCCGGCGATCCTGAAGGACCTCGCATCCGTCGAGATGCATGCCATTCAAACCAGCGGCAATTGCATCCGAAATGTAACATCAGATCAGTATGCCGGAGCGGCTGCCGGCGAAATTGATGATCCACGTATCTGGNCAGAAATCATTCGCCAATGGTCTACTTTTCACCCTGAATTCACTTACCTGCCGCGTAAGTTTAAAATTGCTGTCGCTGGTATGCATGAAGACCGCGCCGCCATTCGCTTCCATGATATCGGCATCGAAATTGTCCCCGGCAAGGACGGAAAGCCCGCCTTCGATATCTATGTCGGGGGCGGCCAGGGTCGCACCCCCATGATCGCACCNCANATCGGGACGGCGATCCCCGCTGACGATCTGATTACTTACCTNGAAGCTACGCTGCGCGTCTACAACATGAACGGTCGACGCGACAATCTCTACAAGTCGCGGATCAAGATCCTTGTNCACGCNATCGGGGCGGATGAAATGCGCCGCCAGGTCGAAGAAGAATTCNCTCGCGTGAAGGAAAAAGGGGCACTCGCNCTGCCCGACGCAGAAATTGCGCGCATTCGCGCCTATTTCATGCCCCCCGCGTACGAAACCCTGGACGACAATTCCNCCGCTCTNGACAAGGCGATGGCGGATAACAAAGCATTTGCCAACTGGGTGAAAACCAACGTCTCTGCTCACAANCAGGCAGGATATGCGATAGCAAACATTTCNCTGAAACCCGTNGGTGGCGTGGCGGGCGATGCGTCGGCTGACCAGATGGACGTGATCGCGGATCTTGCCACCGCCTANAGCTTTGATGAGATGCGCATCACGCATGAACAGAACATCACCTTTGCTCATGTAAAGAAGGACGATCTGTTCGCACTCTGGCAAAAACTGGACGAAGTTGGCCTGGGGACATCAAACCTTGCCCTGATTACCGATCACATCGTTTGCCCAGGTCTTGACTATTGCGCCCTCGCCAATGCGCGCTCCATTCCAATCTCGCAACAGATCGCGGAGCGTTTTGCGGACCTCGATCGCCAACACAATATTGGTGAACTGAAAATNAAGATCTCCGGTTGCATCAACGCCTGCGGTCATCACCATGTCGGGCATATCGGCATTCTGGGTGTCGACAAAAAGGGTACCGAGTTTTATCAGATATCACTCGGCGGCTCAGCTGACGAGAAAGCTTCTGTGGGCGACATTGTGGGGCCGGCCTTTACGGAAGAGGAAATTGTCGACGCAATCGAGAATATTGTTGAGACATATCTGGCCACAAGACAGGCCGATGAGCGTTTCATCGACACCTATCGCCGCATCGGCAAAGAACCGTTCAAGGAGAAACTTTATGCCACTCATTAAGAACGGTGCTTTTGAAGACGACAAGTGGGTAGCGGTTGACGACGATAGCGATCTGCCAGCCGACAAGCCGGTTATTCTTTCGCTGGCCCGCTGGCAAGCAGAACGTGAGACCCTGGTGGGTCGCAACGCNCCNGTCGCGGTCAAACTTCAAAGCAGTGAAGCACCCGATGCGTTGCAAGCCGATCTGGATCGATTGGCGATGATCGCACTGGACTTCCCCGCTTTCAAAGACGGGCGTGGCTACTCATATGCCCGCATACTGCGCGAACATTTCGGCTTTGAAGGCGAAATCCGGGCAACCGGCGAAGTTCTGCGGGATCAATGGCTCGCCATGACCCGTTGCGGTGTTGATGCGTTCATCGTCGCCGACAATGTAACGCTCGAAGCTTTTAATGAAGCTGTGAACGAGTTGAGCCTTGTCTATCAGCCGACCGGTGATGGTCGCAAAACCGTTATGCAGCTTCGACACGGNAACTGAGCNTNNCTCAGGTCTCGAACGGCTCCAAAGACCAGCACGCAGGACGACAACACGTTTGCCTGGTTTGTGGCAGCNCCCCGAGAATGGNGATTCTCGGCACACCTTAGATTTGAATACAATTCGCCTAAAATACCTTCANCAAAATTCAGCTTATCGCCACAGATAGTAGATATATTGCTGCCAACATTTTGGAGAGGGATTATGACACAGCAGAAAGTACAGCGACTGCCCGTTTGGCAGGCGTATGTCTTCGCCGTCTTGTTTGTGCTGGGCAGCGCAACAATGCCAATGCAAGCCGTTGCCGCATCAGGGGCNGCNTCCGGNTTTATGGAACGGAACACCGACCGCACCGGGGGTGACTTTCGTGTTTTCACGTCAGGCCCACAAGGCCCCCGTCATTGCGCCAGTGAGTGCGCCTCTGACGCGCAATGCAAAGCCTGGACATATGTTGCGATGGGAAATGAAGGACCAAATGCAACCTGTCATTTGAAGCTCGTGGTTCCCCCTGCCGTCCAAACCCCNTGCTGCATCAGCGGCGTTACCGTGGGCTCCAGCACACCGGGCCGTCGCACGGGCTATTGAGAAGACAATNANTTGGGCGGGTCATACCGGCTTTTGTGCCACAATANAGAGTGCNGCACAGGGCCGGGNNGCCATTCATGGAAACAAGATCAAAACCCGCGCCGCGTAAAGCCCTCTTTCAGCTCACCCGCNGTAAAGAAGNAAGNAAANCAATGNNNAAAAGCCGCAANNNACTTCCAGCAGCGATAGATAGCAAGGTAAGAGCNAGAAGGCATTAAAGTCAGATCAGATCCAGNGACCNAANTCACTNCAACGCTAGATCGGCAGATCCGATGACCGCCGGGCGAAAAGTTCCCCGCGCACCGCTCTATGCCGTGCAGCATCTTCGCGGATACCTTTNACGCTGACGGTCAGTACTTTGAGCGCTTCGGCAATCGTATCCACCAACCCTTGCTCCGGCACCTCAAAGGCTGCCAGCTCCAGAGCCTGCGCATATTGATCCAGTCGCCCCGCCATCAGCGCGACCATCTGGTCAATGACTTTACCGTTTTCCTCAACCCGAAGCACNACATCCACTGCGTCCGAGAATGCAGCCCGATCACTCTCCATGGCAATCCTCACCAAACCCAAACGCTCCGCGTCCGCACGGGTNACGCCGACACTGAGCCGCGCAAATTGATCAACCATCGCAATATCGCGCANTACATCATTGCCAAAGGCGTTGAGGAGGCTGACACCNCTCTCCCGGTGAATACGCCGCAAAGTCGGATAATAATCAGGTTCCTCTCCGCTGCCCTGCGCCTGNTCTGCCTGNCTGACAAGCCGTTCAAAAAGGCCTTCATCATCAAGGGATGCCTGCCGCCCGACATTCCCGATAAGAACGCGTATCTGCGCTTCCTCCGCTGTCATGGGCAGGTTCTCAGTCGAATGCCGACCGGCCGACTGTGCTGCAATCTGATNACCGATACCTTCAAAAATGCTGAACTCATTAGGCTTGGCTCGGCCAAAATCGCCTTTCCCGGCACACCCTGCCAGAGCCAATGCACACACAACAACAATCAGTCCCGAGAATTCAGTCTTCATTCCATCGCCTCGACAAACAGCACAAAGCGTGCAGCATGGTTTCGCCGAGAGCGTATCGTCGAATACTTAGATGCGTATTAATATGTATCGTCGGACCCACGTCAGGTGAATATGCAGGACAAACATGCCTAACAAACGATTAATCGAGCCGACACTGGCCACCGGGATGAAAAAGCGCTCTCGCGCCGGACGAAACGTTCTGCTGCTCCTGCTTCTATCGTCACTGTTTATGGTTTTGGTCGGGCTCAACTTGCCTGCGGTGACCATCAATTCGTTCTGGCTCTACGAGCAGGATCTGTCGATTATAGATGGAATTAGGGCGTTCTTTGAAGATGGTCAGAATGCACTTGGTGCTTTGGTTCTGGCAGTCTCCGTTNTCTTTCCCATCGGAAAAATCTTGCTGGGCATGCTGCTCCTGATCCGCGATCAACCCACGCATGCACGCACCGGGTGGGCGCTGGACNTCCTGGTCTGGCTCTCAAAATGGTCGCTGACAGACGTCTTCGTCTTTGCACTCATCGTCCTCGTGCTGAACGGTCAGCTTCTGACCAGCGCAGACATTCATGGTGGCGTCGCCCTGTTTGCAGGTGGCGTCCTGCTCTCCGCCTTCGCGGTTGCNCAGGTGCGCAACCGCCTGACNGGCAAACAGAGGGCCTGAAATTTCCTCATCTTGGAAGCGCGAACGCAACGATCTCATCACCCAATGTCGTGGTTGAGCGCGAATGACCACCGGCCGCAATCAGTACATACTGCNGCCCCTCCCATTCATAAGACATCGGGGTCGCCTGCCCACCGGCTGGAAGACGTCCCTTCCAAAGCTCTTCGCCAGTCTCCGCATCAAACGCGCGCAGATAATTGTCCATCGCAGCACCGATAAAGACGAGACCACTTTTGGTGACGAGCGAACCACCAAAATTAGGTGTGCCAAGCTTCCATGGGATCGGAACCGGCGCCATGTCACGGACAGTCCCAAGCACGCTTTCCCACTTGATTGTTCCATCCGACAGATCAACCGCATGCAGCATGCCAAAGGGAGGAGGATTACAAGGCAAACTGAACGGAGACAGAAGTAGCTCCCGCTTCATCGCCCAGGCGGTACCTGCCTGCTCCGAGATTTCCTTGTTGGGCTCCGCCGCTTTAGCGGCCGCAAACTCAACCGCAGGAATAAGCGTCACAACGTGAAGTGCACGGCTGGTATTCACATACATGGTTTGAGTCAGCGGATTAAACGACATGCCTCCCCAGTTCGCCCCGCCACCGGAAAACGGAAACATGAGTGTGCCTTCGGCACTCGGCGGGGTAAACAGTCCCTCCGCGCGATGTGAAGCAATTTTGTCTTCGCACCAACCACGGTCGTAAGGCGTGATCCCCCATGCGTCTTCAGGCTTGATCTCATGCGGAACAAGCGCCGGCGGGGCCACCGGGTAAGGCTGTGTTGACGATAAATACTCCCCCGCAGGGCCGTCTTGGGGTACAGCTCGTTCTTCAACACCAAAAACCGGTTCACCGGTTTCCCGGTTCAGCACAAAGATAAAACCGGTCTTTGCAACCTGCACAACAACGTCAACCGGGCCTTCCGGGCGAGTGAGTGTAACCAGGCTGGGCTGAGCAGGCAGGTCATAATCCCACACATCGTGATGCACGGTCTGAAAATGCCATTGAACCGCCCCTGTTGCACCATCAAGCGCAACGACAGAGTTCGCATACCTGTTATCGCCCGGGCGCTCACCACCAAAAAAGTCTGGACTGGGAGACGATGTCGGAAGGAAGACCCAGCCGCGCTTCTCATCAACAGACATCGGTGCCCAGACATTGGCATGTCCGGTACGCACCGCATCCTCGTCACGCCAGCTTCCCGGTTGCTCCGCAGCCCCGCGAACAACAGGGTCAAACATCCATCTCGCCTCACCCGTACGCGCATCGAAGGCACGAACAGACCCCTTCGGGGCATCGGCCCGCGCCCCATCGCTGATGGCAGACCCGAGAACCACAGTGTCACCCACAACGACAGGGGGAGAGGTGAATTGAAACTCACCCCGCCACTTCAGCGCCATACCCGGGTCAATGACCACCTCGCCATCGTGACCAAACATGAGACAGCGCACACCGGTTACCGCATCCACGGCAATCAGACGGCTGTCCGCCGTCCCCATGAAAACACGAGACCGGCACAAAGCCCCCGCGTCTGCCGACGCATCCTCCCAATAAGCTACACCGCGACAAACAAACTGATTGGCAGGTTCGTAGTCGGTTTCGATCTCAGCATCAAAACGCCACAACATCTCTCCCGAAGCAGGGTCAAGTGCGATGATCTCGTTAAAGGGAGTGCAAAAAAGCAATCGCCCATCCGCCAGGATCGGCGTTCCCTCAAAAGCTGACTTCCCGACAGTCTCGGGCCGCAAAGCCATATCGCCGGTTGAGTACGACCATGCAATTTCAAGGTCTTCAACATTCTCAAGGGTGATCTGGTCACTATCCACAAAGCGACTTCCACCCGCATCGCCACCATAATAGCCCCAATCAGCGGCATATCCAGTCATAGGAAGAAGGCAAAAACCAAGCGCAGGAAGCACAAAACGTCGGAACAGCCCGATCATGAACAATCTCCATAAATGAATGATTCATTCATTTATATAAGAACTTGCCACACCCTTTCAAGACCGGCTACATGGAACAAATGTAAGGGAACTCAACCGCCCCATAGCCATAATCCGACAGAAGGTGGAAATCCTCGCAAATGGCCCGGAAACAAGCAACTTCCCTGACAGAAATTGGTGATGCGGCCGTCTCTTACATCACACGGCACGGATACCGGCAGACCCAGATGGCAGGCCTCGCCAGGGAAATTGGGGTTTCGGCCGGCACGCTTTATACCTACGTGGAAAACAAGGAAGCCCTGCTGCACTTGGCAACGGAGTTCCTGATCGACCCCACCCCGCTCGCACGCGCCGCTCTCCCCTTTGGGGCGCTCCCACGCGCCAAACTGGTTACACGGTTTGCCGAAACCGCGCAGGAACGCGCCCAATGGCCCTACCTCAAACAGGCTATTGTCGAAAACCGGGTCGATCAGAAAACACTGCGCACCGTGGGAGCCGAAGTATACGGGCTCATTGACACCTATGGGCGCAGTATTCTGTTTCTGGATCGCCTAGCAGATGAGCTGCCGGAATTCACGCCCGTCCATGTAGACAAAGTACGGGGCGGTTTCATGGGCGACCTTGTCACACTTCTGCTCAATGCAGGCTCAACACATGGTATCTACGGCACCGCAATCATTGCCCGCGCGGCAACCGAAGGCATTTCATGGAGTGCCATGCACCGCAAACGCGAAGGACTGGCCCGACAGCCGATCGGCGATCTGGCCGAAAGCGATATTCGCCTTCTTGCAAGTCACACGTTTGCAGCAGCCCTCACGGCCGCGCTGCCGGACGTATAGAAAACCCGCCAGACAAAGCCTGACGGGCAAGAAGTTTAAACACTCAGGAATAAGGCAAACCACCAAAGCCTGCCCCCAGTCAGCCCTTGTTTTTGATCTCGTCAATCGCCTTGGCAAGCATTTCGTCCATTGTGCGGCGGATCTGGTGATCGGACTGTTCAACACCTTTGGCATCAAAATCTGCCCGAAGCTTGCGAAATACGTCATCATCGCCAGCTTCCTTAAGATCCTCAACCACAACAGACTTGGCATAAGCATCCGCTTCGTCGCCAGACAGTCCCATCAACTCAGCGGCCCACAACCCAACCAGCTTGTCCCGGCGGGCCTCAGCCTTAAAACGAAGTTCCGCGTCATGAGCGAACTTGTTTTCAAAGTCCTTTTCACGCTTATCAAAAGTGGACATGGGGCCGGGCTCCTCATCACTATCCAGGGGAAAACACCCCCATTTGTCAGAATTGGGGCTAGGCATAGCCGCCTCATATGACGAAATCAACAGGCGCATTGCCGCGCCACCCATGAAATAGCACATCCACTGCTAAAACCGGTAAATTTTGAGGGAAAACCCCTCAAAATCGGCTATCAATGTCGCATTGTAACAACCGCTGCCTTGCGATAGGTTGCCCCCGAATGTCGGGCCGATTCCGCCCGAACAAGACCCCGCATTTTTGCCCGACACGGCAGCACGCCGATCCAGGGCCAACCGAATGGATGCATCTCATGAGCCGCCGCAGACGGGTTTACGAAGGCAAAGCCAAGGTCCTTTATGAAGGCCCGGAGCCAGGTACGCTGATCCAGCACTTCAAGGATGACGCCACCGCGTTTGACGGCACAAAGCACGAGCTGATCGACGGCAAGGGTGTTTTGAACAACCGGATATCAGAATACATTTTTAGCCGACTGAATGATATCGGGGTTCCCACACACTTCATTCGTTCGCTCAACATGCGCGAACAATTGATCCGGGAAGTCGAAGTCGTACCGGTGGAAGTCGTTGTGCGAAACATCGCCGCCGGGTCCATTTCCAAGCGCCTGGGCATTGAGGAAGGCACTCCCCTGCCTCGCTCAATCATCGAGTTCTACTACAAGAACGATGCCTTGCATGACCCGATGGTCTCCGAGGAGCATATCACTGCCTTCGGGTGGGCCAGCCCACAGGAAATCGACGATATGATGGCTCTGGCCCTGCGTATCAATGACTTCCTCACAGGTCTGTTCATGGGCATCGGTATCCGCCTCGTCGATTTCAAGGTCGAATTTGGTCGCCTGTACGAAGGCGACATGATGCGCATCGTTCTTGCTGATGAAATCAGCCCGGACAGTTGCCGCCTATGGGACGCAACCACAAATGAAAAGCTCGACAAGGACCGCTTCCGTCGCGACATGGGTGGTGTGGTTGACGCTTATCAGGAGGTTGCACGGCGCCTCGGCATCATTTTTGACAATGATGGCGGCAAGCGCACTGGCCCAACCCTTGTGAAATCCTGAGCAAAAACGCTCAAGGCAGACAGATTAAACAAAGGAAGTCGAAAGACGTCATGAAGGCCCGTATTAAAATCACACTCAAGAATGGCGTATTGGACCCACAGGGCAAAGCAATTGGCAACGCCTTGCACCAACTCGGTTTCGATAGCATTGGCGACGTTCGCCAGGGCAAATACATCGAAATTGACATGCGCGAAACCGACAAGGCAAAAGCCCGTGCCGCACTTGACGATATGTGCAAGCGCGTCCTTGCCAACACGGTGATCGAGAATTACGACATCGAACTCGACGGAGAGTGAGCCTTATGAAATCGGCGGTCATCGTCTTCCCGGGATCGAACCGCGAGCGCGACATGCTCTACGCGCTCGAGAAAACCACGGGTCACAAAGCAATTGCCGTTTGGCATCAGGAAACCAGCTTGCCAGACGTCGATCTGATTGTCCTGCCCGGCGGTTTTTCTTTCGGTGACTATCTGCGCACCGGCGCTATCGCGGGCCTCTCGCCAATAATGAATGCGGTAAAGGAAAAAGCCGCACAGGGTGTTCGTGTTCTCGGTGTTTGCAACGGGTTCCAGATTTTGGCGGAAACCGGTCTTCTACCTGGCATTCTGCTGCGCAACGCACATTTGAAATTTGTCTGCAAAGAAGTAAAGCTGGAAGTGGCAAGCGCCGCCTCCGACTTCACGTCTCGCTACACCAGGGGGCAGATCATTCGCTGCCCGGTTGCTCACCATGACGGCAATTATTTTGCGGACGACGCAACACTGGAACAATTGGAAGCTGAGGACCGCATCGCGTTCCGCTATACAGCCGAGACCAACCCCAACGGGTCAATCCGCAACATAGCTGGCATCCTGAATGAAAAGCGCAACGTGCTGGGTATGATGCCGCATCCCGAAAACCTGATCGAACCTGCCCAGGGCGGGACAGACGGCAGGGGAATTTTTGAAAGTGTGTTGGAGGCCATCGCGTGATCCGGAACGATATTGACATAACGCCGGAGCTGATTGCCGAACATGGGCTGAAGCCGGACGAATACCAGCGCATTCTCGACCTGATCGGTCGCGAGCCGACATTCACCGAACTTGGCATCTTCTCCGCCATGTGGAACGAGCATTGCTCATACAAATCATCCAAAAAGTGGCTCCGTACGCTGCCGACAAAGGGGCCGCGGGTCATTCAGGGGCCGGGTGAAAATGCGGGCGTCGTTGATATCGATGATGGTGACGTCATCGTCTTCAAAATGGAAAGCCACAACCACCCCTCCTTCATTTCTCCATATGAAGGCGCGGCGACAGGCGTTGGCGGCATCCTGCGCGATGTTTTCACAATGGGGGCACGCCCCGTTGCCGCCATGAACGCACTGCGTTTTGGCGCCCCTGAAAATGAACGCACCCGCCACATCGTCTCCGGTGTTGTCGAAGGGATTGGCGGCTATGGAAACTGCTTCGGCGTCCCCACCATTGGCGGCGAGGTTAATTTTGATGCTCGTTACAATGCCAACTGCCTGGTAAATGCATTCGCCGCAGGGCTTGCAAAGGCAGATGGTATTTTCCTGTCAGAAGCCAAAGGTGTTGGCCTGCCGATCGTCTATCTGGGTTCCAAGACAGGTCGCGACGGCATCCATGGTGCAACTATGGCATCGGCGGAATTTGATGACGATTCTGAAGAGAAACGCCCCACAGTACAGATCGGCGACCCCTTCTCGGAGAAGTTGCTGCTTGAAGCCTGCCTCGAACTTATGGCTTCCGGCGCCGTGATCGCCATTCAGGATATGGGCGCCGCAGGGCTCACTTGCTCGGCCGTGGAAATGGGGGCTAAAGGCAACCTTGGTGTACGCCTGGACCTCGATAAAGTGCCTTGCCGTGAAGATGGCATGAGCGCATACGAAATGATGCTGTCCGAAAGCCAGGAGCGCATGCTCATGGTACTGAAGCCAGAGATGGAAGCGGAGGCGTCCGCCATTTTCCGCAAGTGGGATCTTGGTTTTGCCGTCGTCGGTGAAACAACGGACGATTTGCGTTTCCGCGTTTTCCGCCACAATGACTTGATGGCCGATCTGCCAATCAAGGAACTGGGCGACGAAGCACCGGAATATGATCGCCCTTGGGTGCCGAGCAAACCTCAAACCGAGCTGAAAGCAAGCGACGTACCCGCACCGGCAAGCCTGGGCGACACACTTGTCGCGATGCTTGGCCTGCCAGACATGTGCTCACGCCGCTGGGTTTGGGAGCAATACGATAATCTCGTGCAGGGCAACACACTGGCCGGTCCGGGCGGCGATGCTGCCGTCATTCGCGTGAACGACAAGGGCAAGGGCCTCGCCTTCTCGCTCGATGTAACCCCTCGCTATTGCGAGGCAGATCCAGTTGAGGGCGGCAAACAGGCCGTCGCTGAATGCTGGCGCAACATCACCGCCGTGGGCGCAGAGCCACTGGCTGCCACCGACAACCTCAATTTCGGCAACCCGGAAAAGCCTGAAATCATGGGCCAGTTTGTCGGTTGCATTCAGGGCATCGGCGAAGCCTGTCTGGCACTCGACATGCCGATCGTCTCTGGCAACGTCTCGCTCTACAACGAAACAAATGGTCAGGCCATCCTGCCCACCCCCGCCATCGGCGGTGTTGGCCTCTTGCCGGACGTATTCACGCGTGCCGGTAAAGCCATCCAGACCGAAGGCGAAACACTCATACTAATCGGCGCACGCAAAGGCCATCTCGGCCAGAGTATTTACGTGCGCGATATCGTGAAAAAGCCTGCCGGCACACCACCACCTGTAGATCTTCAGGTTGAGCGCCGGAATGGTGATTTCGTCCGGAGCCTCATTCGCGGCGGCCGGGTCTCTGCAGTACACGATATTTCTGACGGGGGATTGCTCGTCGCCGTCGCTGAAATGACCATATCTGGCGATATAGGCGCAACAATCACACCAGACCCGGGTTTGCCGTTGCACGCCTGGGCTTTTGGGGAAGATCAGGCCTGTTACGTACTGTCTGTACCGACAGGTCAGGTCGATAGCCTTATATCTGATGCGGACAAAGCCAACGTTCCCGCCAAGGTGATAGGCAAGACAGGGGGTCGGGATTTGACAGTTGAGGGTGAGGCCCCCATATCATTGGAACGTCTGAGCAATGCACACGAAGGTTGGTTACCCCAATTTATGGCAGCCCCCGAAACGCACTAACAGCCGGGACCTCGGGCAAGGAGTAGAAGAACATGCCGATGAAAGCGAACGACATTGAGCGGCTCATCAAGGAAGCCTTGCCTGACGCAACAGTAGAAATTCGCGATCTTGCAGGCGACGGCGACCATTATGCGGCGACTGTTATCTCTGCTGCATTCACCGGCAAGAACCGCGTGCAACAACATCAGATGGTATACAAAGCGCTGAAAGGCGGCATGGGCGGCGAACTGCACGCCCTCGCCCTTCAGACATCCGCACCCGACGCTTAATTTTGACGGGCAGATGCCCAGGAGAAAAAATGGATCAAGCAATCTCAGACCGCATTCGCGGCGAAGTTGAAGCAAACGACGTCGTTCTCTTCATGAAAGGAACGCCTGTGTTCCCGCAATGCGGTTTCTCAAACACCGTTGTGCAGGTGCTCACCTATCTCGGTGTGCAGTTCAAAGGCATCAACGTGCTGGAAGACGATACCATCCGCGAAGGTATCAAAGCCTATTCTGATTGGCCGACGATCCCTCAGCTTTATGTGAAGGGTGAGTTTGTCGGCGGTTGCGACATTATCCGCGAGATGTTTGAAAACGGCGAGCTCCGCGAATATCTCGCCTCAAAGGATATCGCGCTCGAAAACGCGTGAAGCGTTTCTTGGTTGATCTGAAAGAGCCCCCTGACCTTGGTCAGCGGGGCTTTTTCTTATCTGCTATTCGACTAAAGATTCAGGGGTCGACCTAAAACCAAGGCAGATGTTGGGGTTTCGGACGGCTTGAGGAAATGTGACCGGGTTTCGGGCAATAGCAACCTCCTCCTCATTGTCATTACCCGGCTTGTCCGGGTAATCCAGAGCCAAGGACCAAAGCCTGCGCATTACAGCTCTGAACCACCCGAACAAGTCGGGTGGTGACAGTGATTTGTATGGGCCACAACTGCCTCATTCATACACCCAACAAAAAAGGGCTCCCAACCGGGAGCCCTTTATTCTTGTATCTCGTTCTCTGTGCCGCGCTAACGAATTAGCGAGAGTAGAACTCGACCACCAGGTTTGGTTCCATCTGAACCGGGTAAGGCACGTCAGCCAGCGCTGGTACGCGGATGAACGTTGCGCGGCCCTTTCCATGATCAATATCAAGATAGTCTGGCGTATCGCGCTCTGCGCTCTGCGTGGCAACAACATAATTTTCGCTCACACGCATCTTTTCCTTCACCTCGATCACATCGCCTTCTTTCACCCGGTAAGACGGGATCGTGACGCGCTGACCATTAACCAAGATGCGACCATGACCCACAGCCTGGCGGGCGGAAAACACAGTAGGTACGAACTTGGCGCGATATACAATCGCGTCGAGACGACGCTCCAGAAGACCGATCAGGTTCTCGCCTGTGTCACCTTTCAGGCGCGATGCTTCGTGATAGGTGCGCTTGAACTGCTTTTCGGTAATGTTCCCGTAATAGCCCTTCAGCTTCTGCTTGGCGCGCAGCTGAATGCCATAGTCGGAAGTCTTGCCACGGCGACGCTGGCCATGTTCACCAGGACCATATTCACGACGGTTCACCGGGCTCTTTGGACGACCCCAGATATTTTCGCCAAGACGACGATCAATTTTATACTTGGATTCAATGCGCTTGCTCATCGCAGTTTCCTTTTAAGTTACGCTTCAGGAAACGCGCCCTCCTCTGCCACCCCCAAAAGGGAGCCGCTGACAGGGTACAGTCGAGGCGCTCGACCATCTCCCGCGGGTGCGTCGTGAATGCCAACGGGGCCCAAAAAGGCCCCGCAAGCCCGCGCACTATACCCGCGCGCCTTCATAAGTCAAACGCCAAACCACCCGAAACACCCCCCAAAACCGGGGCAAAACAGGAAGAATGAGCCTGAAGGACGATCATTTATCCTTGGGCTGTTGTCCCGGTCGCCATGGGGGCTCGCCAGCCTGAAAGCGCGCCAGCGCGCGCCGCTCCGCATGCTTTGTTAGGGCCGACACAATCCCTCTGAGGGTCCGCACTTCCTGCTCGGTCAGGCCGGAGCGCTGAAACATGTTCCGCACATTGCGAACCATGGCCGGACGCTTCTCAACAGGCTCCAGAAAGCCGGTCTCATCCAGCACACTCTCAAGATGCTCAAAAAAGCCCAGAAGCTCGTCTTTACGGGCAGGACGAGTACCTGCCATGGGTACGGTCTCCACCGGTGTCTCGTCCGCCTGTCGCCGCCACTCGTAAGACACAAGCAGAACAGCTTGCCCCAGATTGAGGGAAGAAAATCCCGGGTTCAAAGGAGCGGTGATCACGGCATCCGCCAGGGCCACGTCATCATTATGAAGCCCCATTCGCTCCGCACCGAAAAGCACACCCGGGCGCCCGCCCGCCCGCATCTCCCCGGAAAGACGTTTTGCACCCTCCTCCGGCGTGAAAACGGTCTTCACCATGTCCCGGGGACGCGCCGTCGTCGCCAGCACATAATCAAGATCGGCAACCGCGTCCGCGACCGTATCAAAAATCTGTGCTTTTTTGATCAGTTCGTCCGCCCCGGCGGCGGCTTTCACGGCATGTTCATTAGGCCAGCCATCCCGAGGGGCGACGATCCGAAGCTCCGTCAGCCCGAAATTGAGCATCGCCCGCGCAGAAGCCCCGATATTCGCCCCCAATTGCGGTCGGACCAGAATGACAGCAGGAGCCGGGGCCAGCCCTGCCGTCGCGTCAGCCTTGGAACGGTCTGTTCCTGCCATTTTTTTAACCTCGAAAACCCAAATATTCTGCGGTGATAGGAGATTGGCGAGCTTTAATCAACGCGCGGGCAATGTTATACGAGAGATACCGGGATCGAAGCGGCAACGAGGCCGATTCTCCGCCAATTTTGGCTGTCCCCGGCACGGTTCACGCGCTCGGGTATCCGAGAGTAAAGCGCGTGCCCCCACAAGGGGGGCGCCGTGTTAAGTTCCCCTATGCGGCAAGGTAGATGTGGCCTCGCCGTTCACTCAGTCTGAAGAGGTCCCTACGCATGTCCAAGATCAAGGTGAAAAACCCCATCGTCGAATTGGATGGCGATGAGATGACCCGGATCATCTGGCAATACATCAAGGACAAGCTGATCCATCCCTATCTGGATGTGAACCTCGACTATTACGATTTGGGCATGGAATATCGTGATCAAACCGATGATCAGGTAACCATCGATTCTGCGGAAGCCATCAAAAAATACGGCGTGGGTGTCAAATGCGCGACCATCACACCGGATGAAGCCCGCGTTGAAGAATTCAAACTGAAAAAAATGTGGAAGTCGCCCAACGGCACCATCCGCAACATTCTGGGTGGAACTGTTTTCCGCGAGCCCATCATCTGCCGCAACATTCCACGCCTTGTCCCCGGCTGGACGGAGCCGATTGTGATCGGGCGCCACGCGTTTGGCGACCAATACCGCGCAACGGATTTCCTCGTGCCCGGCAAAGGCAAACTCACCTTGAAATGGGAAGCCGAGGACGGGTCTCAGACAATTGAGGAAGAGGTTTACAACTTCCCCGGCTCTGGCGTCACCATGGCCATGTACAATCTCGATAATTCAATCCGCGATTTTGCCCGCGCGTGCATGAAATATGCGCTTGATCGCAAATACCCGGTCTACCTCTCCACCAAAAACACCATCATGAAAGCCTATGATGGTCGTTTCAAAGACCTGTTTCAGGAAATCTATGAGGCCGAGTTCAAAAAGCAATTTGACGAACACAAACTCACATACGAACACCGCCTGATTGACGACATGGTTGCGTCTGCCATGAAATGGAGCGGTGCTTATGTCTGGGCATGTAAAAACTACGATGGTGACGTGCAGTCGGACACGGTGGCACAAGGCTTCGGGTCGCTCGGCTTGATGACATCCGTTCTGCTCACCCCGGACGGAAAGACAATGGAAGCGGAAGCAGCTCACGGCACCGTAACCCGCCACTACCGGGCACATCAGCGTGGTGAGGAAACATCAACAAACTCCATCGCATCCATTTTTGCCTGGACACGGGGTCTCAGCCATCGGGCCAAGCTCGATGACAACCCGGAGCTTGAAAAATTCGCTGCAACAATTGAGAAAGTTTGTGTTTCAACCGTCGAGAGCGGTTACATGACCAAGGACTTGGCTTTACTCGTTGGCGCCGAGCAGAAATGGCTGTCCACCACAGGCTTCCTCGACAAGATCGCCCAGAATCTCGATAAAGCCATGGGTCAAAGCTGAGGAGGGTCAAAGCTGAGGAGGGTCAAAGCTGAGGAGGGTCAAAGCTGAGGAGGGCCAAGGCTGAGGAAGGCCGAGGCTGAAAAACAGCGGGACCAGTCCTGAGAGCACAACCAGAGCGGAAACGGCTAGTCTGTTTCCGCTTTTTCTTTTTGTTCGACCGCGATCTCCTGTTCAAGATCATCTGTCTCACCGCTGGCAAGACCGCGATCACGGACAGCGGCGGCAATATGTGCTTCGGCATCCGGGTGATGCGCAAGGATCTGGCGAAACTGCCCCACCCCTAGCTTCAGCAAATGAACCCGCGTCAACGAGACAATCGTCCCTGAGCGACGCCGGTTGGCAATCAAGGCCATCTCCCCAAAGAAATCACCTTCTCCCAACTCGATGGAACGATCCTCAAACGCAACATGCACCCGGCCCACCACGATAAAATACATCGCATCGGCCGCATCTCCCCGATACGCAAGCACTGTGTTTGCTTCCACCACCTGAGCTTCCAGCAGATCCACGAGATCCGCAAGCACCGCAGGCTTCATACCCTGGAACAAGGGCACACGTGCAACCATGCCCCACGACACGACAAAATCACGGCGGTGTATTTCCCGCGAAAAACCGGAGGAAACAATGGCAATCGGCAAGGCAAACATACCAAGCCCAAACACCATAACCAGCCCCCCGAACAGACGCCCCAGAGGAGTTATCGGAACAACATCTCCATAGCCAACCGTCGTAAGTGTCGCCAGAGCCCACCACATAGCCCGGGGGACAGAGCCGAAAACCTCCGGCTGGATGCGTCCCTCAATCCAGTAAATACCGGTCGCAGCAAAAACCAGGAGGCCAAACATCACAATAACGGCCCCCAGAATGGCCCGTTTTTCATTCGCAAGCACACGACCAATCGAGTGCAGCGCCGGAGAAAAGCGGGCCAGCTTAAGAAACCGCAAAAGCCGCACGACGCGCAAAACACGCAAATCAACAGTCAACATCATGCTGAGATAGAATGGCAGGATCACAGCAAGATCAATCAGCATCGACGGCGTGAGAGCCCATTTGACCCGAACCATGAAAGGTGTCTGTCCCTTAAGCGGTGGATGATCCACACAAACCCACAACCTGAACAGATACTCGCAGGTGAAAATACCGATAGAGATCAGATTAAAAAGGGAAAACGCTTGCCCGTATTGCGCCGCAATCCAGGGCTCTGTTTCAGCAGCGAACGCCAGAACATTCGCCAGAATAAGGCTGACCATAAACCAATCAAAAAGACGGCTGGCCTGATCCCCCGTTTTCCCAGCCTCAAGGATCAGATAGAGGCGTTGGCGGAGCCGGACAGAACCCGGCCCCGTTTGCGTGTCATATAGCGGCTCACGCCGCACCGGCAAACCGGCTGACAGTTTCCTTGATCGTCGCCAGAGCATCATGAGCCTTGCTCCCATCAGGACCGCCTGCCTGCGCCATGTCCGGCCGGCCGCCACCTCCCTTGCCACCAAGCGCCTCAGCCCCGATACGCACAAGGTCAACAGCAGAAAGGCGGTCTTTAAGGTCATCCGTTACACCAACGGCGATCCCGGCCTTGCCATCCTCTGCAATCGCAATAAGGGCAACAATACCTGAACCGATCGACTTCTTGCTCTCGTCAATCAAACCGCGCAGGTCTTTCGGATTGATGCCCTGAAGAGCACGGGCAACCAGCTTCACGTCCCCAAACTCTTCCACATCGGATGATGCCGCGCTGCCGCCCGCACCCCCCATGGCAAGTTTCTTCTTGGCTTCAGTCAATTCCCGCTCAAGCTTGCGGCGCTCGTCCATAAGCGCGGCAACCCGGCCCGCCAATTGGTCAGTCGTGACTTTAAGAACAGCTGCCGCATCTCGTGCTATCTGATCCTGACCGGCCAGATAGCGTCGCGCACCCGCAGCTGTCAGCGCCTCGATCCGGCGAACCCCGGATGCAACAGCTCCCTCGTTCACAATTTTCAACAGACCTATATCACCGAGACGGCGAACGTGCGTGCCCCCACACAATTCAACCGAAAAGCTGTTGCCATCCTGCCGGGGACTGCCCATGGAAAGGACGCGAACTTCATCGCCATATTTCTCGCCAAAGAGCGCAAGGGCGCCGGCTTCGATTGCGTCTTCCGGGCTCATGACCCGTGTCATCACGTCGTGATTGCGGAGAATTTCCTCATTCACAATGTCCTCGACCGCCGCGATCTCATCTGCGCTCATAGCTTTGGGATGGGAGAAATCAAACCGAAGACGGTCCGGCCCCACCTGACTGCCCTTCTGCGATACATGCTCCCCCAGCACACGGCGCAGGGCTTCATGCAACAGGTGCGTAGCGGAATGGTTCGCCCGCGTTGAACTTCGCAAATGACCATCCACACGAAATTCAGCCACATCGCCGACTTTCAGAGCGCCGCGAGTAAGCTGCCCAATATGAACAATAAGATCGCCAAGCTTTTTCTGTGTATCCGTGACCGTAAACTCTGCTCCAGCCCCGGTGAACAGACCACCCGTGTCGCCAACTTGTCCCCCGGACTCCCCGTAAAAAGGCGTCTGGTTAGCGATCACAATACCTTCCTCACCAGCCGCAAGGCTCGAGACACGCACACCATCTTTCACCAGCGCAACAATTTTTCCGTCTGCGGCTTCGCTCGTGTAACCAAGAAACTCGCTGGCGCCAACGTCATCCTTTATTTCAAACCAGAGCGTTTCGGTTGCCGCCTGTCCGGATCCCGCCCAGTTCGCGCGCGCCGCCGCCCTTTGCTTTTCCATCGCTTCGTCAAAGCCCGCCTTCTCAACCCTCATGCCACGCTCTCGCAAAGCATCTTCCGTAAGGTCGAGGGGAAAGCCGTAAGTGTCATAGAGCTTGAAAGCAACGTCACCGGGAAGGTCACCTGCCCCGCCCTGCTCTTCAACGGCTTCATCAAGCAATTTCAACCCGCGCGCGAGTGTCTCCCGGAACCGGGTTTCCTCCAGCTTCAACGTTTCTGTAATCAGCGCCTGTGCCCGCCGAAGCTCAGGGTAAGCATCCCCCATCTGCACAGCGAGCGCAGGCACGAGTTTCCACATCAAAGGCTCGTCTACACCCAACAATTGAGCGTGGCGCATGGCGCGCCGCATAATACGCCGAAGCACATATCCTCGGCCTTCGTTGGATGGCATGACACCATCCGCCAACAGAAAACTTGTTGATCTCAAATGGTCAGCAATTACCCGATGGCTGACACTATGAGAACCATCAGGGTCCGTGTTCGACGCATGCGCCGACGCTTCAATCAGCGCCCGCATCATATCCGTGTCATAATTGTCGTGGCTGCCCTGCAGGAGCGCCGATATACGCTCCAGTCCCATGCCTGTATCAATAGACGGCTTGGGCAGAGACAAGCGCTCTCCATCCCCCCGCTGGTCGAACTGCATGAAGACAAGGTTCCAGATCTCGATGAAACGGTCACCATCCTCATCCGCACTGCCGGGCGGCCCGCCGGGAATTTTATCCCCATGATCAAAAAAGATCTCCGAGCATGGACCGCAAGGTCCCGTATCGCCCATCGACCAGAAATTATCAGACGTTGAAATTCGAATGATACGGTCGTCGGAGAAACCGGCAACCTTCTTCCAGATTGTCGCCGCTTCCTCATCCTCGTGAAAAACGGTAGCCAGGAGGCGGTCCTTGCTGATATCGAATTCCTTCGTGATCAGCTCCCACGCAAAGGCAATGGCATCTTCCTTGAAATAATCACCAAAGGAAAAATTGCCGAGCATTTCAAAAAACGTATGGTGACGTGCCGTATAGCCGACATTGTCCAGATCATTATGCTTGCCGCCTGCCCTCACACACTTCTGCGAGGAAACCGCCCGCGAGTAGTCGCGCGTTTCAACCCCGGTGAAGACATTCTTGAACGGCACCATGCCCGCATTCGTAAAAAGCAGGGTCGGATCGTTCTGCGGAACAAGAGACGAAGACGGTACAGCCGTATGCCCCTGACGCTGGAAATACTCAACAAAGGTCGATCTGATCTGATTAACGCCGGTCATGTCGGTCTGGTGTCCATTTCACACGTATTATGGGGAAAAGGAAAAAGCCCCAAAAATCCCTTGATAGTGGGACTTTTTCTAGCTGTCTCCGGCTCCCCTGTCCAGCAATCGCAAGATCCGGCGTCGTGCTTTCCTAAACATGACATCCATCCCCGGCAAGATCACACGAATCCCGGCCTGGAGCACTCAAATCCAGACAAAAGGCTTCAAAGGAAAAGGCGCCCGAAAAGCTCCGGGCGCCCTGTTCAACACAGAAGATCTGCCTGAGATTATCCGGTCACTTCATCCGGCATCGCATCACTATCATCTTCAGGCTCCCCTTCCATCATCTCCCCGGCAATAAGCCCGGCATTCGCCCGGATAGCCTGCTCAATTGCCAGCGCCATATCCGGGTTCTCCTTCAGGAAAGTCTTCGCGTTCTCGCGCCCCTGGCCTATACGCTGGCTGTCATAGGAGTACCAGGCACCTGATTTCTCAACAATGCCGGCCTTTGCACCCAAATCCAGAATTTCCCCCGTCTTGGAAATCCCTTCGCCATACATAATGTCAAATTCAACCTGCTTGAACGGCGGCGCTACCTTGTTTTTTACCACTTTGACGCGCGTCTGATTACCAACCACCTCGTCACGGTCCTTGATTGCGCCAATGCGGCGAATATCCAGGCGAACCGAAGAATAGAACTTGAGCGCGTTACCACCCGTCGTTGTTTCCGGTGAGCCAAACATCACCCCGATTTTCATGCGGATCTGATTGATAAAAACCACCATACAATTGGAGCGGGAAATTGAGGCCGTCAGTTTTCTCAGAGCCTGGCTCATCAGCCGGGCCTGCAGACCGGGCAAACTGTCCCCCATGTCACCATCAAGCTCCGCGCGCGGTGTAAGAGCGGCCACAGAGTCCACGACCACAACATCAACAGCCCCGGAGCGGACCAGCGTATCCACAATCTCCAATGCCTGCTCACCTGTATCAGGCTGCGAAATCAAAAGGTCGTCCAACTGCACACCCAATTTGCGGGCGTAAATAGGATCAAGTGCATGCTCTGCATCCACAAAGGCGCAGATACCACCTTTCTTTTGGGCTTCCGCAATCGCATGAAGTGTAAGCGTGGTTTTACCACTGGATTCCGGCCCATAAATCTCAACCACACGACCCTTGGGCAATCCCCCGATGCCCAGCGCAATATCCAGGCTCAAAGAGCCGGTCGGGATAGAGCCGATCTCCACCACCTGCTCGTTCTTGCCGAGCCGCATGATGGAACCTTTACCAAATGAGCGCTCAATCTGGCTGAGCGCCGCGTCCAAAGCTTTCTGCTTATCCATACTGTCCCTGCCGGTCAGACTGACCACGTTCTCTTTAGCCATGAATACCATCCCTTATTTCATGTGGGCCCCGTCGAGGCAATTGGGTGAGGCAATTGAGAGAAATGTACGCTTTTTGTTCTTATCGGCAAGGAATTTTTTAAATAGTTGTTTTTAAAAGAAAAATAGAAACATGTTCGCGAAGTGTTCGCGAAATTCTGATCTCATTCATCAATTTTCTTAAGAATCAGAACGGGAACGTTCCCCTCAACCCATAGCGTCCTTCACCGCGGCCGCCAATTGCTTCAGGCTGAAAGGTTTAGGCAGGAACCGGAAGTCCACAGACGGGTCCAGGCTTTTGGCAAAAGCATCTTCAGCATAGCCGGAAATGAAAATGATCTTCGTGCCCGGGCGCTTCTCCTGCAATTGCTTCACCATCGTCGGACCATCCATATTTGGCATCACCACATCCGACACAACCAGGTCAATCGTTCCTTCGTGACTGTCGACAAGTTCCAGCGCAACATCGCCGCTTTCCGCCTCAAGAACCTCATACCCGCGGGTCTGAAGTGCACGCACAGCGAAAGTCCGCACCGCATCCTCATCCTCCACAAGAAGGATCGTCCCATTGCCGGTCAGATCCGCCGCTTGCGTCGCTTCCTCCGGTGCAGCTTTTCTCGCCGCTTCCTCTGCGGTTTCAAAATGGCGTGGCAGATAAATCCGGAACGTTGTCCCCTTGCCTACCGTTGAGAAGGCGAAAATATAACCGCCAGTCTGCTTCACAATGCCATAGACCGTTGAAAGACCGAGCCCTGTCCCCTTGCTCACATCCTTGGTTGTAAAGAACGGCTCGAAAATCTTGCCCAGATGCTCTTTGGGAATCCCGCACCCCGTATCGCTCACCTCGATCAGCACATATTCTGCTGCCGGCATCAGCGCATGATCAAGCGCCCGCGCATCCGTCTCCGACACATTTGCGGTCCGAATGGTCAAAAGCCCGCCATCTTCCATCGCATCACGCGCGTTCACAGCCAGGTTGATAACCACCTGCTCCAACTGGTTCTGATCAACTTTCACCAGCCCCAGATCGCGCTCATGGGTAATTTTCAATTCAACCGTTTCGCCCAACAGGCGTGAGAGCAGATTGGAGAGCTCTGCAAGCTCATCGGTGAGATTAAGCACTTTCGGCCGCAATGTCTGGCGCCGGGAGAAAGCAAGCAACTGACGAACGAGGTTGGCTGCCCGGTTGGCATTCTGCTTGATCTGCATCACATCGGCAAAGCTCGGATCACCCGCCTGGTGCCGGGCCAACAAAAGATCGCAAAACCCGATAATTGCCGTCAGCAAATTGTTGAAGTCATGCGCCACACCACCGGCCAGCTGCCCCACGGCTTGCATCTTCTGCGATTGCGCAAACTGCATCTCAAGTGATTTCTGATCACTCGTGTCAATCAAATAGGCAATGATAGACGGTTGCCCCCCATGCGCATCTGAGTAGGAGGCAAACAACTGGGCTGTTTTCTCCGCGCCTTCTGCATTCTTCTGTTTCAGCTTAAGGTCAATAGGCCCTTGCGAACTGCCTGTTGAAATCGCCTCTTCCAGCGCACCGATGAGTGTTTTCCGGTCCTCCTCCGCCACCAGGTCTGCAAACCGGCTGCCTGCATCGGGTGTCCCGCCAACCATCGTTACAAAGGCACCATTGGCACTGCCGACGATACCGTCCCTGTTAAGGGTCGCAACACCAATCGGTGCATTGTTGAAGAAACGGGCAAACCGCATCTCTGCATCACGCAGATGTGCTTCGGTGTCGTCTTCCTCTTCACGCGGCAAAACAATGGAACGGGAAGTTCCCGCCTCCGCACTGCCGCTGCCACTACCAAGAGAAAAGTTCTGCACAATACGAACCGCAATCGGCCCGTCAGGACCCAACAGGTCCACATCAATAGTTTCTGAACCACCATCGTCAGCTGCCCCTTGTACAAAGGGCGTCAGGGCACTGGCAGCGAGATCGCCAAGCTTGACACGTGCTTCAACCATCTCGTCAGCTAAGCGGCCTAACAAACGCGCGAACGTCCGGTTCGCATAAACAATTTCACCACTCTCGTTTGCGGAGAAAAAGCCAAACGGCGCGTCATCCAGGTAGGCCAGATATTTGTCCCGGCCCACTTTTGCCTGAGCAGCTGCAAGACGCTCCGTCGTCATATCACGCAATAACCAGATGCTTGCGCCCACTTTGGCCGTGGGTCCGCCAAGGGGCTGAACCGCTGCCTTGAAAACCCGTTCACGCCCCCCGCCCGCAGGCGGCACAAAGCGCAGTTCTTCCTCGTCGGAAAGGCCCAGCCGCGCCGATTGTGCAAGCTGGTAAAGCTTTTCATCCACGCCCGGCTGCCCGGCCAGCAATCGCTCCAGCGGCATCGCCCGATCATTGGCATCAAGCCCCAAATGCCGATAGGCCTGATTGGCAAACAACACAACACCGCGACGATCCGTCACAAAACAAGGATCAGGCAGACTTTCAAGCGCATCTGCAGCAATAGCGGACACACGTGCCTTGTTCGCCCTTCCCGCCCCCCAGCGCCCCGAAAGCAATGCCAGAAGGGAAAGAACGCCAACAGCAGCCAACCCACCCACCAGCAGATAACCCGCCGGGCCTGCGCCGTTCATGTTGAGAATAGTAAAGCCACCAATAACCCCGGCAACGAAAAGCCCCGCAAGCGCCGTGGTTCCCCACAGATCACTGGCGACACTGGCAAAAGGGCTGGTCACCAGGCTGGCTCCCGCCCCGGATCGCGTTGGCCTGCCACGCTCATCATTATGGACCTCATCACCGCGCGCCACGGATGGGCGGTCTTTTTGGCGATCTAAATTCTGATGATCTGCATTGTCAGCTATTGTTTCGCTCATCCGCCCCAGCGTCTCATCCATTGCACGCATATCGGGTTACGTATCTGACCTCGTCACCCACAAATCCCCAAGGCGGACAACGCGAATCAACGAGACCGCCACGACATGGCCATCTTACCCTTAAGACGCATAACGTAGCCAATAACCTCAGCCACAGCTTTGTAATGCTCCGGTGGAATTGTTTCATCCACTTCAACCGTCGCATAAAGTGCACGTGCCAAGGGCGGGCTCTCAACAATAGGAATATCATGTCCCGAGCCGATCTCGCGGATTTTGAGAGCGACAGCATCCACCCCTTTTGCAACGCAAATCGGTGCATGCATCCCCTGCTCATATTTAAGAGCGACAGCATAGTGGGTCGGGTTGGTGATAATGACGGATGCATCAGGCACCTGCGACATCATACGTTTACGCCCTTTTTCAATCCGAATGGCCCTCAACTTGGCCTTAACAGTGGGGTCCCCCTCCATCTGTTTGTGTTCGTCTTTCACTTCCTGTTGTGTCATGCGCTGC
Organism: Rhodobiaceae bacterium; assembly: GCA_002715765.1. Lineage (GTDB taxonomy): Bacteria > Pseudomonadota > Alphaproteobacteria > Parvibaculales > Parvibaculaceae > Mf105b01. The sequence continues at coordinate 29,927 of PAZY01000028.1, read as the reverse complement.
TTTTTGTTCCACTGCGCGCGTTCAAAGTAAAAGTCGACAGCCGCAAGCACTGTCAGAATGGCAAGAACCGCCGCCATGATTTTGAGTGCAATCACCTGTACGTAAGGCAGTAGAGCCGCAAGGTCGATTGTCATCAAAATCAGCAATTCATCCCGCATCGGCCATACAACCAGAAGCGTCGCCACCCCCACCAGGGTGAGTTTGAGAATACCTTTGGCAAAATTCATCAGACTCTTGACGGAAAAGAGCCTTTTAAGACCTGCAAGCGGTGAAATTTTGGAAAGCTTCGGCTTCATGTTTTCGGTCGACCAGACCGGTGCATGCTGCACCAGATTGCCCGCCGCAGCGCCGACAATCAAAAACAGCATGGGCAACGCGATGCATTTTAGAACGGTCACACCAATCTGCTGCCACAGAACATAAAGGCCCGCATTATCAACGGCTATTTCATGAGGGGCAGAAAGGAAAATCTGAAACGCATCAGAAAACTGACGCGCCGTCCCCGTCGCCCCGATCCCGATGACCATGGTCGTGGCGACCATCAAAAACCAGGTATTAACCTCCTGACTTTTGGGAACATCACCCTTCTCCCGCGCATCATCCAGTTTCTTGGATGTCGGTTCTTCTGTTTTTTCTGAATCGTCGGCTTGATCCGACATAAGCCCTCCAGGCCTCTACGACTGCCCTCAGGCGAGAAACTGGCCCATGGTTTCTTCAAAATAGGTGAGAAACCATGTCATGAGGCCGCCCATCAGAACGGCAAACAAAGCAAAACCCAGCATGATATTCGCTGGCATCGCCACAAAGAAAATTTGCACCTGAGGCATCAGCTTGGAAAGAACACCGAGCGCCAGATAAAAAACCATCCCGAAAACGATGAAAGGCGCTGATATCTGCACCCCGAGTTTGAACGCACCGCTCACCGTCCGCACAGCCATCTCTACAAAGTCACCCAGGGGCAGCATGTTGCCGGGCTCAAAGAGAACGTAAGAATCCCGGATAGCCGCAATCAGAAGAAAATGAAGGTCGAGGACAAAAATAAGTGTAACGGCGAGCACCGAAAGGAAAGTACCAACGAGCGCACCTTGGATCCCTTGTGTCGGGTCAACATTTTGCGCAAATGCAAGGCCGGTCTGGAAAGCAATCACGGTGCCCGCCACCTGCAAGGAACTCATGACCAACCGCGCGGTTGCGCCAACAAAGAGACCAACAAACACTTCCGTCAAAATAGCCCAGACGACACTGGCAAAAGTGGCACCAAGCGGCGGATAGCTGTCAGCGATCATCGGCAGCAATACAAAAGTCAACATAACCGCAAAAGTCAGGCGGATACGTGCGGACACACTGATTTCACCCAATGCCGGCATCAGCATCACCATCGTCCCGATACGGGCAAAAGCCAGTACGAAGATGAAGGCCGTTTGCGGCGCAAAATCAAAACTCATGACCCAGCTCTTTCGCTATTGCCTGCCTAGCCGGCAACAATCCGGTCTGCGACATATGTCATGTAACCGCCAAGCGTGGACCCCATGAAAGGCAGCATGATGATAAGCGCAAGAAAGATCGCTAGGATCTTCGGCACAAATGCAAGCGTCATTTCCTGGATCTGTGTGAGCGCCTGAAAGAGCGCAATGATCAGGCCGACACCAAGCCCCACCAGCATCAAGGGCGACGATACTTTAAGAAGCACCACCACCCCTTCACGCCCAACGTCTAAAACTTCTGCACCCGTCACTGAANCCCCCGAAAAATAAGTGTGCGCATTCCTGAAAGCCGTCAGATCGGCATTTTGAGAATTTCCTGATACGCAGTAATGACATTGTCGCGGACAGCAACAACGGTCTGGAGTGTGGCTTCCGCTTCTGAAATCGCGGTGACCATATCCACAACATCNCCCTTCCCGCCAATCGCCGACACGGCCTGCTCNTGAGCGTTCACTCCAGCTGTCGCCATATTGTCAACGACGCCNCGCAAAAGATCNCCAAAAGCCGGGCCGCCNCCTGCCGAAGNNGCAGCATCGCCCGCCGCACCTTGGGCGACCTGACGCGCGGCCGTCGCATAAGCGTTCATGGCAACTGAAGTTGGGACTGTCATTTATCTCTCCCCCAAATGAGAAAAGTAGGTGAAATTAANNCCNCTCAACGTCGCAGCAGATCAATCGTCTGGCTCAACATCCGTCGCGATGCCTGGATCATATTGAGGTTCGCTTCGTAGGAACGCTGTGCTTCCTTCATATCAAGCGCCTCTACCAGACCGTTTACATTCGGCAGTTTTACGTAACCGTTCTCATCCGCTGCGGGATGNCCCGGCATGTATTTAAGATCAAACTCGCTCGCGTCNCGAACAGGCTTGCCAAGTTCAACCTTGTTCACACCCATCTCACGATCCAGCTCGGACTGAAAAGTCACTATCTGACGGCGATAAGGATCCCCCCCAGGGGTGGTCGCGGTGGACTGAGAGTTCGCGATATTTTCAGCCAACACACGCATACGCCCGCTCTGGGCGCGCATACCGGAGGCTGCAATCATCATTGATTTTACGAGATCCATTTCCGTCGTTCCTTGTTCAACCGTGCAACATGCCAGACATAGCCCNCAACCGCNCTACCCTTTACCNAGAGCAATGCGCAGCATGCCGATACTCTTNGAATAGAGACCGGTGACTGTCTGGTAGTCCATCTGAGTTTCAGCCGCCTTGATCATCTGCTCTTCCAAAACAACAGAGTTTCCAGTCGGCGTGGTTTCAAAATCTGGCCGTCGCACCGTGTTTCCCGGGCCGGTGCTCGCACTGCCAAAAGCGTTGATATGTGCGGGATCCGTTTTTGCGGCCTGCAACAGATTNGAGGTCCGGCGGCGCGTCAAAAGCGTNTCAAAATCGGGTTCTTTCAGATCACGCGCGACATAGTTCGGCGTATCTGCGTTCGCGACGTTTTCAGAAATCACGCGCTGGCGTTCAGCAAGCCAGTGCATGCGTTCCTTCATCATGGAAAAGATGGGCGACTCACCGAGAAACATGGGGCCTGCGTGTCCTCATCCATGCACCCNATCGGGTGCGGGTTGCCGCGCAGCACAACCCTTTCTGGGATCACGCGAAAAAATGATGAGCGGCAATCCTTGCCCTCTCTCGGTAACCAGTTTCGCTCCACTAGGTAAATTTTGCCTTAACCCCAAATGAGCAAGATTGAAAACAATCCACAAGGAGATGAGCCATTTCGGGCCGCATACACCNCAGTCTTAACTCGTTTTTAAGCATAACCCCGGCAACATCTGCCTAGCACCAGCTGCAAAAGCGTGTGCCGGTTAACCAGTTTTGGCTGTTTCAGCAAACAACAGCCCTCAAAGAGGCGTCCATGGAAATCAGCGATCTGCTCCGCTTTATCTCAGCTCTCGTCTTTGTCGTCGGGCTGATCGCAGCATGCGCCTGGGCCGCCCGGCGTTTTGGCCTGATGCCTGATGCCGCNCGCGCATCCAACTCGGGTCGGCTTGCCGTCGTGGAAAGCCTGACCCTGGACGCAAAGCGAAAGCTTGTCATCGTGCGCCATGACGACAAGGAGCACGTNCTGATGTTGGGCGAAACAGACCTGGTTGTTGAAGCAGGTTTACCTGCANGACCACAGGCAGAAACGCAAAACACCATTGTGGAATTATCGCAACATCAAGGCCCTGCTTTTGCNNCAGGGCAACACAGCACCGTAGGGCAACAGATTGAGCGCGTGGTGAACTTCNTGAAGGAGCGCCGCGCATGAACCGCACATCTTTTCTACGCGCAAGCCTTTTGGGCACCATCATTCTCATCGGCACCATGCTGCCCGCAGCCGCCAATACTGTCAGCGTCGATTTTGCAGAAGGCTTTGGNCTGACCGAACAGGCCATGCAAATCATCGCGCTCATCACCATTTTGAGCCTGGCCCCGTCAATCCTCATTATGGTCACGTCTTTTGTACGGATTGTNGTGGTTCTTTCCCTTCTGAGAACCGCACTCGGCGTACAGCAGTCACCGCCCAACNCCGTCATCATCAGCCTGTCGCTGTTTCTGACAGCCTTTGTCATGGCACCGGTATTCGAAACCGCCTACGAGACGGGGATTGCCCCGCTCATCAACGAGGAAATCGAAATGGCGGAGGCTTTCACAACCTCCTCCAANCCATTTCACGCCTTCATGCTNTCGCAAGTACGTGACAAGGATCTGAAACTCTTTATGGACCTTTCCAAGGCCCCNGTTGTTGAGGAGCAGGAAGACATTCCGCTGCAAGCCCTTGTCCCGGCCTTTATGATTTCAGAGCTTAAACGTGCTTTCGAAATAGGGTTTCTGATTTTTGTTCCCTTTATCGTCATCGACATGGTNGTCGCGTCAGTGCTCATGTCCATGGGTATGATGATGCTGCCGCCGATCATCATCTCTCTGCCCTTCAANCTCATTTTCTTTGTGCTGGTGGATGGCTGGCATCTGATCTCAGGTTCACTGGTTCAGAGTTTCGGCACCTGACAAACAACTGGCCCCCAAAAANTAGCATTGCCGCCTTCNGGTTNATCAACCGAGNGCNGTCGANGATCATCATGATACCGTCTAGTTGATAGCGGGACCGGTCTCATCTCCGGCTAAAGGCTCGGAAAAACTTCCCTTGAAGCTTGCAACAAAACTGTCAAGCGTGTCCGTCGCGGCAACGCTCTTTGCGAGGTCACGAAAAGCAACCCCTTGCATCTCGATCGGGTCTGTCACCACGGCAAAACTCGAAGCATCCGGGCTTTTGCGCATTAGATCGCCAAATTTTGAGCGAATACGTTCGATCCCAGCTGCATTATCGGCCAGGGAGTAACTGATGGCCGCCCGCATGACCTGAAAGCGTTCTTCGGCAGTCAGTTCCAGTGGGTCGCGCCAGCGCAAACCCAAAGCCTCTTCAAACTTAACGGCGGCCACATCCCACTGCTGCGATGCCCAGTGAATTTCCGCCACCAGATCAGCCACCCCTTCCGCATCGGTCTCAGACAACAGATCCAGCGCATGATCGTATAATCCAAGGTCAGACAGGGCACGCGCCTCCAACAGGCGACGCTTGTTCGTCAGATCATCCGGCAAGCGAACCTGCTTGGTTGACCGGATGGCCTGCAGCGCTTTGGCCGGTTGATGGTTCATCAGATAAATCAGCGCCAGCTTTGCTGCCACCTGTGACCGGGCGGCACCGCGCAACCTGTTGTCAACCTGGTGCTGAAGCAGGTCTGCCGCTTTATCAAGCAAATCAACTTCGACCATACGGTCGGCCAGATCACGGATAAGCGCATCCCCGCGCCGACCGATTGGCGTCAGTTCGCGGAAATTATAGTAGACGGTTAAGGCTTCGACGGGNTCCATCGTATCCGCCCCACGCGCCAGAAAGAGGTCTGCAAANGTATCCGTCATTCGCGACGCAATTTTTCGACCACGTTCCGTTTCCGGAAACTGCCCGACCNCGCTACGCCACACGTTCAAGCCGTCAACAAGTTCACCTCTGGCAATCAGGAGCTCGCCCAGCTGTTCNAGGACGGCAAGNTCCAGATCGTCTCCTCGCCAGGCCAGCCNCAGAGACTGCAACTCCCGCACAAGGTCAGCCTCTTCAATACCACCCAACTGGTAGCGCAGCATCGCGTGNCCNAAGCGTGCCCGGGCAGCNACTTCNCGTACCTCCGAGGAAACAAGCCGGTCATAAACTTCAAGCGCCTCATCAACCCGGCCTGACGCCTCAAACATACGCCCGCGAACANGCGCCGCCTCCGCACCCCATTTCTCTGCCGATACATCTTCAGGAATACGNTCCAGATTAAACTCAACCGACCCGATGTCCCCCGTGAGCAACGCGGCTTCGGCTGCCTTCACACGAAACAGGGCCTGAAGGTCTGTATCGTAAAANGCAAACGCTTGCTCCGCGCGTGAAAATGCNTGCCCGGCAGCGGCCCAATCGTTCCGGCCAGCCTCCGCAACACCAAGCCACAAAGCAGCGTGAGGATCTTCCGCAAGTTTTGGAGATGACAGATCAGCCACCGCCTCGTCATAGCGGGCCATCATCACATTCGCCACCCCCATCAACGCGCGATAGGCAGGNTCTTGATCAATCAGTTCGCTTTCTACTTTCGCCGCGCGCAGCATCGTATAGGCTTCAGCACCGAGCCGATAAGCCAGCAGAAACTTCGCGTACTTGATCCGCTCGCCCACCACTTTTTCAGGGGACGCGGAGGAAACGGCCCGCTGATGGAATTGCTTTCTCTCGGTAAAAGTATCGCCCGGCGAGAAACGCCAGCGCTCGAAATCCATACGCGCGGGCGCAGACGCATCACCGACGACACTCCGCCCCCCCGCGCTTGCGTAGCCTGGACCATCCCCCGCGGAAAGGGTCAAGCCGGAGCCACGCGACACAGCGATCCCTCCGGCCTCAGCNGCGACATANAGATCGTCGGCGCGAGAGACAAAAGCAAGNCCCTGGGCCGTNGCCAGCGCCTCAAACTCAACAAAATTTCGCGGCGCCAAAACCCCTTGCGGCGGCCCTTCCGCCGTGACGACAGCCAGTGTGTCCTGAATGACCGGATCACGCACCCAATGAATGCGCCCCGCTTCCTCTAGATCAAAAAGTACCTTCGGCTCCCCACCCGCACTCCACGCCCGCGTGAGACTGACCGGACGTGTGGGCTCAACAATCACATCNCCCANCGTCACAATCCAATGCGTATCTTTTTCACTCGCAGCCAGCAGAACCCGTTCGTTTGGAACAAACTGCAGGACAGTCGCACGCTCCAAAGTTACAATCTGGGGNTCGCCCAAACGCTCAAGCACAATCGCNCCCAATCGGGAGAGATCAAGCGCTGTTGCNCGGTCAAACACCATCCACACACGACCTTCACGCTGAAAGACGGCCGCATCCACGGGCGATGACCAGGGGAAGGTTAAACGCACGCTGCGNCCCACAACCTCGGAAAGCACTGTAAGGGCTTTATCATCACCCGGCTCAACTTCGCCNGACTGAACAGGAGGTTCTGCGTCAGACAGCNCATCTGTTGCTTCCACTACAGCTGCATCTGCGTCTTCACTCCGTGCCTGCTCNGACCCTTCATCNACCGATGGAACAGCGTCATCCTCTCCCGCTCTGTCAGCATAAGCAGGNGCNTCCAACCCGNCAGCCTCCGCCGCAGCAGCGGCCTTCACCTCAGCGGCTTTGACCGGGTCGGTCAAAGGGCTTTCAGGAACTGGCAAAATAAGGGTTGGCTCCGCACGNGCCACAGCGGCAGCTGCGGCGGCAGGATCGGAGGGTGAAACATCCAGCACGACGGAAAGGTCTTCGCGAAAGTCGCGTACTTTGACCCCCGGTTCGGTTTCTATAAAGATGGTGAGACGTCCTCCCGACTTTTCAAGTCGGGCATCTTTGATCAACGCTGGCGGGTCAACCCGAAGCGAGGACAGAGCAAGCTCCGCAATCTGGTCAAATGTAACCGTGATGCGATTATCTCTAAAGTCTGTCGAATAAAGAACGGGNCGATCCCAGGCAAAAGAAAGCCGTGTAAATCCGGGACGTTCCCCCACACGCAANTCCACGCTGGGCGGATTATCCTCAATCTCAAGCGCCTTCGGCCCCTTTTCATCAAAAGCTGCAAGGCGTGCCTGACGCTCCTCCTCTTCCGCCTTGAGCCGNGCAACANCAGCCGCTGGCAAAGGTGGTGGTGCACCACTCCACCCGGGAGGCAGGAGATCCACATAGAGTTCGTTACCTGCCTTCCGCGTATGAATTTTGAANTCCAGCTTCATGGCCATCCGGACAGCTTTTGCATCCGGGTCAACACGCACCAGCGCCAGATAGTTCGGCATACGCCGCAGCAATTCATCCGTATCTATGTCAAAAGCACGCTCAAACTTGATGACGAGAACGCCGGCGGAAACCAAAGCTTCATGCGGTGGCACCCGCTCATCTGCAACATTTGGGTCTGCGGGAACCCCCGTATCCGGCCACCCGAAGACCAAACGTCCGTATCCATTTTCCTCCGCCGCTTCAAACNCTACGGTCTCCGCCACCGCAGATGAGACAGGGAGCCCAAACGTCAACACGAACAGGAGAGCGAATNAAAACAGATGAACACCGAAACGGGACAGGCTCATGAGCGNCNCCCCCCGCCCTGACGGCTAATCACCAGTCTCACATCTGCCGGGCGCCCCGGTGTGNCCAGACCAGGCGCAACAAAACGCTCGACAGCGCGGTCATACCCGGCACGGCGAAAGACATTCTCAAGAATATCTGCCCGATCAAACGCACGTGCCCAGTCATCATCCACCACAGGTACAATAATGCTGATCGGATTGCCGACTGACTGTAAAACGTGGGAAAGGTTTTCAAGACGCTCCACCCCCANCGTGGCAAGAGCGTCATCCGCGCCTGACTGGCTTCCATCAAAAAGAAACGGACTGGCAAACCGGACCANCAGACGGTTCCCCTCAATCTGATGTGAAACCAGGTCGTCCGGACGGACACTCGACAAACCACGGTCAGAGAGGACAGCGGCCAGATAACCCAAGGTCAGATCGCCAGCCGCGCCAGAAGGAGCCGCAGAGCGCGCACCAACCTGCGTGGNATCAAGTACNGCATTCGAGACCGCACCGTTCTGCNTAAGCCCGGCAGCACCGCTGGACAGCNCCACCGGCGCGGACATGGAATAGATCAGCACGAACAGCGCAACCAGAAGTGCCGTCAGATCGGCAAATGTCACAAGCCACAATGGCGAAGGCGGCAAAACTTCACCAGGAACGGGAGAAACAGACATCATGCATCTCCCGCTAGCTGGTAGAAACGAAACGTCATCAANGCATCAGTGCCACGCGACACCCCGACAGCAATCTGTTGGGGAGGTGCCCCGCCTTCAATCAACAGCCGCGCGATTGAGGCCGCACGACGAACATCCAATCGCTGTCCGGGTGCTGAGGGAACCAGGATGACGAGATGGCGCGTGCGGGCCTGNGCCAGCACCTCGCCCACAGCCAGAAGGACGGCTTGTCTGTCCGCGCGGGAAGCGGCCGATCCTGCGATAAAAACATCGCTGACATCGACNACCATATCGAAGTTCGATCCATTGACNCGCAGAGATCCGGCCATAGGGGCAAAAACCGCCTCNACGGCATCCGCATAAACCCCGGATGCCGGAACGGCACCTTCGCGTTCGACAGGTAGCGGCGATCCATGCCGGGACGAACCCGCATCACCAGNTCCCCCCTCCAGNAACCCAAAAGCCGACTGCACTCCTCCGATCACAGACCCCACCCGAACCGTNTCGAAACGGGCATTCGCGGTCAGAACGAGGAAAAAGGTGAGTAGCATCAAAAACAGCGCAAGCTGCAAGGTCGCCGTCGTGTCATAGCTCTGATCAACAGGTGTCGCATACAAGTCGTCAAGGTTCATGCCGTTACCCAGCACCTGCCCCTCCTGCACCACCGCGCTCAGACCCGTTTCGTCGGTCACCCTATTTCATCCGTCACTATGTCTGCCTGTCAGGCCGCAGTCNGACTGCGGCCTTCGGCGTATCGGAGGCCAATCGCCCGAATCAATCAACCCGAGCTATCAGAATGCACTGAAAGCCCAGGATTTGCGAAAGACGCGGACACCGGCCTCACATCGGTAAAGAGTAGAGAAATGGCGGTAAAGTTGCCGTTAAGACGCTGACTTTTCTGCAGAAATTCAAATGAACACCAGGCCGCAAGGNCTCAGCGTGCGACCCGCACACCACCCATCGCCGTCGACAACATATCATCTTCCGGCAGCGCACTGCCGGTGACAAGCTGGACCGTGAGATCTTGTGCCGCAATCGGGTCCATTGCGGCGAGAATAGGTGCCATTTTTCGCTCGCTCATCCGACGGACCACCTGCAACAGGACATCCATGTCCAACTGCCCCAGAATACGNGCTGCATCCTTCGGTTTCATGCTCTCATACATGGTCACAAGAGACGTCAGCTGCTGCTCCTGTTCCTCTTCCTGAACACCAAACAANTGCTCCACCCGGGCTTCAATTTCTTTCAGTTCTTCAATACGAGANTGAATGCGCCGCTCTGACGCCTCAAGCAGGCGCCCTTGAAGTTGAATTTCGCGTTCGCGCGCATCCAGTTCCTTCCGCCGTTCACCGAGACTGCGCAGCAGGTTTTGCTCTGCCGCAGAAGGCGTATCAAAATCTGCAAGAGAAAGCGCAGGATCGACAACCGGTGCGGCCTGTCCCTCAGCCGTTTGGCCGTCAGGCTTTGCGGCAACTTCCGACGGGTCGNCGGCAGCCGGGTCGCTCATGGTTGCGCTTTCGGCCCCCGCCTCCCCGTTTTCCATATCCTCTNCGGCCTCTGCATACGCCGACGGAACAGGGTCAAGCAATGCTTCCATATCNACGCTCAATCCCACAAGCTTGAGCCCCAGCAACACTGTTGCGCAAACGATAACCGACGGGAGCAATCGAACCTGAGGCACATAGGAAGAAGTAGACTTCATGTCTTAGCGCGCCCTTTTTAAAGCATCGAGCAGTGTTTGATTGAGGCCTGTTTCCAACACNTCCTGCGGGGGGGTGTCATCCTCAAATTTCTCAGCCATAGCGGGNCGATCAGCTGCCTCTTCAGNCGAAGCCGTCTTCGCAGCCGCTTTCAGCGCCTCTGCAACCCATTCAGGGCTGCGCGCAGGCCGCTTGCCAGCTACAGCCAGNTCCGCCGACCCCGCCTGAACAGATCGTGCCAACTCTGCGGCAAGAATACGAGCTTCACGGATCTGCACATTGAGTGTCTCGTCGATCGTACCGCTTGCTTGTTTCAGCTGGGCAATGCTGACTTCGGCTCTCGCCGTTGCCGTATTGAGCTGGTCAATTGTTTGTCGAAAGCCGTCCTGCCCNCTCCGCAGTGCCTTCAAGCGACGATCCAAAAGCGCGCAATAGAACACAGTTGCGGCGAGCAAAACGGCCATCAACCCGTCCAACAGAAATTCAGTCGGCAAGCCAAACATGGTATTACTCTCCTGCCGTCGCGACGGGCGGCGTCCGCCCGGGAATACCGTGCACAAGACGCACCGCCATATTGCCGCCTGACCGTCCCATGCGGCCTTTCATCAGCGGCACTTCACCGCAGCGAAGATCAACCAGCGAATTCGACGTAGCATTCAGCATCAGCGTTTGGCCGACTTCAAAGTTCATCACATCGCCCAGTGCCATCGACTGTTCATCAAGCACCGCATCAATCTGCACTTTGGTAGACCAAAGCTCCGTTGCAAGGTGGCCTTCCCAGATTGAGTCACGACCGAACTTTTCGCCCATAAACATCTGCAAAAGAAGTTCGCGGATCGGCTCAAGTGTCGCNTAGGGCAAAAGCATTTCAATGCGCCCGCCNCGATCTTCCATATCAATACGCAGCTTGATCAGAATAGCTGCATTCGCCGACCGGGCAATCGCCGCAAACCGGGGGTTGGTCTCCATCCGGTCAAGTTCAAAAGTAACCGGCGACAGAGGTTCAAAAGCGGCCTTGGCATCCGCCAGGACCACCTCAATCATGCGCTCAACAAGGTTCAACTCAATCGTTGTGTAGGGTCGCCCTTCGATCCGCATCGCGGCCGTTCCGCGGCGCCCGCCCAACAACACATCAACGATCGAATAAATCAGATTGGAGTCGACGGTAAAAAGGCCGTAATTATCCCACTCCTTCGCGCGAAACACAGACAGAATAGCTGGCAACGGAATGGAATTCAGATAATCGCCAAAGCGGATCGACGAAATGTTGTCAAGACTGACTTCGACATTGTCGGACGTAAAATTACGCAGGCTGGTCGTCATCAACCGCACGAGGCGATCAAAAACAATCTCCAGCATCGGCAGGCGTTCATAAGAAACCAGCGCCGAGTTGATAATGGCCCGAATACCGGTCCGCTCGTTCTCCGCACCATCTTCAACTTCAAACCCTAGAAGACTGTCGATTTCATCCTGGTTGAGGACACGTTCAGCACCACCGCCCGAAGCCATGCCGCTTTCGCCGGTGTCATCTCCATCCTCNCCAGCCATAGCCTCCCATTCGGCGGCCATGGCGTCATCATCACCACCGGCTCCGTCATCATCATCGCCAGCAGCTTCCGCCTCCCAGGCAGCAGCCATGTCGTCCTGGTCGATATCGTCTTCTTCCGCCATCGCGGGTCTCCAGACTAAACTTTAAACATTACAGGCATGCATCGTTACTGAACGACGACTTCCTTAAACAACACATCATTGATGACATAGGGCTCGACCGTAAGGTTGAGCCGCCGCAACAATTCTTCCTTCATGCGCACAATCGCCGCAGACCCATCCAGATCTTCCGGCCGCAGCTCTCGCAGATAGACCTGAAATCCATCCACAACGCGCGGCATCATCGTCTGCACATTGGCCAGCACTTCCGCGTTCTCGACTTCGATTGCAACCCGCATCTTCAAGTAACGTGCTGGTCCCGCATCGTTACTGATATTGACAAGAAACTCCGGCATATCGTGAAACACTGGAGGTGTCTTCGGTTCGGCAGCACTTGCGGCCATTTCCTCATCACTGCCGCCGCCGCTCAAAAGAAGAAAAGCACCAATCCCCCCGCCAATCAGAACGAGAAGTGGCAACGCGATAAAAAGTACAATGACTTTTCCGCTCAACTTCTTCTTGCCGCCGGCTTCGTCGCCTTCTTCAAACTCGATATCGCCGTCGCTCATCGCATCACCTTCAAAGGCGCTTACCGTTAACAAACAGTTCCGCCGTTCTTCGATCAGAAGCAAATCTTCGCTCAAGGTGGTTAATGAAGAGTTGCTTGAGCCTGTGGACATGTCTGGCTGGGCAAAACTTGCCCGGCAAGCCCTGCCAGCCGGCAGTAAGAAAACGGCGGAAATTTCATTAAAGCACTGATTTTATTAGATTTTTATGTTGGCACACCCCCTGCAATGACGAGAGCGGGAAAAGACGGAGGCGCAAGCTTCCAGCAGGGCGTCAGCGCCCCGCAACAAGAGACGGACGACACAAGATGGAAAACGCTCTTCTAATTGGCATGACGCGACAGATGGCCCTCCGCCGGGAGATGTCCATCATCGCAAACAATTTGGCCAACATAAATACAAACGGGTACAAGTCGGAGCACCCGCTGTTCGAAGAATATCTGATGCCAACCGCAACGGAGGAGTCCGGCGACAAGGACATTTCCTTCGTTCAGGACGTCGGCATGCATCGCAATCTGGGTCCCGGTCGCATTGACGTAACCGAAAACCCGCTCGACGTCGCAATCTCCGGCGAAGGGTACTTCAAGGTCCAGACGCCTGAAGGGGTTCGCTATACGCGCAACGGTGCCTTTGAGCTCAATGCACAAGGTCAGCTCGTCACTCCGGATGGACACCCTGTTCTGACCGCAGGTGGCGCACCCATAACTTTCGGTACAGATGAGACAGGCATCATCATCGCGAGCGACGGCACCATATCAACCAGCCAAGGTGAGCGGGGTCAGCTCGGTCTCGTGAAATTCGAGAATGAGCGCCAGCTGCAAAATGCAGGCGGCACACTCTATCGCACAGAGCAGGCCGAACTTCCCGTCGAAGAAACCAGACTGATGCAGGGTGCCATTGAAAGCTCAAACGTCCAGCCCATTCTGGAAATGACCAACATGATTTCCGTCATGCAGGCCTACCAGAGCGCCAACAACATCGTCGACAAAAGCGACGAATTGCAGCGCCGAGCAATCTCGACACTCGCAGAAACAAACTAAGACACAAACCCGCTTTTCCAGTTTCCGCTGGACCACTTAGAAAGGATCAACCCCATGCAGTCGCTTAGCATCGCCGCCACAGGTATGATGGCACAGCAGCTCAATGTCGAGGTGATCTCCAACAACGTCGCCAACATGAGCACCACTGGCTACAAACGCCAGAAAGCCACCTTCCAGGATCTGATGTATCAGGATCTTCGGCGCGTCGGCTCTAATTCCTCAGACGCAGGGACCATTGTCCCCGCCGGTGTACAAGTCGGCATGGGGGTACGAACAGCCGCTGTGACCCGCATTACCGCGCAAGGTAATCTCGACATCACCGAGAACAAGCTGGACATGGCCATTCAGGGTCGCGGTTACTTTCGCATTCAACTCCCATCCGGCGCGGACGCATTTACCCGCGCAGGCAACTTCCTGACCAGCCCCGACGGCCAGCTCGTGACAAGCGATGGCTACACAGTTCAGCCTGGGATCACGATCCCGGCGGACGCCACAGATATCAATATTAATGCACAGGGCCAGGTCGAAATCACACTGACCGGACAAACAGATCCGCAGGTCGTCGGTCAGCTGGAACTGGCAACATTCCAGAACCCGGCAGGGCTAAACCCGCTTGGTGACAATCTATTCACAGAGTCACCCGCCAGCGGCACCCCCGTTACGGGAACACCGGCAAGCGACGGCTTCGGCTCTCTCTTGCAAGGGTATCTGGAAACATCCAACGTCAATGCGGTCAGCGAAATTACCAATCTGATCACCGCACAGCGTGCATACGAGATGAACGCGAAGATGATTACAGCGACCGACGAAATGCTGTCTGTCACTTCAAACCTCCGCTAATGCAGAAACAGTGAGGTCTTCGATCATGCCCCGTATTCCACTTTCACAAACCTGGACGCTGTTAAACATCGTAATCGCGATCTGGGTCCTGTTCAGCCTTTCCCAAGCCGAGGCTGCTATTCTCCGGCCTTCCGTCTCAGTGGCCGGCGAACATATCACTCTCGGCGACTTGTTCGACGACGCGGGCGCAGCCAGCTCCGTGATTATTGCCATTGCACCACCACCCGGCGTGCCAACCGCGATCTCTGTCTCTCGCATTTCCCAGGTTGCACGCAGGAACGGTATCGCATGGCGTAACACGCAAGGCCTGACCCGCGTCGTCGTAACAAGATCGGGAATTCTGATCGGTGATGAACTGATCGAAGAAGCCTTAGCCGCATCCATTGCGGAGCAGGCACCCAATATGGTGACCAAGGGTATTATCGAAATTGTGCTGACATCTTCCATTGATCATCTCATGGTAAGCGAGTCCACCCTGCCCTCCATGTCTGTGGAACACATGAACTTCGATCAACGCAGTGGGCGTTTCATTGCCGCGGTGCGCGTGCCCGCAAATGACAACACCGCACCATTGCGTCGGCTGACGGGCCGCGCGTACCCCGCACTCGACATACCGGTGCTGACACGCCGCATATCACCCGGCGATAAAATTGAGGAAGCAGACATCAACTGGTTGCGACTACCCGCGACCCGTATTTCGCAGAACATTATCGACAACGCCAACGACCTGATCGGGTTCACGCCTAAAAGAACACTGCGCCCCGGCGAACCATTGCGCGGCGGCGATATCGAAGCACCGCGACTGGTGGAAAAAGGCGCAATCGTATCCATCAGTTACACGCTCGGCAGAATGAACCTCTCCTCCCGCGGGCGGGCCCTGGAGGAAGGAGCACTCGGTGACACAATCAAAGTGCTGAACGAGCGTTCTCACCGAACAATCGAAGTCAAGGTGACCGGTATGAACGAGGCGATCATCGAACCTTCCTACCCCGTGTCGCAGGCGGTTTCCTCCGCTCAGGCCACGACCGCAATCAACTGACCATGACCGGATCCAAAGGAAAAAACATGTTCAAAGACAATCAATTTTCCCTCTCGAAAATGGCGGCTTTGACAATGCTGGCCGCAAGCCTTGCAGGTTGCAGCATCGCGGATCGTTTATCCACGGTCGGGGCTGCCCCCGCGCTCTCATCAATCGAAAACCCCACGGCTCAGCCCGGATATCAACCTGTGTCCATGCCCATGCCGACGCCGGAGCGAATTACCTACCAGCCTAATTCACTATGGCGGTCTGGTGGTCGTGCATTCTTCCGCGATCAGCGCGCCGCGCGCATTGGGGATATCATGACGGTGAAAATCGACATCGCCGATAGCGCCAGCGTGAACAACGCCACCACCCGCAGCCGCGACAACAAGGAAGGAGCCGGACTCGACAACTTCCTGGGTTACGAATCCGCTCTGGGGGCCATTCTGCCGGAAGCAGTCGTCCCTGGCGATCTGGCAAACTTCGACAGCACCAGCTCCAGCAAGGGAACCGGCAAGGTAGACCGCAAGGAAACAATCGAACTCACCGTTGCCGCGGTCGTAACGCAAATACTGCCGAACGGAAATATGGTGATCGAAGGGCGACAGGAAGTCCGCGTGAACTTTGAAGTACGCGAACTTATTGTATCCGGTGTTGTACGCCCGGAAGACATTACCGCCGCAAATACAATCAACCATTCACAGATTGCCGAAGCACGAATCTCCTACGGAGGACGCGGTCAGCTGACCGATGTACAGCAACCCCGCTACGGCCAGCAGGTATATGACATTCTGATGCCGTTCTGATTTATCTTGTGAAAGATCACACAAAAAAGCGGGCTCCCTGAGCCCGCTTTCTTTTTGGAAGAAACCCCACGATCAATCGTCGCGATAGACTTTCTCTCGCCGCTCATGTCGTTCCTGAGCCTCGATAGACAAGGTTGCAATAGGACGGGCATCAAGACGCTTCAGGCCGATAGGCTCGCCAGTCTCCTCACAATATCCATACGTCCCATCTTCAATACGATGCAAAGCAGAGTCAATTTTTGAAACCAGCTTGCGCTGCCGGTCTCGCGTTCTCAATTCCAGGGCTCTCTCAGTCTCACTGGAAGCGCGGTCCGCAATATCTGGATGATGGATGGACTCATCTTGCAGGTGCTGCAGCGTCTCTTTGTTTTCCCGCAGAATATCCTCTTTCCATTGTTCAAGCTTACGGCGGAAATACTCTTTCTGCTTCTTGTTCATAAAAGGCTCATCGTCGCTGGGGACGTAGTCCTTTGGTAGGCGAACACTCATTGCCACTCTCTCCCTTATGCGCCCGCCATGTGCTCAAGTCCCGGCGCGCGCGAGAGTATATTTATGTGACCGCCCCTGCACAACCAAGGGAGTGGCGTCACTTCGTGAAAATCGTGTGAAATCAGGGACTTGCCCTGTGAAATCCGGGGAAAATCCGCACCTGGATCCGCATAAACAGGCAAGTTCATCAGAAATAGATCGAAAGAATCAAGCCGACCGGCCAAATTTCGCCAGTTCAACGCGCGCTCTGAGTTCAATATGATCGAGCAGATTGTTGAGCTCAGGGTCATCAACCCCTTCACGCTCATGCTGAACCCGTTCCAGCAATCCTTCCAGCTTGTCGGTCGGAACCTCGCCTGACAGCAGGCCAAGTTTAATATCATCAAGAAGGTCAAGCGTTTCACGCGCATTGACAACAGCCCGCTTCCGGCCCGTCAACGCATCATCGGGTGCATCGACACCCTGAATGGCAAGCAAAGAACTGATGGACGTGAGACTCGACAATGATGCAACATCGTTCGCGGCTTGCGTCTGGGCACCGGAGAAACTCGGCACAAAGGCCGCGCCAGCGCGTGCAGACGCGCCAGACTTGCTACTCGACATTGCTTGTGTCGAACGCTGCGACGACACCACTCTCATACTCATCTCCCTCAAGAGCAACACGGACTATCTGCCCTGGACATACATATCAAACACATATCTCACACGTCGCTTCGACCCGTAGAATGCGCCTTTACGCTTAACAGCGCGTTAAGCATAAACCGGCGGAAAATTCTGCCGGGCACAAGGTGTTTTCTGCCCGTCAGACGCAATACCGCCCTGACGAAAAAATATCGGCAAATGAGGAAAGTTCCTCATGTTTTCAATGGGTTAAAAAACATTCACGCGCACAGGCGAAGTGGCACAACATTCGCTTGAGAAGGAACAACTTCTCCGGGTGACGTGTGCCCGAAAATTGAGGCAAAGGTATCAGGAATGGGTTTGTTCGTGGGTCAACCGCTCAAAATGTGCAGCATCTTGAAAACACTCGCAGTCCTCGTGACGGCGTTTTCGGTGTTGATGCCACCTGCCGCGCAGGCCACATCGCGGATCAAGGACATCGCAGATATCGAGGGTGTACGTGACAACCAGCTCATCGGCTATGGTCTTGTTGTTGGTCTGAACGGCACCGGCGACAGCCTGACCAATGCTCCCTTTACGTTGCAAAGCCTGACATCGATGCTCGAAAGGCTGGGCGTCAATACACGTGATGCAAACCTGAAAACAGAAAACGTTGCCGCTGTCATGGTAACGGCAAACCTGCCCCCCTTCTCTCCACAAGGGACCAGGATAGACGTAACCGTCAGTGCGATGGGGGATTCAGAAAGCCTGCAAGGCGGCACGCTCCTCGTCACCCCTCTTATGGGTGCCGATGGTGAGGTCTATGCAGTTTCCCAGGGCTCCGTTTCCGTGGGCGGTTTCTCCGCAGGTGGCGATGCAGCCACCGTGACCCGCGGTGTGCCAACCAATGGTCGCATCGCCAACGGTGCAATCGTCGAACGCGAAGTCAATTTCGAGATGTCGGACCTGGGTATGCTGAGATTGGCTCTGCGCAACCCGGATCTCACGACAGCACGCCGAATTGCTTCTGCCGTAAACGCATTCCTCGGCCGGCAGGCTGCGGAAGCCCAAAACCCGACAACCGTTGCCCTTTCGGTTCCCGAAGACTATCGCGGCACAGCCGTTGACCTCCTCACCGACATCGAACAACTCCGCGTTGAGCCGGATGCGCCCGCCCGCGTTGTGATTGATGAAAGTTCCGGTGTGATCGTCATGGGCCGTGACGTCCGCGTCAGCCAGGTGGCCATCGCACAAGGCAACCTGACCATCTCCGTCACCGAAACACCCCAGGTCAGCCAGCCCAACCCGTTTGCACAAACCGGCAACACAGAAGTCGTACCCCGGACAGACATTCAGATTGACGAGGATGGTGGCAAGAAACTCGCCGTACTCGATGGTTCCGTTTCCTTGCAGGTATTGGTGGATGGCCTGAACGCCCTCGGCGTCAGCCCACGCGACATGATCACGATCCTGCAGTCAATCAAAGCGGCAGGCGCGCTCCAGGCAGAAATTGAGGTCCTCTAATGACACCAGAGACATCCTTTCCAACCCCTTTTCGCCTCACAACACAGATTGCAGAGAACGATCGTGCGTCTTCTCGTGCGCTGGGGGCCGTCAAGAACGAAGCAGAAGCCCGCGAAGCGGCAGAAAGCTTTGAGGCCCATTTTCTCTCAAGCTTCCTGGAATCCATGTACCAGGGCATAGAAACGGATGGGCCTTTCGGCGGCGGACAAGGCGAAACCGTCTTCCGCTCCATGCTGAACGAGGAATATGCCCAGAGCATTTCCAAATCAGGCGGTGTGAACATCGCCGATGCTGTCTTCAAAGAAATACTACGCATTCAGGAGTCCGCCCTATGACACAGCCCGCATCCTCCAGCCTCAATAAACTGAGCCCGGGTGAACTGGTCGATCGCATGACCCAGATCGCGCATCGCCTGATCGAAATCATGGGGGAAGAAGCCAGCGTCCTGGAAGCCTGTCGACCGATGGAAGTGGTTGATTTTCATGACGAAAAAACGCGCCACACCAACGATCTGGCACTTCTGGTCAATCTGGTACAGAAAAACCCGCACCTCATAGACCAAGTGCCGGCCGCCCGTGTTTCAGCGCTCAAAACACTGATGACCCAACTCCAGGACCGGTCCGACCAGACAGCAAAAATGCTGCTGGCGGCAAAATCCGTCTCAGACGGGATTGTGAAAGAACTCTCAGCCTTCGCAAGCCGCAAACGCGCACCACAGACAGGATATGGTCGTACCGGCTCCCTGCAGGCCGCGCCCAAAGACAGTTCCTTGTCGCTATCGCTCGACGCCCGTTTCTGAAACAAAGCCCTGTGCAGGGAGCCGTCGATGATCGGTCGACGTCCGCGTCAAAAGACCAGAATGGAAACATGGCAGTCGCACGATACGGCCATTTCCCTCCATTTGTTAACGCTCTGCTAACCCTAGTTTGAGAAATGTAGTAGTCGGCTCCTCTCCACACCAGACGGAGCAGAATATGGAAACGGAGCGGTCTCAAATGAGCGAAAGTCCAAGCCCTGCCTCAGCCTCCACCCCCGCAGATGGATTGGACACAGACAGAGCCTTGAAACAAGCCATGCGTCTGCATGAAAAAGGCCGTTTGGACCAAGCTGAGAAACGCTACGCCAAAATTCTCCAAGCCAACCCGGAACATGCGGGTGCCCTACATCTTATGGGCGTACTGGCCCAACAGGCAGACCGCCCTGACGACGCCAAACGCCTGATCTTGCAATCTATCGATCTCGACCCGCATTTTACTGACGCCTATTTCAACCTGGGTCTTGTGGAAACCTCGCTGGGCAATGACGCTGCCGCAGAAACTGCCTATCGGAAGGCTGTCGAGCTTGAGCCGAAAAGCCTCAGCGCCTGGATGAACCTGGGGATTGCCTACTACAAAGCAGAGAAATTTGCTGCCGCCCTCGACTGTTTCGACAAAATCCTGGCGATGAGCCCTGCCCACGCCATGGCACACAAAAACAGATCACGCACCTTGCGTGAATTGCGCCGGTTTGATGAAGCATTGGAAGCCGTGTCACGCGCGGTAGAGCTCCGCCCGGATGACAGCCTCCTGCAACTGGAGCTCGCCAACGCATTGCGAGATGAAGACCGGTTTGCCGAAGCCGTGGTCCACTACGAAGAAGCCCTTCGTCAGGAACCCAATATGCTGGCTGCGCTCTGTAACATCTCCCGCCCCTTGCGGGAAATCGGGAGACTGGAAGAGTCTCAAACCATGCTCGAACGCGCACTGGAAGTCGATCCGGACTGCCCTGAAACCTATATTAACCTCGCCAATTTGGCATTTGAGCGCGAAGACCACCAGGAAGCCGTCGATCTGGTGGAAAAAACACTCACGCTCCGCCCCGATTATGCAGAAGCCTATAACGTGCTGGGGCGTGTCCTTGGTGCAGAGGCCATGAATGAAGATGCCATTGCCGCCTTCCAGAAGGCTGTGGAAATTTCACCTGACTTTGCAGAAGGTTATGTAAATCTGGGCTCGATCCTCCAAACGATTGGCCAGCCTGAACGCGCACTCCAGGTTTACGAGATTGCTCTCAGCCTGAAACCGAAAATGGATATGGCTTACTGGAACCTTGCACTGGCGCTCCTCTCCTGCGGGCGGCTGGAAGAAGGATGGAGCCTGTTCGGATACGGTTTCACCTCCAAGCAAAGACAGCCATATCGGCCATTTCCCGGCCTGCTTTGGGAAGGTGGAGACCTCACAAACAAGACAATGCTGGCCTGGCGGGAACAAGGCTTGGGTGACGACCTCCGTTTTTCGACGGTCTATCACGACCTGGTCGAAAAAGCCGGGCACCTCATCATTGAAACAGATCCACGGCTCGTACCTCTCTACCAGCGTACCTGGCCGGAGGCGACAGTCCGGGCAGAAACCAACACCAGCACCGGGCTTGGCAATATGCCCAATGTCGATTTCGATGTAACAGCCCCCGCCGGTATGGCCGCGTCCTATTTGCGCCGTAGCCTGGATGCTTTTCCCAAGGCACCAAAGCCGCTCACTCCCGACCCGGAGCGNAAACAGGCCTGCCTCGACTGGCTGGCAAGTTTAGGGCCGGGTCCGAAGGTCGGCATTGCCTGGCGCTCCCGATTGATGACCAAAACCCGCGCGCTCTATCACACTGATCTCATGGACTGGGCAGAATTGCTGAACACACCTGGTGTGGTGTTCGTCAATCTTCAGTACGATAAGGCAGAGGCTGAGATTATCGACGCAAAAANGAAGCTCGGCGTTACCGTCCATCAGATGCCAGACNTGGATCTGTTTAACGATTTGGACGGCGCAGCCGCGCTTACAGCAGCCCTGGACCTTGTCGTAACGTCGCCGACGTCAGTGGCAGACATGGCAGGTGCCCTGCACCGCCCCACCTACACCTACGCAATGAGCCAGCATCCGATGGCATTGGGCACCGACACGATGCCCTGGTTCCCGGACATGAAGCTCTACACGACCATCAGCAAGGGGGATCATTCGGACCTTGTCGCTCAAATGACCCGCGACGTTCAGATCCACCTCTCTTCANTTAAGGATTGACCCCATGTCACAGAAGCTCCCTGGCCTCTCGACGAAAACAACGGAAAGCAATCTTGATCTCCTGATACAGCAGGGAATGCTCGCGCACCGGCAAGGCAACTTTCAGGATGCGGCAAAGGCCTANGAAAAAGCACTGAAAAAAGCACCCGACATTCTGGCNGCTCTCAATCTGCTGGCCGATGCCCAGCTAAATCTGGGAAAGAACGCCCGCGCTCTCGAAACCGCGCGCAAAGCACTGGCCATCAAACCGGATATGGTCAGCACCTGGGTNGTCCAGGGCTCCGCACAAAGACGTATGGGGGACCTGGAAACAGCCATAACATCCCTCAAAAAGGCGCTTGAACTCAAACCGGACCACACAGACGCCATGCTGATGCTGGCGGGCACCCTGCGAGATGCAGGTCAGCTTGACGACTCTATCGATCTCNATGAAGACCTGATCAGCCTGGCCCCCACCATGGCGATGGCCCACTATAATCTGGGCAACGCNCTCGTCGCGGATCGNCAGTNTGACGAGGCTATTCATGCCTACCGACAGGCCATCAGTCTGGATCCATCCTACACCCCCGCACACATCAATCTNGCCGGGGCCCTCCATGCCGATGACCAGATAGAAGAAGCGCTGGAGGCAATTGAGGCGGCCCTTGTACAGGCACCACATCACAGAAGCGCCAAGATCAATCGCGGCAATATTCTGAAATCTCTCGTTCGCCTCGAGGAAGCNGAAGCGCAATACAGAGAGCTGCTCGCCGAGGAGAAAAACGATGCAGAGGTGATGGATCTGCTTGGCACTTCGCTGCAGGGACAGGCCCGGCTCGACGAGGCAATCTCGACCTATCGCGCGGCCATCAAACTTAACCCCAAGATGCAGATCATTCGCGGGGACCTGTCCACNGCCCTGCTCGCAAACGGCCAAATCCGGGAAGGCTGGCAACATTACGATGCCCGCTTCGGCAANGANGCCAAACTGGTTTTTCAACGGAAAGTCGGGAAAGCAAAATGGNCGGGGGAAAATCTGGCCGNCAAGACCATTCTGGTCTGGCGCGAACAAGGTATCGGTGACGACATTCGTTTCGCATCCTGCTATCCGGACCTGATGGCCCGTGTGGCTAGAGATGGCGGNCGTCTGATCATTGAAACAGACCCGCGGCTCATCACACTCTATGCCCGCTCCTTCCCCGGAGCCACGGTTCGGGCAGAAGGCAGTCTGACCGAAGGCGAAATCATTGACTATGACATCGCCGCTGGCTCTCTCCCGGCCATCTTCCGCAACGAAATTACAGATTTTCCCGCTGAAAACAGCTTCCTGCGTCCCAACGAAGCGCGTCAGGCCGCCTATCGTGCCGAGCTGGACAAACGCGGACCTGGCCTCAAAGTAGGTCTGGCATGGCGCAGTCGCGATATGGCAGCNGGCCGGCAGCGGTTCTACACAAAATTGCCGGACTGGGCGGCNCTGTTCAATCGCGACGACCTGCACCTCGTCAACCTGCAATATGACAATGCAAAAGAGGAAATCGCCCACGCGAATGAAACCCTGGGCGCCAACATTCACGTTGTTGCAGACCTCGATCTGATGAATGACCTGGACGGCGCGGCCGCACTCACCGCTTCGCTCGACCTTGTCATCTCCGCCAGCACGTCAGTTGCGGACATGGCCGGTGCTCTCGGCATCCCGACCTATACCTACGGGGCCTATCGCCATCCCATGTGCCTGGGCACAGATGTCTTCCCCTGGTATCCCTCCATGACATGGGTCAGCCATCGCTGGAACGAAGATTTACAGATTTCTGTGAATAACATTACAAACGTGGCCCTNGCACGCGCGCAACAGCACACCTGAAGAGGCTGGAAGCAGGGAACTCCATCCTGCTTCCCCCTCGCCCACCGNCTCGGCAAAGACAGGCATTGACCCGGTAAAAACTTCCCCCCGCTGGCAGAAACTGCCGCNCAAAAACCCCTCCGAAAACACATAAGTCATTGATTTTACTNGTTTTTTAAAACTGGCCCGCTCCTTGCGATGTAAGCAGCGACGTAAGCCGACATTGGGTCGGTCTGGAGAAATCAATGTATCGCACATGGTGTGACAATCGAGCGAAGGGAAACCGAAGCTCCATCATCCCGGAACGGGACACCGTTTACGCGACATTAATGATTAACTCCCAGTATACGAAGCGTGCCGGAACGGGACAGTCCGGCAGAAAAAAGCCCGGAGGGTATAGACCATGACTGATGTGGTTTTGTCTGGTGCAATTCGCAACAACCTGCTGAGTTTGCAGAACACAGCGAAATTGCTCGAAGAGACCAACATTCGCCTAGCGACCGGTTTGAAGGTCAATAGTGCGATCGACGATCCAACCGCTTTCTTTACATCGCGGAGCCTGAACACACGCGCTGGCGACTTGACCACTTTGCTGGACTCGCTTGATGCCGCTGTTCAAACCATCAAAGCAGCTGATGAAGGCATCCAGGCCCTCACCAAGCTGGTCGAGACGGCAAAGGCAAACGCAAACCAGGCGTTGGATACACCAATCAATCCATCCTTCGCAGAAGGTCCGCGTGACAAAATCACCGACCAGACGCTGAAGCTGACGGCTGTTTTCAACTCTATCGCCAGTACCGATGTCATTACGCTATCTTTCGATGGTGGCACGGCCAAAGCTGTAACAGTTGGCGGCAAAACCGTTTCGCAATTTGTGGCCGCGATCAACGCCCTCTCGGGCATCTCGGCTAAAATCACAACGAATGGTTCCTTCCGCGTCGAAGCGGATGACGGCTCACAGCTCGCCGTTTCCAGCTCGNTCGGTTCCATCTCGACAGATCTCGGCGTAACGGGGACATTNACCAACGGTCAGAACCGGACCAAGTTTGAAGGCGACTTCAACGGTCTGCGCCAACAGATCAACGAGTTGGCACTCGACGCCTCGTACCAGGGTGTGAACCTGCTCAACTCAGATGATCTGACGGTCAACTTCAATGAAAGCCAGACCAGCCAGCTCACCATTCAAGGGGTGACGTTCAGCGCAGCCAAACTGGGTATCACTGAAGTCAACAGCAAGGATTTTGCAGATCCAACCAACATCCGGGCTTATATCGCCCAGCTGGATGGGGCGATCGGCAAGCTCAGGACACAGGCATCAACCTTTGGGGCGAACCTGGGGGTCGTCGAAATCCGACAAGGGTTCACAGAGAAGCTGGTGAACACGCTGGAAACAGGTGCGGCAAACCTGACCCTTGCAGATACAAACGAGGAAGGTGCAAACCTTCTTGCCTTGCAGACGCGCCAACAGTTGGGCTCAACAGCCCTGCGAATTGCGTCCCAGGGCGACCAGAACGTGCTGTCACTCTTCTAAGAGGGCAAGCAGCCAAATCTGTCCCAGGATTATGGTCTATTTACGGAGCGAGGTTTTCAGAACCTCGCTCCTTTTTTATGTGTTCCGAAAAATTCTCAAAAAGGTTTTTGTGGCCCTCTCGCTCTTTTTTGCCAAAAAGATGGAGNCCGGAAAAATTTTTATCCTAAAAAGTCAGTAACCAGAAAATGGCTGAAATCTGCGATTACTGAAAGAACTCGTTAGGCCTGTTCAAAAAAACTTATCCACACAAACAACAGGAATCCCAGTGTTTATATGGGTTTCCGAGCGCGTCGAATTTTTACCCAAAACTAACCATAAACAAATCGTACCCCCTCCCCTCAAAAATCAGCTGCGCGCGTTTACGCCATTTTTACCATCGCCCCCCATGATGACATCAGCTCAGGATGAGCGTCGAAATAGTAGTTCCTAGGAAAGGAAGTCCAAATGGGTGATATCGTAATCTCGTCTGCCGTTCGTCAGAACCTTAGTTCTCTTCAGACCACTGCAGACCTTCTCTCACGTACAAACAATCGTCTGTCCACCGGCCTGAAAGTCGGTAGCCCGATTGATAACCCAACATCATTCTTCACGGCCCAGGGCCTGACGAACCGCGCAGCCGACCTTTCAACGCTGCAGGACAATATCGGCCTGGCAGTTGAAACACTTGGCGCAGCAGCNAAAGGCATCGACAGCCTGTCAACGCTGGTCAACCAAGCAAAATCAACAGCCAACTCCGCGTTGAACACCAAGATCAAGGCAAACGACATTACGTCGACAAAGACCTTCTCGGCTGCAACTGCAAAGCTTTCCGCTTTCGCAAACGCTGCTTCAACGGAAGCCATCACCATNACGGTTGACGGCACAGCAACAACGATTACTGCCAAAGCACTGACAGTTTCGAAGTTCGTTTCCCGCTTGAACGGTCTGACAGGCGTAACAGCAAAACTTTCAGGTTCTGCCCTGTCNGTTTCTGCAACCAATGGTCGTAAAGTAACAATCGCATCTTCCGGTTCTGGTGGATCGCTTGCGACTGACCTTGGCTTCGCGGCTGGTTCGTTCGACAATGGTGTAAACCGCGACAGCTTCGTAACGGATTACAACAACCTGTTGGATCAGATCGATCAGCTCGCAAAAGACGCCAGCTTCAACGGTGTTAACCTGCTTGATGGCAACGACCTGAGCGTGAAGTTCAACGAAGATGGCTCGTCCAAACTGGACATTTCCGGCGTAAGCTTCGGCTCATCCGGTCTTGGTCTGTCGGACACGACCACAACCGCCTTCCAGGGTGATGCCGGCGTCAATGCGGCAATTACCGCCCTCGACAAGGCAACCAACACGCTGCGGACACAGTCTTCAACGTTTGGTAACAACCTGGCTGTTGTGGAAAACCGCCAGAACTTCACAGACGCCCTGATCGGTGTTCTGGAATCAGGTGCCGGTGGTCTGACCCTTGCGGATACCAACGAAGAAGGTGCAAACCTTCTGGCTCTGCAGACCCGTCAGCAGCTCGGTACAACGGCTCTGTCCCTCGCCAACCAGGGCGACCAGGCCGTTCTCCGGTTCATCTAATAAGCCGGAAAATCAATCAGACGAACGGCGGGGATCCTTATGGATCCCCGCCTTTTTCTTGGTCAAAAACCCCCCAAATCACTCATTTTTAACCTCCCCGCCCTAATCTCTGCTTTGTAAGAATGTAAGTACCATTTGAGTGCAAAGGCACGGCAGCAATGGCAAATCCGGCGGAAGCCTACGGCAAAATGATGCGGCACGGCAGCGACCCTCGGGAACTTGAGGGGACATTGCTGATCAAAGCGGCCGCCAAGCTTCAAAAACACCGGGACAATTGGGACGAAAGATCACCTGATCTGCTCCCTTCTCTCCAGTACAATCGCAAGCTCTGGTCCATTTTCGCCGCCGCCGTGACAGACGCCGAGAGCGAGCTCCCGATCGAAGTCAGACAGAACCTCGCAAACCTGGCCGTTTTTGTTTTCAAACAGACACTCGCGGTCCAAACCTCGTCAGACCCGGCAAAGCTCGACTCGCTGATTAATATCAACCGGCAAATCGCGGCCGGTCTTTTCCAGAAAACACCGGACAGTGTCCCCACGCCATAAAAAGAGTGCCTTTCGCATAACCAAGTATACTCAACAACAAAAGCCCGGCTTAAAAGCCGGGCTTTTGTGTGTCAGGTACGAAGACCTGGTGTTACCGGAGGAAATCAAGCAGGCTGAGTGAGTTGACCCGCGCAGTCACCTGATAAGCAGCCTGAAGTTGCGTTTGAATAACGGACAATCTGGCCCCAACGTCAAACGAATCCGCATTTTCTCGTTCGTCCACAATGCTCTGCTGCACAGAAATGGAGGTATTCGCCTGCTGTTTCGCCCCGTCAATCTTTGCCTGCAGGAAACCCATTTCCATAAGTGCGTCAAGGGGTGAACGTTTCCCCTTGAAAGAAACAGTGTCCGCAACACGCTCCACCAGCTCCGCATAATGCTTGCTGTCTTCAGCCGTGTCGGTTGCAAAACTTGTTACACTCAACAGAGCTGTCGTCTTCAGCAAAGAAACAATAGAGCTGTCATCTGCCCGAACACCGTAGGCAACGGTCTCATTATCACCGATTTTCGCAAGTGCAGCCGGACGGTTTGAACTGTCCCCCGAATACCAGATCACACTGTTTGTCGAGGTGCCGTCAACCAGGCTGGTCGCTGCGGTAAACGGGGCGCCGTTTACCCTCTGGGGTGGATTGCTCTCAAAGAAGTTATTGGCGGCCTCACTCGCCGATGCGGCTTTCACCGTGGTTTTCGTAAACTCCTGAAGAGCTGTATCAAAAGCCGCGTTGAAATTTGTCGCCGTCGTTGCCGCATCAGCTCCAATAAGGAATTGTCCCTCACCAGCTGGGGCAATGCTCGTTGCCGTCAGCTCAAAATTCTCTTTTGTCCCGTCAGGCAAGGTGAATTCGAAGGTGATCTTCTCCCCCTGCTGAGGCAGGCTGGCAGAAAAAGCCACATCAAGTTTGGGCGGCACGCCCGCAGGCCCCGTTACCGTTGTGCCCTGAAGGTTGGAAACAGCGCCTACAAGCTTGCTTCCGAACACACTTGGCGCGGCGTCTTCCTCCACGCTGAACGTGGACCCGACGACACCAAGCGTCAAACGCCCGCGGTTGTCAGCGCCCAGGTCAGCCTGAGACCGTTCGGTGATAAACTGTTTAAGTCCAGCATGTGTGCTGTCCCCATTCAAGATCAGATCCGGCAGTGCGACAGGCGCACCGGATGTATCCGCCCCCCCAAAGAGCTGACGCCCTTCAAGTTCGGTATTGAGCAGGGAAATGATTTCATCAAACTGGGACGCAGCATTGAGCTGCAATTGCGTCTGTCCGTTACCGGTCAGCTTGAAAGTCGTGGTGAGAGACTCTGTCTTGAGTGTTGACGAAATCTCGTCAAACCGCGTTGCAGCTGCTGATTGTATCTCCAGCCGCAGGTTCACCAGCTCCATCGTTTTGACATAACCCTTTTTCGCAGAAATCTGGTCGCGCAAGGATAGAACAACGGCCGCGTCGGGACCCAGCGCACCATAGGTCTCCGTCTTCTTGCCTGTCACCAACTGGCGCCCAAGGTCATCTTGCCGGGCCTTGATCCGGTTCACGTCTTCCTGCAAACGCAGTGTTCTGGCGAGTGATGAGATTTCCATATCGAACCCCTGCCTTATCGGCCAATATTGAGCATGATATTCATCAGCTCACGAATAGTTGTCAGCACACGAGCATTGGCAGAATATGCCGTCTCCAGAACAAGGAGGCTCGCAAGCTCTGTATCAATGTCCACACCGGTGCTTTCGTCATAACGCGTTTGCAACGTGTCCTTGACGATCTTGTCCGTGGAAACAGCATTTTTCGCGTTGGCAGCCTGTGTCGCCTGAAAATCCACCACGCGACGGGCAAAATTGTCGATCGACCCCACATAAGGCGCCGTCGTACTGCCAATACCAACACTTGCAGAGTAAGTCCGCGAAGCCCCGTTCAACCGTTCAATCAGGTCCAGCGGGCGCGATGCATCCCCCCCATCGGTCAGGGGAGAAGTGCTATAGGTGATCAGCAGTGAACTGTCCGTCACAACCGATTGGTTGATACGGATACGCTGAGCAATACCGAGCTTCTGCCCGATACCATCCTGACTGTTGGAATAAGTTGTCTGGGCGTTCCCGTCCACAAAGAGTGCAAGCCCAAGTCCCTGGTCTGTCAGAGCTGTTGGTGTCACCGTTTTGGAAAGTGAATTAATGTCGGACGTGGCAGCAGCGCCATCGTCAACAAACCGCAACACAGAACCCGCCGGGTTGGATACAACAACTGCCGCAGGCAATGCCGCGTTGAGATCATTGACAATGTCACCGATCGGCTGCGTCCAGTCGACCCCGATCACCGTATCGTTGGGATTGTTCGTCGCTGTATTGGGTAGCGGCAACACGCTCGGGTCCTGAACTTTTACAATGGTTACATTGCTGGTCACACCGCCAATAGTATAGCTCAG
>PAZY01000027.1 GCA_002715765.1 Rhodobiaceae bacterium | reverse complement strand
TGGCTTCCGGTCCCGCCTCCCCCGCCAGACCGGTCCCACCGCGCATGGGAAAAAGCGCCGGGCTTGCCAGAACACCGCCCTTGGCGAAGGCACGTATCCGCCCCGTATCGGGCCCGTTCCCATTGGCGTTGGCGCTCAAAAGACTGGTGAGCGCGTTTGCACCGCCGCTCCCATTGCCCAGCAGGTTTTCTGTTGCGAGTTTCGCCAGGTCCACTGCGAGCGATTGCAGGACTGATTTCAGCGACTTGCCACTGCTGGCAATGTCGCCCAGTGCGCCGGTGAACACACGCCCCAGATCGCGTGCCCCCCGTGTGGCGGTGCGCGTTTCGGTTTCAAGACCGACCAGGCTCCGCCTTGCATCCTGCCCGAAGCTGCGGCTTACCGCCGAGAGAGAGGCAAATTCCTGCCGGAGAGCGGCTACACCTGTTCGCAGGTCTGCGGTGAGATCATCGTTCGTGGGCATGCTTGCCTCCGGTCTGGTCTGGAAAGCGGCTCATCAAATGCGCCAGCGTGTCTGCGGTCAGGTTTTCCACCTTGCGCGCGGTGCCATAGGGTCGGGCTGCATGTTCCAGCTCCGGCAATGTGGCTGCCCACACTGTTTTCGGTGACCAGCCCAAGCGCCCCAGCGCAAAACTCAAGACCGCGCTCCAGGGAAAGGGACCGGGGTTTTGGCCCCTTCCTTTCTCCGCGTCGGCTGCGCCGTGTCGGGTTCAGCCTGGCCACCGAATGTGACACTCAAGAGATCTGCCAGCGTGCGAATGAGCCCGGCCATGCCGTGTTCAAACTTCATCTGTGCCAAGGCGTGGTGGTCAACTTTTTCACCACCGCCTTTCAGAGCCGCAGCCAAAAGTGTCATGGCTTCGTTTGAGGTCAGCACCCCGCTTGAGAACCGCTCCGCGAGCGAGAGAATGTCTTCGCCCCCATATGCGCTTTCAAGCTCGGCCAATGCGCCCAGCGTCAGGCAAAGCGTGTAGCTTTTCCCGTTGGCCTTCAGCGCCACTTCACCTCGTGTCCGGTTTGTCATGTCAGGCTCCTGTAAATGTCAGTGCACCAGCAGACTCCAGCGCCAGATCGAAGCGCAGCTCGTCGTCATGTGTGCCCGCATATTCAAGTGACGTGATCTGGAAGGCACCTTCCACCGTGCCGAAATCCGGTATCACGATCTGCCAGTGCCGAATTGTGCTGTCGAAGAAATAGGCGCGGATGGTGGCATCACTCACTTCGTCCTTGAAAAGCCCCGTGCCGGAAAGGCTTGCGGATTTCACCCCGGCGCTCCCCAGCAGTTCGCGCCACTCTCCGGTCGATTCCGCATGGGTGATATCGATAGTGCGGGCGTTAAAGGCGAGTGTCCGCGCCCGCAAGCCCGCGACGCTTGTGAAACTGCCCAGACCATTTGTATCGACCTTGAGCAACAGGTCCTTGCCGCGCTGAGCGGTCATGTTCTTCTCCTTGTTTGTGATGTCAGGCTAGACGGTCGGTGAAGGCACGCATCCTCACCTCCCCTTTCAGGGCGGTTGCAGCCTTGTCATAAAAGAGGGACGCGGAGACCCAATGCAGGCTGACCAGCACATGACCGGCAAGCGGCAGGCGTGCATCGGTCAGCGCAGCGGTCAGGGCGCTCATGATTTCTTTTGCCTCGCGGCGCCCGTTTGCACGCGACCAGACAGCAATGGTCAAAACATGCACGCTTGCCACCGTGTCGCCTGACCCTACGGGGCTTACCTCCGTGTCTCCCAGAGTCAGATAGGGGAAGGCCACGTCCTGTGGCGGCCGGTCATAGATCCGGCCACTCACCAGCGCCGAAAGAGTGGCATCCGCCACAAGGGCGGCATGTACCGCCTGCTGCAGTGGCCAGCTTGCATCCAGGCTCATGACACGCCCCCTTCTTCGCACACGCAAGTGAGAAACCGTTCGCGCCCATCCTCGTCAAACAGGGAGAGAATGTTGAAAACACGCGTCCCATCGCGCAAACGCATCGCGGTTGACACATCGCGGCGATACCGGATGCGCACCTGTAATTGCAGCCGTGCGTCCGGCCGGTCCGCCTGGTCCCGCTCACCACCCCGACGCGCGCGAATGTCGGCCCAGACGGTTGCCTGTTCTGACCAGCTGATGGTTGCCCCCCCGCCCCCATCCGGCATCTGGGTCGGGGCTTCAAGTATGAGCCTGTGTCGAAGACTGCCGATCATAGCCGGTGCTTTCGATAGGGTGAGATCAACCGCATGACCGCCGGCGGCAGCGTGGCGTGCCCGGCCTCGACGCGTGATCCGGCCTCACGGTTTTCAAACCATTCAGCAACAAGCATCAAAATGGCGTGGTGAAGGTGGCGCGGCACATCCGTGCCTTCGGGTCCGAAGCCCGCGTCGAAGCGGATTTCGATACCGCCGGCCAGGCCGGACGGCGCGCACCACGGGGCATTGTCTGCGCGGGCAATCCGCGCCTCCCCACCCGGCACCAGCACATAAGCCTCATTCGCCAGCGCGATACCGTCAACAAAGATTGCCTGAACAGCAGAAACCGGCCCGATGGGCAGGGAGACAACAGATCCCGGCCACCGGTCCAGCCGCAGGGCCCAGGTCTGGTTGATCATGGCGAGGTTTCCATGTGCCTCCAGCGTCAACCGGGCCGCGGAGATCAATGTCTGGATCAGGGCATCCTCAACCGTCCCGTCCACCCGCAAATGCAGTTTGGCATCCGCCAGGGTGACAGGTTCGGTCGCTGGCCCCGTGATGAGGGTCAGGCTCATGGTCATTTCCTTTAAAGATGTTTGGAAGCGCAGGCGGGCCACACTTACGTGTGTGGTTTCAACGTGCCATGGCTGAGGAGGGAGACAGCACCCACCGGTGTGCCTGTTGCATGCACCCCGTCCAGCAGGACAGCCACACGACTATAGCGGGCATTGCCGATATAGCCGATCGCATACGTCCCGCCATCCGCTGCCACATTGTCGATCACGGCAAACAGGCCGCCAGGATCCACCGGTCCGCCAACGACATCGCTGTCATTGCCTACCGGGGCCCAGGACGAGCCGTCCTCGCTCTCATCCAGCCGGAGTGAAAGCGAGAGGGTTGGCGAGAGCGCATCGCCGCTGGTCCCCACCAGCACAAGATGTTCCACACTCTCATAGCCCTGCCGATCGATTGGCGCGCCCATCCGGTCGGTCAGAGTGACCGCCGGATCGAGGCTTTGAACCATCTGAAGGTTTGAATGAAGATCTCTCATTCGTCCCTCCTCACGATGCACTGAATTTCAGAAGCTTGATCGCTTCGAAATTCTGCACGCCGCCCCCAACACGCTTGGTCGTATAAAACAGCACATACGGTTTTGCGGTATAGGGATCACGCAACACGCGCACACCCAGGCGATCGACAATCAGGTAGCCACGGCGAAAATCACCATACGCCATGGCAAAACTGTCGGCCGAGATGTCCGGCATGTCTTCAGCTTCAGCGATCGGCACGTTCATCAGGCGCGGGGCCTCGCCGGCACTCAGGCTGGGCTGCCAGAGATAGACACCATCTGCATCCTTGAACTTCCGGATTTGTGCCTGTGTCTGCCGGTTCATGACGAAATGCGCATTGCCGCGATAGCCCGACTTTACCGAATAGACGAGGTCCAGCAATTTATCGGACGGGTTGGAAGCCGGAAAACTGCCGCTGACACCGGTCGCAACATAGCCGATATTTCCCCAGCTCCAGCTGTCATTTGCGACATTGGTATAAGACAGGAAACCACGCGGCTTGTTCACCCCATTGCCGCTCACAAAGGCAGCTCCTTCCTGCTCGGCAAAGGCGGTCTGCACCTCCTCCGCCAACCATTGATCGATATTGACGGCGGCATCATCCAGCAATGTGGAGGTCGCGGCCGGCATGGCATAAAGCTCCATCACCGGGAATTCCAGTTCGGCTATGTTCGGCGTGCCGGTTTGCGGGCGGGCCTCGGTCTCCCCCACCCAGCCGGATGCCGCACCGCTGGTTGCAAACGGCTTTTTGTAAGACGCCGCACCGATCTGCCGCAGACCGGCAATCGCCCGGACCGGCGATGCTTCCGACACGGTCCGGTCAATCAGCCGCTCGGTCTCACTGGGGACCAGATAGCCGCCGTCCGGGTCCGACTGGGCGGAGAGAGCCTTACCTTCCAGATGACGCAGCGAGGTTGTTTCACCCCGGCGGACATAAGTGTCAAAGGCTGCCTTATGCTCACGTGCCGCCGGATCGAACCGTGTTTCAGCTCCGGCCTTGTCGGGCCGCTTCATGTTAAGAGTGAGGTTCTCCACCGTCTTCTGTTGATGGTCGAGCGCGGCATTCAGGCGGTCCACCTTTTCCACCGTCACAATGTCGGCGCCCTGCTTGCGCTCCATTTCCTTCAGGCGGCCATCATTGGCTTGTTTAAACTCATCAAAGCGGTGCATGAACTCATCCATCGCATCGCGCACATCGCGCAAGGCGGACTGGTTCAGGTCTGCACTCTTTCTTTCAGGCGCATGATGCGCACTTGTCTGCGGCGCATGAAGTCCATGGCCGACACGACCTATTGCGGGGCGGCCTGTCGTTGGTTTGTCGATAAGGGGCATTCTGTTCTCCTGGTCAGTTTGACTGTCAGATCAATCGTTCAATGAATGAAGTGTCGGCCCGCTTCGCGCAGATCCCGCGCAAGGCCAAACAGGTCCGCCGCCGATGTACGGGCATCCCGCCCGGCAAAGGCTGCCTTGTACCCGCCCGCAATCAGCGCGCGAGCCTGTTGTCGGCTTAGCCGGATGTCCCGGGTCAGCCGATATTCCAGTTCTCTTTCCGTGGGGTGACGCGCGGCCTTCACCAGGCTCACACGCGCTTCCGGCTGCATGGGAAAAGTCACAACCGAGATTTCCCAAAGGTCAATTTCCACAAGATGCCGGGTGCCGGTGGAGCGGTTTTTCACCGCCTTCACTGTGTGAAAGCCGATGGACAGACCATCCAGGGCCCCTGCTTTCATGAGTGCATGCACCTCGCGGGCGCGGGCGACCTCAAGGGTCAGGTGTCCTTTGACATAAAGGCCCTTGTCATCTTCGCGGATAATCTCCCAGACCCCGATCGGATCTGCGGGGTCGTGCTGAAACAGCATGCGCACACCGCTTGCGCGACGCTTTTCCAAAGAGCGGGTAAACGCGCCGCGCTCAACCAGGTCATGGCCCAGATCCTCCCTGTCAAAAAGGCTCGCATAGCCTTCAAAAGATCCGGCCTCGTTGACCTTGGAAACTTCAAAGGGAGCACGCTTGGTCTCGTGCTCCCTGCCCGGGCGGGACCCTGCCTCGCCTTTCTCTTCATATTGTTGGCCTCGTTTGTGTTTCATGGTGCTCCCGGCATAAAAAAAGCGCCTCTGCGGCGCTCAGGTTGCTGGCTGGTTGGGCGGCGAAAGACGGGGTCATTCGCGCTCGACGACGCGATCGAGTTTCTGTTCGATACGGTCAAGAATGGTCCGCATGTAGCGCACCTGTTCTTCCACGCGCGCGGTCCGTTCGCCGATCTCACTGCTTTCACTGGTGCGGCGTTCAAGCTGGCTGATCCGTTCGGACGCCGCCCCCGCCCAGGTCAGCGCACCAGCGGTTTGCATCACAAGCGCCAGAATGAGTGCAATCTGGACACGTTTGTCCAGATGCCAGTGCGCCTCTTCTTCGGTCGGTTCTTTCATCATTCCTGCTCTTGTCGTTTGGGGGCATATCCCACGGCTTCCCGTTTCTCCGCATGGGTGAGGAAACCGGCACCGGCAAGCCGCGCCCAGAGCTGTTCGCGCTCCGTGTTCAGAGCCGACACGGCATCCAGATCGAAACCCAGACGCAGTCCTTCCCCAAAGCGGGGCCCAAGCCAGTGGTTAAGCGCGGCGCAGGTCTTCGTCACCAGCGGAACAATGGTCTGTCGCCAGAACGTCACGTTCGCTTCTTTGTAGTTTGAAAACGTATTATCGCCGGGAATGCCAAGCAGCATGGGCGGCACACCAAATGCCAGTGCGATCTCGCGCGCGGCGGCATTCTTTGCTTCATTGAAATCCAGGTCACGTGGTGCCAGCCCCATCTGCTGCCATTCCAGCCCGCCCTCCAGCAATAGAGGACGCCCTGCATTGGCACTGCCGGCATAATTTTCCACCAGTTCCTGCTTCAACCGCTGAAACTGCCCGTCTGTCAGGCTGGCGTCTCCGTTTACTCCTTTGTAAACCAGCGCGCCGGAAGGCCGGGCCGCATTGTCGAGCAGCGCTTTGTTCCAGCCGCTTGCCGCATTGTGCACATCGATGGCACGGGCTGCTGCCTCCATCGGGGAAAGGCCGTAATGGTCGTCCGTCGGATGAAAGGCCTTCAGGTGCAGGACGGGCCGCACGCCCCCATCATCAAAACGAATGGTGCGTCCATTGACACTGTACTCATAGGCGTCAGGCCACCCGTTGAGGCCGGTAACAATCTTCATGCGGTCCGGGCGCAAGACATATATCTCACGCACATTGTTCCCTGCCTCCACCGCTTCCAGATAGGCGTTGCCGGCCACTTGCAGATGGCCGTAGCAGGCCTCCATCAGACTAACGCCGCTCTCCTGCGGGTTGGGCATTTGCAGGAGTGTGAGCAAGGCGTGCTCGCTCACTTCCATATCTCCATCATAGAGGAGCCAGGGAATGGAGGCCGCCGCCTCCGCGATCATACGGACCGCGCGAAAAGCAACCGGGTTCTGTTCGTAACCCTCCCGCGACAGCGCGTGATAATCCCGCGGTGTCCATACGGGTTGGCCGGGCGAACTGAACGCAATCAGCGCTGCGGTGCGGCTGGCTTTCCTTTCGGCCGGGCGGGCACGGGTGCTCAGGCGCTGCCAAAGGCTTCGCGATGGGATCATGCTCGTATCCTGTCTGGTTCTGTCTGGTGAAAATTCACCGCAACAACGCGGCGAGGCCGATCAAAGCCGTCGAATGGTCGGGTCTGTCTTCTGTTTCAAAAGATCCGTCAAAGCCCAGACGAGCGCATCCATTCTGTCCGGGCTTTTTCCATGCCCGGCATATGCACACATCTGGTCTTCCAGCGCAGCGAAGGTTCCGCAATGGGCGACCCGTCCCTGCTCGTACAGGGCGGCAACCGGTTCAGCGCGGGTCATTTTTCCCCTTGATGCCCTGACTTTGGTGACAGGCAGGTTCGGGGCCACCTGACGCAAGACGCTTTCCACCATCTCGCCCCCCTGATTGACTTCCGCAACCACACGGTCCGCTTCATAGGTCTCGAAGGCCACCACCACGCGTGCGGCCCAGTCCGCCGGTTTCATCTCGCCTTTTGAGCGATCTGCCAGCACATAGAACTGGCCATTGCGCGCACGTCCGGCAACGATGATCCCGCATTCATCTGCCGCCTTACCGCTGGATACGGGCGGGTCCACGGCGACGACAATGCGTTCCAGTTCCGGTGCTTCTCTCACCCGCGCCCGGTCCATCTGTTCGCGGGACCATAGCGCGTTGGGGTCATCCTCCAGCAGATCACCATCCAGTTCCTGCCGTCCCAGACGTGTCCCCTCGTAAACGGCAATCACACTGGAGAAAAAAGCATCCGCCAGGTTTGCCCGGTTTTCATAAGTCGTTGCTCGCGTGACCGCTACGCACTCATCCTTCAACAGGCGGCGGATCAACGGCACCGGGCGCGGTGTTGTTGTCACGACCTGTCTCGGGACTTCCCCCAATCGCAGGCCAAACTGCAACATGGACCAGGCCGCTTCCGCATCCGGCCATTTGGCAGCTTCATCCGCCCAGGCGGCATCAAATTGCGGCCCGCGCAATGCTTCGGGATCATTGGCAGAATAGAGTGTCGCAACCGCCCCGTTTTCCCAGAGCAGGCGGCGGCGCGTGGCCTCATATTTGGGTCGAGCGACGTCCGGGCCGATGGCGCGAAGGCCGGAGGGGCCTTCAATCATTACCTCCCGCGCCTGCGCATAATCTTCACCCAGCAGGGCGATCCGCCCGGCCCGACCGTCCGTCACCTGGGCGCGAACCCATTCGGCACCTGCGCGTGTCTTGCCGGCGCCACGCCCGCCTAAAATCAGCCAGCTCGTCCAGTCGCCGGTCGGCGGCCATTGTGATGGCCGTGCCCAGAAGCGCCAATCGTGGAGCAGAAATTGTTGTTCATCATGGCTGAGGCTCGCCAGAAACTTCTGCCGATCGGTTTCCGGTTGAGAGGCGAGCCAGGCGGCGCTCCAGTTCCCGACGGATGTTTCTGTGCTCTGTGCCATTCACGCCCGCTTTCTTGCTCTTCGCCTGTTCCAGATCGCGCTGCCGTGCCTGTCTTTCCTGCCGGGCCGCGCGGCGCAGCTCGACAAGTTTTTCAAGCGTCCTTGTGAGGTTTGAGAGCGTGCGGGCCGCGCGTTCCCGATCTGCACCGCTGCCAACCGTTTCGATCTGGTCTTCAATCTCGTGGATCTGTCGTTCAACCAGTCGGGTGAGACGAACACGCAGAGCTGCCGAGGTGACGGATTTTTTCCCGTCTCCTTTGCGGTGAGGCTGCTTTTCTGTCTGTTTTCCTCTGTCCTTGCGCAGCGTCCATTGTTTTGCTTTGGCGGTCGCAACAAGTACCTGTCGTGTGAGGCCGTATTGGGTGGCGATCTCCGCGACCTTCCTGTCTGTCTGGTAGGCACGCTCAATCTCCACCCAGTCGATCTGCGTTTTGGCAACCGGGTGGCGGCTTACTGTTTGGGTCATGAGGCTTTCATGGCTGGTTGTCAGCGGATACGTGAGGGGTCGCGCCTGAAAAGACGGGAACACCATCCGTCCGCATTACAAGAACAGGCGGCAGCACATCCGCCTTAAGCAGGAGCAGACTGTCGGACACAGAATTTTGGAGATGGGTTAGAAATAGGAAGGAGCGTTACGCTTTCAAGGGGCATGATAAAATAAATCAATCATCATGCATTTCTTCCGGCCAGGTAACGATCCGGTCCTCCCAGTCTTCAGGGTCTGTATCGGCTTCGCGAATGACCTTGCCACGGACAGACGCCCCGGCCCGGTGCACGCTTTCTTCTTCGCCGCTCACCAGCGGATGCCAGAAAGGCAGGTCTTCCCCCTCCGCGATCAACCGATAGGCGCAACTGGGCGGCATCCACGAAAGTTCGTGCACATTATCCGGGGTCAGCTCCACACAGTCGGGCACCTTGACGGAGCGGTTTGGATAGTCGGTGCAACGGCAGGCATCACAATCGAGCAGGTTACAGACAATATCGGTATAGGCGAGTTCGTCTGTCTCCTCGTCTTCCAGCTTGATGAGGCAACATTTCGCGCAGCCATCGCAGAGACTTTCCCATTCGTCTTTCGTCATCTCGGTCAGGCTCTTCACCCGCCAAAACGGTTCTGCTTCGATATCTCGGCTCATCTCGGTTCCTCTCCGGGCCCTCTCCAGATTCAGGGTCCGCACAGAGCGGCATAAGGCTTGCGACGGGTTTTCGCAAGTCAGCGTCCGGGTCGATTTTGTGCCAATCCGGCACAGAGTGCGGGCGTGTTTGGGAGATTGAGGTTTGTCATACGGTTTTGACGCGGAGCAATTGCCCCCGGATGGGACAGAAGCCCCCCGACCGCGCAAGCGGTGGGGATGGCGGATTATCGGCTTCTTCTCCTACATTTTTGTCATCGCCTTCGGCATTCTCGCCCTCGACACCCTGCCGAAGCTTGACCGTCAATTGCTGGGACCTTTAGGGCCGGATGCGCTTGCCATTACCGTGCTTGACCGGGAGGGTGACGAAATCGCCAACCGGGGGGGGCGCTACGCCGCCATTGTCCCTCTTGACGAGATGCCGCCATATCTGGTTCAGGCTGTTCTTGCGACAGAGGACCAGCGGTTTTATGACCATTTTGGCTTTGATCTTCTTGGCATTGGCCGCGCGGTTGTTGCCAACTTCCGGGCCGGGTCGATCGTGCAAGGGGGCTCGTCCATCACCCAGCAGCTGGCCAAGAACCTTTATCTTGGCAGCGAGAGGACTTTCTGGCGCAAGGCGCAGGAAGCCCTCATCACGTTCTGGCTTGAGCATGAATATTCCAAAGAAGATATTCTGACGCTCTATATGAACCGTATCTATCTCGGGGCGGGTGCATACGGGATGGAAGCTGCCGCCCAATTCTATTTCGACAAGTCCGCGCGGGACGTAACCCTCGCTGAGGCAGCCCTGCTTGCCGGTCTCATAAAAGCCCCACTACGTTATGCCCCAACCAATGATCTTTTGCGGGCGCAACGCCGTGGTGAACTGGTTCTTCGACGGCTGGTTGATGCCAACGTCCTGACCGAGGGACAGGTTTTTGCCGCACGCGCAACACCCGCCACAATCGTTGAACGGACCCCACGCGAGGGGTCCCAGTATTTCGTTGACTGGATTGCCAGCGAAATCGATATCCTGTTGCCTGGCATTAGCGGGCAGTTGATTGTCGAAACAACCCTCGACCCGGTGCAGCAGGCAGCAGGTGAAATTGCCATTGGCGACGCGATTTCAAAACGCGCCAACACACTGGCCAGCGTGGAAGTTAACGACCCCGCCCTTCCCGCAGAGCCTCCGGTACAAGGTGCGCTGGTCGCGATGGATACGGACGGGGCGATCCGTGCGATGGTTGGTGGACGCAATTATCTTGAAAGCCAGTTTAACCGAGCCACACAGGCGGAACGCCAACCCGGATCGGCGTTCAAGCCCTTTGTCTATCTGGCGGCGCTTGAACAGGGGTTTCGGCCGGAATCCCGTTTAAGCGATGCCCCCGTTTATGTGGATGGCTGGTCGCCGGAAAATCTTGGACGCTTTCGCGGTTCGGTTTCTCTTCTTGATGCCATGAAATATTCCATCAACACGGTCGCCGTCCGGCTGTCCGAACAGATCGGACGTGACAAGGTGATTGAAGCGGCAGAACGACTGGGTATTCGGTCTCCGCTCGCGTCTCACGCGTCGATCGCGCTGGGAACAGAGGAAGTCACGCTGGTTGATCTCACATCCTCTTACGCCGTTTTCGCCAATGGCGGCTTTCGGGCACGCCCCTATGGCATCAAACGTATTCTGACGCCGCTTGGTGAGGTGCTTTACGAGCAGCAATCATTGTCGACACGGATTGTTGCACCGGGGGCTGCCCGCTCGATGAATTACCTTCTCTATCAGGTTATTCTCACGGGCACCGGTTCCCGCGCCAATATTGGCGGGCGGCAAGCTGCAGGGAAGACCGGCACATCACAAGAAGGCCGGGACGCCTGGTTCGTCGGCTATACTGCCGACCAGGTGGCGGGTGTGTGGTTTGGCCACGACGATGCCAGCCCGATGGCCAATGCCCAAGGCGGTGGTATCAGTGCCGAAACGTGGGCGAATTTCATGAAAACGGTTCATAAGGGACGCCCGCTGACGGACCTTGCCGGCGGGAAAGCTGCTCCCGTTCGCCGCCCCACATCGCAGACACAGCAACCTGCTGCCTCCGAGCCTTCGCCCGCACAACAGGCGCTCCACCGCTATTATTCTTCCCTGTCCAACCTGTTTCGACAGGCCCACAGGGATCAGCTCAACCCGGCCCGCGGTTTTCGTCGCGGCGGACAGACACTGCGCTGAATGGCGTCCTGATCCCCATCCGGGTGTGAGGCAGACTTGTTAACTATGAGATTTTCTGCCTCTGGTGTTCTGGTCCTCATGTTCTTACAATCCCGGTTTACTGGGGCAATCAAGAACCTGCACTAAAGCGGCATGAAACTGCGCTTCAGCGGCATAAGGGCAATCGGGGGATTATCGTTGAAACTGCTGCTCGAACTTTTGGGCTGCCTGGTCATGGCGGTCGGACTGGGGCTGGGCTCTGCCTGGTGGTTTATCGAAACGGGATTGGGTGGCGGCATCCGCAACGGGGCCTGGGGTACAAACCCTGCCATCGGCGGGACTGACGCGGACCCGTATACGCGCGCGGCTGTGGCACGCGCCGGCCTGCTCGCCCTCAACAAGAGCGAGACCGCCTATTTTACGGCAAGTGTGGACGATCAGGGTGACGCTTTGTCTACTGCGTGCACTTACCGCCTGGACGGTCGGCCACTGGCCACCCGCTGGTGGAGTATTACGGCCTATGGGGCCGATCATTACCTGATCCCCAACCCCGCCAAACAATACAGTCAGGCCATGAACAGTGTAACCACGCAGGCTGATGGGGGCTTTCGCATCACCGTCGGGCCCAATGCTGCCGGCAAAGATGCGATTGAGACGGGGTATAGCGGCGCAGGAGACGGCGATGTCTTCAGTCTGACATTGCGGCTCTACAATCCGGCAAGTCTTGTTTATGAGAACCTTGCCTCTGTCTCCCTTCCACGCATCACCAAGGAGGGGTGCCAATGAAGTCCTGGCCCTATTGGCTCGCCGCCACACTCATCCTCGCGGGCATTATTCATATTGTCGCTATCCTGCTTTGGCCAAGTTTTGTCATGGATCGGCTGATATCGGGTCTCGAAGCGCGATCGGCGCTCAATGTTGCCATTCACACACCGCGCGCGGACGAAAATGCCCGCACGGTTGTCCGTCCGAGCCCGGATCTGATCTACACGATCTGTGCTTTTGATGTTTCGCAGCGTCCGCTCGCGATATCCGCACCAGTGCCGCAAGAGACTTACTTCTCGCTCTCCATGTTTGCAGACAATACAGACAATTTTTTTGTGGTGAACGACAAGCAACTGACAAAAGATATTGTCGAAGTGGTTCTGGTCAAGGATGAAGCGCAAGTGACGGAACTTGGCGGCCCTCCTGTCGTGGTTGCCCCCAGTGAGAGAGGGGTGTTGTTGTTCCGGACGCTCATTCAGTCTGAAGACCGGTTTGACACACTTGATGCGATCCGGAAGCAGGCCAGATGCGAAACCCTGTCCCCCGCCCCGCAAAGTTGAAGACCCAGCTAAAGGGTGTGAAAACAGACTTCGCCTGATAAACTGACCAATCAATCCCAGGATTTTGGGTCGGGGTTCGGGTCGGGAGAAAAAAATGAACCGCAATGTTCTGCTTGGTGGTGGCGCTGTTCTGCTTGTTCTGGCGCTATTTGCGTTTTCTCTCTATGTCCCGTCTCCCCAAACGGGTTCTGACGCGACATTGCGTCCTGTTACCTTTGTCACAGACTGGAAAGCGCAGGCGGAGCAAGGTGGTTTCTATCAGGCCCTCGCCAAGGGCTATTATGCCGATGCCGGACTGGATGTCAGCATTCGCCAGGGCGGGCCCGGAATCAATGTGCCGCAATTGCTGGCCTCCAACAGTGTTGATTTCGGTATGGGGTCCAACAGTTTTATCCCGCTGAACATTGTTGCCGCAGGTGCCGGAGCAAAAGCGGTGATGGCGTCTTTTCAGAAAGACCCGCAAGTCCTCATCACCCATCCGCGTGACGATGTAAAATCGCTGGAAGATATGGCCGGCAAACCGATCATGGTGTCGGATGCCACGATCAGCGCTTTCTGGGTCTGGCTCAGATCGCGCTTTGGTTTTACCGATGACCAGATCCGCAAATACACGTTCAACCTTGCGCCTTTCCTCACAGACCCGACGGCCATTCAACAGGGCTATCTGTCGTCCGAACCTTATCTCATCGAAAAAGAGGCCGGGTTTAAACCGCAGGTCTTCCTGCTCGCCGATCATGGTTATCCCGGGTATGCGACTTTTATTCTCGCCAACAATCAAATGATCGCAGACGACCCCGCCCTGGTGCAGGCCTTTGTCGATGCAACAATCAAGGGCTGGTATTCGTATCTCTATGGTGATCCTGCTCCCGGCAATGCCCTCATTCTTGCCGACAATCCGGAGATGCGTGATGATGTTCTCGCGCAAGCGATCGCCAAGCTGCGGGCCTATGGTGTGGCGGACAGCGGGGATGCGCTGACCGGCGGTATCGGCGCCATGAGCGAGGCTCGCTGGAAAACCTTCTTTGACGTCATGGCCGCCAATGGCGTCTATGAACCGGGACTGGACTGGAAGCAGGCCTTCACCTTGCAATTTGTCAACAAGGGCGTCGGCCTCGATATGAAGCGTGAGCTGGGTACAGAATGAGGGATGACAAGAGCGCGCCACCACCGCTCCTCACTATCGACCATGTTTCAAAAGCCTATGGGCACACAGCCCCTGCTGTCTCAGACATCAGTGTAGACATTGAGCGGGGGTCTTTTGTGTCCCTTGTCGGCCCGTCCGGGT
Source organism: Rhodobiaceae bacterium (assembly GCA_002715765.1). Classification (GTDB taxonomy): domain Bacteria; phylum Pseudomonadota; class Alphaproteobacteria; order Parvibaculales; family Parvibaculaceae; genus Mf105b01. The sequence goes on along the minus strand of PAZY01000027.1, from coordinate 9,553 downwards.
GTGGCAAGAGCACCTTGTTGCGGTTGATTGCGGGACTGGTTCAGCCGAGCAGCGGCACCCTTGCCTGGGCCCCGGCGTCCCTCTCACCCGGACCGTCTGAACAGCCGGAACTCGGCTTTGTTTTTCAAGATGCCACGCTTCTGCCCTGGGCGAGTGCTTTTGACAATGTGTATCTGCCGCTCAAACTGAAAGGTCTGTCGCGGGAGGACGCCACCACGCGGGTGACGACGGCGCTGTCACGTGTCGGCTTGGTGGACGACCAGAACAAGCGGCCGCATGAACTTTCCGGCGGGATGCGGATGCGTGTTTCCATTGCGCGCGCGCTGGTCACACAGGCGCCCGTCCTGCTGATGGACGAACCGTTCGCCGCCCTTGACGAATATACCCGCGAGTTGCTGGATGATGACCTGCTGACCCTGTGGCGGGAGTTCAGGTGGACTGTGCTGTTTGTCACGCATTCGGTTTACGAAAGCGTTTATCTGTCCGAGCGGATCCTGGTGATGGGCACGGGAGGGGAACCGGCGGATGGCGGAAACCGTGGTGGCGGGCGCATTCAGGCTGATCTCAGGATCGGCGCGCCCTATCCGCGCGGCTACGACTTTCGTCAATCGAAAACCTATTTCGATTATTGCCGGACAGTTTCCGCCGCACTGCGTGGGGAGAGCGTTTCGTGAGCCACGATCGTTTATTCACTATTCTGATGCCCCTTCTGGTGGGGATTGGTCTTCTGATCTTCTGGGAGTTTGCCGTCACGGTGACACAGACACCCTCCTTCGTTCTGCCGGCCCCCAGCGAAATCGGCACCGCCCTTTGGGAAAATTTCGGCAGTCTGATGGGCTCCGCCTGGGTGACGTTGCGCATTACGCTTCTAGCCTTTGCGCTGGCAACATTCGGCGGGGTTGCGCTTGCGGTCCTGTTCTCGCAAAGCCGACTCGTGGAACGTGCGCTGTTTCCTTATGCCATTATCCTGCAGGTCACACCTGTGGTGGCCATCGCTCCTCTTGTTCTGATCTGGGTCGGCTTTGACAATGTGAATACAGCGCTTCTCATTCTGGCGTGGATCGTCGCCTTCTTCCCGGTTCTGTCGAATACCGTACTGGGCTTGCGCTCTGTTGACCGTAACCTGATGGACCTTTTCACCCTTTATGGCGCCAGCCGTACCCAACGGCTGTTTGCCCTGCAACTCCCGGCCGCATTACCTTACATTCTGGGGGGCATGAAAATTTCAGGTGGACTGGCGCTTATTGGCGCCGTGGTTGCCGAGTTTGTTGCAGGGTCGGGCACGGGCACCGGCCTTGCCTGGCGCATTATCGAGGCGGGCAACCGGCTTCAGGTGCCAACCATGTTTGCCGCTCTTCTGCTCTTGTCACTGGTGGGTGTGTTGATCTTCTTCGCACTCTCTGTTCTGGAACATCTGGTGCTGCGTTCATGGCACGAAAGTGCGCGCCAATCGTTCTAGACCCGTGTTCTGGGCCTGTGTTCTAAGCCCGCGTGCTCAACCGTCATCCACATCAAAAGCCAATTCCGGCAGACCCCGGAATCTGACCGCAATGCTTATCGCAAGGCCTCACCACCCCGCCCCAGCACCGGCACTGCGCCCTCAGGACATTCGCCCCCGCGGGCAAACTTGTCCGCCACCTCACGCGCCATCACATTGGCATCAGGATTGGCGAGCGCATCTATGTAGGCGACATGGCAGCTTTCGCCCTTGCGAAAACGGGAGACAACGAGTGCCTGCCCTTCTTCCGTGTCATCCGGGTCTGCCTGATAACGATAGCGCACGATGGTGGCAAAAGGCTCTGCCCCTGGCCCCGTCGGCAAACGCCATTCCAGCTTGGGGCCCAGATTGTTGAAGGGGGAAATGGTTTGGCCCAGAGAGCGGTCCCCGGCTTCGGCTTCATCGGCCGAAAATGCCTCGTCCGTCTCAAGTTCCGATGGCGCAACGGGTGCACCATGAAGCTCCCCTTCCTTCTGATAGGCAAGGTAAAGACGAAGATCAGCCTCGGTTGCGAGAATGTCATAACCATGATCGCCTGCGCAGCGCCATTCCACGAAACCGAATTCGGAATCTTCGTGCACGATCTCGCATTTGGCAAAATCGAGATCAGAATACGTGCTGGTAAAGGCACTCTGNGCAAGCGCTGCCGTCGGCAAACTCAATGCCGACAGAACCATCGCACTATGAACCGAATTCGCCAAAGGCATTCTACTTCTCCGCAACGAGTTTGTTTTTGACCCGCGCGACGCGGTGTTTCAACTCGAACTGCATCGCATCGCGACCATGAACCTTGTCGAGCAGATTATCTACACTGTCCCGATCGCGTCCTGCAAGCGGCTGATAGAAATCCAGGACACGTTGTANCATCCATTGGCTGAATGTGAACATACCACGCTCACCCGTGACAATTTTGCCGCTATTTTCCTTCANGGAAAAGCTCTGCTTGCCGATAGCTCTGGGAATGTCTTCATGCGGATGAGCGTCAATCCAGTCGCCCAGCGCACGTACCATGACGTGAAGCGGTGGGAATTGTTCTTCAAAAATGCGCTGAATGACCGGGAAAAGCGTTTCCGGCACCTCGTCGCTAGGGAGAAAATCCCCCTGTTTCACATCCGGCGCGTTCATCCGCTCAACCCATTTCGCCACATTGGGTGCAATACGTTTCATTATCTCGCCGGACGCCGGGTCTCGATACTGGTGTGCGTAAAGCGGCCCCATCAGACCAAAATCGCCGATGCTTGGCCGCGTTCCCAGCAGAAACGGATATTGGGCGAAATGCACATCAAGATCGCGCAGCAATTGTTCGTAAGACGCTTCGATCGCTTTTTCTGTCGTCGGGTTTACACCCAGGATCGGAAGGGCACCTTTGAAGGGCTTGCAGGTTTCCTTACCGACTTCAATTNGCGCCGCTTCCTCCATGTCCGGTTGGGAGACTTTTCCAAACTCCAGGTACATCGCGTCAGCGTTATAGTTCCACCGATAGTGCATNGCAGGGATCACCANCCACTCGTCCCCATAAAGCTCAAACAGGCGCGCGATGGTGCCNTGCCGCGGGGTTGCGGGAAAAACAGACGGATCGGGGAAACGTGTTTCCAGAAAGTCGATGATCTCGCTCGTATCCTGGACGGCGATGTCGTCCGGTGTGATCAATACCGGGATCATTGCGACACCTGTGCGCGGCAGAATGGTTTTCACATATGTGTCCCGGGTCGCCCTGATNTCCTCAAAAGGGATGTCCTTGTAGCGGAGATAGGCACGTGCCTTGCCGGTATAGTAAGAAATATCTGCACCGAGAAGCTGGTACGCGTGGCTCATGGCTTGTCCTTNGAAATGAGATGGAANCAGGTATTGGCATGATTGATGTCGATTAGGCCTAACCTAATCATCACGCCCTTCTATTCCAAGCCTCTGGTTTCTAGGTCTCATGCCCGGAGTCACATATTTCAGCGCCTCCGGCTCCCAAATTTCGTGATGATTGAGGANGTTGAAGCTTCAAATCCCTCTCAATTTCACCNCTTGTTCAAGCTTTCCCGCCACATTGTCGGCATGAATTTTTCGGCTCCAAAACCTACCGGCCCCGAGCGCCGCCGTCGTCCGCGTGTCGCAACAGACATAGCGGGGCGGATTGTCTTTTCCGGCGTGGACGCGGAGTGCCATATCCGCCAGATGTCGGCGACGGGTGCGCTTGTGGAAGCCTTGCCCCTCCCGGCGCTCAAGGTTCCTCTCGCGCTCGATATACCGGGAATCGGGTTCGCGCGCGGCGAAGCTGTACGGTATGTCGGCGTTTATGTGTGCATCCGGCTTGCCCCCTCCCTGCGTCTGGAACAAATCATGTCGGATCGTTTGCAGGAGACGCATCGCCTCACCTATCCCGGCGACTAGCCCCTTCCCTCGCCCCCCCCCAAAAAAACGGANCGGGANGAGAGCCTGCCGCGCGTCTGCCGAAAAGCGCGACTTCTGACATTCTGACCGTTAAACTCCCCTCAAAATCACCATCACAGGGAGAGCGAAATGAAACTGGACGGAGCTGTAGCCATTGTTACGGGATCTGCCGCCGGACTGGGGGCCGCCACGGCCAAACGGCTNGCGGCAGCGGGNACAAAGGTCGCGATCAATTACACAAAGNCCGAGGCCGAGGCCAAGGCGGTGATCGCCGAAATTGAAGCAGACGGCGGCGAAGCCGTGTTGGCGCAGGGCGATGTGTCCGACGATGCCGCGTGCCGCAAGATTGTTGAAACCGTCATCAACAAGTGGGGACGGGTTGATATTCTGGTGAACAATGCAGGCACCACCGAATTTGCCAATCACAGTGANCTCGACGCACTGAACGCTGATGATTTTCACNGGATTTACGGGGTCAATGTGGTGGGTGCCTATCAGATGATCCGTGCATGCACCCCGCATATGAAAGCNCAAGGCGCCGGTTCCGTCGTCAATATCTCCTCCATCGCAGGGGTGACAGGCATCGGGTCTTCAGTTGCCTATGCTGCCTCCAAAGGGGCCATGAACACGATGACCCTCTCGCTCGCGCGGGCNCTCGCACCGGAAATCCGGGTCAATGCAGTCTGTCCCGGCTTTATCGGGACGCGCTGGTTCAAGGACAAGTTTGGTGAGAATTTTTTCCAGAACATGATTGCCGGTCAGGAAGAAAGTACGCCGCTGAAGCGCGCCGGCACGCCGGAAGACATTGCCGCAACGGTGGTCTTCTTTGCCGGCGAAGGATCTGACCATATTACCGGTGAAACGCTGATCACGGATGCAGGCATGCATCTGGGTTTTGCCCCGCTCACCGCGCGTTGAGCGCGACCACCTGCAGCGGGCCTTCAAACCCGCTGCAGAAACTCAAGCACGACTTTCTTGTATGTCGGGTCGCCGACAGTGCGCATATGGTCCCGCTTGGGGATCGACACAGCTTCACCATTGGGCAACAGATCTGCCAAACCTGCCGGATGCCCGGCGATTTCGTCCCTGTCGCCTGCCACGACCAGAACAGGACAGGTCGCCTCCTTCAGCCTGACCGGATCCAGCGGTTCGCGCGGTACATTGTAGCAGGCGGCGAGGGCTTGCCGGTTTTGTCCATTCCTGTCCGCGAATGCACGGAAGGCCCGACCTACNGCGTTTCTGGAAGCACGCGGATCGTCTGCCAGAAGTGCGTCCACCACTGCGGTGCCATTGTTCCCCGGCAACAAAAAGTGAGCCCCCACCCCGGCCAGGATGGCACTTTTACACATGGACCCGTGCACGCGGGCAAAACGAAGGGTCAACATCGCCCCCAGCGAATATCCCATCACATCTGCTGATGTGTGCCCCAGATGGGTCAAAAGCGCCGCAATATCACCCGCCATGGCCGTGCGGTCNTAGTCTTCTTCCGCGAACAGTTTCTCGCTCTCACCGTGCCCGCGAAGATCGAACAGAATAACCTGACGCCCGGCGGCTGTGAGAGCGTCCACCCAGCCCGGTTCTTCCCAGTTGGCGACATGGGTGGAGGCAAACCCGTGAACCAGCACAATCGGCTCTCCCTCGCCCGTGACTTTGTAGGCGATCCGCACATCACCATTCAGAAAATGTTCCATAAATACTCCCGTTCAAGCCGGCGCAGTCTAGTCAAACAAGGGCCATCTGGAAACATTGCTGCGGAATGGATAAACTGCCGGAAAATATGGAGGACCGAATGACAGATGCCGCAGCGCTGAAGCGCGAGACCTGTGACGCCATTGACGCGATGGCAGATGACCTGATTGCGATTTCCCATNAGATACACGCGAACCCGGAACTGGCCTTTCACGAACACAAGGCGGCATCCCTGCTGACGGCGCGACTGGAGAAAGACGGGCTCGCCGTGCAACGCAATGCTTTCGGGCTTGAGACGGCCTATGCCACCCGTTTTGGCGACAAGGGTGTTGAGGTCGGTATCCTGTCAGAATATGACGCCCTTCCCGGCATCGGCCATGCCTGCGGGCACAATATTATTGCNGTCACGGGCCTGGGTGCCGCACTGGCTCTCTCCAAACTCAATGGTTCGTTGCCGGGCCGTGTGCGCTANCTCGGCACACCGGCTGAAGAACAGGGCGGCGGCAAGGAACTAATGGCACAGGATGGCGCTTTTGANGGCCTGGATTGCGCGATGATGGTTCACCCGGCCGGTGTGGACCTTGCNACCATGCCATGCATCTGCGTTTCGGAAGTTGAAGTTATCTATCAGGGCAAGAGCGCACATGCGTCCGCCATGCCGCATGCCGGGCTTAACGCTCTCGATGCGCTGATTACCGCTTATCAGACAATTGCCCAATTGCGNCAGCACATCAAACCGACCGAGCGCATACACGGGATTATCAATGAGGGAGGTGTGGCGCCCAACATTGTGCCTGACCGGTCCCGCGGCGTGTTTTACGTCCGGGCGGCAGATGCACTTGAACTCGCGGCTNTNAAAAAACGTGTGCATGCCTGTTTCGAGGCCGGGGCGCTCGCNACCGGGTGTCAGGCTGACATTCGATGGGCGAAAGCAGACTATCTCGACATGAAGACGAGCTGGCCGATTGCAGATGCCTATGAGGCCAATGCCCGTTCGCTGGGGCGAGACTTTTTCCCTCTTGCAAAAATGCCGTCGGGGTCTGCGGGCAGCACCGATATGGGCAATGTTTCCCACCGTGTACCCAGCATTCACCCGATGATTGCATCAGCACCGCCGAGTGTCGTTATCCACAATCCGGAATTTGCCCGTTGGGCGGCGTCCGACCTTGGNGACAAAGCCTGCATCGACGGTGCAAAGTCGCTCGCCATGACGGCCATCGACTTCATGCTGGACAAGCAGATGCAGGATGCCGCCAAAGCATCGTTCGCCGAGACGGCTGAAAGTTCGGCCCGCTCTGTACAGGCAGCTTATAACGAACAGGGCAGCATGGCGCTGGGTGGATGCGGCTGTTGTTAGGTGACACCCACGTCACGCGACGCCAAACGACAGGAAGCGGANCTTCAGAGAATGGGGCGCTGATCAGATTCCCATTCTTCCACCTTCCGCTCATCGATAATCCGGCGTAATTCCTGCTGTTTGGCAAGGTCGATGGGGAAGCCCCACATCAAAATCACCACCATCGCATTGCACACCATGGGAATGCCGACAAAGAGAAGAGCCAGCCCCTGAATGGCGCCCGGCGTGTTTTCTCCGGTCGGTTGAAAACCGATTGCATCCAATGTCCAGAATACCGACCCGACGGCAATCGCCCCGCCCGTCTTTTGAGTGAAGGTCAGCAGTGAATAGAAAAGCCCGGTCCGGCGCTTGCCGGTCTGAACCTCATCCCAATCGCCCACATCGGCCATAATGGCCCTGTAGAGNATNGTGACACTGCCGACATTTACNCCGAGGAAAACNAGAGCCGCAGCCACGATCAACGGTTGGCCAGGNGGCAGGAAGTAAACGATCGGCACGAAGCAAACATTGAAACCGGCAGCTGTAATGAGCGCCCTGTGTTTGCCAATCTTATAGCTGAGCTTCAGCAGGATCGGCACGAAAGCCAGCCCCGCGAAGAAATAGATCAGCAGGAAGCGACCTGACCAGGCTTCTGCCTCCCAGACAAAACGAACTTCGTACAGAAAAAGCGTGCCGAGAGATGCCCCGGAGATCCCGGAGAAAAAGTCTGAGGCCACAACGCGCTGCAAGGCATTGTTACTTTTGAGAGGTACAAGNGCATCCTTGATACGTTTGAAAGACAATTGCCTGACAATGGCATTCGTCTGCTCACCAATCGGGCGNTTGTCCTTTTTGAACTGATCGCGTTCCGAGACGGTCCGGACCGCCAGAAACACCGCAAGCGGGAGCAGCAGGATGACAAACCAGCCCATTGCAGCGACCTGTGTTCGCAGCAGCCCTTCGCTTTCCGGACTGAAACTCTCAATCGCGACAGGGATCATCATCACCAGCGGAATACCGAGAATGGCGAACCCCTCCCTGAAGCCCTGAATACGTGAGCGCTGGTCGTAGTCGTCATCCAGCTCCGCCCCCCAGGACAGGTGGGACAATGTNAGCATGGTCCAGCCGACATATAGCAGGATCAACCACCCAAACAGATACCAGGCCGACGGGCTGTTCTGGGGAATAAAAACCATAAAAACAGAAACAACCAGAATGGGGACCGCTGCCACAATCCAGTGGCGCCGCTTGCCCCATTTGGAACTGATCTGGTCGGAAACCGCTCCCATAACGGGATCGGTGATCACGTCCCAGAAACGTGCGATCAGAAAAATCGTNCCCACGGTTGAAAGCCCCAGCCCCATGGGACCTGCAAACAATTGCGGGATAAACACCGCAAGGGGAAGTCCGAGGGCGGCAATAGGAATAGCCGGGCCTGCAAAGGCAATAAGCCGGGGNGTAGAGAGACGATCCTGAGACATTTTTATCCTGTTGATTTTTTTATATTGGAAGACAGCCCAGATTGGAAAGCTAGAGCCAGCCTGTCAGAAAGTCGATGACCGTTCCCTTGAAAGCTCCATTAGTGAGAAGATACATGTGATCAGCGCCGGGGATCAGTTCNGACTTGGCACCCGGAATNAGGCTTGCCAGCGCGGCCGGGTCTCCGGCCAGATCATCCCGCTGCCCCGCCACAACAAGTGTGTTTGCTTTAATCAGCATCAGGTCCTCGGGTTCCGGTCTCTCCCGATGATGGGAAACACAAGCCCCCAGCGCTTTCAGATCCTGATTCAGTTGTTCGGCATAGAGACGAAAACCCCGTGCCGTAGGGTGGCTTATCTCATCAGCCGATGCCGCCGCAAAGACATCGGCCCTCAATTGCGGGCCGCTATCTTCCCGCGCCAGTGTTTTGCCACCAACACCCGCCAACACGAGATCACTCACCCTCTTGCCCTCGCGCACGGCGAGCCGCAGCCCCAACCCGGCGCCCATGGAAAACCCCATGACGGCGCAAGATGAAATCTCCAGATGGTCCAGCAAACGGATGGCATCGCCAACCATCATGTCGGTGCCATAATCTTCCGGGTCGTAGAGCTTTGCGCTCTCACCATGGCCGCGCCAATCCATCGCGATTACCCGGCGCCCTGTTTTCTGGAGCGTGCCGTACCAGCCGGTACGTGACCAATTATCCCCGCGTGTGGAGGCAAAACCATGCAGCAGCAAGATGGGCTTGCCTTCGCCAACATCGTCATAAGCGATCTCTACACCGCCATTCTCAAACACTGCCATGATGGCCTCCCGTCAAAATGATTGTGCTCAATCAGCGCTGATGCCTGAGGATTGGGCGTCAGAAGGTTCACCCGTCCTGTCGATAATGGCGGCGGCAGCGGCATCCAGTGATCTGCGCTCAAGCACCTTGCGGTTTTCAACCTGTGTTGCCTCGTCCAGCGGGAAGCGCCAGATGATTACCGCAACAGCCACGCTGACCAGCACGGCGGGCCAGACATAGACCATGCGTAACTGACTGAGGATCTCGTCGGAATTTTCACCGCCCGCCTTGAAGCCAATCTGGTCGAGCAACGTGAAACCGATAAAGACAGCAAAGGCGGCACCGACCTTGTTGGTCATGGTGAGCAGAGAATAGAACAGGC
>PAZY01000026.1:68192-160055 GCA_002715765.1 Rhodobiaceae bacterium | reverse complement strand
TGATGACAGAGAGAAGGTGCCTGCTGGAATCGTGGATGTTGCCGATATAATCGGCATAGCGTTCATTATTGATCGGACCGAACATTTCGCCCTTCATGACCTCCGAGAAACCGATTATCGCGTTTAACGGCGTCCGCAATTCGTGGCTCATGTTTGCAAGAAAAAGAGACTTGGTTCGGTTTGCAGCTTCCGCATCCTCCAGCGCCTTGCGCAACTCCACTTCAACACGCTTGCGCTCGGAAATGTCACGCACGATTGCAACAAAGAACCGCTCCTCAGCGATACGCATTTCTGTCACAACGATCTCGATCGGGAGAACAGATTTGTTCTTCCGCTGGGCCTTCATTTCATGCGCACCCTTTGCCACCAGGTTTTCCACGTGAAGATTGCTCGCCGGGATGATCGCGCTCACGGCGTCACCCTGTTTGCGCCCCGCACCCGGCCAGCTCAGGGTTGGCGACAGAAGCAGATTTGCGGCACTGCCGACCAGTTCATCACGCTCATATCCAAACAAGTCCGCCGCCGCCGGGTTGACCATCTGGATCGTCCCCTGGTCATCGATCGACAGGATGCCGTCGGCAACGGTCTCCATCATCGTTCGCAGGCGAATTTCGCCTGCCCGCATACGTTCCTGCGCCCGCAGTTCATATGAGACGTCTTTCAATGTGAGGAAGATGGCCTCTGTTCCGCATGTCAGCGTAATCCGCCGCCAGCTGCTGAATACCTTGTGGTAGGTACCATCCCGGTGCCGGAGACGTATCTGTCCTTCCGGCCGTTCGTTCTCTGAAGCCAGTGCTTCTTTCCCCAGGAGGGCGAAGTTTTCCCGATCATCTTCGTGGACGAGATCGAGTAATGACTGGCCAATAAATGCCTCCGTTTCGTCGGGCAGCCACTCCGCAAAGCTCGGGCCCAAAAACAGGATCTGCGCCTCCTCATCAATGATCGCAATCGCTTCTTCGATGGCATTGATCATCGCCTCATATTGCATAGAGGTGCTTCTAAGCTCACGCGCGTATTGAACGATGCGCCGTGTCAATGACGCCCAGTCGCGCGTCACATCGCCAAACTCGTCCAGCGACACCGGTACCGGCTCGATCATACGGTCCGGCTGATCCAGCATCTCGAGTGGCTGAGCGCGCAGGGACTGCAAAGGATCGAAACTCCGTGAAAAACTGGCCTGCACCACATAGGTGACAGGTATTGTAATCGCCAGCAAACCCGCCCAGACAAGAAATGTCTCTGATGTCACACTCCCGTCCCGCCGCCCGAAATAGAGCACCAGCACCGTGTCCACAATCAGCGGCATGACGATACCCAGTGTCATGACCTTGATACGAAGGGAAAGAAAGTGTGTGCGCAGGCCGCGCGGACCGAAATAGCGCCCCACAAGGTCAGAGAAAACGTAAAGCGCTGTGAGAGCGATCAAAGCCGTGGTTGGCAGCGCGCAGATAAGTGCAAACTGCAGAACGCTGATGGTTACGGGACCATAGCCTACCATCGACAGATTGAGCGTTGCGACAATCGGGCTCAGGACCGCGTAGAGGCAGAAGACGGCGCCGAACAGGAAAGGAAAGCGACTCACTTTACGCTCAGCGTCGGCGAGCGAGGCCCTATCGCGAGCATTGGACAAGCGGACGGCGCTTTTCATGTAATCATCGAGCGCATAACAACCGATGACCATCGTTACGACCGTGAAGAGAACCAACAGGGTCGGTGCGGACAGCACAACATTAGTCAGCGTGCAATTATTCACAGTCGCCACGAAGAACAGCGAGACCGCCATCGGCAAAAGCCAGACAGCTGCGAGGACCGTGCGGAAACGGCGCAGGAATTCCCCCGTGCTCATTTGCACATGGTCTGCATTACCCTGCCCTGATCCGGGTTTTTTTTCCGGTCCACCTGTCACCTGTCGCCTCGTCCGTGAACGGCCCGAGCTGAACCGTATTCGCCGCCCAAATTAGGCGGGAACCCTTAAAAAACCGGTTATATGAGAAAGAAAGAGTTAGGGCTGTTTTCTGAGAATGTCCCAAAGAGGGACATGCTTCATGTCTTTGTTAAGATTTGCACAGGATTTTCCCTCAACGGGTGACGTCTTCACCGTAAATCCAGTCAAAAGGCAGGTTCAGAAGGCTCGGACGCGTGGAACCCGCCAACCACAGCCGACCATAGTTCAACAATTGACCCGGCAAGCGTCCCTGATGGAATCGCTTTGCGTTGGCGCGCGCCGTTCGTTGTACACGCGCCGTGCGGCGCTTGCGCTTGTGTTCGTATGTTTGAAAGCCCGCTGCGATTGTCTCCCCCTCTTTCAAGGATCTGGCAAGCACCCAGGCATCCTCAAGCGCCATGCAGGCGCCTTGTGCCATGAATGGCAACATGGGGTGACAGGCATCCCCCGCGAGGGTTACACGCCCCCGGGACCATTGCGGCAGCGGATCACGATCAAACAACGCCCATTTGAAACATGTTTCCTGCTTCGCGGCCCCAAGGAGCAGCTGGATTGTTTCGCACCATGGCGCAAAATCATTTTTCATCTCAGCGATGTCGCCTGTCTCCAGCCAGCTTTCCACCTGCCAGTCGTCGCGCTCCACCACGCCGACAAAATTTACAAGCGCACCCCCTCGAACATAATAGGTCACAACGTGACCGCCCGGTCCTGTCCACACTGTTGCCTCCGGCGGGATGAGATCTTTGGGCAATTCATGTGTCGGCACGAGCATTCGCCAGGCCACGTTTCCGGTGAAGCGGGCTTCCTCTTCCCCAAACAGGCTTTCCCGCACACGAGAATGAATGCCATCTGCGCCGATAAGGGCGTTGCCTGCCAACACGGCTCCTTCATCCAGATGCAGATGCACATGCGTGCCATCATCTGTAAAACGCTCAACACGGGTTCCGTAACGCAGCTTTATGTTTGGCTGTTGCAGGGCTGCCTGATGCAGAATGCGATGCAGGTCGGCGCGATGCACATGATAGTATGGGGCTCCGTAGCGTGCGGTCGCCACGTCCCCAAGGGGATTTGAAAAGACGGTTCGGCCGGAGCGGCCCAAGCGCATAGTAGCGGCGCGCGGCCTGAAACCGATATTGTCCAGCGCATCGCCCAGCCCCAATGCATGCAGGACTTTTGTACCGTTTGCCGCGATCTGGAGACCGGCCCCGACCTCGCCGGGTTCAGATGCCTGTTCGACGAGCGTGATATCATATCCGTGTTTGGCGCAAGCCAATGCCACGCTTAACCCCGCTATCCCGCCGCCGGCGACAAGAATATGGTTTGTTTCTGGCATTCGTTCTCCCTCGGACAGGTTCTTCCGTCCGATCAACATTCTACATGGTACTGACTTGCAGGGAGAATATGGCAGCACAGAAATATCGCACGCGCTGCTGCTTCATATCAGCGCAGATATTCTATGCTTTTCTCGCCATCAACCGATAGAGGAGATTGCCGACCACGGGACTTAAAATCAGGGCCGCAAGCAGAAGAACCATTTCCGCGGTCCATGCGGGCTCACTCAATCTGACGGTCAGTGCGGGCAGCGCAGCGTGCGTCGCCAACCCGAACGCGATACCGATGAGCGCCGCTCCCCAGCCTGCATCTGTCTTATTGTTGCTTACGATAAAGTAACGCAGTGAGAGAGGCAGAAACAGCAGAAGGGCCGTTGCGAGACCTGGATTGTATTCTCGCATCATGAATGCCAAGCCAATATGCACAGCTGCGTTTGTCAACATCAGCCCGGCCACAGCCAACCCCATCCATGGAAAGCGATGACCGGCCCAGATGGCCAGTAAAAAAGGAACCCAGATACCCAGTGTGTTGATCCGGTAGACAGAGAATTCGGTTAACATGATCGGCGTATGGGAGAGTTGTTCCGCCAACTGCCCGTTTACGTATGCAGGAAGGGCGTTCAGATTTCCATACAGATCGACCCCGAATTCCTCAAACTGATGAAGCAGATACGCAATCAACAAGGACCAGGATGCCATTCCCAAAGCCTCGCTCCGTTCCCCTGCCTGCAGACGAATACCGGATACGAACATAAAGAGGGAAAAAATCGCCCCACCGAGGCCAAGCATCAACCAATTGTTGCGCAGAAGGACATCACCAAGCGCGGTTGCATGCATCAGAGGGATCAGAAGAACAAGCATTATCGGGATCAGAAACCGGAAGGGGGGTTGCGGCTCGCGGTCTGCCATATTGATGGCAGGGCGTGCGGCGGGCATCACTCTGCCGTCCTCGCCTGCCCGGCTTTCACTGCGCGCTTCTTCTGTACCCGACTGATCGGCCATGTACATTACCCCATTTCGACCAACCGCATCTTCCAGCACTTTAATCAGAAACAGTTACAAATGAAAATGGCCGAGGCTTTCACCTCGGCCACCCTCCCCCGCCGTCAAACCGCGCGATTACTCAGCAGCGGCTTTCTTGCCCTTGTGAATTTCCATTTTAACGGGTGGTTTGGAAAAACTCGGCTCTGTCGCCGTTAACTGTCCAATAGCAAAGTCACGATCTTCTTTCGTGAATGCACCTGTCGTGATGCAGAATTCCACAAAATTGTCGTTAGGATCTTTTGTATAGATCGACCGGCACCATTCATGGTCCAATTCCAGCACATCGTAGCCTGCATCCATCCACTGGTTTTTACGCCGCTCGAAGGTGACTTCGTCGGGTACATCAAACGCAATATGGTTTATCTGATCCGGGACGCCTGCACCTTTTGAAATATTGGTATGGAAGTCTTCTGTACCCGGCACATCGTGCATCTCCCAGAAGGCGATGAACTTGCTGTCATCATCCATCCGGTAGAAAAAATGCTTTGCCCAGCCGCCGGTCGGCACGGGCGCAACTTCGGTCTTGACCAGCTCGAACCCCATCACACCTTCGTAGAATTGGTGGATGGCTTTCATGTCTTTGGCGGCGAGCGCCAGGTGATGATATCCCATAAGTCTCTCCTCCTCAGTCTCAGCTTTTATCGACCATACTCATCACATCGGATGATGCTTTTGCATCCACCCCGTCTTGCATGGGCATTGGAATCTCGACAATACGGTCCGGCACATCATCATATTCCAGCCGAAGAGCCCGGCTCATGATCGCATGCATTTCGTACATGGCCGTAATGTATGTCAGTTCCAGAATTTCAACGTCGCTCAAATGCGCCTTTAACGCGTTGAACGTTCCGTCTGTCACGCGCCCGTTCTCCAGAACCATTTCATCGGTATAAGCAAGCACCGCCCGCTCTTTCGCTGAGAAACAGTCCGCTACATGCCAGTGCGGCAGCGCTTCGATCTGTTCTTCACGCAGGCCGACATCGCGACAGGATTTACAATGCTGCGAAAATACGAACTGTGAGCCGCGCACATAGCCTGCTCTGGTCTGCCCCAGTTCGCGCAGCTTCGGGTCCAGCTTGCGATTTGGGTCGCGGTAAAAACGGAACCCGTCCACCGCATGTTTGAAGCAATCAGGGACCAACGCAAAAACAGTCCACCAATTGCCGGGCGTGCCTGTTGCTGTGCCTGGCTCCTTGACCGGATCGCGCTCGCCAAACAGCATCGTATAGATCGACTGGGCAAATGGATCAGCATCCGCCTTGGCAATTTCGGCCAATCTCGGCATCTCGTTCTCCCACATTCGTTGCCTTGATTGTAAGTTTTCCTTACATTCTCCGCAAGCCCCTTATCCGGGCACGAATGATCGACAGGCAGGAGAAAAAGACGGTGAAGGCGCGCACTTTTCCCACAGGGCATTTAATGGTGGGGCTGCTTGAAGCTTTCATGTGGCTGGATCGAGGGTTGCAGAAAAACCTGAAGGCCGCGGGCCTTCCCCATGTCCGCCGTCTGGAAAGCATGGTCATGCTTTACGCATCCATTGGCGTTCTTCGCCCAACGGCACTCGCCCGGACACTTGGCATCACCCGGCAATCAGTGAACGCCGCCATTCGGGAGCTTGAAGGCAAGGCGTTAATCGAACTGGTGACAGACCCCGAGGACGGGCGCTGCAAAATGATCCAGTTTACTGAATCCGGTGAGCCCATTCGCCAGCAGGCTGGCAACATTATGGCCGGGCTGGAACAGGTCCTGGAAGACCGGATTGGCAAATCCAACAAGGACAGGCTGCATATCGCCCTTGACGTGAAACGGGGGGAACCGCCGCTTCTTGACGATCCCTTGCCGGCACGGACCAAGCGTGTGCGCTGAACATTTTTGCGAGCACCATGAGCAGACCTGTCTTCGGGCTTTTCGTGGGGCCGTCGATCCGTCACACTCGGGCACATCGCCATTGCCAGACGGACACCTGCCTTATGCCTCCTTCCTCAAGTGAACAAACACCGCCTCAGCCGACCCATGACGCGCTTACCGAGACCATAACAGCCGCGCTGCCGCCTCTCCTGCATGCCATGGAGGGATTGGGCTTTATCGCACGGCATCTGCACCCACCACGCCTGGCGGAAGTGATCGCGCATGTCGGAGCTCTCGACAAAGGTGTGGCTGACGGCCTTGGCGCAGTGCATGAACTGGCCTGGCCGGAAGACCTCCATCCGTTTCGTGACCGGATTGTTGACGCTGCTACATCCGTCCTCCGGGCCTATGAAGAGCTTCGTTCAAGCCTTGAAGATCCGAACGGCGCGATGATGACCTATCGCGCCCTCAGGCATTATGCACGTGCGCAGGAGGCGCTGTTTCCGCTGGCACGCCTGCTGCCGCCCCTTAGTCGTTTCTTCCTTGACGAGGGAGCACGGGACGATGCGGCGCTGCTTGCACAACTGAAAGAGGCAGGCCCCCGCCCCGGGGTGACGGGTCTTATGCATTTTGGAAACGAGAAGCAGGAACGGGGGGGCTTTTCCCTTTATGTGCCGGAGACCTATGACCCTGCCCGCCGCTATCCGCTGGTCTTTGCGCTCCATGGCGGGAGCGGCCATGGCCGGGATTTCATGTGGAGCTGGCTGCGAACAGCGCGCGCGATGGATTTTATTCTGGTCAGCCCTACATCTGTCGGTTCGACCTGGTCCCTGATGGAGCCCGACGAAGACGCGCCCAATCTCGCACGGATGCTCGATCACATTCAGGCTCACTGGTCCGTGGACCCCGATAAAGTGCTGCTGACCGGCATGAGTGACGGTGGCACATATACATATGTGAACGGGATCACCGGCGCATCGGCCTTTACCCATCTCGCGCCCGTCTCGTCGGGTTTTCACCCTCTCCTGTTGGAATTTGCGGAGGCTGAGCGCCTGCAAGGCCTGCCGCTTTACCTTGTGCATGGCGCACAGGACTGGATGTTTCCAGTCGACATGGCCCGCACCGCCGCACGCGCCTTGAGCGGCCGAGGTGTTGAACTTGTCTATCGGGAAATCAAGGATCTCTCCCACACCTACCCGAGGGAAGAGAATAGCCAGATCGCCCGCTGGTTCCTCACCGGCGAGCGACCGGACGGGCCGGACCGTGTGGCCTGATTTTTCTTGCCTAAGGCCGCCTGGTCTCCACCCGGCTTATGTCTGTTCTGACGATCTGCCTTCCGTCAGGCTTTAGCGCTTGGGCGCGCGGCAACAGCCGCATGCCACCGCTTCAGATCTGTGTGATTGTCCTGCGGCTCCACCTTTACCCATTTTGCAAAATCAACAACGACCATCGCCGTAATGTCGGCATAGGAAAACGTATCAATCGCCAGAAACTCACGTCCCTTCAACCGGGTGTTCAGCGTGTCCATGAACGCGGTCAGCCGTACACGACCGCGCTCAGCCAATTGCGGGATCTGCTCAAAGTCAATCGGGCCCGTTGTTGCGCGCCCAACCATGCCTTTGGATGTGTTCCGCAGAATTTCAGCGACCGCAGACAGACCTTCGAGCAAGGCACGCGAATTCCAGTTCGCAACGAGACCTTTTTCCGTGGCTGTGACACCCAACAAAGGAGGCTCCGGATAGGCCGCTTCCAGATAGGCGGCAATACCGTCATTTTCCGTCAGGACAGTGCCATCTTCCAACCTCAATGCAGGTACGGTGCATGCCGGATTGATGGCGCGAAAAACCTCACTCAGCTGTTCTTTTGCCCCCAGGTCAACTTGAACATTTTCGTACTCGACCCCTTTTTCCGCGAGGAAGATGCGTGCCCGGCGCGGGCTGGGGGCCAATGTGTAATCATAAAAAGTCAGTGCCATTTGGATTTCCCTCGGCTGATTGCCGTTTATCAGTTCTTGCTGTGCGCACCCTAGAGAGCTGCCAGATGCAGAACAACATCCATCGTGCCTGCACGGCCTCACAGTCACTTTATGTGAGTGGTTTCAGCGTCCGCCCGCGACCGTTTCGATATTGAGCTGACCTGCGAGCCCGGCATTGCGATGTATCTCGATTTCACGATAGGCGTCGGACATGGTCATTTGCGCCATGGCCGCACGGGAGGGGTATTGCACAATCCCCACCATGTCCCATCCATCCGACACCTCGCCGATCAAGGTCATGGTAACGCGGCCCCCATAGATCATCTTGCCGCCCAGCCCTTCCACCAGCCTGGTCACTTCCGCGGCGTATCGTTGGTAGGCTTCCGCACCAGTCAGGTTTGCGTCGCGGCCATCCTCATATTGAGCTTTCGCATGAAACTTGAGCAGATTGACCATGACAACAGGCCCCTCCACACCACCGCTCATCCACTCCGTCATCTGGGCCTCGTTCGGCCGCATTGCATTTTCGATTTTCATCTTGTCCTCCCGTGACACTCTTCTGACTGACCCGATTTTGTATATTGGCACGAACTATGTCATATTTTAATTTGGACCAGAGAGCGATTTCCGTCTAGATCAATTATTCGCGAGAACAGCCAACAATAGAGAGAATGACGTGTAATGGCGCGAGGTGAAGCAACAAATGACGAGCATATTGATGGTCGTCTCAATCGCAGTACACGAACCCGCGCGGCCATTGTGCAGGCACTTGTCGAGCTCATCGGCGAAGGCACGCTTATTCCCACCAGCGAAGAAGTTGCAGAGCGGGCACAGGTTGGTCTTCGCACCGTCTTTCGGCATTTTGAAGACATGGAAACACTTTACAAGGAAGTGGACCATTCCATCACCCAGATGGTGCAGCAAGAGTTTGATCTGATGCCCGTCGCTGCGCCGCTTGAAGAGCGTATCGCCCTGCTCGTTGAGCGGCGGCTGGCTCTTTACGACCGCGTCAATCTCTACGCCGCCTCAACCCTGGCCCGCAAATGGCGGTCGCCCTTTCTGGAGCGTACCTATAAAGGGTTTGCGGAAGTACAGCGCACCTATCTGATTGATATGCTGCCCGAAATTGCCACACTTGAACCACCCCTCCAGAAAGCGCTGGATCAGCTTTGCTCGTTCGATGTCTGGAACCGGATGCGAAACATTCAAGGGCATAGCCAGAAGACAATTGAAGAAATGCTCCTGGTCAGCATCCGCGCACTGCTGAGAGCATAGGCGGCGCGCACCCGCCCCTATTCCACGTACCGGAATTATTGCACGAAGCCTCTTATATGGGCGGATGGCATCCCTTAGTCTCGACTGATCCGTTTCAGACTGGCCAAATCCGGGCGGGTCGAGGTTTTGGGGGACGCAGATGACGCAGACATTTTTACGCGGTACAGCACTTGCCGGTGCCGGTCTTCTTGCCCTTATGGTCGGCCTGTCAGCGAGCCCTCAACAAGTACAAGCCGCAGGCCCGGCAAGCGAGACGCAGCTTCTGTGGGGCGATACGCACCTGCATACCTCGCTCTCGTTTGATGCCTATCTCAACCGCAACATGTCTGCTGACCCGGACACGGCCTATCGCTATGCCAAAGGGCTACCCGTGCTGAACCCGGGCACAGGCGCCCGCATTCAGATCGAGACCCCGCTCGACTTCCTTGTTGTGGCCGACCATGCNGTCTATCTCGGCGTCATGCGCCACGTTGTGGAGAAAGGTATCCCGACAGGTGAGCTTGGCTTGCAGGACCGGGTACGCGCCTGGCTCGCGCAGCGCTGGCTTCGNGGTGTGGTGGAAGATGATGAAGGCATGGCTGCCTTTGCCTCCTTTCTGCCCGAACCCATGTCGGTTGAAGAGGCTGCNGCCAACCCGCCCAAGGCCAACATTCCCGCTGCCGCAAACATGGCGCGCACAACATGGCTTGAGAGTATCGCCACAACGGACCGTCATAATGAACCGGGCAAATTCACCAGCTTTATCGGCTGGGAATGGTCATCTATCCCGGCGGGTGCCAACCTGCACCGGGTTGTGTTCACGCCCAACAATGCGGAGATCGGGGGGCAGTTTCAGCCCTTCTCCACCGCAGACAGTGCCTACCCGGAAGACCTGTGGGCNTGGCTTGACGAGACATCCAAGCGGACGGGCGCACANTTTGTCGCCATCCCGCATAATTCCAATATTTCCAAAGGCTATATGTTTTCGGAAACCAATTTGCGCGGTGAACCCTTCACCGCCGACAGCGCCCGTTTTCGCATGGAATGGGAACCCGTTGCCGAGATCACGCAAATCAAAGGCGATTCCGAGACGCACCCCTCCCTGTCCCCCGCAGACACTTTCGCCGACTTCGAACCCTATTCTCACTATATCCAGCAGGATGCGNCTGAATATACCGCGCGGCGCGGTGACTATGTACGCGAGGCCCTGAAGACAGGCCTTGAAGTGGAAGCGCGTGTGGGCGTCAACCCGTTCCAGATGGGGGTCATTGGTTCCACAGATGCGCATACCGGCCTCCCTTCTGCGGAGGAAGATAATTTCTGGGGCAAGTTTCCGCGTGACACGACACCGGGCGGCAAAACAGCAGGCTGGCGCACCGGCCCCAATGGAGGGCCCAATGGCTGGTCCATGTCAGCTTCCGGCCTCGCGGCCGTGTGGGCGGAAGAAAATACGCGTGAAAGCATTTTTGCCGCCTTCAAACGGCGCGAAGTCTATGGCACCACCGGTCCGCGCATCGCGGTCCGTTTCTTCGGCGGCTGGGATTATGATGCCCAGGCCGCAGACGCCGCCGATATTGCCGCCGTCGGGTATGCGGGTGGGGTTCCCATGGGGGGCGACCTGACAGCCGCCCCAAATGGGGAAGCACCCAANTTCCTGATCCGGGCNACCAAAGNNCCCAAAGCCGGCAATCTCGATCGGGTACAGGTGATCAAGGGCTGGCTTGATGCCAATGGAGAAACGCAGGAGCAGGTGTATGACGTTGTCTGGTCAGACCGCCGGGTGATGGACGCGGATGGCCATTTGCCACCTGTCGGCAACACGGTTGACCTGACCACCGGTGCCTACGAAAACTCAATCGGGGCGCCGGAACTTTCAGCGCTCTGGCAGGACCCGGACTTTGATGCCNCCCAATCCGCTTTTTATTATGTCCGNGTCTTGCAAATTCCGACACCGCGCCATTCTCTCTATGACGCCCTCGCCCTGGGAATTGACCCCACGGAAACAGGGCATCCCGCAACATTGCAGGAACGCGCCTACTCATCTGCGATCTGGTACAAGCCNTAAANCACGGNTCAGCCAAAAGAGATTGTTTGAAATCAGGGCGGTCATTTGCACCGCCCTTTTTGCANACCATTGAGCGGCATACGCGGATGCCCCGGNTGACGCAGTGCTTTCACACGAATGAGACCACTCGCTCGATCGTCCACATCGCCGCGAGGGANCCCACGACATAACCGGTTGGNTTGACAAAATCCTGCAATCCCCAATCCGCAGCACGTGCACTTACCAACCTCAAGACGGACTNTGTGGCGAACAGGAGAACAACCAGACTGGCAATGAAAGCCAATTGCCCAAACTCCACACCCAGGTTGAAGAACAGCAGCGCCAGGGGCACCTCTGTTTGTGGCAGTCCGATCTCTCCCAGCACCGCGGCAAAGCCAAAGCCATGCAACAGACCGAAGCCANTGGAGACCAGCATAGGAAAACGCCAGGTCAGTGTTTCGCGCGCAGGTCGCACCAGTTCTGCTGCGACAAAAACAATCGACAGNGCGATCACCGCCTCCAATGGCGGTATAGCCACATTCACCAGATCCAGCGCTGCGAGTGCGAGCGTTACAGAGTGCGCCAGGGTGAAGCCCGTAATAATCCACAAAACCCGTTTGAATGTGCCGGCAAGCATCAGGAGACAGGCAACAAACAGAAGGTGGTCATATCCAGTGAGAATATGCTCCACACCCAGGACCAGATATTCACTCGCAACGNTGCGCGCATTCTCNGCGTTCGGCAAAACAATCACATGATCGCTTGGGCCAGCCTTGATGATCTGCACTTCACCGCTTGGACGTGTCAGCCGAACCAGTGTCGAAACGGACGGATTGCCCTGCGGATANTGNATTTCGAGCGCAAGAGACGTCTTCAGTGCGGCACATGTAAAGAGCCCCTGTCCGGCATCGCGCATCAGGCTTTGGGCTGTTTCGGGCCCTTGCACTTTTTCACATGTACGCGGCAGTGCGATGACAGGCGTGTTGAAGCGTTCAATNGTGGATGGCACCCGCCATTTAATAAAAAAGACGCCGCCTTCCTTTTCCTCAAGTTCGATGTATAGCGGACGCCCTTCATGCGCCGAAGCGGGTTGCGGGTTCCCCCCGATACAAGCGGCGATGCACACCAGCAAAACCAGACACCACCGCATCACTCCGTCCCCTCCAATCCAAGGTCCACAGTAATTGTGTACCCGGCGCGANTATTTTCAACGGCCCGGTCCATGCTTTCNGCCAGTCGNTGTCGACGCGCTTCCTCCGTCACACGTGACTGCACGTCCTCAAAAACGGCTTCCTGCCCTTCCGTCCTNGCCGTCATCATGACAAGGTGCGCACCATATTCTGACCGGAAAGGACCCATCCACCGCTCACCCTCATCGGCAGGCATAAGTGCAAACACGCTATCGGCCATCGGAGCGCCAAAATGGCTGGCGACAAAAGCCTTTTCGCGCGCCACATAATTTACGTGAAAAGGGAACCGGTCCCCGTATTTGGGGGCGTCGGCAAATGGCACGCTCTGTTCGTTCAGGCGCAGCAGGGTTTCGCGGGCGCGTGTCTCCTCCTGGCCATCATGTTTCGTACGGTCAAAAAACACATGGGTAAACGTGACGGTCGGCGGCACAAAATAGTCAGTCTTGTTCTCCACAAAAAAAGTTCTCAGTTCCTCCTCGGTCAGGTTGGCGCCAGCATCGGCAAACCCTTCCGCCAAAAACTCGACTTTCTGAATAAGCCTGCGGCGTATGACGTAATCATCTGCATCCAACCCCAGCGCCAGCCCTTCCCGGTAGAGCACTTCTTCCCGTAAAAATTCATCAACCAGACGTGCCTGATCTGTCGGCGACAAGGCCGCCAGACGCCGCTCCGCCATATCGCGATCAAAGTTTCGCGTCTGATACTGGATGTAAGTCAGCATCGTATTCCGGTCGACATGAATGTCNGTGCCTTGCGTCTCTTCACCGATGCCCCCTATGGCGGAGAACANTAAAAACAGCGCCAGGCCAACGCCGGCAAAATGGGTTAGCGGGTCGCGAAACAAAGACTTCATGGACACATATTTCTCAAGGATAAAACCGGCTGAAGTATAGATTATCCTTAGCTTTTCGTCTTCCTTTGACTGATGATTTTATGAGGAAATTTTGCCCGTTTCACATTCTTTCGAGCCTCTTCTTCTGCGGTTTTTGACAAGATCATTGTTCACCTTGAAACTCGGCATCCCGTAAAGGAGAGATGTGTGTCCCATCCGCTTTCAGACCCGCCCGCTCACCCCGCNCCGGAACTTGCGCGGCGCCTGAACCTTCTGTTGCTCGTACTCTACGGGCTTGGGGTTACGGTCGGGGCCGGTATCTATGTGCTGATCGGGGAGATCGCCGGACGGGCCCANATGTTCACGCCATACGCCTTTCTGTTTGCCGGTCTCGTCATTGCCCCCACAACCTATTCGTTTGCCATACTCGTGACGCGCTTTCCTGTCAGTGCGGGCGAAGCGCGGTATGTGGAGGAAGGCTTTCAGCTACGTTCGCTTGGCATTCTGGTCGGCCTCCTCGTCGCCTCTGCCGGCATTGTGTCTTCTGCTACGATTTCNGTGGGCAGCGTCGGTTATGTTCAGGCCTTTCTCCCGCTTCCACCCGCCGTGCTTATTGTCGGTTTCATTCTGGGTTTTACCGGCCTTGCGATCCTCGGCATCAAGGAATCCGTTATCTTNGCCGCCACCATCACCGTTCTTGAGGTCGGCGCCCTCCTCGCGTTGATTGCAGGTGGTATATGGGTTGCACCTGGCGCGGTTTGGGATGGGATGGCCATACCCGTTGCGCATCTCGACCTGCATGCGTTTGGCCTTATCGCTTCCGCNTCTGCGCTCGCCTTCTATGCCTTTATCGGCTTTGAAGACATGGTGAATGTCGCAGAAGAAGTGGAGGCNCCGGAAAAGACATTTCCCCCCGCCATTCTGATTACGCTTGTTGTAACGCTTGNGCTCTATTTCCTGATCGGGACGGTCGCGGTCTCACTGGTGGGAGTGGAAGCACTCAGCACGGCTGCCGCACCCATGAGCCTGATTGCCGAGCGGANCGGNTTTCTGCCACCTCAANTTCTGAACCTGATCGGCGCGGTTTCCGCTCTTAATGGCATCCTGATCCAGATGATCATGTCGTCGCGCGTTCTCTTTGGATTGTCGCGGCAGGCGGAGTTACCGCGCATTCTCTCCTACGTGCACCCAAAACGACACACGCCCATCATTGCCACNCTTGTGGTTGCCGCTCTTACACTGTTCCTTGCGCTCGTCTTTCCCCTGTCCGGNCTCGCGGAGGCCACGTCTCGCATTACCTTTGTCATTTTCACACTGGTAAATGCGAGCCTNGTGTTGCTCACTCTCCGGGCTGTGGGCTGGCATCCTGCCCGGGTTGTCAACCGGTTGCGGCTTCTCGTGCCTCTTGGCGGGAGCCTGGCTTCGCTGGCGCTGCTCGTCGTATCCTTGCGCTAGTCATTCATCCGCAGGAAGGCGCGACCTGTCAATTGGCCCCACATCCAGCACNGGTGCGGCATCCAATTCCTCCGCCCCCAGAATAGCCGTCACCCGTTCCAACGCCGCGATGATGTAGGATTGCTCCCATTCCTCGAGCCGGGAAAATCCGGCAACGAAGCGTTCCTGCAAAGTATCGGGCGTGCTGGCCAGAACCTCCCGCCCCACGGCCGTGAGGCAAACAAGGACCCGTCTTTTGTCTGTCGTGTCCCGCTTGCGCTCCACCAGTGCGCGGGCNGCAAGCTTGTCNACCAACGTCGTTACCGTGGCCTGGGTCAGTGACACTTCACGCGCGATCACGCTGGGCACAATATCGCCGGTGCGCCCCAGCAAGCGCAGAATCATGAATTGTGACGGCGTCAGCCCCGACCCGCGCGACAGGCTTCGCGCATTGGCGTCCGTCGCTCTCATAATCTGCCGAAGTGCAATCAGGGCAAGGTCAGGTTTGTGCTGCATATCTCTCATTTTCGGGCTTAAAGCCTTGAAGGCCAAGGCTTATTTCATGTCAGATTTTTCGAATATCAAATCTATTTTACGATTTATTTTCCACGATATCGGCTGTTTACAAGGCTTTTCCTCTGAAGGTTGACTTTTTTCCTTAGCCTTTCTAAATACTAGCCCATCCAGAAACAACAAAGGGGGATGGCTCTATCTTAGATGCCCTTCCAAACGAAGCCGCGACAGCGACCCTGACCTTTCGCCCACCGACAGATGTCGATGGCGCGTCAATCTGGGAACTTATTGCTGAATCGCCGCCGCTTGACCGGAATTCCCGGTACTGCAACCTGCTTCAATGCTCTCATTTTGCCGAAACCAGCATTCTGGTTGAAGGCGATGANGGGCCGGTTGGTTGGATTTCTGCTTATCTGATCCCGAATGAACCTCATACGCTCTTTATCTGGCAGGTCGCCGTTTCTCGTGCCGCCCGCGGCCAAAAACTTGGCAAGCGTATGATTCAAAATCTTGTCTCGCGCCCGGCTCTTACGGACGTGACGCACATCAAGACGACGATTACCCGCGACAATGCGGCGTCTTGGGGCCTTTTCAATTCTGTCGCGAGCGAACTCGGTGCCGAGCTTACATCCGCGCCCCACTTTGATGCCCAGGCGCATTTTGATGGCGTGCACGAGACCGAACACATGGTGACGATCGGTCCATTCTGACCGGCCCGTCGCCTTATTTTCGCATTTCTAAAGGAAATCACATGTTGTCCGACACATCCAAAACCGACACTTCTATCTTCCAGCGCCGTGAGTCCGGGGTTCGGTCTTACGCGCGGAATTTTCCGAAGAAGTTTGTGAAGGCACAAGGCTCCACGCTGACAACCGATGATGGCAACACCTATCTGGACTTCCTTTCCGGCTGTTCGTCCCTCAATTACGGGCACAATCATCCTGTGCTGAAGCAGGCCCTGNTGGACTANATCGAGAGNGATGGCCTGACACACAGNCTTGACCTTGAGACAGAGGCCAAAGAAGCCTTTCTGACGGAATTTGATCGCACCATCCTTACCCCGCGCGGCCTGGATTATGTTGTTCAATTCCCTGGCCCAACGGGTGCGAACGCGGTTGAAGCNGCGCTCAAGGTTGCCCGCAAAGTGACCGGGCGTACCAATGTCATCGCCTTTACCAACGGTTTTCACGGCTGCACACTGGGNGCGCTCGCNGCNACCGGTAACCAGCATCACCGCAATGGNGCCGGCGTTCCCCTGAACGGCGTNACGCGNATGCCNTACGCAGATTATGCAGGCGACGATGCCAACACGATNGCCCTGCTGGACCGGATGCTTGATGATCCCTCAAGCGGTATTGATGCCCCCGCTGCCTTTATTGTNGAAGCGGTACAGGGTGAAGGCGGGCTCAATGTTGCGTCATTCCAGTGGTTGCGNGAATTGCAGAAAGTTGCCAAGCGCCATGGCGCGCTGCTTATTCTGGATGATATCCAGGCNGGCATCGGGCGAACCGGCACCTTCTTCAGCTTTGAACCTGCGGGGATCAAACCTGACATTGTTACGCTTGCCAAATCCGTNTCGGGTTACGGCCTGCCGATGGCACTGACACTTTTCCGCCGCGACCTCGATATCTGGGAACCAGGTGAGCACAACGGCACGTTCCGCGGCAATTGCCACGCCTTCGTGACGGCGACAGCCGCCCTCAAAGAGTTTTGGCGCGGCCAGGATTTCGTTCGGGAAGTGGCTGAGAAATCCGCCTTCCTGAAAAAGCGCCTGACGGAGCTTAAAGATGCGCACCCGGGTACGATCGAGGCNGTAAAAGGCCGCGGCATGATGCTGGGGATTGATGTGGGTTGTGGCGATCTGTCGTCTGACATTATCAAAGACTGCTTCAAGAACGGTCTTGTGATCGAAACAAGCGGTCCAAATGATGAAGTGGTCAAGTGCCTCACCCCGTTGACCATCACCATGGACGAACTGGAACGCGGTCTCGCTATTCTTGAGCGCGCCGTCAAGAAATCCATTGATGCCAAAAGCAAGGCAGCNGCCTGATTATTCTCCAGATCGTCTTCAAGGACAGTTCACTATGATTATTCGAGACCTTCAAGAAGCCAATCAGACAGAGCGGCGCGTTTCCTCCANGGGATGGGACAGTGTTCGNCTGCTTCTGAAAGAAGACGGGATGGGATTTTCGTTCCACATCACCACGATCCATGAAGGTGCGGAACTCGACATGCACTACAAAAACCATTTCGAGTCCGTCTATTGCATCTCAGGGGAAGGCAGCATCGAAGACCTTGCNACTGGTGAGGTGCATGAAATCCGTCCCGGCATCATGTATGCGCTCAACCTGCATGATCACCACATTCTNCGNGCCACGAAGGAAATGACGATGGCCTGCACGTTCAACCCGCCCGTCACCGGGCAGGAAGTGCATGATGAAAGCGGTGCNTATCCACTGCTCGAAGACGCATAGTTCCATCTTACATTTACATACCGGAGTGATCTGATGATCGTTGCGAGCTTCGCCGCCTTCCTGCTTCTTTTCCTTGGCGTCGGGCTCGCTTCCGCCTTTCGCGCCCGCGGTTCACGCACTGACTATTATATGGCCAGTCGCGAAGTCAAACCGTGGCTCGTGGGGCTGTCCGCCGTCGCGACAAACAATTCCGGCTACATGTTCATCGGCGTGATCGGCTACACGTACGCGACCGGCCTTGCCGCCATCNGGCTGATGATCGGGTGGATACTTGGCGACTTTGTCGCTTCCATCTTTGTACATCGACGCCTGCGCGATGCAGCCGGACGCACAAAAGAAGCNTCTTTCGCGGCGGTGCTTGCCGCCTGGCATGGCGAGAAGTTTACCATCTGGCCAAAAATTGCCGCCGTTCTGATGGTGCTTTTTCTCGGTGCCTACAGCGCTGCACAGATCAGCGCGGGCGGGAAAGCCCTGCAAGGCGTACTGGGATGGGATCCCAAGCTTGGGGCGATTGTCGTTGCCGGCATGATCCTCGCCTATTCCGTGGCGGGGGGCATTCGGGCATCNATCTGGACGGACGCCGTTCAATCCATCGTCATGCTCTTTGCGATGTCCCTCCTCTTCGTTGTGGGGGTGAACGGTCTTGGCGGGGTCAGCGGNGCATGGACTGCCATGGGAGAGATTCCCGGTTTCCTGAACTGGTTTCCTGACGACCTTCTCTTCCCCGGAATTGCCGGTATGGCGTTGTTNGTTGTGGGCTGGATGTTTGCCGGGCTGTCGGTCATCGGGCAGCCACACGTCATGATCCGCTTCATGGCTCTGGACGAGCCAGACAATATGCGCCAGGCCCGCGCCTGGTATTATTTCTACTTCACCCTGTTTTACGCGCTGGCCACCGGCGTCGGNATGTTGTCGCGGATTTACNTGCCGGAGCTTGGCAGCCTTGANCCNGAGCTGGCGCTNCCCACGATGGCNGTACAATTGCTGCCGGGNATTGCGGTTGGCGCTATCCTNGCCGGGGTTTTCGCGGCCACCATGTCCACGGNCGACTCGCTGGTTCTTTCCTGCTCAGCCGCGATCACGCATGACCTTGCCAAGGACCGGCTGGAACGCCCGTGGCAGATGAAAGCCGCCACGGCTTTTGTGACCGGTCTTGCGCTCCTGATTGCGCTTGGTGAAAACCAGAGCGTTTTCGCCCTGGTCATCCTGGCCTGGTCCACGCTGGCCACAGCCTTTGCCCCCTTGCTGCTGCTCTATGCTTTCCAACGCAAGCTGCCGGAAGGCCCGGCGATTGCCGCGATGCTGGTGGGTGTTGGTGTCGCAATCGGCTGGCGTTACATGGGATGGCATGGCGACCTTTATGAAGGGCTCCCGGGCATTCTGGCCGGTCTGCTTGTGGCGTACCCTTTCTCCACGGCGGCGCGCGAACCCGTGCTTCAGGAAAAGACCGCNTCGACCTGACCGGCTTCTTTCCTGTTNTGGCGGCAGCTCCTATAAGAGAGTGATGTCATGATGGCAGCGGAGCGCGAAGAGTATGAACTTTGGAAGCGACAATCAGGCGGGCGCGGCGCCGCGCATTCTGGAGGCGATCACCGAAGCCTATCAGGGCCACGCCACAGCCTATGGCGGCGATGACTACAAAGTCCGCGCCGAAGCCGCNCTCAAAGACATGTTTGAGTGCGACCTGACAGCTTTCTTTGTGACGACGGGGACGGCGGCCAACACGCTTGCGCTCTCGACCCTCGCCATGCCGTGGGAAGGTATCTATGCCCATGCGCATGCGCACATCCTGTCGAGCGAGTCGACGGGCCCCGCTCTCATGACCGGTGGTGCCAGCCTGTTGCCTATACCGGAAGACAGTCTGCGGCTGACACCCGCCCAGTTTGAGCGGCATCTGGCCACTGAAACATCCAAGGGGGTTCATGATGTACGTCCGTCCGCCCTCTCGCTCTCACAAACCAATGAACTGGGGCANGTCTATCCGCTTGAGGATGTGACCCGCCTTTGCGAAATGGCACGGGCACGGGGTTTGCGCGTACATATGGATGGTGCGCGGTTCACCAACGCCCTTGCCGCCCTCCGCTGTTCTCCGGCNGACATGAGCTGGCGGGCGGGTGTGGATGTGCTCTGTCTGGGGGCGACGAAATGCGGCGCNGTTGCGGCGGAGGCCGTGATCTTTTTCGACGCGGCGCTGGCGCGCGATTTCGCATACCGCGTCAAACGGAGCGGGCATCTTGTCTCAAAAGGGCGNCTCTTCGGCGCGCAGTTTCTTGCCTGGCTGCAAGATGANTACTGGCTGACGCTTGCGTCCCATGCCAACCAGATGGCTGTCGACCTTCGAGCGCGCNTGCGCATGCCGGGGCCCGTGCGTCTGGCNTTTGATACNCAAGGNAATGAAAGCTTTGCGATCATGCCGAAGGCGCTGGTGTCGAGCCTGCATGCCGCGGGCGCGACATTGTTTGAATGGTCGCCAGCTGGCCTGCCGGCCGAAATTCGCGTCGGACCAGACGAAAGTCTCATGCGACTGGTCACAAGTTTTGCNACACAGTCCCAAGAGATCGAAAATCTCATCGCGCATATTGAGCGTTTCGGACAGGCNGGAAATGCGCACTAACGGGTGAAATTCATGACCATCAAAGCCATGTTCACCTCTCTCCCATCCGCTGCAAGGGGCAAGATCAATGCCTGAAACTCGCGNTAATTCGCATTGAGCCACGGCATATTGCCGGCACAGGCAATGGGTTGCCGATGGCTCACCAGGCGGGCGATCAGTTGGCCNGTGGCCGCCGCCGCCGGGGGCGGAAAGATTTCCCGCATNCGCAANCCGGTCCNCTCNNCNCCCATCATCTCTGTCAGGTGAGTACCGACCAGGCGATAGCGAAAATCAAACGGTTCCCGCAAAATGTCCACAATGGCCATGTAAGGTAAAAGGCGCGGAATTTCAGCTGCCACGATATCGGCCCGGGCGGGCAGCGCCTCACACCCGGCCTTTGCCTGCCAGTAGGACAGCATGGATTGCAGCCTTGGCGAAAGGGCACCAAAATCCGCCAGCACCGCAAACGGCACATCTTCTTCACGCGGGATGGCTTGTATCGCAGCTTCTACCCCGGACACGCGTTCTTTCCTGTTCACACGGGCCATGACGTCATGCCCCGATCATCTGGCGCGATTGTAAAAACCGGTCCTTAATGAACCCACAATCGGGAAACAATATACGCCGAGACATCNCGCAGGCGGGCGNGGGGTCACATCACTATTTCAACTATTTCAAAGNAAAATGGTGCNCACTTTTGAGCAGAAATGGTGCACCCGGAGCGATTCGAACGCCCGACCCCCAGATTCGTAGTCTGGTGCTCTATCCAGCTGAGCTACGGGTGCGTACCGGGACAAAGAAACTTGAGGAACTTTGAGGAACCTCNAGGAACCTTGTCGCGAGGGCCACTTCTTACGGTGTTCGCCCCTTAAAGGCAAGGGCAGGCCCTCACTTTTCCGACTGTTTCTCCGATTTTGTCGCGTCGTCTNCTTCCCTCCCTCCCCGCCGGTAGAGGGGTGTTACATCGGCTCATCTCTTTATTGACATTGATGTCAGTAATATTCATGATGCCTTACCTACCGCGCCATCGCAAAATGACCGATCACGCGGCGTCCTTGATGAACCTGTCGCAACGGAGTTGTCCCATGGTTGCCACGCCTATTGCATCGACTGAACAGAGCCGGACTCCTGCCGATGTGCGGATTGAACCGCGCAACATGAACTTTGATATTGATGCGCTGCTTGCCNGCNACTGGCACAGCAATGACCCGTTCAAGACAGCCTATTTCAATGCCTTGTCGATCATGTTTCCGCTTGGCGAAAAAGCATTTATCGATGCGGTGAATGCGTTCCGCGATGAGGTGAGTGACCCGAAACTGAANGAAGAAATCCGCGGATTTGTGGCGCAGGAATCCATTCACTCCCGCGAGCACCACCTTTACAACAAGCGGCTTTGCGCCGCTCGGGGGTATGATCTGGCGTGCATGGAGAAACGTATTTCCGACAAGATCGACTGGTCGGAAAAGAACCTGCCCAAACTGGCCAAGCTCTACGGCACCGTGGCTTACGAACATTACACGGCCATTATGGCAGATGCCCTCATGCAGCGGCCACAGATCATGGCAGGGGCGGCAGCTCCCATGGCCGCCATGTGGCGCTGGCATGCGATTGANGAGGCCGAGCACAAAGCTGTGGCTTTTGACGTTCTTTCCGCCGTTGGCTGCAGCACGCGTATCCGGCGACAGACCATGTTTTTTGTTACGCTTGAATTTGTCCGCAACGCGCGCTTCAACATCAACCATATGCTCAAAGTGGACGGGTACAGCTTCACGGCGCGGATGCGGATCTGGGCCGGCGGGCTCAAATGGCTCTTTGGCAAGCAAGGCATTCTGCGCGGCCTG
Organism: Rhodobiaceae bacterium; assembly: GCA_002715765.1. Lineage (GTDB taxonomy): Bacteria > Pseudomonadota > Alphaproteobacteria > Parvibaculales > Parvibaculaceae > Mf105b01. Next base: position 137,737 of record PAZY01000026.1, on the reverse strand, counting down.
GGTCGTCCGCTGATGGANTACATGTCAGATGATTTCCACCCCTGGCAGCACGACAACNGGGCGCTTCTGGAATCGACAAAGCGCCAACTTGAGCCCGAACCCTCTTTTGCGTGAAAATTCGCCGATAAAACACTGAAACTAGCCGAAAAACGTCGCCTTTAAGCGCTTGTAGCGCTATACCCCATTGGGTAATGTTAAGGAGTCTGCAAGGGGGCCACGATTCTTGCATGCTTTCTGCACTNTTTTGCAGGGGCTGCTGTTTTATATCGTTGTTCTGCCTTGTCGTTTTTAACTGTGCGCTTCATCCTTACGCACTGTTAAAGGTCGATGGGGCAGCCTCTGACGCGAGGCTGTAGCGCTTCTTTTGTCGGAAGCCCAAGATTTAAAATGCGGGTTGGGAAAAATATGTCGACGCAAAATGCTCCCCTAAAAGCTGCTGTGACCACTGCTTCGGGGGTTCGTGCGATAGCACGGTACAGCCTTCTGGGTGCTCTTCTGGCGCTCGGTGGTTGCGCTCTGGCTGATGAAGTCGTCTGGCCAACGGTTGCAGGCGATCAGGCCAGAGGTGGCAGCAATCGCGCACCAGGCCTTGGCTCCAGCACTACGGACGGGTTTACCCTGACCCCAGGGCAGCCAACCGGCACCCAGGTGGGCGCACGGGTTCAGCAATTGCGCGGCGACCTGGCCGCCCTGCAGCAGCAGATGAACGCCCGCTCCGGCGAATTGCAGTCCATCCGGACCGAAACACGCTCGCATGCGGAGGCCTATCACACCAGCAAAGCCGCAATTGAAGCCAAACTACAGGTTGGCACCACACCGGGTAACCCCTTGCTGGTNGAGCGCTGGAACCAGACACAGGCTGAACTGGACCAGATGGCCCGCGACATTAACAATATGACCGCATTGTCGACGGCCATTGCCGGAAATGCGGCGACCGCCAATTATCTGCTTGATACGATCCATGCGACCTTTGGCCTTTCGGGCGCTGTCGATGAAGATCACACACAATTGGAAGCGCTGCAGGACAATACGAAGCAGACGATCGTCATCATCAACAGTCTTTTGTCCGAGCTTCGCGAAGACACAGCACGCCAGACGACNTACCTTGCCAACGAACGGGCCGCGCTCAACACGCTCTCCAATGCGATCAAGCGGGGGCAGAATTTTGGCGGNGGACTTGGTGTTTCACAGGCCCCCACCACGCCGGTTGAGCGGGCTGCGGCGCCACGGGCATCCTCCGACATTCCTTCGACACCACCGCTGGTCACAATCCGTTTTGACCGGCCTGANGTTGAGTATGAGCGCTCTCTCTATACGGCGCTCTCGCAAGCNCTGGAACTGCGTCCCGGCGCCGAGTTTACAGTCGTTGCTGTTTCTCCCACCGGGGGCACNGCATCGAACGTACAGATTGCGCAGACAGAATCGCGCGCCAATGCAGAGCGTGTCTACCGGTCGATGAGCGACATGGGCGTGCCCCCTTCACGGGTAACGCTTGCCGCGACGACGAATGCNGGCATCTCGACCAACGAAGTACGGATTTACGTTCGCTANTATCGCGCACTACCGCTGCGTACCGAAAACCCGGCCTTCTGGCCGGGTTTTTTTGTTTNTCACGCATCTGCCGNACACAGGGCCTGACCGAGACGCCNCTTTATTAATGTTTCAGTCGGGACGTGCCACATCCCGATAGGCTGGCATATCGCCCAGGGTCTCTGCCTCATAGACCCCGCGGGCAATCGCACGTGCCACACAATCGCCTGCATATGTACCGATCTCGGTAAGATCTCGAATGCGGGTTTCNTCCGCCAGGCTGTGCGTGCCNGTGGCCACAACAAAGATCACATCCCCGTCGACGGGCGCATGTGCGGGGCGGAGTGCCCTTGCCAGTCCATCATGCGCCATGATGGCGACACGCTGACACTCTGCCGCGGTGAGCTTCGCGTTGACGGCCACGATGCCGATCGTTGTATTTTGCCGCAGNCCGTTCGCGTCCGCTTTGGTGCCTTTTGCCCAGTCNCGGTCGCTCAATTCTTCCGGCATGACGCCACCAAATTCCCCATCCAACTCAAACGGGGCAGCCCAGAAACTTTTTGTNCCCGGCACAATGGCAGACCCGTAGGCNTTAACTGCCATAAGTGCCCCGATCTGCAATCCGTCGCCTGTGTAGAGCGATGCAGACCCCAGCCCCCCCTTCAGCGTGCCTGCGCGAGCCCCCAGTCCGGCGCCCTTGTTCCCCAGACCAAAAGTCTTGCCTGCTGCCGCNACGGCCTGCCTACCAAGGTTGAGATAGGGTGGTGNCTCACCCCAGCTTTTGTCGCCACCATTTGACAGGTCAAACAGAATGGCNCCNGTCACTATAGGCGCGGTGATATCAAGGCCGGAAAAGCCGAACCCCCGNCCGCGCGCNCCCAGCCAGGCGGTGACGCCGGAAGCTGCGTCCAGGCCATAGACAGAGCCGCCTGAAAGGGTGACAGCATCCACACGCCCCCCCAACAGCCGCGACGGGTCCAGCGCATCCGTCTCGCGCGTTCCGGGGGCACCGCCCATCACACTCACGGCACAAACGGCCGGTTCATCNGGCAAAAGGACCGTCGTTCCGGTTCGTGCGGCTACATCTTCTGCCTGCCCGACCTTGATCCCGGCGACATCCGTTATCAAATTACGAGGTCCAGGGCTCACATTCATCAATGTCATGGGTCATACTTCCTGTCACGGGGCGGCCGAATCCGGTTTGGCTCCATCATAGACTGAAATGAGACCGTATTCCGCACGTGGCAACCTGCTGATGCAACGGTTTGGAATACGACACCGCCGAGAGGAGACGTTATGCGCCCCACCCGCCTTGTCCTGATTGTCATCGGGCTTCTGATCCTNCTCTCTCCGCTATTCATCTGGTGGGTGCAGCCTGGTGACGGCGACACATTCCCTGCCAAAGGTCACTACATGGTAAGTGCCGCTCATCCGGAGGCCGCACAGGCAGGTGCCGACATTCTGGCTGCAGGCGGCTCTGCGGTTGATGCGGCGATTGCCGTGCAACTTGTGCTCACCCTGGTCGAACCACAATCATCCGGGATTGGCGGCGGGGCCTACATGTTGCACTGGACAGAAGAGACACACCGGCTTGATGCCTATGATGGTCGCGAAACGGCGCCGGCGGGTGTCACACCCGACCTCTTCCTTGATGATGCGGGCAACCCGCGCTCTTTCTTTGATGCTGTCGTTGCCGGGCAGTCCATTGGCGTTCCCGGTGCCGTCGCCATGCTGCACATGGCACATGANGAACATGGACGCCTGCCCTGGGCNCGATTGTTTGAACCGGCCATTCGTCTGGCCGAAGAAGGGTTCAAGGTGACGCCCCGCCTGAACGCGCTGATCAACTGGTCGCCTGCCTTACCTCAGCTTCCCTGGGCACAGGACTATTTCTTCACCCGCGACGAAGACGGCACCCTGCACGCGCTGGAGCCCGGCACGGTGCTCAAGAACCCCGCCTATGCGCGCAGTCTGCGGCTGATTGCCGAACAGGGGCCGGAGGTTTTCTACAAAGGAGAAATTGCTGAAGCNATTGTTGCCGCGGCACAGAATGCAGTGCGTTTTCCCGGCACACTCAGTATGGAAGATATGGCCGCCTATACGCCTGTGAAGCGCACACCGATCTGCCTTGATTACCGCAACTATAAAGTGTGCGGCATGCCACCCTCTACATCTGGCGGTCTTACCTCGCTTCAAATACTGGGTATCCTTGAGAATTTTGATATGACGGCGCTCGCCCCGGGCTCTGTTGACGCGGTTCACCTCATCACCGAGGCCAGTCGTCTCGCCTATGCCGACCGCGACCTTTACATCGGCGACACAGATTTCGTCGATGTGCCGGTTGGCGCGATGCTCGACAAAACCTATCTGGCGTCCCGCGCGCGCCTGATCGAACCGGANACGAGCCTCGGGGTTGCGCCTGCTGGCTTACCTCTGGCCACCAACTCACACGGGCAGCGTGCACCCAACGCCGCACAGGACCGTCCCTCGACCAGCCATTTCTCAATCATTGACGGACAGGGCAATGTGGTTTCCATCACAAGCTCCATCGAGGCTCCCTTTGGCAGCCATCACATGGCGGCAGGCTTTATCCTCAACAATCAGCTGACTGACTTTTCGTTCCGGCCAGAGATTGACGGGCGCCCCGTCGCGAATGCCGTCGCCGCTGGCAAGCGTCCCCGTTCGTCCATGACCCCCAGCATTATCTTTGATGATGAGGGGAATTTTTACGCTGCTATCGGTTCCCCCGGCGGCAGCCGCATCATCACCTATGTCACGCAAACAATCGTGGCACTGCTCGACCACGGCCTTGCCATGCAGGACGCCATCAACCAGCCGCGCCATGTCAACCGCAACGGCCCATTGGAGCTTGAGGCAGACACGGACCTTGCCGCGCATGCAGACGCACTTCGTGCGTTGGGACATGAAGTCGTGGTGCAGCCCATTACCAGCGGACTGCACGGCATCCGGCGAACCGGGAGCGGCCTTGATGGCGGGGCGGACCCCCGGCGTGAAGGGGTCGTTCTTTCCGGTACCCGCTACTAACGCCGCGAAAGCAGCCGTTAAAGGCTGTGAGCGATTTGCGCCAGCCCCTTGAAAGCGGGGTCGGGTGTCGTTACCAGAAAAGTTGGAATAGGCTCCAGATAGGCACCCATTTTGCCACGTGTTTCAAACCGACGACGAAACAGTTTGGCGTCAAACAATCCACCCCATTTCGGCACGATCCCCCCCGCGACATAGACCCCGCCCGTCGCCCCCATAATCAGGGCAACATTGGCTGCGGCGGCACCCAGCCAGCCGGTGAANAGTGCAACAGCTTCACNGCTCANCCGCTCACCACCGGTCGCCGCGCGAGCTGCAATTTCCGCGGCATGTACCGTTTCACACGAAACGCCCTCCAGTTCGCAAAGTGCGTCATGCAACGCTTCGAGCCCCGGCCCGCTCAAAACAGTCTCCGCTTCAACTGTCCCGAAGCGCCGCAACAGAATTTCGAACACAGCCAGTTCCCGGGCAGAGGTGGGAGAGAGGTCCGCGTGTCCACCTTCACCATCGATCAAAAGATGCTCGTTATTTCCATACGGCATGAGACCAGCCACCCCCAGCCCTGTGCCTGCCCCGATCACGGCAATCGNCCCCCCTACCGCACCATCAGTCGCGACCGTTCCATCGCCGAGCCTGATNTACTCCTGCGCTGTCAGGTGCGGCACGGAAAACGCGATGGCGGCAAAATCATTCACCAGCGCGACCTTTTCGACACCGCTTGTCGCGCCGAGCGCCTGTTCTGACAGAACCCAGGGGCAATTCGTCATCCGGATGGTTTTGGACATCCCCACATTCTGAAGCGGCCCTGCACCGCAAACAGCAGCGGCGGCAATCTCCGGCGTGCCTGTTTCCGCCAGAAACTCCTGGAGCGCGTCCTCAAAGCATGAAAAGGAATGCGTCTCAACGATAAATGGAGCACCAATGAGCGGGCGTGCAAGGCCGTGCTGATCATTGACCAGTGCATAGGCGAACCGCGCATGGGTGCCCCCAATATCTGCAACGAGATATCGCTTCTGTTCTTTTGTCATGGCTCATGCCTCTCGCTGGTTCAGGTGGNCTGCAGGCACATGCATTCTGCCAAAGAGTTTCTCTGNCGGGCATTCTCTTACGCAGACACGGCCTACTCACCGATCACGCTCACCAGCCAATGGTCCCGCTGGCAGGTTGTTTAGCCGCTATTATTGTGCTGCGCGCCCGAGNTGTGCCCGCGTTGGCACCGTAAGGCGGAAAAGCGTGCCACCTGGCCCGGTTTCCACGAGTTCGAGTGTACCACCATGTGCCCGCACGAGGTCAGCAGAAATTGCGAGGCCCAGCCCGGTGCCACCCGCCCGCTGACTGCCGCTAAAGGGCTGAAAAAGGCGTTCCTGCGCCGCTTTCGGGATGCCGGGCCCGGTGTCCGATATGTCGATGATCACGCTTTGGGCGGTTTCGTTCGCNCGGATCAGCAGCTCGCCGCCTTTCTCCATCGCCTGCACCGCATTACGGCCCAGATTGAGCAAAACCCGAAACAATTGATCGGGGTCCGCGTCGATCGTCTGATGATCAGAAATGAGTAGTCGCAAATTGATGGCATTGTCTTCCACCAGTCCCATNGCGCCGACCACTTCGTGCACAAGCGGTGCCAGTTTCACTCTTTTTCGGTCTGGCAGGTCTTCCTCAGCCCTGCCGAATTTCATTGTGTTGGTGCAAAGCTGGATCGCACGGTCGATCGACGAAAAAAGCCGTGGGGCAAGGTTTTGAACGGTCGGGTCATCCACCCCGCTCAACCGGTCAGAAATCAATTGCGCGTTGGCTAGAATGTTGCGCAGATCATGGTTGATCTTGGCAATCGCCGTGCCCAGCGAGGCCAGACGTGCCTGCTGGTTCAGGGTTGCACGCACCTGCTGTTGCAAGTCAGCCAGTTCGCGTTCCGCTACGCCCATCTCGTCTGACCGGTCAGAGGGTGTGATGACCCGCGAGACATCTTCCGGTTTTTCGCGAAAGGCCACCATGTTGGCCGTGATGCGGCGCATGGGCTTCACCAGAAAGCGGTTCAGCGAAAAGAAGACGAGCATTGCCGTCAAAAAAGAGATGAACAGTGACAGCGAAAGAATGTTGGTGGAATAATCGAACATGGCTTCACGAAGCGGGGTTTCCTCCAGCACGATTTCGATAAAATCCCCCCCCTCGAAGCGCGGGCGGCCAATGACCCTGATGATCCGCCCGTCATCTGCCATCAGACAGTCCAGCATATCGAAAATCAGATCCATGGCGCTCGTGTCACGCAGGTCGTAGCTTGCGTCAATGGCAGGCGGCATGTCGTCACGCAGGATGAGACGTCGCGCAGAATCCNGGTAGAGAACNACGGCATAGGCTTCCGCGTTCTCCAGCAACTCATCGCGCAATTGCGTTGAAAGCATATTGTCGGGGGTTGCTTCGAGCGCCAGAGTTGCGATCTGCGCCTGCACCAGACGTTGACGGATCCAGGTGTCGCGAAAGTTTGCCAGCGACGGAACATAAATCAGCACTTCCGCCAACATCACAAACAGGATGGTCAGAACCAGAAGTTGCGAAGAGAGAGATTGACGAAGAGGCGCCATNATACGGGCNCGCCATGACTGCCGCGGCTGCCGAGGGCCTGCTTCCGCACGGTCCTCCCCCTTCCGGTCTCTCCCCTCCTGCCCGGTCATGTTTTTCTTCCAATCCTCCCTGATGGCCGCCACCCCTGATTGGCACCCGGGCCAGTTTATCCCAGTTTGGACAAAAGTTTGACGACGAGCCTCGTCTTCCAGCTGAACAGGGTCGGCGTGTAATAGGAGCCTGCCGCGCGTTTGCTGATTTCACCCAGGGTCGGGTACGGNGCGACCATACCGGCCATCGCACTTATCTTCAGCCCCTGAGACTTTGCCAACACCCAGGGTTGAAGCAGGTCGCCCGCGTGCGGGCCGACAATACTCGCCCCCAGAATACGACCATGGGTGTCTGTGATNACTTTGGCCATTCCTCTTGTGTTTCGCTCCGCCTGGGCACGGTCATTTTCTGCGAGCGGCCAGCGCAGGACTTCAATCTTGCCGTGCTTGGCGCGGGCCTGTTCTTCCGTTTCCCCGACATGTGCCANTTCAGGGTCTGTATAGGTTGCCCAGGGGATGTTGGAATGATCTGCCTTGGCGGGCAGACGGAAGAGAATGTTACGGATCACGATGCCCGCGTGATACCCGGCGACATGGGTAAACTGCAGCCCCCCGGCGACATCACCGATTGCNTAAATGTTTTTATTTGTGGTTCTGAGCCGGGCGTCCACCTTGATGCCTGTACGCTCATATGCAACGCCCGCATTTTCCAGATCAAGCCCATCCAGGTTCGGCCGCCGCCCNACCGCCAGCAAAAGGTGCGATCCCGNAACGCTCTCCTCACCGTTTTCTGTCTTGAACGTCACACTGATATGGCCTGCGCTGCCACTCACCCTTGTGACACTGGCGCCTTCCCGCAACTCGATCCCGTCTTCATGGATTNCGTCGAGCACCAATGCTGTCAGTTCTGGGTCATCCTTGCCCAGNGCTTTCATCCCCTCCAGTACGGTTACTTTCGCACCCAGCCGTCTGTGGGCCTGCGCCAATTCCATACCAATCGGCCCGCCNCCNATCACAATCAGATGTTCGGGGGCCTCTTTCAGGTCAAAAACCGTTTCGTTGGTCAGATAGGGCACGCTGTCCAGCCCCGGGATCGGCGGCACTGCAGCGGATGAACCGGTNGCGATCACAAAGCGGCGCGCCTTGACGGTGGTGCCGCCTGCATCCACGGTTCCACTGCTTAGAAAACGCGCCGGTGCCTGGATCACATTNACACCGAGACCTTCAAACCGTTCGACGCTGTCGACAGGTGCNATATGNGCAATAACGCCGTGGACATGATCATGGACTTTAGCGAAATCAACTTCGGCAGGTTGCGGCTTTACNCCGAACGGTGCTCCCGTTCCCATTGCNTGCGCATGCTTGCCTGCGGCGATCAACGCCTTGGAAGGCACGCAGCCATAGTTGAGGCAGTCACCCCCCATTTTGCCTTTTTCAATGAGAACANNTTTTGCTCCCATCTGAACAGCACCGGCTGCGACGGACAGGCCGCCTGACCCGCCACCAATAACGCAAATATCTGCTTCGACCAGATTGGACATGCTTTCTCCCAGTAAATAGCCACCCCTGTCCGACAGGGGCGTTGATTATGATGCTGCTTTGTCTTTTGAAAAACGCCGATAGATCACAGGNACNAGCGACAGGGCGGCAAGCCCCAGAATGGGCAACAAAACCTCCGGCTGAAAAATAATGCCGAGATCAGGTTCACCACCACGATCAAAAATGGCGCCCAGCCCGTTCCCTACGCTTGAGAAAACGAAAGTGCCCGGAATGATGCCGAAGAAGGTGGCGACCNCATATGTCCGCAAAGGTACACCCAGAAAGGCTGGCGCCAGATTGACCAGAAAGAATGGGAAAAGCGGGACAAGCCGCAAGACCATCAGATAGGAGAAGGCATTTTCGCGAAAGCCCTGTTCCATTTTCTGAATACCGGGCCCGGCCTTCGCACGCAGCACATCCCCCAGTGCCGTCTTTGCGGCAAGGAACACGATCGTCGCACCAATCGTTGCGGCAATGACGGTAAAAAAGCCACCAAACCATGTGCCAAACAAAAAGCCACCGGTAAGCGTTGCAACAAGTGCGCCGGGAACCGAGAAAGCAACCATCAACGCGTAGATGCCGATATAGATCAACGCCATCAGCAGCAGGTTTTCAGTCACCAATTGTTGCAGCGTTTCCCGGTTGGCCTGCAATTTTTCCAGTGANACATAATCATCAAGGCCCAGCAGGAAGAAGGCTGCGAANCCCGCTGCCAGAACAACGAGGGGGATCAGTTTCCCAAAACTGAAGCCTTTGGCGGCAGGAACATTCTCATTCATCAGCTTGCTTTCTTTCATTCGAGGGCGATGGTGTCGTTGTCATACGGCTTAGTTNGTCTCGTTCAGGTCCCAATCATACGCATAAGAGCGAATGCGTGGCGAGGTGGCNAGGGTTGCCGCCAGTTCCTCATCAGCATATNTCGCCAGATGCGCCAGCAGGTCAGCCGGCCCCTGCCCAAAATCCTCGGCATACCAATCATAGATTTTGGAGAGTGTGAGGCCGCTCCTGCCGACGGTCACACCNCGGGGCGCATTAACGTAGGCACGGGCAGCCGCATCCAGATCCTTGTCCAGCGTTTTGCCCGTGAAGGGCTTGGTCGGCAGGTTGGGGCATCCGATTGAGGCGCAGTTCACAGCATAATGGATGCGTGGNTCCTGCCAGCCCGGCCGCAGGATGACATGCTCGATATCATCGAGGGACAGNTTCCGGCCTTCGACCGTGACGAGTTTTGCCCCCCATGGCCCTTTGGAGAAAAGGCCCGGCGAGATGCCGATGTCGCGGATCGTGCGCACAGGGTAATGATCAAGGATCACCCGCACGGTTGTGGCGTTNTAAAGATTNGCCCAGAAGGCGAACTGTTCGTTGCGCGACAGTNTNGAGACNGCGGTCCCTTCCAGCGCTGTGATGTACAGCTCAAGCGCATCCCGATCAGCCTGATTTTTGCTCAAAGCTGCATAGTTGAAGAGATTCGGGGCTCCCGCCTGCCCCGGTGACAGGTACGTATTCAGTAGCGATTGCCATGCCTGATGATCAACGGCCATCTCGGTCTCCTGTTGATTGATCGCAACCTGCTCCCGCGCCGGCTCGGCTATGGCTGGCGAAGCCACANCCAGAGGGACAAGAAGACACACGCCTGCGACCTTTGACGTTGCGTCAATTGCCAAGGCGCGACAATGGCTCAATATTTCTCGAATGGTCATCCTAGTCTCCGATCTGGGGTCTGGTTGCCGATTTTGGCCCGGCCGCGGGGGCTTTCCGGGTGTGCTGCAACAGCGGCTCCCCAGTGCCTAGCCTTAAGATAGGTCAAAAGCCCTTCTTTTCTGCGATTTTTCACTCTATTGTGAGGGCATGTCAGCGCTTGTGACCACGATGGTGAGCTCTCACAATTCAGGCTACGGTCTCTCCCAAGCCTGCCCCAAACCAGCGGGGACCGCGAAGAACGGCACAAATGCGCCCATTCTTCCATAAAAGGACGCTTATCCTGCCTTTTGCGGATATGTGTGACGTTGACTTGGGCGCGCTCATTGCTTATACACGCGCCCAGTCTGGCCGTTGGGCAAACCCGCCCACGGCTTTATGTATTATTGGGCGTATTTGGCCGTCAGCGGCTGAATAGATCGGGGCGCAGGGACTGACCGCGACCCGGTTTCTCGGAAACCCGAGAGCCTGACAGCCCAACCGGAGAAGACCCGTGAAACGGACATACCAACCGAGTGAACTCGTCCGCAAACGCCGCCATGGTTTCCGCGCACGCAAGGCAACCAAGAGTGGCCGTGCCATCTTGACAGCTCGCCGTGCCAAAGGCCGTAAGCGCCTGTCCGCTTAATTTCTCTTGCGAGAGTATTAAGTGACGAGGTTTTAGGCAATCGACCGCGTTTTCGGAACTGCCGAGTTTTAGGGGGAGCCCATTTCATGTGGCTCCCTTAAATGCCTCAAGATGGAGCGCCTCACCATGGAGCGTCTTACCGTCGAGCGCCCCGATCACCTACCCCTCATTATTGATCGATTGAGGGTGCGACGTGATTTCCTGAGCGCAGCCAAAGCGCGCAAATGGGCCGTCCCCGGCCTGGTTTTGCAGGCCCGCCAGAGACGGGCTCATGAAGCCGTTCCGGCCAACCATGCCAGGGTTGGCTTTACCGTTACCAAAAAAGTCGGCAAGTCTCATGTCCGCAACCGCGTCAAAAGGCGTCTGCGCGCCATTGCGGCTGAACTCTTGCCGCAGTCGGGCCTGAAAGGGTACGACTATGTGCTGATCGGGAGGGAAGGCAGTATCACCCGCCCCTTTCCCGATTTGAAAGCAGATCTACTCGCGGCGCTCGCCAAAGTTCATTCATCGTCGCCGAAATCGCCATCCAAAGGGTCCGGGCCCCGCCCCGCCCCCATGTAACAAGGATAATTGTCAGTCCATGTCTGATAATAGGAACCTCATCCTCGCCGCCATCCTGTCGATGGCTGTCCTTTTTGGCTGGCAGTATTTCTTCATTGAGCCTCAGCTTGAAGCTGAACGCGTGGCGCAGGCGGAACAAGCCGCCCAGCAGGCCGCGGCGGCCACCGCGAGCAGCGTCCCCCAGGTGCTGGAGAGCGCACCTAATGCGCCTGAGCAAGGGATTTCGGGCACCGCGCTTACCGGTCTCCCGCGTGATCTTGCGCTTGAGCAAAGCCCGCGCGTCAAAATCAAGACGGACACGGTGAACGGTTCCATTGCGCTGCGCGGTGGACGCATTGATGATCTGCATCTGCACAATTACCGGGAGACGATTGAAGAAAATTCACCCGAGATCACGCTTCTGTCGCCTTCCAATTCCATCACACCCTATTTTGCTGAATTCGGTTGGTCCGCGCCTGCCTCGTCCGGCCTGAAACTGCCAGGCCGCGACACAGAATGGCAGCTTGCCAGCGGCACCGACCTGACCCCGACAACACCTGTTACCCTGCGCTATGACAATGGTCAGGGTCTGGTTTTCCAGCGGGTCATCTCGATTGACGAGAATTATCTCTTTACCGTCGATCAGTCCGTTGAGAACAAAACAGGCAAGGCTGTAACCTTGTTTCCTTACGGGCTGATTTCCCGCACAGGAACGCCAACCACGAGCGGCTTTTACATTCTCCACGAAGGTATGATTGGCGTCATGGGCGAACAGGAAGGTCTGGTCGAAATTGACTATGATGACCTGCTCGAAGATCGCGAGGTCAAGTATTCTGCCAACAATGGCTGGCTCGGAATTACGGACAAGTATTGGGCAACCGCCCTTATTCCCGAACAGGGCGCGCAGTTTGACGCCCGTTACTCCGAAAGCCCGAACCCGCGTCGCGATGTCTATCAGGCAGACTACCTCCTGACTGACGGTGTTGTCGCGCAGGCAGGTGAAACGGTCTCTCATGTCGCCCGGCTTTTTGCAGGTGCCAAAGTCGTTGACGTGGTTGACGGTTATGATGATGCCGGTGTCTTCCGGTTTGAGCTTCTGATCGACTGGGGCTGGTTTTACTTCCTCACCAAACCGCTCTTCAAAGGGCTTGATCTTATTGCCGGGTATGTCGGGAATTTCGGCATTGCCATTCTCGTCATCACTGTTCTCATCAAGCTTGCCTTCTTCCCGCTTGCCAATCGCTCTTACGAAGCCATGAGCAAAATGAAGAAGCTCCAGCCGAAAATGGAGAAACTGCGCGAGCAATATGCTGACGACAAAATGAAACAGCATCAGGCAATCATGGAGCTGTACAAGACCGAGAAAGTGAACCCGATCGCGGGTTGTCTGCCGGTCGTCATCCAAATTCCTGTTTTCTTTGCCCTCTACAAAGTGTTGTTTGTGACGCTTGAAATGCGTCATGCTCCTTTCTTCGGCTGGATCCAGGATCTGGCCGCACCGGACCCGACGACGCTTTTCAATCTGTTTGGACTTATCCCCTGGGATCCGCCCTCCTTCCTGATGATCGGCATCTGGCCGCTGCTGATGGGGATTACCATGTTTGTGCAGCAACGCATGAACCCGGCCCCTGCTGACCCGACACAGCAGATGATCTTCACATGGATGCCTGTCTTCTTTGTTTTCCTGCTGGCCGGGTTCCCTGCGGGGCTGGTCATTTACTGGGCTTGGAACAACCTTCTTTCCGTAACCCAACAAGGCGTCATCATGCGCCGTCAGGGTGTGCCGATTGAACTTTTCAGCAATCTGGGCTTTGAGAAAATCTTCAAGCGCAACAAAGCTGAATAGCAACGGAAAGCCCTGCCTATGAGCGACGGGAATAAAAGCGACGGTACGAACAGCGCAACAAGCGCTGACAATGAGCGAGCGCTAAAGGCGGGACACTGGCTTTTTGCGCAGCCGTGCAGCTTTGTTAAAGGTGTTGTTGCGCTTCAGGGTCTGCCGGACGATCCGTTGCCCGAAGTAACGTTTGCCGGTCGTTCCAATGTCGGCAAGTCGAGCCTGATCAATGCGCTTACAGGGCGTAAAACATTGGCACGCACGTCCAACACGCCGGGGCGCACGCAGGAGATCAACTTCTTCACGCTGGGGCAGCCGGGCCAGGAAGGTCTCTTTCTGGTTGATCTTCCCGGTTATGGCTATGCGCGTGAAACAAAAGCGCGCGTGGCTGCCTGGACAGATCTCGTCATGTCGTATCTGCAGGGGCGTCCCTCGCTCCGTCGTGTCATGTTGCTCATCGACTCGCGGCACGGCATCAAGCCTAATGATGAAGAAGTCATGGCCATGCTCGACAAAGCGGCTGTCTCTTACATCATCGTGCTCACGAAAACCGACAAGCTTAAAAAGAGCGAAGTCGAAGCCTGCATCGCCAAGACGAAAGCACAATTACGCCCTCATGTTGCCGCTTTCCCCGACATTATGGTGACCTCCAGCGAGAAGGGCACCGGCATACAAGAATTGCGCGCTCACATTGCTGAATTGGCCGATCTTCCGGCAATGGGATATAATTGAGTGACGGGCTTCCTGAACTGTCTTTGACAGGTCAGCCCCTCTTCACTTTGCATGCACAGGGAGCGCATGACGGGCATGAGCGAAACGAACACGACGACAGATATGGGCCTTGACCGCGCGAAGGTTCTCTCCGAGGCCCTCCCTTTCATGCAGCGCTATGACAAACGTACAGTTGTCGTGAAATATGGCGGGCACGCCATGGGAGATGAGGCACTGGCGGCAAGCTTTGCTCGCGATATTGTCCTGCTCAAACAATCCGGCATCAATCCGATTGTTGTGCATGGTGGCGGACCGCAAATCGGGGCCATGCTCAAGAAGCTGAATATCGAAAGCTCTTTCTCCGGCGGCCTGCGTGTCACCGACAAAGCGACGGTTGAAGTGGTTGAAATGGTGCTTGCCGGCTCCATCAACGGACAGATCGTTTCAGCCCTCAATCAGGCCGGTGGTCGCGCTGTTGGCCTGTCAGGCAAAGACGGCAATCTGATTATGGCGCGCAAGGTTGATCATCAGCATGATCCGGACTCAAATGTTGAGAACGCGGTCGATCTGGGTTTTGTGGGCGAACCAGCCGCCATTAACCCAGAGATTCTCGAAACGATGATCCGGTCGGACATTATTCCTGTCATTGCTCCCATCGGCGTATCTGCCGAAGGCGATACCTATAATATCAATGCGGATACCGCCGCCGGCGCCATTGCGGCCGCAACGGGGGCCAAACGTCTTTTACTCCTGACCGACGTACGTGGCGTTCTGGACAAGCAGGGCAACCTGATGACCGGGCTTAGCGTGGAGCGTGCACGGGCGCTGATGGCTGATGGCACAATTTCAGGCGGCATGATTCCCAAGCTTGAAACCTGCATCGATGCGGTTTCAGACGGTGTGGAAGCTGTGGTTATTCTGGACGGGCGCGTGCCGCATGCTGTGCTGCTGGAACTTTTCACGGCACACGGGGTCGGGACACTTATTCAATTCAAGTCCTGAGCGGGCAGACTGGCCTTAAGGTTTACCCATGCGGTCTGCCGATCGCCCCTCAACGGGCCCCATGAACGGGGCCATGAACGCAACGTGGGTGCAACATAGACGCAACATAGATACGGCGGGGGCCCGCGCGGTGTGCCCCGTTTACTCTGACACGGTTTCGGGGTTTGCATGTGCGTCTGTGATGCTATTGTTCCAGACGTCTGCATTTGGGCGACGAAAGAGACTGTAAACGGGGGCGTCTGTGAAAAGAACGATTTACCACATGTCAGATATACATGATCGGCAAATCGGCAGTTCCTTCTCCCGCGCGGCGGTATTATCCCGGAGCACGCCCTCACCTCGCGCTGTCAGACTGTTCTTTGGTCTGCTTCTTGTCAGTGTCGCTTTTCTGTTCAGCACCTGGGACGCCAGGGCGGACTACAAGCTCTGTAATGCCACGAGCTACGTGCTCGACAGTGCGATCGGCTATGAGACCGAAACCGGCTGGGAAAGCCAGGGCTGGTTTCGCCTGTTGCCCGGTAGCTGCGAAGTGGCGTTGCCGGACAAAATCACCCAGGACACTTATTATGTCTTTGCCCGCTCCATTGAGGCGCACGAAGGCGGCACCAAATATTTCGACGGTTCAGACCGTTTCTGCACCACGATGGGTGATTTTCTGATCAGCGGCCGGGCCGATTGCGCGACACGCGGTTTTGACAGCTATGATTTTACCCGTGTTGAAACGCGCAAGGGTGATGACTGGACCACAACTTTTTCAGAGCCTGCCAACTTTACGCTCAAGCGGGCGGAGATTGCCGGCACCCAGCGGCTGTTGCGCGATACAGGCGCGGCCATTACCCGTATTGATGGTATTTCCGGGCGCCGCACAACGGCAGCTATCACCACTTTCCAGCAATCGGCCAACCTGCGAGCCGATGGCGACATAAATACCGCTCTGTTTAATGGGCTTATCGACAAGGCCGAGAAGCGGCAAGCCAAGAGCGGTCTGTCTTTCTGCAACACAACAGACTTTCTGGTCTGGGGTGCGGTCGGCTATGAGAGTGGAGGCAAATTCATTTCCAGTGGCTGGATACGCATCGAACCCCAGCGTTGCGAAAAGGCCATCAAAGGCGACCTTACGCAAAGATATTACTATGCTTATGCAGAGGCCGTGGATGCGGTCGGGCTTGTGGCCCGTCGGCGCGGGCAAGACCTGATCTGGTCCGGCAACCACTCTTTTTGCACGAAGGGCACGCGCTTTGAAATCGAAGGACGCGACAATTGCGCGGAGCGGGGTTTCGACGAAACCGGTTTCAAACGTGTCGACACAGGTGAAGCCCTGGTCTGGACGGAGACGATGCAGTAGCGCCTGTGCTTCACTTGTCGGCCACTCTAGTCTGAGCTGAGCCCCAGAAATTCCAGCTGCCAGACCATTTTCTTCTCCTCCAGCGGGTAATCAAATCCACCCCGCGGTAACAGCAGTTTGTCATAAGGCACCAGGAAGGTCTTCTGTACCGCATGTGCTGTTCGCATGCTGAGCTTGGCCAGCCAGCACACGGACGTGATGGCTTCCGGGGAGCGGCTTTCAGCAATCTTGGCAATCTTCTGCACCGGCTCCTTGGTCAGCAGAGCAAGGGCGAGTGCAACAGCTTCCTTGCCACCGGGCAGCGCGAGTTTGGCGACGGCCTTGTCGTCCAACTTTCCTTCTTCATAAAGTTTCCGGACCGTGGCGAGTTTGATGTCTGTTTTCGGAGCGTCGATATCTTCTTTTTCAACCCGCTCCAGCACTTTCTTCTGAACCTGTTTTCGGGTTCCATCGTCGAGATCGCTTTGTTCCAGCAATTGTTCCAGAAGCGCGCGCGCGACGAAGCTTGCGATACGCCTGACGGCCCGCATGGACAGGTTGGGTCTGAGCACCAGTGGTTCGTGTAACAGATCCTCATCGACAGCCATATTGATGATCTGATCCAGCGTATCCTCGCGGATTTGCGCGTTTGGATTGGACAGGAGATTGGTGACAGCGGCGACATCCAGGGTTCGTGCAACGGCATCCGCTACGTCACTGCTCAGATGCGCGCGTTTGGCAATGGCTTCACTCGCTCCGTTCACCGCGCTCCCGGCGATCAACTCCATCAGGTCAGTGTCTGACAGCAGGGGAGAATATTCCAGCACAGGGGCGCAGACCGACAGCTCGGAATCATGGGCAAGCTTTTTGACGATGTGCCTGGGCACATTCTGCGATGACTTGATCTCGTCCGAGATGATGGCGCGCACCCGTGGCAGCCGGTCCTCGGCAAGTTTTTCGAGCAGGACAATGACGCGTTGACGCAAGTCTGCCTGCATATGTTCGTCAGCGCCCGGCACCAGACGGGCAATCCGCCTTGCCAGCTCCGCCCGCACATCATCTGCCGGATCATCCGCGAGCTTTTCGCTCGCCTTGATCGGGGTCGCCGGATTGGCGGCGACGGCACGGCGCACATCCACCGTCTCGTCATCGCTGAGATAATAGAGCATTTCAGGGGCGGCATCTTCGCGCGATGCAAGCTCCTTGCGGGCCTTCAGGTTCTGTTCTTCCAACACAGAACGGGCTTTCTCGTAGCTCAAATCTTTCGGCAGCGCGCGCAGGCCCAGCAAGTGTTTGAGACGATCCATCATGATGGCACCCTCACCCTTGCCATGGCCGCCGATCGCTCACTCATGCGCCATGCCCCTTTTCCGGCTCGCTTCACATCGTAAAGAGCCGCGTCGGCGCTAGCCATCAGGTCTGGCAGGCTGTCTCCCTTTGCGGCCCTCACCACCCCGATTGAAAGTCCGGGGCGCTGGGTGTCGCCTGCATATGTTTGCGCAAGCAGTTCAAACCGGCGGAGCATGTTTTCCGCGGCGAGTGATGTAAGCGCATCGCTCCCTCCACCCAGCCACAACGCAAACTCATCTCCCCCCAGACGGGCAGGCAAACAAAGTGCCCCCGGTGATGTGCTCGACATATCCTGAAGCAAGGTCGCCAGGCTTCGCAGCAACGCATCGCCTTCCGCATGGCCGTGGGTATCGTTGATGGCTTTGAAATTGTCCAGATCAATGAGAAACAGCGCGGCCTGCTGATCGCCCGACAAAGCGTGCAGGGCTTGCTCTGTTTTCTCGATAAAGGCTCTTCGGTTGAGAAGGCCGGTCAACTCATCCGTGCGCGAGAGCCGGGCCAGTTCCCGCAATTGTCTGGCCTGCTCGATGGCATTGCCAATGTGACTTGCCGCATGTGCCAGCATTTCTTCTGCACGATGCCCTGCGTCCAGCAGAACGATCATGCCATTGGGCATGTCAGCATGGCGCGTCATGAGACAAAGGAAAGCGCCCTTCCGCCAGATTGACGGCATCCCCCCCAAGTCCAGGGTTGGAGCCACATTTGGGGCCAGGGTTGGGATTGGGGTTGGGGCTGAATTTTCCGCTTCCTGTCGGCCTTGCGCAGCCAGGTCAAGTGCATCGCGCGCCAGAACATCAAGGTCAGGAGCCTGAAACTCATCTCCCAGATCGATACCGATGGCTACCGCCGTTGCGAAGGAGGCGGTCTCATTCCCGTCGGGCGCATCCGGTTTACGCTCAAGCGGACGAACCCAGGCTGCGGCGGCGTCAAGAGACACCATCAACACCTGTGCTGCGGCTCTCAACATATCGTCCGGCTGTAATTCTTCCTGCACTGCGCGCGCCAATGCGGAAATCAGCGCATCGTCCTCACGTTGCTCATTCAGCTCTCGGGCGCGGCGACGCTCTGCCGTCACGTCACGCGCAACCCCGCGCGCACCTGCCACCCGTCCATACTCGTCAAGGATGGGGCGGACGGATGCAATCAGACAGGCAGGCTCGCCTGTCTCGCTTCTGACCCAGACTTCTTTTTCTGTCAGCTCGTCCCGGGCAGCGAAAAAATCGGTCAGTTCTTCCGCCTCGTGCGGGTCCAGCGCGAGGCCGGCTGGCGCAGCACCGTTCAGTGCTTCGGGCAGATATCCCACGGCACCACCAGGGCTTACGAAGGAGAAGCGGTCATTCATGTCCACTTCCCACACAAAATCACCGCAACATTCCACCAGATCACGATAGAGAGCGCGTGAGTTCACCAGCGCTTCGATGAGATTGCGCTCAAACGATGCATCGCGCGCGAGAACAAGATAGGACCAGGCGTCAGGCTGGGTGGTCATGCCGACAGGCAAAGCCATAAGGGTCAGATCATAAGCACAGGAGCCGTATGGCTTGCCCGCCGCCGGGGCAATGCACCTCCGGGTTGTGATATGGCGTGCCCGCGCGGCCGCGATCAGCTCATGCCCCAACTCGCTCCACATGCCTTGTGGGCACAATAATGCCTGCAGAGCAGAGGATTTTTCCGTTTCACACAAAATACGGGCATCGTCACCCAGCCAGAGCCCCGGCCCGGAAAAACTGGCAAGAAGAGCCCGCGGTTCAACCGGGGTCGCCTCGCCCCCCGTGTCACCCCATGCCGACATAGCGCCAACCTCTTGCGTGAACCCAGCCATTATTGTGCTTTTTGCCTCAAATATCAGGATTTCAGCCTATCAACGCTCCCTTAATGGGCCTTTAAACCGGCCTTTCAGCTTTATTGACCTTATTGGCGAAAATGCGGGATTGTCAGGCGCGCGTGCGGGCGGCATTCTCCCGCCATGACAGACTTGCCCCGCCCCCTCCAGAGCCCAGATTTTTCCCATGTGGACACTTGGGTTTTTGATCTCGACACCACGCTCTACCCGCCCCATTGCGACCTGTTTTCGCAGGTGGATATCCGCATGCGGGACTTCATTTCACAAGCACTTGATGTGGCTCCCGACGAAGCCCGGCGTTTGCAGAAGCTCTATTATGCCGAACATGGCACGACGCTGAACGGGCTGATGCGGGTTCACGGGCTCCAGCCGCATGATTTTCTCGACTATGTACACCAGATTGACGTCTCCCATCTGGAGCCGGCGCGCGACCTGAGTGTTCAGCTTGAACGTCTGCCCGGTCGTAAAGTGATCTTCACCAACGGGACCGTCGCGCACGCCGACAACGTCACGCAAAAGCTGGGAATTGAACACCATTTTGATGGTGTATTTGATATCGTCACGGTCGCCTTTCAGCCCAAACCCCAGCGCACGGCCTATGAGCGCTTTGTGGCGGCGAGCGGCATTGATCCCGCCCGGTCTGCCATGTTTGAAGATATTGCCCGCAACCTGCTTGTCCCCCATGACATGGGTATGGCCACAGTCTGGGTCCGGCCGGGAGATCCCGGCCCGGAGCGCCACCAGCAGCTTTCCCACGAAGGGGCCGAAGGCGAACACGTCCATCATGTCACCGACGATCTGGCTCTGTTTCTCAGCGGTCTTTAAGCGTGGTTGACAGGACGGGGTCCGTGGCAATGGTTTCGCCGCCAGCCCCTGTTGCCGGTCTTGACCGTTTCAGGCAGGCGGGTGCTATTGCCCAACAAAGGAAAATCCCATGAGCTCTGCCAATCTGCAATCCACCATTGAGACCGCATTCGACAATATTGGCGAGATCACAACCAAAACCACGGGCGATGTTCGCGATGCTGTCAACAGTGCGCTCGATCTGCTCGATAGCGGCGAAGCCCGTGTTGCGGAAAAGGGAGACAAAGGCTGGGTCGTGAACCAGTGGCTCAAAAAGGCCGTGCTTCTTTCCTTTCGTCTGAATGACATGGAATGTATTGCCGGTGCACCGGGAGATGCCAACTGGTGGGACAAGGTCCCGTCCAAGTTTGCCGGTTGGGGCGCGCAGGAGTTTTCTGCTGCCGGGTTCCGTGCGGTGCCGGGTGCGATTGTCCGCCGCTCTGCCTACATTGCGCCGGGTGTTGTGCTGATGCCTTCATTCGTCAATCTTGGGGCCCGCGTGGACAGCGGCACGATGGTTGATACATGGGCAACCGTTGGCTCATGCGCCCAGATCGGCAAGAACGTCCATATTTCCGGCGGGGCGGGTATTGGTGGTGTGCTTGAGCCCCTGCAGGCCGGCCCGGTTATCATTGAGGACAATTGCTTCATCGGCGCCCGCTCGGAAGTTGCAGAAGGCGTGATTGTGGGCACGGGTGCCGTGCTTTCCATGGGTGTTTTCATTACCTCGACGACAAAAGTGGTTAATCGCGACACGGGCGAAGTGCATGTCGGTTATGTACCGCCTTATTCTGTCGTGGTGCCTGGTGCCCTTCCGGGCAAAGCACTGCCGGACGGGACCCCTGGTCCCAGCCTTTCGTGCGCTGTGATCGTCAAAACCGTTGATGAACGCACACGGGCCAAAACATCCGTCAACGAGCTGCTGCGCGACTAAATCGCCACCCGCACCCTTGCTTGTGCTTCCGGTTTGACGCTTTGGCCTTCAAGGCGCTAAACCGGTGGGCATGAACACACAGAATACCACACCCGCCGCGCTGATTGATCCTGTCCGCTTTGCCCAGGAGCTGATCCGCTGTCCCAGTGTCACACCGCTCGAAGGCGGTGCGCTTGACCTTTTGCAGGCCCGGCTCGAAAGCCTTGGCTTTGTCTGCACGCGGCTTCCTTTCTCCGACAAAGACACGCCCGACGTTGACAATCTTTATGCCCGTTTTGGCACGGCGGCCCCCAATTTCTGTTTTGCCGGGCACACGGATGTTGTGCCGGTCGGTGATGCCAAATCCTGGAGCGTCGATCCGTTCGGTGGTGAAATCCACAATGGTATTCTGATCGGGCGCGGCGCAAACGATATGAAAGGCTCGATCGCGGCGTTCGCCGCTGCTGCCTCCCGCCTCGTTGCTGCTGGCGATGTGGGTGGCTCCATCAGCTTTCTGATCACCGGCGATGAAGAAGGCCCCGCGATCAACGGTACGGTCAAAGTGCTTGAATGGCTCGCAGCCAAAGGCGAAACCATTGATGCCTGCCTCGTCGGCGAGCCCACCAACCCGCAGGAGTTGGGCGACATGATGAAGATCGGGCGTCGCGGCAGTACAAACGGCTGGATCACCGCTTATGGTGCGCAGGGCCATGTCGCCTACCCGCATCTTGCCGACAATCCCGCACCGCGCCTTGTTGCCATGCTTTCCCGGCTTGCGGGTGACCTGTTGGATGAAGGGACGGAACATTTTCAGCCGAGCAATCTTGAAATCACCCAGGTCACAATCGACAATGAGGCGACAAACGTCATTCCAGCGGAAGCGAAGGCCCGTTTTAACATCCGCTTCAACAATCTGCATGATGCAGCCTCCCTTGAAGCCCGTGTCAAAGCTCATCTTGATGCTGTGACGCAGGACATGGGTGGTCGGTATGAGCTCAAAATGATCTGTAGTGGCGATGCCTTTCTGACTGAACCGGGGCGTTTCAGTGACATTGTGGCGGACGCGATTGAGACGGCAACGGGCACCCGGCCTGAACTGTCCACATCCGGCGGCACTTCAGATGCCCGCTTTATCAAAAACTACGCCCCGGTAGTGGAATTTGGCCTTGTTAACCAGACCATGCATAAGGTGGACGAGAACGCGAAAGTCGCCGACATTGAAGCTCTTGCTGATATTTACGAAACCGTGCTGAAAGGCTTTTTCAGTTAAAGGTGTCCATGCCGTCTGCCCAGGAAATCATCGCTGCACTGACCGGTTCGGTGAAGGTCGCCCAGCGCGCCCCTGACGCGTTACGCTATTTTGACCTTTCCGCGGATGCGTTCTGGCGCTCGTTCACGGCCATTTTCTACGCGTTACCCTTCTATCTGGTTTTCATCACGGCGGGTTGGCGCATGGGACAGGAAGCTGGTGTGGAGCTTGCCAGCTCTCTGCCCGCTTATGCGCTGTCCGAACTGTTTGCCTATGCAAGCTTATGGGCTCTCTACCCGCTTGCCATTGCCGGGCTCACCCGCACCACCGGGTTGACCCGAAATTTCGCGCCTTATGTCATTGTTTATAACTGGTCATCACTTCTCATCGCTGCTTTTATGGTGCCGCCCTATATTTTCTACAGTCTCGGGCTTGTGGATGTTGGTGGTGCCAGTCTGTTCATTTTCTTTCTGTTTATTTCCGTTCTTGCCTATCGCTGGATCCTGGCAACGCAGGTCCTGAAAACCAATGGGCTGATCGCAACCGGTATCGTCGCGCTGGATGTTGGCCTGTCCGTCCTGCTCGCCCAACTGCTACAGGCCATGCGCGGTACGGGGGCAGCATGAGCGACAAGCGCGCCATCGGCGTTTTTGACAGTGGCATGGGAGGCCTTACGGTCGCGCGGGCATTGCGTGAGAGATTGCCGCATGAAGACATTGTCTATCTCGGCGACACGGCCCGTCTGCCCTACGGGACAAAAAGCCCGGCGACCGTGACGGCATATGCGCTTCAGGCGACACGCGCCTTGATGAAGCATGATGTGAAAATGGTTGTCATTGCCTGCAACACAGCCAGCTCCGTCGCTCTGGAACCTTTGGCCCACGATCTTGCGCCCCTTCAAGTTGTGGGCGTTGTGGAGCCTGGCGCGCGCGCCGGGCTTGCTGCAACGAAGACCGGGCGGATCGGGGTGCTTGCGACAGAAAGCACCGTCAGAGGCGGGGCTTATCTGCGTGCTATCCGGAAATACAATCCAGATACCCGGATCGTCCAGCAAGCCTGCGCCCTCTTTGTCGCACTGGCAGAAGAAGGGTGGACAGACGGGGAGATTGCCCATGCCGCTGCCGCACGCTACCTGTCACCGCTTTTCCAAACCCCATCTGAAGCACCCGACACGCTCATTCTTGGCTGCACACATTTTCCGGTTCTGGCCCCTGCCATAGCCCATGTGCTGGGTGACACGGTCACACTCGTTGACAGCGCGGCCACGACGGCTGCGGCCGTTGCGGAGGCCCTGACCAAAGAGCAGATGACAAATGACGAACGCCACCCAGGCCAAAATCATTTCATGGCAACAGACGGGACGGAACGGTTTGCGCGACTGGGCGGTCTGTTTTTCGGGCAACCGATTGCACCGGAAGATGTGGAGCTTGTGGACCTTCAGGCTGGTCTTTCCACGACGGTTCAGGCATCCCCGTAATCCACACCTGTCAGATACAGTCCGTCGGGAGGGGCGACCGGCCCGCATTTTGAGCGGTCGGCGGCCTTCAGCGCCCGTTCCACATCCCGTTTGGTCCACTTGCCTTCACCCACCATTTTCAAGGTGCCGACGATGGAGCGCACCTGATTGTGCAGGAACGAGCGCGCCTGACAGGTGATTTCCACCTCCTCGCCGTAGCGGGCAACACGTACAACATCCATTGTGCGAAGTGGCGACCGGGCCTGGCATTGGACCGAACGAAACGTCGTGAAATCGTGATGTCCCACCAAAACCTGGGCTGCATGATGCATGGCATCGGCGTCGAGCGGCACCGAGACAGGCCAGGCCTGCCCGCGATCCAGCGTCAGCGGCGCACGCCGATTGACGATCCGGTAAAGGTAGTGCCGCCTCGTCGCCCCGAACCGCGCATGAAAGTCTTCCGGTACAATTTCCGCATCCACCACGGCCACCGGATGCGGCTTGAGATGGTAGTTGATGGGGTCACGTACCTTGTCCGCCCTGTCACCTCGCGCCAGATCGACATGGGCCACCTGCCCCAGCGCATGTACGCCTGCATCGGTGCGACCTGCCGCAAACAGGGTCGCTTCCTCCCGGCAATAGGCTTTGATCGCCCGGTTGATAGCATCCTGCACGGCCCCGCCATCTGCCTGCGACTGCCAGCCGTTGAATGGACCACCATCATATTCGATCGTGAGTTTATAGCGCGGCATCAGGCAATCTCGTCGCCGGGCTTCAACGGGAACCCGCGCAGAAACTCTTCCGCGCTGGTTCGTCCTTTGCCGGCGCGCTGAACACTGACGAGACGCAAGGCACCTTCTCCACATGCAATCGTCAGCTCATCATCCAGAACCGTACCCGGCGCCCCACGCCCGTCCACAGACTCAGGTTCGGACTCAGGCACAGGCACGGGCACGGGCACGGGCACGGCGCGGAGGACCTTGACGCGCTCCGGTTTTCCCTTTCGCATGATCTCGAAATAAGCACCGGGAAAAGGCGAGAGACCGCGGATATGACAATCAAGCTCTGAGGCCGGCTTCGTCCAGTCAATCCGCGCTTCAGCCTTATCTATCTTGCGGGCGTAGGTGACGCCTTCCGCGACCTGAGGTCGGGCAACAATATCGCCCGCCTCAAGGGCTTTCACGGTTCGCGCCATCAGGGCCGCGCCAATGCCCGCCAGTTCGTCATGCAGACTTTCAGCCGTCGTTTCCGCCGTGATGGGTACGACTTCGCCCGCCAGCACGTCCCCAGTATCCAGGCCCACATCCATCTGCATGACCATGACACCTGTTTCCCGGTCTCCGGCCATGATCGCACGCTGAATGGGCGCTGCACCACGCCAGCGCGGCAGAAGCGAGGCATGCAGATTGAGGCAGCCCAGCCGTGGGGCATCAAGGACAGGTTTTGGCAGCAAAAGCCCGTAGGCCACGACAATCGCGATATCCAGATCAAGTGCTGCGAAGGCTGCCTGTTCGTCTGCCCCCTTCAGGCTTTCCGGCGTCCGTACCTCGACCCCCAATTCATCGCCCAGGCGGTGCACAGGGGATCTCTGCAACTCCATCCCCCGCCCCGCCTTGCGGGGTGGCTGAGAATAGATGGCAACCACATGATGGCCGGCATCCACCAGCGCTTTGAGGACGGGGACGGAAAAATCAGGCGTGCCCATAAAGGCCAAGCGGAGAGGTTTTGAGGCTGTCATAGGCAATGAGGTAGCGCGATGAACCGGCTCAGGCCAGTTCTTTTTCACGGAGACGGCGTTCTTTCAACAGACGCTTCAGGACGCGGTCCCGCTTCAGCTTGGAAAGATGGTCTATGAAAAGAATACCTTCCAGATGGTCCATTTCGTGCTGAATACAGGTGGCGAACATCTCGTCACATGCCACTTCCTGCGGCTTTCCATCATAGTCAAGAAAGCGCAGGCCACAGCGGGCCGGACGTTCTACATTCTCATAATAGTCTGGGACGGAAAGGCAGCCTTCCTCATAGATCCGCACTTCTTCGTCATTTACCCAGGTAATTTCGGGGTTGACGAAATATTGCGGGGCCGGAGGCTCCCCTTCGCGGGCGAGATCCATCACGATGACGCGCTTGGGCACACCGATCTGGATAGCGGCCAGGCCAATGCCCGGCGCGTCATACATGGTTTCCAGCATGTCATCCATCAGCGCACGCAGCTCGTCATCCACACTGGCCACAGGTTCTGAAACCTGCTTCAGGCGAGGATCGGGGGCGGTGATGATGGGTCTGATCGTCATAGCTTCGACATAAGCCGGTCTTATGGCTGCGTCAAGCGCCAGACCGGGGGCTCGACCGGCGGCATGGGGTCAAATCCCCGTTATTCCGCCGGTTTTACCTCAGATCGCCCGCCAGTTTGCGACGCAAACCTTCTTCACTCACAGTTTGCGACGCAAATCTTCTTCACTCACAGTTTGCGACGCAAACCTGGCGCTCACTCACCTGTCCACCACAAGCGCGGTAACACATGTTGAAATTCGGGGCACATTGCGAGGCCTGATTGTCACACTGATAGTAGGATGCATACCCTTTGGTCGGTTCTGTCGGTTTGGAGAATTTTTCCGGCGAGGCCGCATAGAGGAGGAGGTCACGATCATAGCGTTCCTTTGCTTCGCTATACTCCCGCTCTACCCGACGTTCCTCATCATAGCGACACTGGTTGGTTGCCTCTGCCGCATATTGGTTGCACTGGTTCTGGGCTTCCTGGCAGCCCGCAACGCACTGCATGCCGCCTGAATTGGCGGGTGGGAAATAGTCGTAATGTGTTTCGATTACCGGGCCACAGGCCGTTAGTGCCGCGACGCTCAGCATGGCCAACAGCCATTTTCCCATCTGATGCATTGCATCTCCCCAAGTCAGATATTCATACCCCATATCGTTTTGACCCCTCGTCTGTGTGAGGTCAAGCTCCGCAGGGGCAAAATATGGGGTATAGTACGGGCTCTTTTGATTTGGGCAGGCCGTTGAGATTTTCATGGAAAGCGCAGAAATCCTTTATATTCTGATTGCACTGATCGTTGTGTTGCTGGTGGCGGTGGTCATTGTCGGCTGGAAACTGCTCCGCCCCCGGACCGGGCCGAACGATCTGGCGGCGGAGGAAAAACAAGCCGCCCATGAACGGCAAATGACACAATTGCTGGAAGCACAAAACCAGTTGGCAGGCCGGCTGGCGGCCCTGTCCGATGCGCAGACCGTTTCGCAGAAAACACTTGCCCAATCGCTCAACGAGCGACTTGACGGGGTGAGCCAGCGGCTTTCCCAAAACCTTACCGAGAGCACGCAGAAGACGGCTCAAACGCTCAATGAGCGATTGGACAAGGTTTCTGCCTTTGTCGGGCAGAACCTGACCGAGACAGCCGCAAAAACGCAGGAGCATCTGGGCCATCTGCACACAAGGCTTGCGCTGATTGACGAAGCACAGAAAAAACTGGACGGGCTGACCAGCGAAGTGGTCGGCCTGCAGGAGGTACTGGGCAACAAGCAGGCTCGCGGGGCCTTTGGCGAAATTCAACTGAATGATCTTGTGACGAACGCGCTGCCACCCTCGGCCTATTCTTTTCAGACGACCCTGTCGAACGGCAAGCGGGCCGACTGTCTGATCCGGCTGCCAAACCCGCCAGGCTCCATTGTGGTGGACAGCAAGTTCCCGCTCGACAGCTATCGTGCCCTCGTGGACGCTGGCGACGATGCCGCCAAGGAGCAAGCACGGCGACGGCTGAAAGCCGATGTCCTGACCCATATCAAACATATTTCCGAGAAGTACATTATTCCTGGCGAGACGGCGGAATCCGCGCTCATGTTCCTGCCTTCGGAAGCGGTGTATGCGGAACTGCATGCCCGTTTCAGCGATGTCGTGGACCAGGGATACAAAGCACGGGTGTGGATTGTCTCCCCCACCACGCTCATGGCGACGCTCAACACGGTCCGCGCCGTACTGAAAGATGCGCAGATGCGCGAGCAGGCACATGTGATCCAGGCGGAAGTCGGCAAATTGCTGGAAGATGTTGTGCGACTTGAAAAGCGTGTCGATAATCTGAAAGGGCATTTTGCCAGCGCGGAGAAAGATATCCGCGATATCGAAACATCAGCATCCAAAATTGCGCGGAAAGGCGAGCGGATCAAGGAAGTTGAGCTGGAAGACCCGGCCCACTTATCCCCGCCCACCAAAACACCGGCAAAATCAACCAGTCGCCAAACAGCGGGTCAGCCAGACCTTCTGGTCGGCGACTAAAGATCACAACAAACGCTTTGGGGGAAAAGGCATATGGAGAGCATTCAGAGTTTTGTGGGGGAGGTGAACGGCATTGTCTGGGGCGTGCCGATGCTGATCCTTATTGGCGCGACCGGCATTTTTCTGATGGGCGGGCTTTTGTTCATGCCGTTGCGCAAGCTAATCCATGGTTTCAAACTTCTTCTCTCCCCCGCCACACCCGGCGAGGGTGATATCCCTCCCTTCAAAGCACTCATGACTGCCCTCGCCGCTACCGTGGGCACGGGGAACATTGCCGGCGTTGCGACCGCAATTTTCCTCGGTGGGCCCGGCGCCCTCTTTTACATGTGGATGATTGCGCTCATTGGCATGGCGACCAAATATGCCGAGGCTGTTTGTGCTGTCACCTTCCGCGAGACGGACGCGAATGGCAACCATATTGGCGGCCCGATGTACTATCTTAAAAACGGGGTCGGAGCGAAATTCCCGCTGCTCGGGGGAACGCTCGCGCCGCTCTTTGCCCTGTTCGCTGCCATTGCCGCCTTTGGCATTGGGAACGGGGTTCAGGCCAATTCCGTAGCTGATGCGCTAAGCTCAAGCTTCGGCGTACCACATATTGCCAGCGGTCTGGTTATGATGGGGATTGTCGCCGCGGTTCTGCTGGGCGGGATCAAGCGCATTGCCGATGTTGCAGGCGCCCTCGTGCCGTTGATGATTATTCTCTATGTCGGGTCGGCAGCTCTTATTCTGGCATTGAATGCGGCAGCTATCCCTGACGCATTCCGCCTGATTTTCACGCATGCTTTTGAACCGGCTTCCGCTGTTGGTGGTTTTGCAGGGGCAAGCGTGGCGGCTGCCATTCGCTTTGGCGTGGCGCGCGGCGTCTTTTCCAACGAGGCGGGTATGGGGTCTGCGGCCATCGCCCATGCGGCTGCGAAAACAAATGACCCTGTCCGCCAGGGGCACATTGCCATGCTGGGCACGTTCATCGACACGATCATTGTCTGCACCATGACAGGGCTTGTGATCATTACATCCGGGCTCTGGACATCAGGTGAGACAGGAGCCGCCCTTACAAGTGGTGCGTTTGCATCTACTCTGCCGGTCGGTGCAGAAATTGTTTCGATTGCACTTGCTGTCTTTGCCTTCACCACGATCCTCGGCTGGTCTTACTATGGGGAGCGCTCGGTCCAATATCTTCTGGGGGAAAAAGCCATTCTTCCCTACCGCGTGATCTGGATTGTCGCCATTCCCGTTGGCGCGGTCACCAATCTCGGTTTTATCTGGCTTCTGGCGGATACGCTTAACGCGATGATGGCGATCCCGAACCTGATCGGTCTCATTATTCTTGGGCCCATGGTCTTCCGCGCGACAAAAGACTATTGGGAAAAGAAAAATGCCGTCACGCAGGCGGCCGATTGAGATTTTTTCCGTCTTGTTTCCGGACGGAAAACCGGCTTCCACTTTTCCTGGAAACAAGACATGAGACTACGCTGGTTTTATTTTCTGGCGATGGTGGCGGGAACTCTCCTGCCACTGTCGGAGTTTCTGCCCTGGCTTTCGGCCGAAGGGCTGAATATTGCACTGTTCGGACAGGAATTGTTCGCGAACCGGATCAGCAGTTTTTTCGGGCTTGATGTCATCCTGTCTGCGCTCGTCCTTGTACCTTTTATCCTGGTCGAAGGGCGGCGGCTGGGCATGCAGAAACTCTGGATGCCGATTGTTGGCACGGCACTCGTCGGCGTGTCCTGCGGCCTGCCCATGTTCCTTTACCTGCGTGAAGCGCGGCTTGAAGCGATGAAGGGCACCGCGATCAATCAGGTTGTTTAAGCGTCGCTTGACAATTCGTTTTCATGAAACATAATAAGTTACATGAAAAAAGATGGTCGACTTTCCGGCGTACTGCACATCATCCTGCACCTTGCGCAGGCGGCCAAGCCTGTAACCTCCGAGCGGTTGGCCGTCGCGATGAAAACCAACCCGGTTGTGGTTCGCCGGACCCTGTCTGACTTGCGAGACCGGGGGATCGTCAGTTCGGAAAAGGGACATGGCGGGGGTTGGCAGATCTGCTGCAATCTGAAAACCACCTCATTGCTCACTGTCTATGATGCGCTTGGCGCACCCGACTGCATTGCCCTTACCCACCGCGACGAAACATCGACCTGTCTTGTTGAGCAAGCCGTGAATACAGCGCTCGGTGACGCTTTCGAAGAGGCAGAAAAACTCCTGCTCACGCGCCTGGGACAGATCACGCTCGCTGACCTGAGCGCGAATTTTCATTCACTCCACGCCATATGCGAAATCGGGCTCCAGGGAGAAAAGCAGTGACTGAACAGGCCAACCCGTTTGTTGAGATGTTTATGGATCCCGCCCGGGTCGCACGGTACAGCGAGGGACCCCTGGATTACGTGCCGGGCTTTAACGATCTCCATCGCATGATCGTCGTTCTGATGCGCGAGAATGCTCCCCCCTTTGCCAATATATTGGTGCACGGGGCGGGTGGCGGCCTTGAACTGGATGTTTTTGCACGCACAAACCCGGACTGGTCTTTCGTTGGTATCGACCCGGCTAAACCGATGCTTGATGCGGCTGCAGAACGGTTGGAAGGTGTGATGGATCGCATTGAACTCTACCATGGTTACATTGATGATGCTCCGGATGGCTCGTTTGACGCGGCGACAAGCCTCTTGACCCTGCATTTCCTGGATGCGGACGAACGGCAGAGGACGATGAACGAAATTGTACGTCGCCTGAAACGGCATGCACCGCTGATTGTTGCGCATTCAAGCTTTCCGAGCGGCCATGCAGAACGCAAAACGGCTCTATCGCGGTATCGGGATTTTGCAATCACATCCGGCGTTGAAGCCGATATGGCTCAACAAGCGATGGAAGCTGTTTCAACATTGCTTCCCAACGTGGCGCCGGAAGAGAATATGGAAATGATGCGACAGGCCGGACTGAAAAACGTGACCTCTTTCTACACCGGCTTCAGCTGGCACGGGTGGATCGGATACGCGTGACGGTACGCGCTCAAATGCAGGTTTAGTGGCAGTGAACCGTTTTTGTGCTGTTGTCCATATGACAGCACTCTCCGGGTGGTGAACTTTTGCACCGCGTGGCCGCTTGGAACAGGTCCGAGGGTGACGATTGAAAACAGACACAAATGCATAATGTCACCCCGGTCTTGAGCCGAGGTCCACAGGGACACTGTCATATGTCGAGCGGGCGTTATGGATCCCGGCTCGGGCTTTGCCCGTCCGGGATGACATCCAAGATTTGTTCCGACCGTCTGGAGCCAAACAGCAAGGTTTCTACGTGACGCTCTGGATTGCCGGGACAAGCCCGGCAATGACAGGCTGAGTGGTTCTCCGATTGCAGACTGCCTGACATCCTCATTTGTCATGCCCGGACTTGTTCCGGGCATCCGGTGCCAAACAGCAAGTTTTCCATGTGACGTTCTGGATTGCCGGGACAAGCCCGGCAATGAACGTTGAGATCAGACCGGGCGACGGGACTTCATGGCAGCGGCCAGGGTGCCGTCGTCCAGATAGTCCAGCTCCCCCCCAACCGGCACACCGTGCGCAAGGCGCGTGATAGAGACATCGCACTCACCCAACCGGTCCGTAATGTAATGCGCTGTTGTCTGGCCATCGACGGTTGCGTTCATGGCGAGCACGACTTCCCTGATTTCCGGCTTTGCCGCCCTGTCGATCAAGGCACCAATGGACAGATCTTCCGGCCCGATACCATCCAGCGCCGAGAGCGTGCCACCCAGAACATGGTAGCGGCCCTTGTGGGCACCTGCCCGCTCCAGTGCCCAGAGATCGCCCACGTCCTCCACCACGCAAAGACCTGCCGGTTCGCGGCGGGGATCACGGCAAATGCCACACGGGTCTTGTGTATCGACATTGCCGCAGGTCGTGCAGATCACGGCTTTCTCCGCAGCGTCCGCCATGGCCACCGCAAGCGGTTCCAGAAGTGTCTGTTTCTTTTTGACAAGATGCAGCACAGCGCGGCGGGCAGAGCGCGGGCCCAGGCCCGGCAGCTTGCTCAAGAGCTGGATCAGTCTTTCGATTTCCGGGCCGGACTGTGTGTCACTCATGACGTTCTCTTATTGGTCGTGTTTCCGGACGCAAAACCGCCAAGTCGCGTTTCGGCACTTTTGCTGAAAACACAACTAGAAACCCAAATTCATGCCCGGCGGCAGCGGCAGACCACCGGTCAGCGCTTTCATGCGATCTGCGACCTCGTGTTCCATCTTGGCTTTCGCATCATTGGCGGCGGCGACAATCAGGTCTTCCAGAATTTCGGCTTCCTCTGCCTTGATCAGACTGGGATCGATATGGACACGGCGGGTCGCGCCTTTTCCGGTGATGATGACGCGCACAAGGCCCCCGCCTGCCTTGCCTTCAATCTCCAGGGCTTCGAGGTCAGCCTGGACTTCAGCAAGTTTTGATTGCAGCTCACGCGCCTGCTTCATCATGTCGGTCAGGTTTTTCACAGGTGTTTTCCTCAGTCTTCGTCTTCTCTACTCATGCCGTCTGTGGGCGCTGGTCCCAGCAATTCCGGCTCAACGATGTTTTTGATGGTCGCGCCGGGGAACATTTCCAGCACGGCCTTCACCAACGGGTCACTCACAATCTCCGAGCGCAATTCCTTGTGACGGGTTTGCTTCTGGTCGTGTACCGTGGGCGCACCTTCAGCCTTGGAGATGGAAACAAGCCAGCGCTCCCCGGTCCAGGTTTTCAGGCGCTCCGCCAGTTGCCCCGCAACAGAATTGTCGCCATGAACGACATTGATCTCAATCCGGCCTTTTTCAAAATGCACAAGACGGAGACCGGTTTCCATTGTGTGCACAAGCCGGATGTCCCGCTCCGCCTTGGCGTGGGCAATCACGTCCTGAAAGGTGCGAAACTCAGGTGTGGCCCGCGCGGTGGCGACGGGCTGAGACGCGGCAGACGACATTTCGACACCACCACCAGCAACGCGGCTCATGCGGGTGCCGCCTGCACCACCGCCTGAAGCTCCCCCCCCTGATGCAGGTGAGGCTGCGCCGCCCACTGGATGGTCTTTCAGGCGTGCTACCAGCTCTTCCGGTGAAGGCTGGTCCGACACATAAGCCAGCCGAACCAATACCATTTCAGCGGCGGCAATCGGCTTGGTTGCGCCCTGCACTTCCTGAATACCTTTCAGGAGCATCTGCCATACGCGTGAGAGTACGCGAACGGGAAGTGCTTTCGCCATTTCCTGGCCGCGCACACGTTCCGTCTCTGTGACCGTCATGTCGTCGGCAGCACTTTCCGCCAGTTTCAGGCGTGTCAGCCAGTGGGTGAGTTCCGCCAGATCGGAGAGGATCACTTCCGGGTCGGCGCCTGCGTCATATTGATCACGAAGCTCCGNCAGTGCGTTGCCAATCTCNCCTTTCATGACGAAGTCAAACAGGTCGAANATACGGGCCCGGTCCGCCAGACCCAGCATGTCACGCGCGTCTTCTTCCNTCACATGACCCGCACCATGGGCGATGGCCTGATCCAGGAGCGAGAGACCATCACGGGCAGAGCCTTCCGCCGCGCGGGCCAGAAGCCCGAGCGCCGGGTCTTCTGCGGTGACGCCTTCTTTATCCGAGACTTTCTTCAGAAGCCCCATCAGTTCCTCTGATGAAAGACGACGCAGATCAAACCGCTGACAGCGAGACAGCACCGTGACGGGGACTTTGCGAATTTCGGTGGTCGCGAAAATGAACTTCACGTGGGCAGGCGGCTCTTCNAGTGTTTTCAGCAAGCCGTTGAATGCCTGCTTGGAGAGCATGTGCACTTCGTCGATGATGTAGACCTTGTAGCGCGCGGAGACCGGATTATAGCGGACACTCTCGATGATCTCGCGAATATCATCAATGCCGGTGCGCGAGGCNGCNTCCATCTCCAACACATCCTGATGACGCGATTCCATAATGGCCTCGCAATGCTCACCAAAATCATGCAGTTCGATCGTGGGCTGGTCACCCGGTGCCTTGGANTAGTTAAGGGCGCGCGCCAGAATGCGCGCTGTTGTGGTTTTTCCCACCCCGCGCACGCCGGTCAGCATGAAGGCATGCGCAATACGCCCGCTCTCGAATGCATTCTTGAGGGTGCGGACCATGGCTTCCTGGCCAACCAGATCTTCAAATGTTGTGGGTCGATATTTGCGCGCCAGAACACGGTAACCGGTGTCGGCGGGCTGTTTCGCCTCACCACCGAGCAGGTCGAACCCTGGCTCCGTTGCGGGATCTGGAACATGAGGTGCTTCAGCAGCGCTATCGACACTCTCATCCATGTTCGCGGCTCCCTCGACTGCCTGTCCCTGTCCTTTGCCAAGCCCTCAATGCCGCGGCATTGACCGTCTTACACTGAGGGCTTGGGAATAAGGTGGGAGGCTGGAACAGAGACCCGAGACGGACTCGTTACGGCTGCTTCCTTCCGGACCTGACCGGGTTGGCGAGGGACTCGTCCACCGCCAACCTCCCGAAGGCACTATATCAGGGTTTTGCCGCGAAATGGCAAGGGATGTGGGCGAGATTCTCGAAAAACCTCTGTGACTTTACTTTCCGCCTGTGCCCGTGCCACTTTGCCGCGCATTGATATTTACACATGTGCATTTCTGGAGGCTGGTTCCATGGCGCTTNAGGCCAATCCTAATATTTTTGCCAATAATCCGCTGGACCGCGCGGGCCATTTCCGCACAGATCCGGCATGGCTTGACGCGCGCATGGCCGACCCTTCAACGCTTTGCGTGCCGCTCCACTATCTGAAACCGCTCATTTTGCCNGAAGCACAAAAAGGNATGGGCGTTGATGTGGGCTGGATGCCGTTTGAACTGGTGCGCAGTGNNGCGCCCCAGGGNACGACCGTCTTTCTGGGCATCAACAAACGTGGCAAAGCGCTTTTCGCCCATGATGTTTCGGCACTCAAAGACCCGGTGAATGAAGGTCCATTGAAGGGCCTGGGCTCCTTTGATGATCTGCGCGGACTCGGCATGAGCGCTGCCCTTCCCGGCACGGAGCTNGCCATTCTGGCGCAAGCGAAAGCGATGATTGACTGGCACGCACGGCACCAGCACTGCGCGGTTTGCGGCACACCGACACTTGTTGCCGAAGCCGGCTACAAGCGGGCCTGCCCGTCCTGCAAATCAGAACATTTTCCCCGGACAGACCCGGTCGTCATTATGCTTGCCACATACGGGGACAAGGCTTTTCTNGGTCGACAGAAGCTCTTCCCGAAGGGAATGTTCTCTGCACTTGCGGGCTTTGTTGAGCCGGGCGAAAGCATTGAGGAAGCGGTTGCGCGCGAGCTTGATGAAGAGGCAAAACTCGTTACCCGATCCGTGCGCTATCANTCCACGCAGCCCTGGCCGTTCCCGTCATCACTCATGATCGGCTGTATTGCGGAAGCAGAGAGCGNAGAGTTTCACATTGATGGTGTGGAGCTGTCCGAAGGGCGCTGGTTTAGCCGTGACGAGCTGGTGCCCGCTGTTGCCGGCCAGACGCGNGACTTCTTTGTGCCGCCGTCCTTCGCTATCGCTCACCATCTGGTGAAAGCGTTTGTAGAGAAGTGGTGAGCGTTTCCTGCCGTCGCAAAGTCACATAGCCCGCGCAGAAAATGTTCAAAGTGGCGAGGAGTTCCAATGATTCCTCGATCATTTTGGCCATTGTTTCCTCACGGGTGAAAAAGTTCTTCTCCGCCATGTCGCCGGTGATGTAGANGCCGANNCCCACCAGAAGCCAGACACCCGACCGACTGAACCCCCATTGCAGGGCACGNTCCCAAGTTTCCTTGAAGTCCGCAAAAGCGACCAAAAGCAGGATAGACCAAAAGACCAGCAGCAACAGATAGTGAATCCGATGCTGGAAAAAGACTTCCAGATAGGCTTCCAGCATCGTCCCGCGGACCTCCAGTTCACGAAAGAACAGGCTCGCGCAGAACAAGGTCAGGCCCCACATGATCGAGTGACATATTTTGCTGGCAGCACGGCTGGTNGCGATGAAAAACGCAACGCACCCCATNAGGAGCAAAATATTCTGNCCGAACTCAAAGAGCGCGTTTTCCTGATAGAAACGTGCATTGCCGAAGCAGACGTAAAGCAACAAGCCGATGCTGACAAAAAGCAGGGCCACAAGACTGTCGCCTGCATGGAACCGGCTCAGGTCAAGCCGCTTTATGGCAAGCCGGGAGCGAATGTCCGGCAGGGAGAGGGAGGCAAACGAATAACGCAAAGTCCAATACTTCTCTTGCGGGAAGCACGCCTTCCCATCTCGCTCCCCGGCGCCAACCGCATGGGTTGTNAAGGCGCGAGNGTGCCGGATCGCCCGGGATCAGGTCGGGCGTGGACGTGCATCCTGCGCCGGAAGGCGACACAGGGGAAAACAACAAGAAACAAAAAAATGTTATCCTGTGTGAAACGTCTTCTGNCTTGCGAAATTCAACTAAGCTTTAATCCCGCCCGGTGACAGGCATGTCCGCCCGGAAAGGGCTTGCGGGATAGACACCCAGAATTTTCAGTTCCGAACAGAAAAACTGAAGCTCTTCCAACGCGAGGCGCACATTGCGCGAGGCCGGATGCCCTTCAATGTCGGCATAAAACTGGGTNGCGTTGAAGGAGCCGCCAACCTGATAGCTTTCCAGCTTGGTCATGTTGACGCCATTGGTCGCAAAACCGCCCATGGCNTTGTACAGCGCGGCGGGGACGTTGCGCACCTTGAAGATAAAGCTTGTGATGACCGGTCCGTCTTCGGGCTCCGCATCGTCTGGCTCTTTGGCCAGAATAACAAAGCGGGTGGTGTTGTGGGCGGCATCCTCCACATCGCGCTTCAGTATTTCGAGCCCATAAATNTCTGCCGCGAGCTCCGGTGCCAGTGCCGCGCGGGTGGGATCCCCCAGTTCCGCAATCTGCCGNGCGGACCCTGCTGTATCTGCCCCGACGACCGCCTTCAATCTCAACTCGCGAATNAGCTTGCGGCACTGCCCCAATGCCATGACATGGGATTGNACAGATTTCAGCCCGTCGAGCTTTGCTCCNTTCACGCTCATCAATTGAAAGCGGATCGGCAGGAAATACTCGCCGATAATGTAAAGACCGCTGTCGGGNAACAGATGATGAATATCGGCAACGCGCCCGGCGACTGAATTTTCAATCGGGATCATACCAAGGCGGGCTTCCCCCTCCTTGACTGCGTTCAATGCNTCTTCAAACGTGTCGCAAGGACGCTCCAGCATATCCGGAAACGCATCACGACAGGCGATATGCGAATTGGCCCCGGGCTCCCCCTGAAANACGATAATGTTTTCCGGCACGTTGGGNGCTGTCGGATTGNTCATTGGTTTCGTCCCTTACTTCTTTTGCCCGAGAATTTTGCGGGCATNGTCCAGATCNGCGGGCGTATCCACCCCGTGAGNCACNGTATCCACCAGTGCCGCCTGTATCGTCATGCCGGCCTCAAGCGCGCGCAGTTGCTCCAGCTTCTCTCTGANTTCCAGTGGNGAGGGNGGCAGGCTCACAAAGCGTTGGAGAGCCGCGCGGCGATAACCGTAAAGCCCGATATGATGATAAAGCGGGCCTTCGTTGGCGGGTGCGGTTGCCCGAGTAAAATAGAGGGCGCGGCCCACCCGCTCTCCGGCTTTGAGGCCCAAAACCGCCTTCACGACATTCGGGTTGGTTTTTTCTTCTTCCTTGCTGATTTCCGCCACCAAGGTCGAGATATCTGCATCGGTCGTCTCCAGCACATCAAGCGCGGTCTTGATGATGGCAGGATCGAGGATTGGCAGGTCACCCTGTACGTTCAAAATCACATCATGCTTGCCGGCATGATCCACTTTTTCCAGTGCCTGCCAGATCCGGTCAGACCCTGACGGCAGGTCAGGGTCTGTCAGAACCGCCTCTCCCCCCGCTGCGGTTACGGCATCCACAATCTCCGTTTCCGCTGCGGCAACAACCACCCGGCCGATACCGGCCTCGTTTGCCCGGTGCATGACCTGCACGATCATCGGGGTCCCGCAAATGTCGGCCAGGGGCTTGTCGGGGAGGCGCGTTGACGCCATACGGGCCGGGATGAGAATGATTGGCAAGGAACCCATGAAAACAGCTCATTTTGTTTTGTGAACCAGCGATTCGCCCCATGATGGACGATCCTGATCCGTATTTTGTCCATCTTTTGCAGTCTTACGGCAAAAAGCCACGAAAACAGCGGCAGAGCGCCGCAGACATTTTGGTTTTATACGGGTTGCGGGCAGGTTGCGGAAGCGGGTAATGTCCGCGCAACCGGCAGGTGGGGGACCTATCGCGGGTCTTTTCCCATTTGCGACCACATTTAAGAGCCATTACTGAACCCGGTGACCGGGTTCATTACCAGGACCTAAGGCGGAGCCGCTTTTCCATGAATAGTTTCGAACTCAACAAAATTGCAGGCGCTTTGCTGGCCTCCGTTCTCGTGATCATTGGCGTACGGGAACTTAGTTCCGTCTTTTACGCAACCGAGGCGGCAAACCCCGCTTCCTATCCGGTGGAAGTGGCGGAAGAAGGCACTGAAACTGACGGTGGCGAAGCAGCTGAAGAAGAAGCAGGCCCAAGCCTTGCGGTTCTTCTTGCCAGCGCTGATGCCTCCAAAGGTGAGAAAGTTGCCAAGAAGTGCGCGGCTTGCCACACGTTTGACGAAGGTGGCGCCAACAAAGTCGGTCCGAACCTTTATGGTATTCTGGGCCGCGCTGTGGCGTCTGGCAACGGGTTCAACTATTCGCAGGCCATGTCTGACATGGGCGGCACATGGACATTTGAAAATCTTGCCCATTTCCTGGAGAAGCCATCTGCGGCAGTACCCGGCACGGCTATGTCCTTTGCTGGCCTGCGCAAGCCGACTGACCAGGCGAACATCCTGGCCTATCTGAATGAACAGGGCTCCAACCTGGCGCTCCCGACAGAATAATCAGGCTCGCGCCGCCCGCATGGCGACGCTCCATTACGAATTTGTCAAATTGATTGAGAGGCGCCCGGCACAAGTCGGGCGCCTTTTCGTTATAGTGGGGAGATGATATCCGACGCCCATTCTTTGCCATATTCAGCCTGTCTGATGGGCGGGCTAGCGACAAGTACATGAGGGGGAGAACCGCGTGACAAAAACAATCGGGTTAACAGGGAAAGTCCGGGCGCTGGGTGCCCTTGCGGTCAGCCTCTTGATGACCGGTCCGCTGATGGCCACGCCCGCGCACGCGCAAGAAGAGCGGCATGGCCTCTCGCTCTTTGGTTCGCTGAAGTATGATGCGGATTTTGAGCATTTTGAGTATGTGAACCCTGATGCCCCCAAAGGTGGCACGCTTCGTTATTCCTCCATCGGCAGTTTTGACAGCCTCCATCCTTTCATTATCAAAGGCTCCCCCGCGACCGGGCTGACGTTCATCTATGACACGCTCATGGCGAGCGCGTATGACGAGCCGGCCAGTGAATATGGTCTGCTGGCAGAAAGTGTTTCCTATCCGGATGATTATTCCTCTGTCACCTTCACCCTGCGCACACAGGCGAAGTGGCACGACGGGACACGCATTACACCGGAAGACGTGATCTGGTCGTTTGAGACGCTGAAAGCCAATATGCCTTTCTACAATGCCTATTATGCCGATGTGGAAAGCGCGGAGAAACTTTCCCCTCTTAAAGTTCGTTTTAATTTCGCCATATCGGGCAATCGCGAGTTACCCCAGATTGTGGGACAGTTGATCGTTCTTCCCAAACATTACTGGGCAACACGGGACTTCACAGCCACCACGCTCGAACCACCGCTTGGCAGCGGGCCTTACCGTGTGTCTGTTGTTGATGCACCGAAAAGCATTACCTACGAGCGCGTGAACGACTATTGGGGCAAGGATTTGCCGGTGAATGTGGGTGCCCACAATTTTGACCGTATCCGTTTTGACTATTACGGCGACACGACGGTCGCGCTTGAAGCGTTCAAGGGCGACCAGCTGGATGTGCGGTTTGAGAATTCCGCCAAGGACTGGGCAACCGCCTATGATTTTCCTGCACGGCGCGAGGGCCGGGTGCGCCTGGAAGAATTGCGCACACTCAATCCTGAAACCATGCAGGGTTTTGTCATGAACATGCGCCGCGACAAGTTCAAGGATGCCCGGGTTCGCGAGGCTTTCAACCTTGCCTTTGATTTTGAGTGGGCGAATAAAACACTGTTTTATGGCCAGTATGTGCGGACTGAAAGCTATTTTGCCAACTCTGAACTTGCCTCAAGCGGCGTACCGGAAGGCACAGAACTTGCTCTCCTTGAACCGTTCCGCGAACAGTTGCCCGCGCCGCTCTTCACTGAACCGTTTGCCAATCCGGTTACGGACGGCAGTGGCGACAATCGCCGGCAATTGCGGACTGCCACAAAACTTCTGCAGGAGGCCGGCTACACTGTAAACGGCGACGGTGTGCTTGTGCATACAGAGACCGGTGAGGCGTTTGAGACCGAGTTTCTCCTTGTCTCGCCGGTGTTTGAGCGCATCGTGCAACCCTATCTGCAAACACTTGCCAAGCTCGGCATCAAGGGATCGATCCGCATCGTCGACACATCCCAATATCAGGCACGGCTGGATACTTACGATTTTGATATTGTGATCGGTAATTTCGGTCAGTCGCTCTCTCCCGGCAACGAGCAACGGGAATTCTGGGGCTGTGCGGCGGCGGTGCAAAAAGGTGGACGCAATATTGCCGGGATCTGCAACCCGGTAGTCGAAGCGCTTGTGGATGAGNTTATTTTTGCCAAAGACCGCGAAACACTGGTAGCCGCNACCCGGNCTCTCGACAGGGTATTGTTGTGGANCCATTACGTGGTGCCGCAATGGCATATTCCCTATCTGCGTGCCGCGATATGGGACCGTATCCAACACCCGGACCCGACACCGGCATTCAANCCAGGCTTCCCCANGACCTGGTGGCACGTGGAGACANCAAATTGAAAACAATCCGGTGGACGAAACCGGCAGCTCGCGGCCGCAACCTTGCGCCAACGCTTATATTTGGGCTTGTGTTGAGCTTGGGTGCCTTCTCCGCCCAGGCCGAACCCCGGCATGGCATGTCGGTTTTCGGCGACCTCCACTATGAAGAAGGGTTTGCACATTTTTCCTATGTGAACCCGGACGCGCCGAAGGGAGGCACGTTCAGNCAGATCGGCCCGACATGGATCCTCAACCAGTCGCCGCTCACCTTTGACAGTCTCAATTCCTATATTCTTCGTGGCAACGGGGCNATGGGCGCAGAGCTTACCTTCGACACGCTGATGTCACGCTCTGGCGATGAGCCGGACGCGGTCTACGGTCTGGTNGCCAGGACCGCCGATCTTGCTGACGACGGNAACAGCGTTGTTTTTGCATTGCGCCCGGAAGCCCGTTTCCATGATGGCACGCCTCTTACAGCGCATGATGTGGCGTTTTCCCTTCTTCTGCTGAAAGANAAAGGGCACCCGCTCATCTCGCTCTCTATCAAGGAGATGGCGAATGCGGAAGCGCTGGACGCGCATACATTAAGGGTGCGCTTTACAGGCAAACAAACGCGGGATCTGCCGCTCCTGATTGCGCAATTACCTATTTTCTCGCAAGCCTATTACACCGCCCATGCCTTTGATCAATCGACCCTGGAACCGCCGCTGGGTAGCGGCCCTTATCGCGTCGGGCGTTTTAAACAAGGTCGTTTCATTGAATANCAGCGGGTCGATGATTATTGGGCCCGCGATCTCAATGTGAATATTGGTCGCTGGAATTTCGACATTGTGCGNTTTGAGTTTTATCGCGACCGGACGGCTCAGTTTGAAGCCTNCAAGGCGGGGGAATATCTTTTTCGCGAGGAATTCACCTCCAAAGTCTGGGCAACGGAATACAATTTCCCCGCCGTAGATCAGGGACGCGTCCTGCTGCTCACCACACGCGACGATACGCCGTCCGGCGCACAAGGCTGGTTTCTCAATACACGGCGCCCCCAGATGGCNGATCCGCGTGTGCGTGAAGCNTTNGGCCTTGCCTTTGATTTCGAATGGACGAACCGCAATCATTTCTTTGAGCTTTACACACGCACCGGGAGCTATTTTGAAAATTCAGTCATGCGGGCCCGTGGCGCCCCTTCGCCTGAAGAAATAGACCTCCTTGCCCCCTATCGCGACCAACTGTCACCGCGGGTATTTGGCCCCGCGATCGAACCGCCTGTTTCAGACGGATCCGGCAAGGACCGACGCATGTTGTTACGTGCCCGCACACTTCTGGAAGAAGCCGGTTGGCAGATTGTGAACGGGAAGCGCCAGAATGCGGCGGGCGAGATACTCAGCCTTGAATTCCTGAGTGACAGCCCGACCTTCGAGCGTGTGATATCCGCGCTTCAGGCCAACCTGACCCTCCTGGGTATTGAAAG
This sequence comes from Rhodobiaceae bacterium, assembly GCA_002715765.1. GTDB lineage: Bacteria > Pseudomonadota > Alphaproteobacteria > Parvibaculales > Parvibaculaceae > Mf105b01. Next base: position 94,950 of record PAZY01000026.1, on the reverse strand, counting down.
CCGCATTCGTCCTGTGAACTCNGCNGAGTATCAGGAGCGGGTCAAGAATTTCGATTTTGACATTATCACGCGCCGGTTCTCGGTCGGGGCCACGCCGGGGATTGAGCTGAAGAACTATCTNGCGTCNGCCTCTGCCCATACGCCGGGCAGCAACAATCTGTCNGGCATTTCCGATCCGGTGGTCGACGCGCTGGTCGAGGATGTGATCTCCGCTGAAACACGGCTTGAACAGGAAATAGNGGCTCGTGCGCTGGACCGTGTGCTCCGGTCCGGATTTTACTGGATCCCGCACTGGTTCAAGCCCGCNCATAATCTTGCCTTCTGGGACGTGTTTGCCTGGCCGGAGAAAGCGCCCACGTATGCCCGTGGCGCCGCGATGCCCGACACGCGCGGGGTGATTGACACCTGGTGGGTGGACCCGGCCAAAGCCGCGAATGCCCCCCGCGCCCGTTCAACATCCGATACCGCATCGAAACCGCCAGCGGAATAATGTTAACACGCACAAGGGGTTGGGCCATGCCCGCACTTCCGCTAATCTGTCTTTTCGAATGATACCTTCTTTGTAAATCTTTCTTTGGGCACTCCGCCCGCTTTCAACCATCGGACCTATTATGGCTGCCTATATTGCACGACGCCTGCTTCTGATGATCCCGACCATTCTGGGCATCATGCTGGTGAGCTTCACCATTGTGCAATTTGCGCCGGGCGGGCCCATTGAGCGGATTATTGCGCAAGTCACGGGGACGGAAGTCTCTGCGACGGCACGGGTNGGCGGTACCGGGGGTGGGGATTTCTCCGCCGGGGCGGCCGCGGACGTCACCTCAAAGTATCGCGGGGCACAGGGTCTTGACCCNGAGTTTATTGCGAGCCTTGAAAAGCAGTTCGGNTTTGACAAGCCGGTTTATGAACGCTTCGGCCTGATGGTGTGGAACTATCTGCGTTTTGATTTCGGTGAAAGCTATTTTCGTGATGTCAGTGTGGTGGACCTGATTATCGAAAAAATGCCTGTCTCGATTTCACTNGGCCTCTGGACGACACTCATCACCTATCTGATCTCNATTCCGCTNGGCGTGATGAAGGCGGTACGCGACGGTACGAGCCTCGACATCTGGACCAGCACCGTCATCATNGTTGGCTACGCGATCCCNGGCTTTCTGTTTGCTGTCCTGCTGATTGTGCTGTTTGCGGGTGGTTCCTATTTCGATGTATTCCCCTTGCGCGGGCTTGCATCTGAAAACTGGGACGAGTTGAGCTGGTTTGGCAAGGTGGCTGATTATTTCTGGCATCTGGCGCTTCCGATCACCGCCATGGTGATTTCAGGNTTTGCGACAACCACATTNCTCACCAAAAACTCCTTCCTTGACGAGATCAAGAAACAATATGTGGTNACGGCGCGTGCAAANGGCCTGTCGGANCGCGAAGTCCTTTATGGCCATGTGTTTCGCAACGCGATGCTGATTGTCATTGCAGGTTTTCCNGGCGCATTTGTTGGTGTGTTTTTNACCGGTTCCTTGTTGATCGAGACGATATTCTCACTCGACGGGCTGGGGCTATTGTCTTTTGAAAGCATCATCAACCGGGATTATCCGGTTGTGTTCGGCACGCTTTATATTTTCGGCCTTCTGGGGCTGGTGATCACGCTGATCAGTGATCTGACATATACGTGGATTGATCCCAGGATCGACTTTGACTCGAGGGAGGTCTGATCATGTCNCTTGCAAAACGCCTGCATCTGCCCCCCATGACACCACTCAATCAACGCCGCTGGCGCAANTTCAAAGCGAACCGGCGTGGCTATTGGTCGTTACACATCTTCCTGGTTCTGTTTGTCGTTACGCTGTTTGCCCCGCTCATTGCCAACGACAAACCGTTGCTGCTGACATTTGATGGTGGCCTCTATTTTCCGTTCATGACGGCCTACCCGGAAACCGCTTTTGGGGGNGACTTCGCAACCGAGGCTGACTATCGCGACCCTTATGTGCAAGACCTGATCNCGAANGCCGACNGTCTTATTGTCTGGCCGCTTATCCGTTACAGCTATGACACGATCAANCGCGACCTGCCGGTNCCCGCTCCCGCCCCGCCCAGCGCGGAGAACTGGCTTGGAACCGACGATCAGGGCCGCGACGTGGTGGCGCGTCTTATTTACGGCTTCAGGATTTCCGTTTTGTTTGGCCTCATNCTCACCTTCTTCTCATCCATTATCGGCGTTGCCGCCGGTGCAGCGCAGGGGTATTTCGGGGGCTGGGTTGATCTCATTTTCCAGCGCGTGATTGAGATATGGACCAGCGTGCCGCAGCTTTATCTGCTGATCATCATTGCAGCGATCATTGANCCGAGCTTCTGGATCCTGCTTGGCATTCTTCTGCTCTTCAGCTGGGTTGCCCTGGTGGGGGTGGTCCGGGCTGAATTTCTGCGCGGTCGAAATTTTGAGTATGTGAATGCCGCGCGGGCGCTTGGTGTTTCAAATGGGGTCATCATGTTCAAGCATCTGCTGCCCAATGCCATGGTTGCCACCCTTACTTTCATGCCGTTTATTTTGAACTCGTCGATTACGACATTGACCTCACTCGACTTTCTGGGTTTTGGCTTACCCCCGGGCTCGCCATCGCTCGGGGAGCTGCTGGCACAGGGCAAGGCAAANCTTCAAGCCCCGTGGCTCGGGTTTTCCGGCTTTTTCACAATCGCGCTGATGCTCTCACTTCTCATCTTTATCGGTGAAGCGGTCCGGGATGCTTTTGACCCAAGAAAGACACTGGCATGAGTGACGCTTCCAAACCTTTGCTGGATATTGTTGACCTGGGTGTGGACTTCACCCANGGCGGGAATGTCACCCATGCNGTGAAAGGGGTTTCGCTGTCCGTCGCCAAAGGAGAGACGGTCGCACTGGTCGGCGAAAGCGGCTCGGGCAAGTCTGTCACCGCGCTTTCCGTGCTGAAACTGCTGCCCTACCCACAAGCCTCTCATCCCAGCGGACATATCCGCTTTCAGGGTGAAGATCTGATGCGGGCGGACGAAGCCAANCTTTCNTCCGTGCGCGGCAACAAGATCTCCATGGTGTTTCAGGAACCAATGACATCNCTCAATCCGCTCCACACGATTGAGAGACAGGTNGGGGAAATTCTGATCCGCCACCGGGGCCTCAGGGAAAACGCCGCTCGGGCCCGTGTGCTGGAACTGTTGGCCAAAGTCGGCATTCGTGATGCGGCCTCGCGATTGGGTGCCTATCCGCACCAGCTTTCGGGTGGGCAAAGACAGCGGGTCATGATCGCNATGGCGCTGGCCAATGAGCCCGACTTGCTGATTGCCGATGAGCCGACGACCGCGCTCGACGTAACCGTGCAAGCGCAAATTCTGGCGCTTCTGAAAGATCTGCANAAAGAAATGGGTATGGCCCTGCTGCTGATCACGCATGACCTGGGTATTGTGCGCAAAATGGCGGACCGGACCTATGTCATGACAGGCGGCGAGGTGGTCGAACACGGCCCAACCGAACGCATTTTCAGCCACCCGGCTCANGACTATACCCAGCACCTGCTCAGCGCGGAGCCGAAAGGACAGCCCTCACCNGTCCCGGAGGGTGCACCGCTGGTGATGGAGGCTGATGACCTGAAAGTNTGGTTTCCGATCAAGAAGGGATTTCTGCGCAAAACCGTCGATCATGTGAAAGCCGTTGACGGCATTTCGGTCAAAGTCCGCCAGGGGGAAACGGTCGGCATTGTCGGCGAGAGCGGCTCTGGCAAAACGACGCTCGGGCTTGGCATGATGCGCCTCATTTCCAGCGATGGGCCAATACGGTTCCAGGGGCAGGCAATCGNCACCTTGGGTTCGGCAGACATTCGCCCACTGCGTCAGGAAATGCAGATCGTATTTCAGGACCCGTTTGGCTCTCTCTCTCCGCGACTTTCGATTTCACAGATCGTGGAAGAAGGTTTGCTGGTGCAGAATAAAAATCTCTCAACGGTTGAACGGCGCGCGCGTGTGACGGCAGCCTTGCAGGAAGTCGGNATTGACCCGGCCATGCAGGATCGTTACCCGCATGANTTTTCAGGAGGACAAAGGCAACGCATCGCGATTGCGCGCGCAATGGTATTGCAACCCAAATTCGTCATGCTTGATGAACCAACCAGTGCACTGGACATGTCCGTCCAGGCACAAATTGTGGACCTGCTGCGCACACTTCAGAAGCGGCATAATCTTGCCTATCTCTTTATCAGCCATGACCTGAAAGTGGTGCGTGCGTTGGCCAATCAGGTCATTGTNATGCGGAGCGGCAAGGTTGTTGAACAAGGCCCTGCTACGGAAATTTTTGAGAATCCGAAGAACGACTATACCAAGACACTCATGGCTGCGGCCTTTGATCTTGAGACCGGGCCGGGTGTCGCGGCGAACTGAGACGACCGCCGCTCCTGGCTCGCGGCTAGGCGTGAAGTCGGCGGATTGATGTTACAGGCCCGTCGGTCTTTTCTATCCGGTTGACCGCTTCGCGAAAGTTTTCCTTTGCAACGCGCATGTGGGTTGCGTTCGCGTGGAGAAGCGTAACGGCATCTGACATGATGCCGACATGGCCCCGCCAGAAGATCAGATCACCGCGTTTGACCTTATCAATTTNGCCCATGCCGCCAACACGTTCGCCCAGTGTCGCTTCCTGAAGATCTGTATCCCGCAGGCAGGCAATACCACAACGCTCCAGCGCCATTTGCACCAGTCCCGAACAATCAAGCCCGCGGGCATCCCGCCCGCCCCACAGGTAAGGGNCGCCCAGAAACTCCTCAGCCACTGCAACATAGTCGCTCGCAAAAGCATCAATCTTCGCCAGATGCTGCACCACGACATAACCGCCGCCCGCAATCTCCACAAATTTGCCGGCTGATCCTGTTACCACCACCTTGGCGTTCATGGATAATGGGAGGACGGGGCGCGACTTGAAATTGGGCTCCGGATACCGAAATGTGCGCAGCGCAACCACGCGATGGGTCATCGGGATTTCCAGACTGGTCAGCCGTTTGGCGGCAACATAGCCGACATAGTCATCTTGTGCGGCCTGGCCCCAACACCAGTCTCCTTCACGCTCATAGACGCGAAACGTCTCGCCGAACAGAAGCTCGGTATCCATGGGGGCATTGCTTTGTGGCTGGCGGAGCAAAGCCGCGCGCGGTGCTGAAACCTGCCAGTCTTCACCTTCGACAAATTTCGCCGCATCCACCTCTCCGCGCAAATATGCAGCTGCGAGATCTGCCCGATAGGGGTTCAGCCGTTTGTCCGGACCGAGAGGTTTATTCAAGAGCTGCGTTCCTTCGCCTTCGCGATAATAATGTCTGACAGTTCAGACAAATAGATCGACCCTGCCACTGTACGCTGTATCAGGACATTGCGCTTGTCGGTTTCATCCCGCTTGCGTTTCAGCAGATCCTTCTGACCCATTGTATCGAGCGCGCGTGTGATCGCCGGCTTTGACACATTGAGTTTGGCCGCCAGCCCCCGCACCGTGTGCGGTGGCGTTTCCAGATAAACCGTCAGGAGGATCGCCATTTGCCGCGCCGACAGGTCGGGGCTGTCACGGCGAACCGTTTCCAGCACGACATCGTGCCAGAGTTTCAGCGCATCTAGCGGCTTCAGCTCCATAACTCCCCCATCTCCGTTCTGACTGTGTTTGGCCGTTTCGGAGCCGGATCAGTCTAACGCGGCTTGGCAGTGCCGCCAAGATGGTAAAAACCAACCTTATTCGACGGGTGCGTATTGCTTCTTCAAATAGCCAAAGAGTGCCCGGATGCACTGGGCTTCACCACCAACCGGACGGCCGGGCCGGGCGCGCGGCGTCCAGGCAAAAACATCAAAATGCACATAGGTTTTTGCCGCACTGACGAAACGGGCCAGAAAGAGGGCTGCGGTGATGGACCCTGCCTGCCCCCCGTCCGAGATATGGTTGACGTCAGCAATCTTGCTTTGCAACCAATCATCGTAGGCACGCCAGAGCGGCATGCGCCAGGCGGGATCCGCTTCGCTGATGGTCTCGGTCTCAAACGCCGCGGCAAATGCATCATCATGCGTGTAGAAAGGAGGCAGGTCGGGCCCCAGAGCGACACGTGCCGCGCCCGTCAGGGTTGCCATGTCGATCAGCAGCTCCGGCGCTTCGCTATCAGCTTCCGCGAGTGCATCAGCAAGGATCAAACGCCCTTCGGCATCTGTGTTGCCGATTTCGACGGTGAGCCCTTTACGGCTGTGCAACACGTCACCGGGACGGAAGGCATTTCCCGACACTGCATTTTCGACCGCCGGGACCAACACGCGCAGGCGCAAATGCAGTTTCGCCTGCATGATGAGAGAAGCCAATGCCAGTACATGGGCCGCACCGCCCATATCCTTTTTCATCAAGCCCATGGAGGAACCCGGTTTGATGTTGAGGCCACCGGTATCAAAACAAACGCCTTTACCGACAAGGGTAACTTTGGGTGCATCTTCAGGCCCCCAGGTAAAATCCACCAAACGCGGTTCCGCGCCGGGCCCTGCCGCGCGCCCGACAGCGTGGACCATCGGATAGTTTTCAGTGAGCAAATCGTCACCACAGATTGTCGAAAGTGTGGCACCCGCTGCACCCGCGACGCGGGCAATAGCAGCCTCCAGATCCGCTGGCGCCATGTCACAGGTCGGCGTGTTGACCAGATCACGGGTGAGGGTCATCGCTTCAGCAAGTGCGACGATTTCATCCAGATCCACATTGTCCGGCACCACCAGTTTTGGCTTGGTGCGGTTGCGCTGCTTGTATTTTTCAAATGTATACGCGCCCATTGCCCAGGCAAGCGTTGCATGGCGCGCGGCACCCTCATCCAGATCGACGAGGCGATACGTACCGGCGGGCAATTGCTCGGAAAGCGCTGCGTAGATAAATGGGTCGGTAGCGGCACCAAGACCGAAAAGCACGCCCCCAAGCCCGCCCGCTCCATCCGGCAGCAAAAGCAGCTTTCCCGCATCACCGGTGAAACCTGCAGTCTCAACCCAGGCCGCGTGGGCACCCGCATGGGCACCGCACCAGTCAGCGACACGGTCTGTGCGGACAACCCATATGGGGATGGCTGCCAGTTTGTGGTCGGTGACAAACAGGTTCCGGATCGAGCTTTCCATTTTTCGGCGGTCTTTCATTCGATAAGCGTATGCGCTTTGCTTGCGTTCAATTTGCGGGTGTGTGATTTGGTGGCAGGCCGGGTGAAAACACGGGTGAGCCACCCTTTCTTGGCGCCACATCTAGCACAAATTGTCTAAAAACCTTATAGAGTGGCGCACAAGGCCGCAATGCCTCGCAAAAACCACCCCTGAAAGCGCACAGACTACCTGTTTGAGGAACCATCATGTCGAAACTCAAATACCGCCTTCTTACCGGCCCGGACGATCATGCGTTCTGTGAACGCGTGTCGAAAGCCCTTGATGAAGGATATCAGCTCTATGGCACCCCTTCGATCACGTTCAACGGAACGACGGCCATTGTTGCCCAAGCGGTGATCCTTCCGTCAGCGACCGAGACCAAAGCCCCCTGATTTCGGATAGTCCGTGCCTAACGCTCCAGAATGCCCGCTTCAAAATAGAAGCGCTCGGCACCGGGATGGAGCAGAATGGGCACCCCCTGGACAGCCGTGAAGAGGGACACATCGCGCCCGCTCCCGTGTGCTGAAATCAGGGTCGAGCGATTGCGCTCGTCAAACAGGGCACGGGTCATTTTATACACCAGGTCATTCGGCTCGGTTGAACGCGTGACCCAGAGCGCCCCGATCCCCAATGTCTCGACACTTTCTATATGACGGTAGGTCCCATCCGGAATGATCAGGGCGCTGTAGAACGCCCGCTCCAGACGCAGATTTTCCGCTGGTGCCCCGGCTATGGGTACCAGATTGATCGCGCCGCGGACGGCCAGATCCTCAATTGATCGCGCGGGGGCCCCGGCGACCAGAAAATAGGCGTCCAGCATGCCGGACAGGATCATCTCTGCCGAACGGGACGCATCCACCTCGACCAGTTCCACATCGCCGAGCGTCACGCCGTAGGCTTTGAGGATTGCCTTCGCATCTGCCTGCGTCCCCGATCCTTCCGGCCCGATCGAAACACGCATGCCTTTCAGATCCGCCGGGCTCTCCACATCAAGCCCACGCGCCACCACAAGGTGAATGGCCTCAGGATAAAGGTTTGCAATGACACGCAGGTTCTCACGCGCGTTTTCACCTGCAAACTCGCCCGAGCCATTATAGGCGGCAGCCAGAACATTGGCCTGGATCAGCGCGGAGTCCAGGCGCCCGTCGGCGACCGCCCTGGCATTGGCCACCGACCCTGCGGATGCCTTGGCGATGGCCACCAGCCCTGCAACACCGCAACGGCCACCCGGCACACACACATCCGAGCCTGGCGGATGCGAGATAACAGCCGCCAGCGCCTGACCCATGGGGAAATAGGTTCCACCGGTTGAGCCTGTTCCGATTTGCAGAAAAGTGACCTTCTCTTCCGCATCATCCCAACCGGTAATTTCCCGCCCCATGCCAAACCACAGAAGGATGAGGACAGCCAGCCCCAACACGACCAGCAACAAGCGGTCGAAACCCATATGGTCGAGCCCCAAACGCTCAGCCCTGACACGGGCTGACCATTGACGAAGGGTTAAGGAGAATTGTTTCAGGCGTTCAAGTGACATGCGCCACTATAAGCAGAAGCAGGGCATGCTCGAAAGGGGCGGTTTTGAATTTGAATCCAGTTTTATACTTAAGCCTTTCTTGAGACCTGTCAGCCAGAATAAGGCCAGAAATCGAAGCCCGTTCAAGATGAGACGTGACTGCCTATGGCCCGACCTCTTTTCAATCGTTCTCTTTCATATACGGCCCGCCTTTTGGGGGGCACCATGTTGAGTGCCGCTCTTTTGAGTGGATGTACGACATTGAATGGCGGGGAACCCTCGCGGCCGGGGCTCGGGGCAGCAAGTGACCTGCCTGTTCACATGACCGATCCGCGAGATTTTGTCGCCGCCGCATCCTATTGGGGCGGTGTATATGAACAGAACCCGCAGAATGCGGAGGCGGCCGCGAAATATGCGCGGGGTCTGCGCCATCTGGGCTCGCTTCAGCAAGCTCTGATTGTTTTACAGCAGGCAGCAGCACAGCACCCAAATGACGCCAATATTCTTGCTGAGTATGGCAAAGCGCTCACCGCGAGCGGTAAACCTGACCAGGCGGTGGCTTTGCTGGCGAAGGCGGGCGTACTGCTGCCGACGGACTGGACTATCCTGTCCGCTGAAGGTGTCGCCCTTGACGAAATGGGGGAACATAGCCGCGCCAAGCAGAAATATGACGCTGCTTTGCAGTTAGCTCCTGAGCATCCCACGGTCCTGACCAATCTTGGCCTGTCCTATGCGCTCTCCGGCGAACTGGCACGGGCGGAGGAAACCCTTCGCCGCGCTGTCGCCAACCCTGCTGCAGGTGCCCACGCACGGCAGAACCTCGCCCTCGTGCTTGGTCTGCAAGGAGATTTTGAAGAGGCCGAGCGGCTTGCCCGTGCCGACCTGCCCCCAAGCCTGGCTGTCGGTAATATCAGCTATTTGCGGAACATGCTGGCCCAGCCGGCTCTTTGGCAGCAGATGGAGGCTCTTGATGCCCCCATCGCCGGACCATCCGCACCATAAATCCTGCACATCCGGCTTTCGGCAGGTCCGTTTTCCGTAAACATCCGTTCGCGCATTCAGGGTCTCGCTTTTGCGAAGGCTGGCGCCCGAATGCATAGCTTGCGGCCCTGCCCGCGTTTTAACCCTGAACGAAGCGGATGATGGCCGGCCCGAGGATGACGGCAAAGAGAACCGGCAGAAAGAACATGATCATCGGTACGGTCAGTTTGGGCGGAAGACCGGCGGCTTTCTTCTCCGCCGCTGCCATGCGCATGTCACGGTTTTCCTGTGCCATCACACGCAAAGCACTTCCCAGCGGGGTGCCGTACCGCTCCGCCTGGATGAGGCTCATGACCACGGCTTTCACCCCTTCCAACCCGGTGCGGATGGCAAGGTTCTCATAAGCNTGCCGTCGATCCTGAAGATAAGACAGTTCCGCCACCGTCAGGCTCAGTTCCTCGGCCAGTTCCACTGACTGGGTTCCGATCTCNGTTGCCACCTTGTTGAAAGCCGCTTCCGCGCTCATACCCGACTCGACGCAGATCAGAAGGAGGTCAAGCGAGTCTGGAAATGCTTTCTTGATCGATTCCTGGCGCCTTGTGATCATGTTTTGCACAAACACGTTGGGTGCATAAAANCCGGCAAAGGCTGCCCCCATGGACGCGGCCAGGCGGGCCATCGGCTGCAGACCGAAATTGTTGACAAAAGACAGATAGACCAGCGCCACAGCAAACAGAATGAACGGCATGACGAAGCGAAAGAACATGAACGAGTAGACCGGGGCCTGACCACGAAAGCCNGCCATCTTGAGCTTGCCCCGAACAGCCTCACCCTCCATCAGTTCAATCAGATTGAGCTTGTCGACAAACTGTTTGATAAAGTCCTTAGGTGCCTGTCTGAGTTGGCGTCCTTCCTTCTCCCGTTCCATCTGCTCGCGATGAGCGCGGCGCAGCGCTTCANGTTCCGTCGAAACCGACTTCATGCGGGTTGAGAGCTTGTCGGTGGTGAGCATGGGCCCTGCCAGCGTCAGCACGGTTGCAAATGCTGCGACGGCGGTCAGCAACATCACCATGTTTTCCATACTGAACAGGCTTTCGAGCNCTGAATACATTATCGCCCCCTCAGAAGTTGAAGTTGATCATTTTGCGCATGACCAACACCCCGATCCCCATCCACATCAAAGAGCCTACAATGATCATGTTGCCCATGGTTGTGCTGAAAAGAAGATCGATATATTCCGGCGAAATCAGATAGATCATACCCATCACGGCNGGNGGCAATGAACCGATGATACCGGCAGAGGCTTTCGCCTCCTGTGACATCGCCTGAATTTTGGCCCGCATTTTCTTCCGATCACGCAGAACCTTGGACAGATTTCCCAACGCCTCGGACAGATTNCCNCCTGACTTTTGCTGGATGGCGAGAACAATCATGAAGAAATTCACTTCCGCCAATGGCATGCGCTCATATGCCTTTTGCAACCCCTGCTCGATTGTNACACCGATTTTCTGACCTTCCACGAGGTTACGAAACTCCGTNCGTACCGGCTCCGCGCTTTCCACTGAAATAATTTTCAGACAGTCATTAATCGGGAGCCCAGCCTTAACGCCCCGTACAATCACATCCAGCGAGTTTGCAAATTCCTCGATAAACGCTTTCTGGCGCCTATTGGTGAGAAAATTGACCACCCACCGCGGCACACCAAACCCACCGGCAAAGCCNGCCAGAAGAGCGATCAACGGCGAGAAGCCGGCAAGTATGACAATGATTGCTACCAACAATCCTGTGAAGCCGCTCGCGATGTAAAATGCACGCGCGGTTACATCAAGCCCTGCTCTCTCCAGGCGGAGGGAAAGGGTGAGCTTTTCTTTTTCACGNTGCTGTTTCTCTTCCAGCTTTTTCAGCGTTTCCTGTACCTGCTTGCGGCGCGGACCACTATTGTCCACGGCCCCTTCGCTTTTCTCATCCGCACGGGAGCGGCGTGCCCCACCTGCGGCCACGCGGGTCATTCGCTGGCTGGATTTAGCGTTCTTCCCGGANGTGAAGGCAAACCCCACCGCAACAATACAGACTGCGGCAAGACCGGCGATTGCAATAATGATCAATGTTGTCTGATCCATCACACCTACCCCTGTGCACGATCAAGCGCGGTCGAGAGGATGTGATGCTGGTTGTAGTAGCGCGCCTTGTCCCAGAACGCCGGGCGGGCAATGCCCGTAGACTTGTGCCGCCCGATAATCTTGCCGTGATCGTCTTCGCCTTCAATGTCGTAGATGAAGAGATCCTGTGTGGTGATCACATCGCCTTCTGTCCCCAGCACTTCTGTGACATGGGTAATACGGCGCGACCCGTCGCGCAGGCGCGCGGCCTGCACGATAATGTCCACTGACCCCACAATCATTTCGCGAATGGTCTTCGACGGCAGNGAAAAACCACCCATAGTGATCATGCTTTCCAGACGNGAAAGCGCTTCGCGCGGCGAGTTGGCGTGGAGCGTGCCCATGGAACCGTCATGGCCNGTATTCATGGCTTGCAGCAGGTCAAATGCTTCCGGGCCACGNACCTCCCCCACGATGATACGCTCAGGCCGCATGCGCAGGCAGTTTTTTACGAGATCGCGCATCGTAACCTCGCCCTGACCTTCAAGGTTGGGCGGTCTCGTTTCGAGCCGAACGACATGGGGTTGCTGTAACTGAAGCTCGGCTGCATCTTCGCAGGTGATGATGCGCTCATCCTCGTCGATGAACCCTGTCATACAGTTCAGCAATGTTGTCTTACCTGAACCTGTCCCGCCGGATATNAGCACATTGCAGCGTACCTTACCGATAACCCCCANCACATCCGCNCCTTCGGCGGAGATGGACCCGAAGCCAACCAGGTCCNTCATCATCAGCTTGTCTTTACGAAACTTACGGATGGTGAGTGTTGGGCCATCCAGCGCCAAGGGCGGCGCGATGACGTTNACACGACTGCCATCTGCGAGGCGTGCATCACAGATGGGGCTCGATTCATCGACGCGACGACCGACCTGGCTCACAATACGCTGGCAGATATTGAGCAGTTGGGAATTGTCGCGGAATTTGACCCCTGTCAGCTCTACGCGCCCGCCCACTTCGATAAAAGTGGCGCCCGCGCCATTGACCATGATGTCGGCAATGTCGTCACGTGCAAGCAAAGGCTCCAACGGCCCATANCCCAGAACGTCATTGCAAATATCCTGAAGCAGATCCTCCTGCTCGGAGATCGACATCACAACATTCTTGATGACGATAATTTCGCTAACGATGTCCCGNATTTCTTCCCGCGCGCTCTCCGTGTCCAATTGCGCCAGNTGGGTAAGATCAATTGTGTCGATCAGGGCATTAAAGATCGACGATTTCATCTTGTAGTATTCGGGTGAACGCACATCCGCCCCCACATGCGCCGGCGCCATTTGTGGCGCAACAGGCTGCGGCGTGGCGAGACGGGCAGCGGGCTTGTTGGTACCGGNTTTTGTCACCGTGATCTTTGAGGCCGCTTTTTTTGCACCCGGCTTGGGAGGCATGGGCGGCGGTGCCTTGAGTGCTGTGGGTGCTGAGGGTGCTGCGGGTGCAGCCGNTCCCGCGGATGCACTCCCCCCTGCAGGCGCCTGGTGTGGCGAGGNCGGTTTTGCGGCTGTCTTCGCCGCCGACGGTGNGCTTGCCCCACCTGATGTTACAGGCGGACGACCTGACCCCGGCTCCTGTCGCCGACCGAACATGANTTAGCCCTTCTTTTTCTTCTTTGCACCGCCCAGCAGGCCACCCAGCAAACTCNTGCTCGGTTTCGAAGGCAAGGCATGGCGGCCCGTTACAAGAGCTGCGAGATGGTGAATGGCAGTCGTTGTCTTATTCTTTGGATCGACCTCATCCAGCATCTGTCCGTTATTGGCTGCCGTTCCGAACAGGACCGGGTTGAAAGGCAGGATCAATGTCGGTTCCTGCTCAATCGCATCGGCGAAATCCGCAGGTGAAATTTCCGGCCGCTTGGGCATCCGCACCTGNTTCAGCACCACATGCGGCGCGGTATCATTTGTCCGGAACTTCTTGATGAGATCGATGTAATTCTTCGTATTACGCAGGCTTGCNAGATCCGGCGTTGCGGTAATAACGATTTCATCCGCGTTCAGAAGCGTCTGTCGTGACCAGCGGTTCCACACATTGGGAAGGTCCACCACAACGCATGGGCAGGTTTCACGAACCGCTTCGATGACACTTTCGCAGGCATCCGCCGAAATTTCTTCGTCCCGGTCCAACGTNCCNGGCGCACCAAAAATNGACAGGCGGTCAGTGCATTTCAACAACAGGCGGTCCAGCAGCACATCGTCCAGCCGCTCCGGNTGTGCGAGCGCATCTGCAACNCCTTGCAGCGGGTCCTGATTNAAATCGAGCCCCGCCGTTCCAAACGGCAGATCCAGATCGATCAAGGTTACGTCTTCACGCATCCCTTCGGCNACGCACCAACTGACGTTATGAGCGATTGTGGACGATCCAACACCGCCGCGCGCACCAGTGAACACGATGGAGCGCCCGATGGGCGGGGCATCNGGGTCTGCGTAAAGACGCGAGATCGAATCCACAATCTGGAGCGGTGCCAATGGCGCCACCAGATATTCGTTTACACCNTGGCGGATCATCTCCCGGTAGAGGGTGATATCGTTCAGGTGACCAACNATGATTACTTTCGTACCCGCGTCACAGACTTCCGCCAATGCACCCAATTGATTGAAAAGGGTCTCACCACCGTCGCGGCTTTCCACTATAATCAGGCTTGGGGTTCCTGTGTCGGCATAATACTTTACCGCAGCAGAAATCCCNCCCATATGCACAGTCAGATGAGCTTTGGCGAGACGCCGATCTTCGCCCGCGCGCTGAATAACAACACCGGTATCGGGACTTTCACAAAACACTTCGATTGAGATGCGCGGGACGGCTTTGACGACNGATTGAGTGACGAACTCGTCCTCATCTTCGTNCATATCGGTCTCAAGTATGATGGGATTTGCTTTGCTCATTCGGCAACCTCACTCACATTACCGCTGGCGTTTTCAGATTTTTCTGCTTCGGTTACAGCACCAGTACGGTAATTTTCCAACACCTGATCACGCCGCGGCGCATAAGCGGGGTCGCTGTCTCTGGGACCCAGAAGNTCTGCNGGATCNGCAATGACAGCCGCCAGATTGCTCTGCGTTGAGCATCCAAAATTCGGACTTCTGCCGTTTTCAGGATTGAAGGCATAATCTTCAGACCAGTTNCCACAAGGCGTTGCGGANGCAACAAACCGACGGTAACTCAGCATGATGGGGGCCGTGTCGTTGGCACTGGATGCGCGGTAGGCCGCATAGCCCAGTGTGCCTTCGGAAAGACCNNCCTCTTTCACCTTCGCGCGAATTTCNGCGACCAGCGCNACAGCCGTGCGCTCATTGGGTGATCCNTCCGGCGCCGAGATCGACAAGGGACCGTGCCCTCGCGCCTTGTAACTGATGACAAAAGCCTCGATGGCGGCTTTGTCGGCGAGTGTCAGCGCCACNTTCTCNGGCCCGGCATCAATNTCCATGGTCACCACCTGAGGNTCCACGGCAATTGGATGTGTGTAGCGCGCATCGAACAGCGCNTTCTCTCGCCCGTTGAACCCGCCGCACGCAGCAAGTGTGGCGCTCAAACTCAAGATCAGGAACAGGTTTCTCATCATCATCTCTTCCCTCAATCCACCACAAACCCGACNGGGCCTTGCAACGACCCTTCAACCTGTCGCGCNCCTGCGACGCCATACGTTGCGTTCAACCGCCCCATCAGGAACGTGTCCAGATCNGAGGCTGGCGCGTAGCCNTCGGTTGGCAGGACAATCTTGTCCCTGCTTGTCGCATCCACCAGATAGGGGGTTACAATGACCACAAGCTCTGTCTCGTTATCCTGAAAATCGCGACTGCGGAACAAGGACCCCAGAACAGGCACGTCCTTGATACCCGGAACACCATCAATGTTCTGCTTTGTGCTTTCCGACAACAGGCCCGCCATCACCATGGACCCACCGCTTGGCAACTCGACCGTTGTTTCAGCCCGGCGNACGCGCAAAGCCGGTACAGTTACACCGTCCCGGGAGACAATATTCCCGTTTGCGTCCGTCACGGATGTTCCCTGAAAAACGAAAGATCCTTCATTAGANAGCTCAGACACTTCTGTTGAAATTTTGAGGCTGATCCGTCCTTCACCCAGCACAACCGGGGAGAAACCCAGGCCAACCCCAAAAGGTTTGAATTCGAGAATAATATTGCCATTACGGTCCTGAGACTTGGGAACAGGGAATTCCCCCCCGGCAAGAAAGCTCGCAGATTCGCCGGAAATGGCCGTCAGATTGGGCTCTGCCAAAGTACGCAAAAGCCCTGCGCGTTCCAGCGCGCGCAAGGCACCGTTCAGATCAGACCCACCTGTCGCGGGTGCGCCGCTTGGCGAGGATGTAAGCCCGCCCAGTGACCCCCCTTGCAACGAAAGCGCGTTCTCTGTGGCCAGGCTCAACACAAGGCTGCCAAAATCCACCCGGCTTGTGAGGTCAACACCGAGCTGCTTGATCAAGGTGCGTTGCATCTCCGCCACCGTGACCCGCAGCANCACCTGTTCTTTNCCTTCAATGGCCAGCATGTTCAGAACANTTTTTTCGTCACCNATGAAGCGTGCAGCCAGATCTCGTGCCTGGGCTGATTGCGATGCATTCGGCACCCGACCAGACAGGACAATATTATTGTTCACTGCCTCAACCTTGATACGGGCGTTGGGCAGAAAACGGCTCAACATTTCATCCAGCGATGACAGATCACGCTCTACCCTGATTTCGAGGTTGAGGATCTGTTCTCCCCGCTCGTTGAAGAAAAAGGCATTGGTCTGTCCGACTTCCATCCCGATCAGATAGGTCCGGCGCGTTGTGCGCACAACAGCATCCACAATCGCCGGGTTGGAGACCAANACATCACGTGCCTCGACCGGCAGTTCGATAATCGCCGCCTTGCTCAGCCCCAGAACCAGCGAACGTGAGGCCGTGCTGTCCCCCCCTTCGGCAATCCGGACAAGTTGCGCGTCGCCAGCCGCCCATACGCTCCGATCCGCACCAGGGCCCGCAACGGCGGCAAGCAGCGCGACACAAAGAAGTGTCAGCGCTTTCTTTAGGCTCACGCTTTTCAGNTTCTCATGTATGCGGGTTCTGACGTTCATCTTCATCATCAATTACTCCCCGCACTGATATTTTCTTCCGTACCGTAGCGCAGCAGACGTACCGTCCCGGTGCTTCGCGTTGACGCGGACCGGCCTTCACCATTTGCCACTACGGTTTCNGGAACTTTCGAGCCACCCGCAAGGTCTGCCAGNGGGCGCAGGCTCAACGAAATTGAGCCACTCGCTTCGCCAAGGGCAAAGGCTTCCGCCTGCTCTGGNAGCATTTCCAGTGTCGCTGTCTTTCCGACAACCACCTGCTCCCCTTCTGCTTCCGCAAAAGTCTGGTCAATGGCTAACACACGCACATTGCGCAGGATGGTTGAGCTGCGAAAACTCTCACCGCCACCGTCTGCCTCGCTGCCGCCGCGAAACCGCCGCGTTACAATGACATCAACGCGGTCATTTGGGAGAATGAAGCCGCCNGCGCCCGTTTCGGGTGAAATTTTTGTGGAAATAGCCCGCATACCAGGTGACAGCAGTGCCGACATAAANCCCGCATTCTCAAAGCTCACCAGCTTGGCGGCGGAGACCGGTTCACCTTGCGCCAGTTGACCGCGNGCAATCGCGCCCGCGTAAACGTCCTGNGCNTCGGGTTGNTTTCCGCGTGTGATGAAGGTTGAGGCGACAGCCGTCTCTGGCCAGCGTTGCCAGCTTAAATCACTTTTACCCACNCGCTGCCCGATCGTGATCGTCTGCGCGGCAACCAGGACTTCGGCCATCGGCTGNTCTACAGGTTGTGGTGCACTCACCTGCTGAGGGGTGTCCGACGACACAAGTGTCCGCACCAAAAAGGCCGCAAGGCCAGCTGCCACAAGGGCCAGCGCCAATATGCCAATTCTCATTGCGTTCACGATTCCACCACCTGTCTTCTGCTTTCGACGGTCATTCGGACCTATCAAACGACTTTTCAATCAACTTATAGTTAATTTCTCGCGACCTTCTTTTCNGNGAGGTGCTTTTCTGTTCATTCAGCCCCCGGAGCCACCGCATCTTTCCAAACCGTTAAAACCAGCTAGACCCTGCCAGNCCCCACCAGGCCCCACTAAACAAGGGCGGCAAACCAGAAGGTTTGCGGCAACGCCATCAGGGCNCCGACAGCCAAGGCAATCCCGTACGGAATACCTGCCTGACGGTCATGCAGGCGCGCGACCCATGGCGAGAGTGGCAAGCCTGCGGGCAATGGTGTCCGGCGGAAAAGAACCAGACAGAGAGCCAGGAGCCCGCCTGCAAATGCGGTCCAGACCAGATAGGCAGGNAACGCCGTCCATCCCATCCACACACCCGCTGCCGCAAGCAGTTTTGCATCACCGCCGCCCAGCAGATTGTATGAGAAGAGCGCCATGCCGACGCCCAGCAACACCAGGCCGATGCCTGCATGTATACCTGCCTGCAGCCAGGTCATATCTGACANGAGAACGGCCACACAAAAAAGNGCAAGCAACGCAAGCGAAAGCCAGTTCGGGATCCGATACGTCATCAGGTCACCAACTGCTGCGACCACCAGCAGGGCGGGAAACGCCAACATGATTATGAGCTCAAGCAAAACTACTCCTCGCGGTCCACCGAACCGNCATCACTGATCCATGTCGTCAGATTGCAGAGGGCGTGTAAACGTCACGTAAATTCCCGTTGACCAATTGCGCGCGATAGCTGTGCNCCCGCGCGGTTTCGCGCATAAAAAAAGACCGCCGGAAAGACATTCCCGACGGTCCTTTCTGTCGCACAAAGGATAGTCCTTTGCGCATTACCCGGCTTATTCCAGCGCGCCTGAAACGGCCGTGAACTTTGCCAACAGGTTCGTCCCGATTGTCGGGATGATGCTGATGATCGCAATCGAAATGCCCGCTGCAATCAGGCCGTATTCGATCGCTGTTGCACCAGATTCGTCCTTCGCGAAAGTCTTCATAAACTTGGTCATGACTCAAATCCTCATATACTCATAGTACTGCACCAAACCGCATTAGGTGCCAGTAGGCTGTGCCCTGCGGTTGGGATGAATTTAGGGCACCGCCGTTACGCCAAAGTTAATTCCAAGATTACAACTCTATTGACCCTTGTTTTTTATTTCGCCACCCCAGCCAATCCTCGACTTCATCAATACAATTTTCTTTTTTACTTTTGTATTAAAGTACGCACGAAGTAAAAATCGGCACTCAAAATGATAGAATGCTTAATCAAAGCTTTCTTCGCAGCAATACATCCTTCGCACCTGAAGTTGACCACGACGATCCGGCGGCTCGCGATCTGCGGTTCAGCATTTCTCAATAGGTATCCATTGCTCGGGTCAGGGATAAATCTGCACGTTTGCGAAGCGTTTAGGCTTTCAACGG
This sequence comes from Rhodobiaceae bacterium, assembly GCA_002715765.1. Taxonomy (GTDB): domain Bacteria; phylum Pseudomonadota; class Alphaproteobacteria; order Parvibaculales; family Parvibaculaceae; genus Mf105b01. Next base: position 75,763 of record PAZY01000026.1, on the reverse strand, counting down.
TACTGTGCTGTTCTACTTTCTCCGCGCGCCTTCGGGGTCCGCGTTTCGACATACAGGATGGCAACATATGAAACGACTGCATCCCTTTCGCCAACGTCTTTCACTCGCCATTGTGGCGGGGACGTTTCTCGCTTCCCCCGCGGTCGCAGCTGATCTTAATGTCGAGATCAGCCAATCCCGCATGCAGAAACTCTCCCGTCCTGCGGCAACGCTGATTGTCGGCAATCCCGCCATCGCTGACGTGTCCATTGCCAATTCAGACACGATTGTTGTTCTCGGACGGACCTACGGCCAGACCAACCTGATTGCTCTCGATGCAGCAGGGCAGCAGATTGCCAATTTCGATCTGCATGTTGTGGAAACACAGAATGCCTCGGTGACCCTCAATAGAGGCGCCGCCCAATACACCTATAGCTGCACACCGCGTTGCGTCTGGGTTATCAATCCCGCTGACGAACAGATACCCACCGACGGCTATATCACGACAACGACCTCCTTTACCTCCATGGCGGAGGACGCGGCAGGGGGTGGCAGCGGCAACTAGAATTACGCAAGCCAAAAAAGGCGCTTCAATTGAAGCGCCTTTTCTTTTTGCGTCGGCTTTCCCTACCTGCTGAGACGAAGGTTCGACAGGTCACGGGCAATTGCCTGGAACACGGTCGTCAGTTCCTCATTTGAAGGCGAGTCAAAATATAATGACGGGCTGGTCGCACACTCGCGCATCAAAGTCTGCGTGCTCGAACTGGAGACCTGAAAGGTAATCGTATACAGGCGAATACCGCGTTCTTTGATGTTCTCGCAAATCTGTGCGGTCTTGTCGTCCAACCGGTTGGACGCCGTCCAGCCGTTGGTCGTGCCCAACCGNCCTTCCGCAAGGTAGCCATATGCNGTGTAATAAGACCCGTTGTGATTGTTTTGGGTNCCCAACACATTCTCACCATCGGTCAGGAGAATGATGGCCTTGTTCACTTCCGGATCATCATATGCCTTGCCTTCNGTATAGGGAGCGCCGGGCGAAATAACACGCCACCCCCAGGCCAGACCGACAGGAATATGCGTTACCCCAGAAGCATTCATGGCATCAATTTCATCAAGCAGGTAATCGCGGTCATTGGTCATGGGGGTAATCGGGCGCATGTCGCAACCATCATCCGGCCCACGACTGGACGAACTCACCCAGGCATTGTCATATTTGCTCGTGTTGCGCTGACGNTCNTCTTCNCTCNTCNTTTCTNNGNGNATCATCNGACANATAATTGTTGGANTAATAGTNGTATCNTGANCTGTCNGGTTCATCCGGCGCGAACCANGGCACCCAAAGCGTATCCGGGTTGCCTGANTTCGGTTCGGCATCTTCTTCATCCAGAGGTGAGGGCCGTGTCTGCACACAGCCGGTCCACGAACGATTTCGGATTTCGGCATAAAGGTCCCAGAGGTTGGTGCCGGGCGTAAAATTCTCGTCATGAATAGAAGAGAGCCCGTTCATGTCCAGATAATCTTGTGCAAACTCTGTCCCGACATTNACACCCGCGGAGAAGGGAACAAGCCCCATTTTCAACTTTTCAGGATGCGTTTGGTCACCAAACAGGATCTCGATCATGCTTTCTGATGCCGTTTTCAGTGCGTCGATTTTTCCTCTCGATCCCATGGANCCGGTATTGTCGAGCACCATTACGACCTCAAGCCCTTTGGTCTCTCTGGNGACTTCCACCTCCGAACCCACCGTCATTTCGTCGACACCGACAATACCCAGCAAGACCGTTGGCAAACTCGCGGACACGGCCAGTGTCACNACGTTCTGCCCGAGCGTGACCTGCAGGTCGCCGGGAACGCCGATTTCGGCAGCGGGATAGTTGGCATTGAAAAAGCTCTGAGCCAGTTCTTTCAAGCGCGTTTCGCTGGCGCCGGGGGTTCCTGCAACTGCAAGGCCNGCNGCATCCAACGCCTGGGTCAAGCGGGCCTTGACCACATAGGCNCGTGAAACATCAACACTGGCACCCGCGATTGTCATAATGGGTATAAGGGCGACGGCAAAAGTGACCGCGACGTTGCCACGTCCGCACTTTCCAAACCCGCAGGTGAACCTCTTGAGNTCCCCACCCAGTCGGGTCAATCGTCTGCTCAATCTGTTTTCCATTGCCCTTTAACTCCACCTTTGATGCTTGGCATCAAACGCATGGCCTTTAATTTCTGCGCGCACCGTGCCCACGCGCTCACAACATTGCCCGCTCAAACCAGANCACCGGGTAAACGNCCCTTTCGGGTACGGTGGTCAGGTACGGCGACTTTTTTGCATCTCGCCAATAGCTGCCAGTGTCCGTAAAGCGGCAACGACAATCCGTCCTGCAATCATGCTCTTCATATCCACTATTCCTGCTAATACCGCGTTAAACCCATCTTTTACCCCTCCATGCCGCAAGTCAGATGACGCGGGGAAAAGGAGATATCTCGCGGTACAGCCTGCCAGCAGTGCTTTAAGCAAGGCTCAAATGCGCCGTACGAAATTGAGTAAAGTTTGATGCAATTTTCAGCCAAGTTTGTCTCAAATTGCGCCACTCAAAATCACCGCTCTGAAAACCTTCACGCGTAAATACTGGTTCATCAGATCCAGCTGGCAGGCAGCTGGCAGATGTTCAACGAGGTATTCCCGTGACTGTTTTCGGCACAAAAACAGGTTTGCGGTTGTGGAACGGTTTCAACAGACAACCACACACTGTGACTGAGATTAGAGATGATGTTGTGGAGAACCGGCACCGCACGCATGGTGTTTGCCGGCTTCGGAAAAACTATCGGCAGAGCGAGGACGGCAGTGTTGCAGTAGAGTTTACGCTGATCTCCATTCCTTTCCTGGCACTACTTTTCGCCATGATTGAAACGGCAATGATTTTCTTTGCCTCGGTTTCCATGGAAGGCGCGATGGAAGATGCCGCCCGCCTCATCCGGACCGGGATTGCCCAGGGTGGCTCCATGTCGGCCGCACAATTCAAGCAGAACATCTGCGACCGCAGCGTCATGTTTGTGGATTGTGAGACAAACCTTACTGTCGATGTGCGCACATTTGATGCCTTCACCAATGTGAACTTTGAGGACCCGATCGACGAGAATGGCGAGCTTAATCTCAATTTCCAATATGACCCCGGCCAGGCAGGCGACATTGTTCTGGTGCGCGCTTTTTATGTCTGGGATGTGCTGACACCGATCGGGATCGGACTGGAGAACATGTCCGGCGGCAACCGGCTGCTGAGCTCCAGCGCTGTGTTTCGCAACGAGCCCTTTGGCGACATTCTGGGAGGCTGAACCATGAACTTATTGTCCGTCGGCAGGCTGTTCTTTTCCACCCGTGCGCCCCTGTGCTGGCTGCACTCACACAAGCTTCTGTCGTTCACCCGAAAGAAAGACGGTGTGTCATCGGTGGAGTTTGCGCTGCTGCTGCCTTTTATGCTCACGCTCTATTTCGGCGCTGTTGAGATCAGCAACGCCCTGATTGCAGACCGCAAGCTCAACAAGACAGGGAACGCTGTCGCCGACCTTGTGGCTCAGTCGATCACCATTGATGACCGGATGATGGAGGATATTTTTGGTGCCAGCGCAGCCATTATGGCGCCTTTCAACCCGACCACATTGTCTGTAGTGGTCACCAGTGTGGTGGCGGACCAGAACAACAATCTGAAGGTCGCCTGGAGTGACGGCTACAATATGGCGCCCTACACGGCCGGTGCCAGCTATACGCTTCCACCTGGACTTACGACCCCCGGGAGCAGTGTNATCGTCGCGGAGGCCCACTATACTTATACCTCCCCTGTCGGAGAGATTCTGACCGGCGGTTTGAACTACAAGACCGAGTATTTTCTCCGTCCACGGCGGACAAGTTCGGTCGCCCGGGTCCACTAACNCCTCTTAGAATAGTGTTAACTATATTTTGCAAATTCGGTGTAGCAAAGATGCCGCACCCCGCAGACAGGGCCTTTCCGGGCCTGTCTGCACGCCGCGGCGCAACCCTGCCTCTATCGTGAAATACGNATCTGCGAAACACCGGCATGTGATGGCGAACATTCGAGCCTCACTGCCGACTGTTTTGTAAGTTATTGAAAATACATGCAGAACGATGGCGGAGAGAGAGGGATTCGAACCCTCGAGACGGGATTACCGCCTACACGCTTTCCAAGCGTGCGCCTTCAGCCACTCGGCCACCTCTCCGGATCAACGGGAAAACTTTCCTTTGAATCGGCGCGCAATATACCTGAGCGAGCGGGTTAAGCAACAACTCAGGGCGCAATAAAGAAAATTCCTATGCCTGCGGCATCTTGTCGTTTCGTGCGTAAGTCGTTACCGTTTTCTTAATTCGCGTTCTGTTGCGAAGAGTAAATGGCTGGGGGGCCAATAAAGATATGATCATTTTCAGACTGATCGGGCTGATTTTCATCGCTGCTGCCCTGATGGTTTTGGGGGCCGATGGCATTCAAACCCTTGAAGCAGGCGAAATTAAGATCCGCTCTTTGAGTGAGTTGTGGGGATTGCTCCATCCAGCGACACTTGAAGCAACCAACACCTGGGCAGCTGCGAACCTTCCCGGGTTCCTGGCGGATCCGGTCTTGAGTTCCATCCTTTCCTTCCCGTCCTGGGCAGTGTTTGGCGTTATCGGGATCCTGATCGCTTTCCTTTTCCGTCGCCGCGACTAACCCATCACGAAAAGGTGGCCCCGCAAATGCTTTGGGGGAAGCATTTCGGCTGGCGGACGCCTGCATAACGGGGCATGCTGAAACGCATTGCCCCGTTATGTGTTTTTGGACTCATGAAACGTTTTCTACTTCTGATGGCCCTGATCTTCGGCTTCGCCTCGCTTGCCACCGGCATTTATGATCTGGCTGGTCCTGCAGCCCGCTCGGGCCTGCTCCACACCGGGGGAGAGGTCTGGTTCGCGCTCTCTGCAGACACGCTTAATCTGATGCAGGCAGTTACCCAGCGCTACCTGTGGCCGGCACTCTGGGACCCGGGCATTGTTTCAGTCCTGAAGTTTCCCGCTGTCGCCACCCTAGGGGGGCTGACAGCCCTCTTTGCCAGCCTGTGGAGCNTTGCAGCCCGGAGGTAGCTTGGGTAAGCNCAGAGGTCGACTGGGCGCCGTCAGGNCGTTTCCNGGCCGTCCACAAGCCCACAACAATCNGCACCGGCTGCGGCNGATCAGTTTTCGTCCATCTTGAGCGCGGCGATGAATGCTTCCTGAGGGATGTCGACCCGCCCGAACTGGCGCATCTTCTTTTTACCCTCTTTCTGCTTGTCGAGGAGCTTCCGCTTCCGGCTGACGTCCCCGCCGTAGCATTTGGCGGTCACATCCTTGCGCATGGCCGCAATCGTCTCACGAGCAACAATGCGCCCNCCAAGAGCAGCCTGGACCGGGATCTTGAAGAGATGCCGGGGGATAAGCTCTTTCAGCTTCTCACACATGGCGCGGCCCCGCTGTTCCGCTCGTGAACGGTGAACAATCGTCGCCAACGCGTCGACCGGCTCGTCATTCACAAGGATCGACATTTTAACCAGATCGCCTTCATCATAAGATTCAATCTGATAATCAAAGCTCGCATAGCCGCGTGAAATACTTTTCAGCCGATCATAAAAATCGATCACAACCTCGTTGAGCGGCAGCCGGTAAACCAGCATGGCGCGGCTCCCCGCGTATGTCAGATCGATCTGGGAGCCCCGGCGATCTTCACAAAGCTTCAGCACTGCCCCCAGATAATCATCAGGCACGAGGATCGTCGCCTTGATCCAGGGTTCCTTGATGTGGTCGATCTGCATGACATCCGGCATGTCAGCCGGATTATGCATTTCCACGACATCACCATTGCGCATATGCAGCTCATAAATCACGCTTGGNGCGGTNGTGATGAGATCAATATTAAACTCACGCTCCAACCGCTCGCGCACAATTTCCAGATGCAGGAGTCCCAGAAATCCGCAGCGGAAGCCGAAACCAAGGGCTGCACTCGTCTCCATTTCAAACTCGAAGCTGGCATCATTGAGGCGGAGTTTGCCCATGGCCTCCCGCAGGTCTTCAAACTCGGCAGCATCGACCGGAAAGAGNCCGCAAAACACAACAGGCTGAGCCGGGCGGAAACCGGGAAGCGCCTTTGCACACGGGCGNTTTTCTTCCGTGATCGTGTCCCCGACGGCTGTGTCNGCCACTTCCTTGATGGAAGCTGTAAAGAAGCCAATTTCTCCGGCTGTCAGAGAGGCGACCTTTTCCTGCTTGGGACGGAAAATCCCCACACTGTCGATCGTGTAGGCAGCGCCGTTGGACATCATCTTGATGCGCTGACCTTTTTTGATCTCGCCATCAATAACCCGTACCAGCACAACCACACCCAGATAGGCATCATACCAGCTNTCGACCANCATCGCTTTGAGGGGACCGTCCGGTTCTCCCTTGGGCGCGGGCAGGCGTTCTACAATCGCCTCCAGAACCTTTTCGATCCCCAGACCCGTCTTGGCGGAGATATCGACTGAATTGCTCGCATCAAGGCCGATCACGTCTTCGATCTGTTCGCGGACCCGCTCAGGTTCCGCTGCGGGCAGATCAATCTTGTTCAGGACGGGCACAATCTCATGATTGACCTCAATCGCTGTATAGACGTTTGCCANTGTCTGNGCTTCCACACCCTGGCTTGCGTCCACCACAAGAAGCGAACCTTCACAGGCGGCTAATGAGCGGCTCACCTCGTAGGCNAAGTCCACATGGCCCGGGGTGTCGATCAGGTTAAGCTCGTAAGTGATACCGTCTGCCGCCTTATAATCGAGGCGCACGGTCTGCGCCTTGATCGTGATACCGCGCTCGCGCTCGATATCCATGCTGTCGAGGACCTGGGCTTTCATCTCACGCTGGGTGAGGCCACCGCATAGCTGGATCAACCGGTCGGCAAGTGTTGACTTGCCGTGGTCAATATGGGCGACGATGGAAAAATTCCGAATATGGGCGAGCTGTGTCATGGAGCGCGATATATCACCGCTTGTGCGACTTTCCAACTACGCTCTTCAGCATTAACCACCCTGCCACTTGGCAGCGCGTTTTTCCATCCAGGCTTTGATGCCTTCCTTATAATCCGGGTGAGTGATCATGGTCTCCAGAAGGTGCTCTGCTTCCTTGACAGACGCACCGACCGACCGATGCTGATCTGTGTAAACCTGCCATTTTGTCTCGCGAAGTGAGCCGGGGGCAGATTTCTCCGCCAGCATGTCGGCATAGGCGTAGACCGCCGGCATCAGCTCCTCTTCCGAGAGGCATCGGTTCAAAAAGCCCATTTCCANCGCTTCTTCAGCAAGGAACACGCGGGAAGAGAGCAGCAAATCGTTAGCATGGGTCAGGCCCACCAGACGCGGCAACACCCAGGANAGCCCAAACTCTGCCGGAAAATTGAACCGGCCATGNGCGGTCGTGAACTTTGCNCCCTTGGCTGCAAAGCGAAGGTCGGCNAANGCNGCNANNACNAGNCCGACNCCNGCNGCNGCNCCGTTNATNGCNGCNATNACCGGNTTNGTCAGACCNAAATGNTAAGCAAATGTGGCNTCAAANTCTTCNC